>NZ_SLXV01000023.1 GCF_004341445.1 Baia soyae
AGATAAAACTAAAGGGCATGAGTCCGGTTCAATACCGAACACATACCCTGCAGATTGCTTAAAACTTCGTGTCTAACTTTTTGGGTTCACTTCAAATTGGCGAACAGTCTTTTCTGCCAAGGCATAGAACTCCAAAGCATCATGCCATTTCTGTTTTTTCTCTGCATGTCTACCCCGTAAGTAATGGAAGGTAGGAGTTAATACATCTTTGTTGCTCTCGCTACCCATCTTCCGAGTTTCCTCTAATCTTCGTAGTTCTTCGAGACCGAGATCAGCATCGCCGATACTAATCTCATGTTCAATTTCCATGAGAAGTAACTGTATGTCCAATTCGTCATCAGGTGCTTGCTGTATATACTGATCTAGCTGATTCCAGTCTAACTCTAATGATTCGCATAATACTTGTAGCCGATCTCGGTTGGCTTGGAAGGCGCCGCGTTCGACTTTAGATATAAATGACTGATGTAGATTGGTTTCTAGGGCGAGGTCTAGTTGTGTAATTTCCCTCTGTTCTCTCGCTTTGCGGAATACTTCACCCAGTTCCGACGGTACAAAGAAACGATCGATTGTTTTCATAGGCTCACCTCTAAAAAATATTTTCAGACCAGAAAACCGCATTTCTTGTCCATATTCACGTAGTCAGTTGCAAGATGGCTAGATTTATTTTTATTTTTCCGAATATGTGTGACGATTTGGTTTTTATCCAAGATAAGAGGACAAAATATTCATTTATATTTCTAAATATACAGATTTGTCCGAAGGTGTGCAATGTGGAAGAATATGATTGTGAGTAGAGAAGAGATACATTTTCATTTCTTATTACGTAAGGGGAGTGTAGTGCATGTTACAGATGAGTATTTCAGGGCAATCGCCAGAGATTCAAGCGTTCGTTAGCTATCTAAAGGAACAGGCATTATTTGACGTGCAACAGCAGGAAATGGTACAGGAAGCGGTTGATTCGACAGATACGGAGATTATTAAGCTGGATGTCACGACGAACCTCTTAAAGCCGACTGTCCGTAAGATGGTCATCGTCAAACTGACGACTGTTCAAGGGAAGGAATTTGATATTGCCCTCCTAGACAGCATGTCCTTTAAGTCGGGAGATCTGACGATTGTTCGAGGAAAAAACTATGACATCTTCGCTGGATGAACTGCCCCATGAGTAAACCAGAAGAATGGCAGATGCTCAGGGCCTATGGCATCGTAACCGAAGATCGCAAGCTATGTTTGAACCGAATCGTGGTCTATCGGGAAGATGGGACTGTGGAGATGGCGATGATGGTAGATGAGGATGAGTGTGATGAAGGATAGATGGGTCCATTTTCTGTTTCGCTAAGAGATAGGCCAGAAATTATTTGGAGAATGGAAAGGAATAGGAGACGAGGAGAATGAAAAGTAGAGTAAAGCGTTTAGTACCCATTCTATTTATGGTTTTAATCGTTATGGCGCCAATTACCGCATTTGCTCACCCAATGCAAGATGTATGGTCTAAAAATGACTATGTTGGATCAGGATATTTATCCTCTGGAGGTTATGTACAGGCGGTACAGCGTATGTTACTTGAAACTCCATGGGGATACAGCGGTGTTGATGGACGCTATGGGAAGAATACAAAAAAAGGGATTATGGAGTTTCAGGAAAACCGAAAGATGAAAGCGGATGGAATTGTAGGGAGCGATACATGGGCAAGATTCCAGGCCTATCGGTCATATGTAGGAGCAAAGGGCTCTGCTCATCTATATCAATTTATTTAACGTACAGGACAATTCCCCAGCGATGTATCGTCGTGATGCATGTTACGGCTGGTTCGTTGATATTGAGACAACCAACAAGGCGTTTGAATATTGGAAGGTTGATCATGGATTTGAAAGGCAACATTTCATTTGTATGTAAGTCTGATTCTAGATAATTAGGAGGGGAATTTCGATGAAAAAAAGTTTGAGTTTGATTGCGATTAGTACAGCGTTCGTAATTGCTCTGGGAATTGTACTCTATCAGGTCGGATTTGCAAAAGCGAAGGATTCTACGCAGAAGCAAATGACTGCTTCTAAAGAAACAAATGAAAGGACAGTAGTGGATCAAGCTACCTATGAGGTGAAGGAGCCAACCTTTATCCCACGAGGATTAAATGCCGTGCCAGAGCAAGTTAGTAAAGTGGGGCAATTGTCCAGTGATAGTCTATATATTACAAGACAAGCGTGGGTTGATCCAACGAACGAAAGACGAAATTTACTTGTTCTACAATCAAATGATGATGGCTCTAAAAAACCAGAGAGTGATCTTAGTGAGGGAAAGAGGGTAACTCTCGCTGGTGTTGATGCTTGGATTATACTGATGGATGATCTTACAAAGATCATGCTCTGGAAAGATGGGAAGTATTACTTGATTCGTGGTGAAAATATCCCTGAATCCGAGCTGATTAAGGTAACGGAATCCATGTTTAACTAACGAAAACGCAGAATGGATACTGGTAGTTAGAGATAACTATTTAGTACCATTCTGTTTTTCTACAGTGTCATTGGGCTTTAAAGGCTTTCATTTTGGCGGATCTTTTGGTAAGAAAAGTGGAAGTGACTTGATTTCCGTGAGATGGGGTGTTTCCTAATGGACCTGTTAAAGCATTTATCTATGTAACACTGCCAGTCGGCGAGATTCAGGCGGTAATTGACTTTGAGATGCCTATTACCGATCCGAGTGAGTTAGTAGGACAAGATGGTATTGGAATTCAGGAATTCCAGGTTCAACGTAATCCCACCTCAGTCTTTCATTTTGTGATGTTTTGATTTCTCTTCTAGCCCTCTCTTCGTGGATGTCCGATACTCGTGATTCTTTTTGTTTTTCGATGTCGTTGAGGGCTCGGTCGATAGTTCTCTCTAAATAATCCGGATGATCAAATAGTTTTGAATCCACACCATGTTTACGTATAAAAGCGATTAACAAATCTGCTGTTTCTTGGCCTGTCCAGCTATTCCAGATAGCCATATTTGCTATCGCTAAAAGTACCCCCTAAATATCGACCTTCATATTTGATAAGCACCCTTTTTCTCTAACCTAGTATGATTGGATGTTTTTATGGAAAAACATGATATAGAGCCATATATTAGCTGTGGTTATGTGCGGTATAATAAAGAACGCTATTCTTTTCAATATACAACATGGGAGGATGGCTCTTTCTGAATGGAAAAACCTAACAGGGAGAAAACCTTGTATTGAATACGTACTAAAAAGATAGTATGATTTATTACGGATTTTTAGTTGGAAGGAAGTGAATCCATGAGTGATTTAGAAAAAATTAAACTCATGAAACCACCATTTCCCAAGCTACGATGTTTTTCTTTCAAACCTATAATTATCTAGGAGAGGATTCTTTTGAAGAAAAACATCGAAAACAAAACACCTAGCTTATTATTACTGATTATATTAGTAGGCTTTCCGCAAATTAGTGAAACCATTTTTAGTCCATCATTACCTTCTATCGCAGAAGCATTTGGAACTTCTATGAGTGATGCACAGCTTGTTATGAGTGTATATTTTATCGCTTTTGCCTTAGGGGTATTTTTCTTTGGGCGTTTATCCGATAAAGTCGGTCGTCGCAAGGCAATGCTTTATGGGCTACTTTTATATTTTGTTGGTAATATACTTTGTTTAGTAGCAAATGAAATGGCGGTTTTATTAGTAGCACGCTTTATTCAAGCGTTTGGTGCTAGTGTTGGCTCTGTCGTGACACAAACGATTTTACGCGAAAGCTTTTCTGGCGTTGAGCGCCATAAATTGTTCGCTCAAATTTCAGCTGCCCTTGCCTTTACACCTGCCATTGGTCCGTTAATCGGTGGCTTTACCGATTATTATTTGGGCTTGAAAGTCGTATTTTTGGTGTTAGTCGTTATGGGTATTATTGTATTTTGCCATGCATTTTTACGTTTACCTGAAACAGCGCTTGCTATAACCGAAATCAAGCCTCTACTACCAATAGTAAAGCGCATGATCACAGATGTTCGTCTATGGCGCTATGGCTTATTAATTGGTGGTATTAACGGTGTATTATTTAGCTACTATGCCGAAGCACCGTTTATTTTTACGAAATACTTTACACTAACAAGTGCGATGTATGGTTTTTTAGGCATTATCGTTGCGTTTGCTTCTATTGCAGGTGCGATGTTATCTAAGCGACTCGTTAGTAACACAAAACCTGAGAAGATTATCGTACGCGGGTTGGCTATTATGCTTATCGGTACATTGCTCGCTACATCGGTACATTTTTTACCGATTTCATTACAAATGCTATTCATGATTGGTAGTGTGTTTATTATTCTATTTGGTACAGGTACTGCTTTGCCAAACTGTTTAAGCTTAGCTCTCATTGACTTTCAAGACGTCATTGGTTCTGCAAGTGCGATATTTAGCTTAGGTTATTATTTATTCGTCAGCGCTATAATCTATGGTATGAGCGTTTTCCATAATGGAACAATCCTTGCAATGCCACTATATTTTTTGGCACTAGGAATGGTTATGTTGCTAGTAAGCTTACCCTTACTTTATAAAAAAGAGGCGATGATTTAGTTCGCTATATGATGTGTAAGCCAAGTCGAAAAAAACTAAACTTACATCTATTATGTAAGAATCCGTTTTGATCAATCTTTTTTCAAAACGGATTCTTTTTATTTGCCTCAGAATGGGTTTTTGCTAGAGATATAACCAGAAAACGCATCCAAATCCCCTTGAGATTTCTCAATCATACGAACCACTACAAGAAAGAACAGCCGGAAAATATAGTATCCCACTACCACACCAACAAATTTGAACAAGAGATTGACCTGATAGGAGATACTGAATTGACTCCATACGAAATGGGACTGTGTTGATTGATGGCCAGACTGAGTCTGAAAAAATTCCAATATGTATGGGGAATAATGTGTACTTCATCACATCCATTACATACACATAAAAAACGGCGAAGCATACTAGATAACTCCAGGGTTGTTTCCGCTTCGGATTAGTAGCTCCTATAAAAAATGAGAGAACCACATGGAATCTCTCAATCTCAAATGTTTGGATGGATATACTTGTTTGAGTATTTAAATTCATCGAATACACAAGTAGATTAACTCTTTAAATGGATAAAGTATCCTTTGACATAGCCAATTCTTTATGTAAAATTAAGAAGAAGGAATGTATATAGAGTGCATTTCTAAAAAGATTCATTATTTCTGAAAAATGAGGTGTTCCTATGATAAATAAAGAAAAGGGAATAGAACTTCTAAAAAGAGCAAATGATTCGGCTATTCAAAATATACAAGAAAATGGTGGGCCATTTGGTGCAGTTGCAGTTGATCAAACTGGACAGAACCAAATAGTAGGATGTAATCGTGTGACAGATCATCTAGATCCGACTGCACATGCAGAAGTGCAAGCGATTCGAAACCATGAAGAGGTGTATGGAGAAGGATCTCTACAAAATGGTGAGATCTTTACCTCGTGCTACCCATGCCCGATGTGTAATGCTTTTATGGAGGAAAAAGGAATTAGCAGATCCACTTATTCTAGCAATAAGAAAGATGCAGATGACGCTGGATTTGCTGATGATTTCCTCTATGTACAACAAGCCCTTCTAGAAGAAGACAAAGAGCCATCTGTTCCAGTTGTGCTATTGCCTGATGATCTTCGTGCAACGCTCACTCCTGATCATTTCTATCTTCTGGATGAGACGCATAGCATCATCGCATCCTGTGAAAGCGATCGTCTTTTTAATGCAATCCCTAAATTAACGAAACAGATCAACACGTTTGAAACGCCTAACTGTTTTCTCGTTTCTTCTAAAGAACTAAAAATCCTCGATTATATGGCATCATGCTGGATGGGGATCGAAAAAATTTATGTTCTCCAACAAGAGCATTTAAAAATAGAAAAGAATGCACAAAAAGTAGAACATGTTTACATCAATGTAGAAAATGAAGGTGGACCTTTCCAAGCATGGGCAAAGGCTAGCGATCGTAAAGATTATGGATTAAAACCCAATGCTTAAAACGACAAGAATGACCCAAGATAAGATTTATTGAATGTCTAAGGAATTGAAAGGGCTTACAAACTCTTTCGGAAATGGCACATCGTTAAAAAAACCAAGCATCCTTCTAAAGGGACGCTTGGTTTTTTCATCAACAACAACGCCGAATACTCCCCCCTCCATACTTCTTGTCTGTTGCTTGTCTGTGAAACTCCTTTTCACTCAAAGGCTCTTGGTTGGGATGATGCTTGGCTAAGTGTTCGAGATAGCGTTTGTAGCTAGGAACTCCTGCGATGTCATGGAGAAAGTTGCAAAGCTTAGACCACATGCTTGTTTACCCCCTTATGGAATGAGCATTTGAAACGTAGGGAGATTCACGAAGTGGGAGTTGCTTGTTGGTAAACAGGATGTTATACCAAACTTTGAACGCATCAAGGATGATAATAGCAACTAGTAGCATAAATAGACCTGTGACCCATGCATCGATTTGGTTGTTTAGGATGATTTGTTTCATCTGATCGACGGATTTAGCGGGTGCGAGAAGCTGGCCGGCATCGAGTGCGGCTTGATACTTGTCAGCGGCGGCGAGGAAGCCGATTTTTGGACTCGGATCAAATAGCTTGGCATATGCTGCGGTCATGGTAGCCATCGTTAGAAATCCGAAAGGAATCAATGTCACCCACGTATAGACGGCTTTGCCCATCTTAAAGAGGATGGTAGTTCCTACAACTAGTGCGATGACAGCAAGCATCTGGTTGGCGATTCCAAAGAGAGGCCACAGTGTGTTAATGCCACCAAGGGGATCGATTACGCCTTGGTAGAGGAAATAGCCCCAACCCGCTACGATGAGCGCACTCGCGAGGATATTGGCCGGGAGGTAGTCGGTTCGCTTCCATTTGGGAACAAAGTTGCCGATTAAATCTTGCAAGACAAAACGCCCCACTCTGGTGCCCGCGTCAATCGTGGTTAGGATGAAGACGGCTTCAAATAAGATGGCAAAATGATACCAAAATGCCATCATCGCTTTGCCACCTAACACACTTGAAAAAATATGAGCCATACCGATTGCAAGTGTAGGTGCTCCACCTGTTCGAGAGAGGATGCTATTTTCTCCGATATCTTTTGCGGTGGTCGTTAACTCCTCAGGCGTAATGGTAAATCCAAAGTTAGAGACAGCAGTGGCGGCACTATTTACATCCACCCCGATTACAGCGGCCGGGCTATTGATCGCGAAGTAGATGCCTGGAGTTAGGAGGCAGGCGGCGATTAGTGCCATGATGGCGACAAATGATTCGGTAATCATCCCACCGTACCCAATCGCCTGAGCATGTGATTCGCGGGCGATCATCTTAGGAGTGGTTCCGGAAGAGACGAGGGAATGAAATCCAGAGATGGCCCCGCAAGCGATGGTGATAAAGACAAAGGGAAATAGATTTCCTGCGAACACAGGGCCTGTCCCGTCGATAAATTTCGTTAGTGCTGGCATCTGAAGCTCAGGTGCGACCCAGATAATCCCCAGTGCTAAAGCGAAGATGGTGCCGATTTTGAGAAAGGTGCTTAAGTAGTCTCGTGGTGCTAGTAATAGCCATACCGGGATGACGGAGGCGATAAAGCCATAGATGATCAAAAACCAAGCGATCGTTTCTCCTTTTAGGGTAAACAAAGGAGCGAGTGTGGGATGGACGGATACATATTGTCCGAGTACCAGCGAAAGAAGCAGTAGCCCAAATCCAATGAGTGAGGATTCTAATACTTTACCAGGACGTACGAAACGCATATAAACCCCCATGAAGAGAGCGATGGGGATGGTCATCGCGATCGTAAACATGCCCCAAGGTGAATCTGCAAGCGCTTTCACAACTACAAGTGCGAGTACTGCAAGCAGGATAATCATGATACTCAGTACGGCAATCAGAGCTGTAAAACCGCCAACGGGCCCGATTTCTTCCCGCGCAATCTCACCAAGTGATTTTCCATTACGACGCATCGAACCGAATAGGATGATGAAGTCTTGCACAGCTCCTCCTAATACGACTCCGACGATGATCCATAGAGTTCCTGGTAGATAGCCCATCTGTGCGGCTAGGATAGGTCCGACTAAAGGACCTGCTCCAGCAATAGCGGCAAAATGATGCCCAAAGAGAACCCACTTATTCGTAGGAACAAAGTCTTTGCCGTCGTTATGAATTTCGGCAGGGGTCTTTCGATTATCGTCTAATTGAAAGACTTTCCTAGCAAGAAAGCGACTATAAAATCGATAGGCCACAGCGTAGGTACAAACGGCCGCTGTTAACAGCCAAATGGAGTTTACTTTTTCCCCGCTATAAAGTGCAATCATGGCAAATCCTGCTGCACCCAGCATGGAAATGAACATCCAGATTAAAAAAGATCCGATTCGTTTCATTTGGTTCATCCTTCCTATGTGATAAAAGGTAACTATTCACACAGAGAATAATTACCTTTACACTGATATATTCATTTCTTCTACTTGTTTTTCCTATCTAAGATTCGTAATATATCTTCCTAGATTATGCTAATCGGAAAACTCTTAAGTGATATCGAATCCGTTAAATGATCGGTCACCTTAAATTCCTCATGTAAACGAATATCGCTAAACCGATTGATAAAGGAAGTTAGCGCAAATGTTGCTTCTAAGCGAACCAGTGGTGCGCCTAGACAAAAATGAGAACTAATTCCAAAAGAAAGATGATTATGATTATTAGCGCGATGAATATTGAAATTTTCGGCGTGATCAAATTTGGATGCATCTCGATTCGCTGAGGAGACCCACGCCACTATCATTTGGTCCTGTTTCATCTCATGTCCAAAAACGGTTGTATCTTGAGCAATTCTTCGATCGATCGCAATCGGAAAGCGGAATCGTAACACTTCTTCAATGAGTTTAGGGACTAATGTAACATCTGTACGTAACTCCTGATAAATCCCCGGTTGATCCACTAACATGGAGTAAAAGATATTCGAGATCAACATGGTTGTCGTTTCATTCCCTGCGGCTAATAATCCGAGACTCGAATTCACTACTTCTATATCAGTTAATCTCTCGCCATCTAACTCTGCTCTGATTAAATCAGAGATGATATCGTCTTCTGGGTGTTTCCGCTTCTCTAGCACAATAGGGTACAAATATTCTTGGAACTCCTTGATTGCTTGGGCTTTTTGCTGAGCAATCTCATCATATGATCCCATCGCATAAGGGAGGAAGAGAATATTTGACCAAGCTCTAAACAACTCCCGGTCTTTAGCTGGGGCACCCAGTAGGTCTGCGATGACTACGATCGGAAGCGGGGCAGCTAATGTATCGACAATATCTACGTTTGTAAGGCCTGCCATATCGTCCACTAATGCATCTGCAATCGATTCAATTCGAGGCTTCCATTCATCCAGGCTACGAGGAGTAAAGGCTTTAGCGAGTAAAGCTCGTCTCTTTCGGTGCTCTGGGGGATCACAAAAATTAACGTTTGTTCGAGAGTCGTCTCGAGGGAAGGGAATGGAGCTTCTCCCTTTTTTATTGGAGAATAGTTGGTGGTCAGAGAGAACCTGTTTTACATGATCATATAAAAACACATTCCAAACATCTTGTTGCTCATCGTAAAAAATAGGATTTTCTTCTCTCATCTGCTTAAACCAAGTAAACGGGTCCCATGCTTCTTCTCTAGACGTAAACTTTGTTATCTCTCGTAAAAGGATGGTTTCATTCTTGTTACTCACAAAATCAGCTCCTTATCGATTTAGTTTGCCTGGCTAATTAATAGCATAAGTGATGAAAAAAACAATGTCAACAGAGTAATATCGATGGGTGTGTTTTATCTCGTATTAGGCTTATAAGGAATCTAGCAAGGATTTGGCGATGTTTGTTTTAATCCTTGTATCCATGTCATTCACTCATTTCGGAATGCATGTGCTATACTGTGTGATATGAGAATTGGCTAGAATAGTACTAGCATTGATATTGTGATTTGTACGGAGGTGAATGGGATTTGGCTATAACTAAAGCAGAGGTAGAGCACGTTGCTGACTTGGCACGTCTCACACTCACAGAAGAAGAAAAAGTACAATTTACGGATCAGTTGAATCGCATTTTGCAGATGGCTGATAAGTTAAGTGAATTAGATACAACTGGAATTGAACCGACGAGTCATGTGTTGCCGATGGCGAATGTGATGAGGGAAGATGAGGTTCGTCCTTCGCTTCCACTGGAGAAAGTTCTACTTAATGCGCCGGATCAAAAAGATGGTTTGATTCGGGTGCCAGCAGTATTTGAGGGTTAGGGGAGAAGAGATATGTCGCTATTACGTGAATCGTTACAAGGGATTCATAGCCGTCTAGCGAAAAAGGAGATTACTTCAGTTGACCTCGTTCAGGAGTCATTGAAGCGGATTCAAGAAGTAGACGGAGATGTTCGCGCCTTTTTGTTGGTTGATGAAGAGGGGGCTTTGAAGCGAGCAAAAGAGTTAGATGAAAAATATAGCAAAGAAGGTACGCGAGGGCTTTTGGCCAGCTTACCTGTTGGAGTAAAAGATAATATTTGTACAGAAGGCTTAACGACTACTTGCGGGAGTCAGTTACTAGCCAACTATCAACCTGTTTACAATGCAACGGTAGTAGAGAAGTTACATAATGCGGATGCAATTACCATAGGAAAAATGAATATGGATGAGTTTGCGATGGGCTCTTCCAATGAAAACTCGAGCTTTTCTCCTGTACATAATCCATGGGATTTGAGTACAGTACCAGGTGGCTCGAGCGGTGGTTCTGCTGCTGCTGTGGCGGCTGGTGAAGTGTATTTTGCACTTGGCTCGGATACAGGTGGTTCGATTCGTCAACCAGCAGCTTTTACGGGTACCGTTGGCTTGAAGCCTACCTATGGTTTGATTTCTCGTTATGGACTCGTTGCGTTTGCTTCTTCGCTAGATCAGATTGGACCGCTTACGAAGAATGTGGAAGACTCGGCCTATGTGTTACAAGCGATTGCGGGACATGACCGTAACGATTCGACTTCGGCCAATGTGGAAGTTCCAGATTATCTGTCTGCTTTGACAGGTGATGTAAAGGGACTACGAGTAGGGGTTCCAAAGGAAATGATGGGCGAGGGCATTGACCCAGAAGTGAAGGCTCTCGTGCAAAAATCATTGGCTACATTGGAGAGTATGGGATCTACGATCGAAGAGGTATCCTTGCCTCATTCGGAATATGCGGTAGCTACTTATTACTTGATTGCGCCAGCGGAAGCATCTTCTAACTTGGCCCGATTTGATGGAGTTCGTTATGGGGTTCGGAGATATGGCGAAAACCTGATTGATCTGTATCATGAAACACGTAGTAAAGGGTTTGGACCTGAAGTGAAACGTCGGATCATGCTTGGGACGTATGCGCTCAGCTCTGGTTACTACGATGCGTACTATAAAAAAGCACAACAAGTTCGTACTCTAATCGCTCAAGACTTCGAGCAATTATTTGCGAAATATGATGTGATTATTGGACCTACGACTCCAACGACAGCCTTTAAGCTGAATGAGAGAATCGATGATCCGATGACGATGTATGCGAATGATATGTGTACTATTCCAGCTAACTTGGCGGGTCTTCCGGGGATCAGTGTGCCTTGTGGATTATCAAACGGTCTCCCTGTGGGACTGCAAATTATTGGGAAGCCATTTGCTGAAGCAACTCTGTTGCGTGTCGCACATGCTTTTGAGCAAGCAACGGATCGGCTGCCTGAGCCAAAGTTAGGAGGGAGCCGCGCATGAGTAAGTATGAAACAGTAGTAGGTTTAGAAGTACACGTTGAACTTCATACCAAAAGTAAGATTTTTTGCGGATGCTCTACAACTTTTGGTGCAGAGCCGAATACACAGACATGTCCGATTTGTCTAGGTCATCCAGGAGTTCTTCCTGTTTTAAATCGAGAAGCGGTAAACTTCGCGATTAAGGCTGCGATGGCACTAAATTGTGAGATTGCGACCCACTCGAAATTTGATCGTAAAAACTATTTTTATCCGGACTGTCCAAAGGCATATCAAATTTCCCAGTTTGATCAACCGATCGGGGAAAATGGTTGGCTGGAGATTGAAGTAGACGGTGTCAAAAAACGGATCGGGATTACACGTCTTCACTTGGAAGAGGATGCAGGAAAGCTTACTCATGACGATGATGCAACGCTAGTCGATTTTAACCGTGTAGGGATGCCACTCGTTGAGATCGTTTCGGAGCCAGATCTTCGTTCTCCAGCTGAGGCGAAAGCATATTTAGAAAAGCTGAAATCGATTATTCAGTATACAGGTGTATCGGATGTGAAGTTGGAAGAGGGATCTCTTCGTTGTGATGCGAATATCAGCTTACGTCCGTACGGGCAAGAGAAATTTGGTACGAGAACAGAGCTGAAGAACCTAAACTCTTTCCGTAACATTGAGCGTTCTCTTCAATATGAAGAGGATCGTCAAGCTAAGGCTCTAGATGCGGGTGAGAAGATTACCCAACAAACCCTTCGTTGGAATGAAGAGACCAATGAAGTGAAAGTGATGCGTAGTAAGGAACAAGCGCATGACTATCGATACTTCCCAGAGCCAGATCTCGTGAGTCTGGTGATTAGTGATGAGTGGAAGGAAGAGATTCGTAGCTCGATTCCAGAGCTTCCCGATTCTCGAAAAGCTCGCTATATCAAGGACTGGGGGCTTTCTAACTACGATGCTGACCAGTTGACCGTTACGCGTAATGTAGCGGATTACTTTGAACAGACTGTACAAGCTGGATCTGAAGCGAAAATGGCGGCGAACTGGATTACAGGGGATTTGATGGGTTATCTAAACAGCCATAACTTAGAGATTCATCAGTCGAACGTAACGCCTACGTTGCTTGCTGGGATGATCGACTTACTGCAAAAGGGAACGATTAGCAGTAAGATCGCGAAAACGGTCTTCAAAGAGATGATTGAGACAGGGAAAGAAGCGACTAAGATCGTGGAAGAAAAAGGGTTGGTGCAGATTAGTGATGAAGGAGCGATTCGCTCTGAAGTCGTGAAGGTAATCCAAGCAAATCCACAATCCATCGATGATTTTAAAAATGGAAAAGATCGTGCGTTAGGTTTCTTAGTCGGGCAAGTGATGAAGGCGACTAAAGGAAAAGCGAATCCACAGATGGTAAATGAAATGATTCGAGAAGAATTGAGCAAGCTATAAGTGAGTCTTTGTAAGAGAGGCTCGTCCCATTTCCGGGACGGGCTCCTTTTTCTATCTATCGGCTAAGGGTGATATGTCTTGTATTTACTGTATGTAGTAATCGGTATCTATTGTTTAGTAAATGGGATGTATAACTTATTTTCTGGTCAAGCATCCCTAGCTGTTCATTATTTGTTATTTGTGTTACTTTGCCACGTAATTGTATGTGAGCTTTCAAAGAAGCCATTTGAACGAAATATTTATTTATTAACGACTGTTTTGTTGGTAGTGGATGGGATTTACCAATTCTTTATCCAGAGAAATATCTTCGCAGGAATTATAAGCCTTTTCTTTGGCTTCTCGTTATGGCAATCCCACCAACGTTTAAAGAGATAAGTCCTTTCAGTTGAGGAGAAACAAGGAGAGTTTGCATGAAGCGAAAGCCACCCGTCCAAGTAGGACAAGTGATCGAAGTAGAGATTCATGGACAAGGTCATAATGGATCTGGTGTCGGGAGATACAATGGATTTACGGTATTCATCTCATTAGTAGTACCTGGGGAGAAAGTACTGGCAAAGGTAACATTGGTCAAGAAAAATTATGCTCAAGCAGATCTACTGGAAGTGATAGAAGCACATGAAAATCGCATGGAGCCAAAGTGCCCGATTTATCAAGAATGCGGAGGGTGTCAATCCCAGCATTTAAGCTACCCCGAGCAATTGCGTTTAAAGGAGCAACAAGTCCGTGATCAGTTTGAGCGGATTGGTGGTTTTCATGATCTAGCGATTCATCCGATTTTAGGAATGGATGAGCCTTGGATCTATCGGAATAAAGCGCAGGTTCCTTTTGGACAGAATCCACAAGGGGAAGTCATAGCGGGTTTCTATGCCAACCAATCACATGAAATTATTGATTTAGAATCTTGTTCTATTCAGAATCCAGATAACGATGCAGTGATCCGCTTTGTGAAGCAGGTAGTACGAGAGCTATCGATTCCGGTCTATCATGAGAAGACCCATACAGGGATTCTCCGGCATCTGATGGTGCGGATTGGTGTACATACAAATGAGATCATGGTCGTCCTCGTTACGAATGGTAAAAAACTACCTCATAAAGAGATACTGGTTTCCAAGATTCGAGAAGCATTTCCTCAGTGTCAATCGATCGTGCAAAATGTGAATGATCGCTCGACTAATGTGATTTTAGGAAGAGAGAATATTCTACTGTGGGGAAGAGAAGTTATCTACGATACGATTGGTGAAGTGAAATTTGCCATCTCGCCTCATTCCTTCTTCCAAGTGAATCCAATTCAAACCGAAGTTCTCTACGACCAAGTTCGGAAATTCGCGGCTCTTACGGGTGAAGAAACGGTTGTAGATGCGTATTGTGGAATTGGCACGATTGCGATGTATGTGGCGGATCAAGCGAAGCAAGTGTACGGAGTGGAGATTGTGCCAGAGGCGATTGCGGATGCGCAGGAGAATGCAAAGCGTAACCAAATGTCGCATGTTCATTTTGAGGTTGGAGCTGCTGAAAAGGTAATGCCGAAGTGGCTGAATCGTGGAATTCGCCCCGAAGTCGTGATTGTGGATCCACCTCGAAAAGGCTGTGATCCGGAGCTTTTGGACGCAGTTGTCGGGATGAAGCCTGAGCGAGTTGTCTATGTATCCTGCAATCCGGCGACTCTTGCGCGGGATGCGAAGTATTTGGCTGAGTTAGGGTATGAGACGGTGGAGGTTCAACCGGTGGATATGTTTCCACAGACGGGTCATGTGGAGTGTGTGGCGTGGATGAAGCGGGGTTAATTTGATGTGGGAAAATAAAAATACTAAGTGCTGTCTATTGGATAAATCAGAATTGGGAGTGTCTATTTGACCACTGCTCAATACCGATCCAGTAGGGAAGTAGAACTGTCCGCTTCGCTATCTCCGCAGGGGCAGGTGCAAAACTCGCAAAGAGCGCTCAGACATGTTGCACCCAAAAGCGCCCCATGCTACGGATAGCTACGCTAAGTAGGATCGCTAACATCGCAGAGGTCAAATAGACACTCCCTCTCTCTAATCTAACTTTCGACTATCAGCACTACTTTTTACATTTGGAAAAGGGAGTAGAGCTGTCTGTTTCACCGATCCTCACTGCCTGTCTCTTCCTCCGTATATGCTTGATTCTGCTTACATGAATGGCTTCCGTTCACTCACACACCATGTCGGTTTATTAACTAGCAATTGGAAGTAGGATGAGGGGCAATGTATCTGTCCACTGCGCTAAGCAGGCTCACTATTGAGTTGTGGACAGATACATGCCCCGGGACTACTCTAATCTAGCTAATCAACTAATCCCCATCAATCAATAGGCTTACTTGACTCAATAATCTAATAATCAAGCATCAGCCACAACTTCCTCTCCGACATCCCGCAAAATCTCTACAAACCCATTCGTACCATCCACCCGAATATACTGCCCATCCTTCAACCTTGTTGTTGCATTCTCTACACTGACAACTGCCGGAATCCCATACTCCCTTGCCACAACGGACCCATGTGTCATTAAGCCACCTATTTCGGTTATCAGCGCCTTTGCTGATTGGAAGAGAGGAGTCCAACCCGGATCTGTGTAAGGTGCAACGAGGATTTCTCCTTTGTTTAACTGCCCTTCTTCTAAACTACGGACGACTTTTACATAACCTTCTATAACCCCAGCTGATACAGGGATCCCGATTAAAGCACCAGGCGGAGCATGTTCGTTGCTTTGTTCAGGTGTGAAAATCTCTCCATCGCTTGTGATGATATGGGGAGTCGTAAAGTTTTGATACCTAGACTCATGCTCTTTTCGCGACTGGATAAGCTCTTTGGCACCCGGTAAACGATTTTCTAGTAGAGCGATGATTTCGTCTAGAGATAGATAAAAGATGTCTTCGATTTGATCAAGATGATTCTGCCCACATAAAGTAGAGGATTCTCCTATAATCGCTCTCCTAAAAAGGTCGAAATATTGGATCATGATGTACTTAGGTAATTCACGGACGCCTACAGTATTTCGAAAGATGTGAATCAGTCTGGATGCTTTTTTTGCTTTTCGCGATCCACCAGGAAGTGCGTGCAATCGTACTAATAAACGGTGGATTGCTTCGTTTGCTTCTTGTTCCCCGCGTTTAAATCTCTCCCAGTGTTCTCCTGGAGCATTAGTCTGGATATGGCCTAGGATAGCTGGAATCAAAATCATCGGAGCTTCTCGATAACGGGTTCGCGTTATATCGATCTCACCGGGTCCTCTCATTCCATAGATCTCCATGAATTGGATCCATGATTTTAGAAATACATCCCCACCTGCGACATCGTATAATCCCACGTAAAAAGTAGTGCTGTCAGACGTTTTTAAATATTCCATCACTTCAGGGAGGTTTCTTACTACATCGGCTAAGTCACCAACCATTAAGCCCATTTCACTTGTTATATTACCCGGTGGCGATTTATGGATAGCGGGATCTAACTTTTCATGTAACCATTTTTCTACTTTCTTTTCTAGGATACCTAGGGTTATAAAGCCCGCATATGTGTAGGTAAGAGCATTTCCAAAGCATTTTGGAGCAAAGAAGGTGCATAGTAATTTTTGAATATATCGAATGCGTTCAACCCCAGGTCGGCGTGCTATTTCTTCTTTATAACTGTTTAGTACAGCTTGATAGCTGGATTTGGCCCGTTCTTGGATTAAGTCAGGATTCTCAAAATAGATCACTTTGAGCGAGCGTGGGATCATTTTTGTAAAGAATCCGATCATAGATTTATAGGTTTGGAACGCTTTTCGTAACGTACTTCCTTTTGGGGAGCGTTTTTCTATTTCTCCATCTAAGATCGCTTTTTTGAGCGCCGAGAGACTTGCATCCATCGTTTTATTCTTGAGAATTTTTTGGCGAGCACGTTTGATGTAGAGAAATTCGGAGATATCCATAAACAATCGACCGCCGGCATCGACCAATACTGCGCTTTCGGTACTTTTTGCTGTTTTTCCATAGGGAAACATCGTCTTCCAAACGGATCTACCAAGTGGTCTAATGTAATCGGTCATCATTTGGCCATGGCCGACTGAATAAAAAATCCGGTATTGTGGATCCCGAGGAGCTGGGACTGGAAATAAAGAAGTAATAGGACGGGCTTGAAGGATATAGATTTGCTCCCCGCACAGGCACCATTCGATATCTTGTTCAGAACCAAAGTGTTGCTCAATTTTACGCCCTATGTTTGCTAATTCTTTGATTTTTTCGTCCGAAAGGGCTTGTGTCTCTTGTAACTCCGGAGCTATTTCTCGGTACTCGGTTCCCCCTTCTTCTTGGGCAAAGCTTCCTTTTTCCTTCTTAGCAATTTGTTTGTGGATAATCTGATTGTTTCGGACTTTGTATAGATCAGGAGTTACCATTCCAGAGACAAATGCTTCTCCGAGTCCAAATCCAGCATCAATTGATGTCGTTTGTCGATGTCCTGTAATGGGATCAGCGGTAAAGAGAATGCCTGAAACATCTGGGAATACCATCTTTTGTACGACGACTGACAGGAAGACAGAGCAATGATCGAAGCCGTTTTTAGATCGGTATATGATTGCTCTATCCGTAAAGAGAGAAGCCCAACATTTCTTCACGGAATCGAGCAATTGATCTCGTCCTTTTACATGAAGGTAAGTGTCTTGTTGTCCTGCAAAGGAAGCAGTGGGTAGATCCTCCGCTGTTGCACTGGAGCGAACAGCATAAGAATCAGTTGCTCCAAGATGTTCCCATGTATGGATGATTTCAGATTCAACGATGTCATCCATTGGCAGAGTGAGAATATGTTCGCGAATCATCTCGGAAATGAGTTGAATTCCATCGAGTTGTTCTGGGTTGACTTGATTCAGCATCTCAAATAAATCATTCATTCGATCACTTGAGGATAAAGTTTGTTGATAAGCGTCTACCGTAATGCAAAAACCAGGAGGGACTGAAAAGCCAGCTTGTGTTAATTCGCCAAGATTGGCCCCTTTTCCACCCACGATGGCTATGCTGTCCCGGTTTATTTGCTCAAAATAGGAAACATACTTCAAACGATCTCACCTCAATATTTAAAGAATATTTTTAATAAAATCCATCTTCTCTCTTTATTATATTGTCTCACGCACATAGAAAGACTTCCATAAGCAAAAGAGTTATCCAGATAAATGGATAACTCTTTCTTATGGAAGTGTAGTTTGTATTTCATTTTGCTTAAAAAATGAATAGGTGGCCGTTATTGATTATGATTCTCAATTTCATTATATGATGAATTGAGAAAGTGTCAATAGGGAAATGTAAATTGATCAATGTTTCAAAGTTTACTTGACCTTTTGACAATATCGTGTTATTTCTAGGGAAAAGCAATATGAAAGCGCTTATTTGTGTAGCGCGTATAGCTCCTAAAAAATAGAAATAAAATAGGTTTATCAAAAGGTTATAAAGAGAAAGAATGAGTGTAGATGTAATGAACACATTCGATTAGAACACGACATGTAGGTGGTGAATGGTAATGGGCGTCCTCATATGCTTGGACCCAGGTCATGGTGGGACAGACAGTGGGATGGTGGGTTCCATGTTTTTAGAGAAGGACGTATGCCTAGATTTAGCTCATCGTATTGAGAGAGAACTGCAGAAGTTTGAAGGGATCGATGTCACTCTTACTCGTAGGTATGATGTTGACTTGACGAATAATGAGAGGGCTGGTTGGGCTAACCAAAGGAAGGCTGATTTATTTGTAAGCCTGCATACGCATGGGATGTTAGATCGAGATCAAAGTGGATTTAGTACGTATGTAAGTGTGGTTGCAGGGTCAAAAGTTCGTAGAGTACAGTGCTATTTGCATAATCAAGTGACTCGTTTTTTGCGTAAATTTGGAATATGCGATTTAGGAAAGCGAAATGATACGGAATCAAAAGGTGGACAGATTATTGAATTGCGTAGTGCGGATATGCCAGCGATTACGTTAGCGCTCTCTTCTTTACCAAAGGGGCAAACTTATGAACTATTTAGTGATTTATCTTTTCGAGATCAGTATGCTAAATGTATTGCATGCGGTTTGGCAAGTATTTATGAATGTCAGACCAAGGATTCGATTTAAGGGACTTATTCTTTTGCACCGATTCCCTCCTGTTTTCCTATGGAGAGTGGATAGGTGCTTTTTTAGTGCGAGATTGGCTATTTATGGTACTATAGAATAGAAAGACGAAAGGAGAGGAAGAAGAATGAAAACAGGTTATGTATTGTTAGAGGATGGTAGCAAAATGGAGCTGGAGTTCTATGACGAAGCAGCTCCAAATACAGTAGCTAACTTTGAAAAGTTGGCAAACGAAGGCTTTTATGATGGGCTCAATTTCCACCGTGTGATTAAGGGTTTTGTTTCTCAAGGAGGCTGTCCACAAGGAACAGGTGTTGGCTCAGCTGGCTATCAAATCAAATGCGAAACCACAGGAAATCCACATAAACATGTAGCAGGTTCCCTATCCATGGCTCACGCAGGAAAAGATACAGGCTCTTGTCAATTCTTTGTCGTTCATGATCCACAACCTCATCTAGACGGTGTACATACTGTGTTCGGCCAAGTTACCAGCGGACTCGAGCACGCACAAAACATGAAACAAGGCGCAGGCATTAAAGAAATTCGCGTACAAGGATAGTATTTTTTAGAGACAAAAGCTAAGGGCGAACATGCTCTTAGCTTTTATTTTTTGATTAAGAAGTTTTAACAAGAGATTAAGGTTAGAGGGAAAGGAGAGTCTGTTCGATTATTGCCCAATATTTGGCTTTAAAAGAGTCGATAGTAGAACCTATTATCATATTTCTAAATTGATCGCAACTATGTTAAGATAAAGTTGGAAATACTAACAGAGAAGATGGTTTTTGAAAATGGAACCAACACTACCTGGTTCTTTTTTTCATGGCGGTAAATTATATAGGAAAAAGGTATTTTTGTATTTCTGTTGAATTTATGCTTTGAAAAATAAAAGAAAAGATTGTTTCCTTCTACTCTGAGGAGGTTACCCATGCAGTTAAATAAGCTAAAACAAAGAGAACTTGAGCAATTATTCCATGCCGTTTTAAAACTAGAAACAATGGAAGAATGTTATCGCCTGTTTAATGACCTATGTACAGTTGGAGAAGTAAAATCAATCGCCCAACGTTTGGAAGTAGCGAGGATGTTGGAAGAAGGCTGTACGTATAACCAGATTGAGTCAGAGACAGGTGCGAGTACAGCTACGATCTCACGTGTGAAGCGCTGTCTCCATTATGGAACAGAAGGCTATCAGTTGGCGCTGGATCGTCTTCGTCAAGATGGCTTATTAAAGAATGAGGATTAACGAAATAGGTAAGGGGTCCCGCATTTTTTGGCGGGACTTTTCTTGTGATGGTATAATATGGGATAAGATGACGGCGGTGGTCATGAGATGTTAATAGAGCAGATGCAAACATGGCGTCATGTATTTAAACTAGATCCTAATCGTCCGATTGAAGAAGAGATGATTGTCCGTTTGCTCCAATCGGGTACGGATGGAATTATCGTGGGTGGAACGGATGGGATTACTTATCAAAATACCTATGAGTTAATGAGACGTGTCAAACAAACTTCACTCCCATGCGTACAAGAAATTTCAAATGCGAAAGCGGTGGTTCCTGGATTCGATGGATTTTGTATCCCGGTTGTGCTAAACACAAATGATACTGAATGGTTAATCGGAGCTCACCAAAAAACGATGAAAGAATTTGGTGAGTGGATTCCGTGGAATCAAGTAGCGGTAGAAGGATATGTCGTACTAAATCCCGAAGCAAAAGTAGCACAACTAACAGGGGCACAAACGTCGTTAACGCATGACGATATTTTGGCTTATGCGCAGATAGCGGAGCACCTATTTCGTCTTCCTTTTTTTTATCTCGAATATAGTGGAGTTTATGGGGATGCTCTAGTGGTACAAGCTACAGCAAATCATCTCAGGCATACGAAACTCATCTATGGAGGCGGGATTCGCTTCGAAAAGCAGGCGAGAGAAATGGCTCAATTTGCTGATATCGTAGTGGTGGGGAACCTCATTTATGATGATATAGAAATGGCGCTTCAAACGGTATCCTGGGTTAAGGAGACCAAACTGATTCGATAAGGGGAAGGGGGCAGCGTTTACTGATTCGTGGTAGGCGCGATCATTACATGCAATCATATACTTCATCTATACATACACTTTTAAACGGATTAAATCCTACACAGAGGCAAGCAGTGGAGACAACAGAGGGGCCTGTTCAATTAATCGCCGGAGCAGGAAGTGGGAAGACGAGAGTCCTCACTCATCGTGTGGCCTATCTTTTAGCCGAAAAAAGCATTCATCCATGGAATATCCTAGCGATTACCTTTACCAACAAAGCGGCACGGGAGATGAAAGAGCGAATTGGGAAGCTTGTAGGCTCGGCAGCGGAAGATATTTGGGTTTCTACTTTCCATTCGATGTGCGTGCGAATCCTGCGTAGAGATATCGACCGAATCGGATATTCAAGGAATTTTACGATTTTAGATACATCGGATCAGTTGACGGTTATTAAGCAGGTATTGAAAGAGGAAAACTTAGACCCGAAGAAATTTGAACCGAGAACCATTCTAAATAAGATTAGCTCTGCTAAAAACGCCCTACGCACGCCTGCGCAAATGCAACTTCATGCGTCTACTTTTTTGGACGAAGTTGCGGGACAAATCTATGAGAAGTATCAACATAAGCTTAAGACCAATGAGTCTCTCGATTTTGATGATTTATTGATGAAAGCGGTCGAGTTGCTTTCTACTGTTCCAGAAGTGAAAGAGTTTTATCAACGCAAATTTCAGTATATCCATGTGGATGAATACCAAGACACCAACCATGTACAGTATACATTGGTAAAGTTATTGGCCGAACATCACGAAAACGTGTGTGTAGTAGGGGATAGTGATCAGTCTATTTATCGCTTCCGAGGCGCAGATATCAGCAATATTTTGAACTTCGAACGCGATTATCCGCAAGCGACGATGATTAAGCTGGAGCAGAATTATCGGTCTACCCAAAAGATCTTAGAGGCGGCTAACGTTCTGATTGCGAATAACACAGAGCGCAAGCCTAAGAACCTGTGGACGGATAATGATGCAGGGAAACCGATTATCGTGATGGAATCCGGAAATGAACATGAAGAAGCTTATTATGTAGCGGAGCAAATCTTGCAAGGCCATCGCGAGGGGGTTCCATATCGGGATTTTGCGATTTTGTACCGGACTAACGCACAATCTCGTGTTCTAGAGGAAGTTATGCTGAAGGCGAATATTCCTTACCAAGTAGTAGGCGGAATTAAGTTCTACGAACGAAAGGAAATTAAGGATCTTTTAGCTTATCTACGTCTCGTTGTAAACCCTGATGACGATTTAAGCTTTACACGTGTAATTAACGTACCTAAAAGAGGAATTGGCGCGGCGACATTGGAGAAGATTGCTCAGTATGCTGCAACGCAAGGTTTGTCCTTATTCCGCTCGATTCTAGAAGCAGAGCAAATTGGACTTACGAAGCGAGTCATGACGACATTGTATGAGTTTACTTCCTTGATTCAACAAATGCATGCGATGATTGAGTATTTATCAGCAGTGGAATTGACGGAAGAAGTCCTACAACGATCGGGCTATCGTGAAGAGCTGAAACGAGAGAAAACGATTGAAGCGGCTAGCCGTCTAGAGAATATTGACGAGTTCGTTTCTGTGGCGCAGGAGTTTGAGAAACGGAGCGAGGATAAGTCGCTGATTACATTCTTAAGTGATTTAGCACTTGTTTCAGATGTGGATCAATTAGATGAAAATGGCATGTTAGATGAGAGTTCAAAAGGGGACCAAGTTGGAATGATGACCCTGCATAGTGCGAAGGGGTTAGAGTTCCCACATGTTTTCTTAGTTGGGATGGAGGAAGGTATTTTCCCGCATTCCCGCTCGCTGGATGATGAGTCTGAGATGCAGGAAGAGAGACGTCTTGCTTATGTAGGAATTACACGTGCAGAAAAAGAGCTACATCTCACATATGCTCGTGCTCGCTCTATCTATGGGCGTACCAGTATGAACCTGCCTTCTCGTTTTCTGAAGGAGCTTCCGTCCGAAATCTTAGAACGCATGGGTGCGGAGCGCGGAAGTACAACGACGCCGGTCCAACGTCGCTCGGTAGGAACTACTACTAGGATTGTTCAACCAGTTGGTAGCTGGGTTGTGGGTGATAAAGCGGAACATAGCAAGTGGGGAACGGGGACTGTGGTTCAAGTTTCGGGTGAGGGAGAAAATATGGAGCTGAATATTGCCTTCCCTACGCCAGTGGGTGTGAAGAAACTACTGGCCAAGTTTGCCCCGATTACCAAAGCAGAATAATCAGGAGGTCTGAACCGTTGACGATTCAAGAAGCGGGACAGCGTGTGGAGGAACTTCATCGTTTGCTCCATCGTTATAACTATGAATACCATGTGTTAGATCAACCAACGATTGCAGATACAGAGTATGATCAGTTGTTACGTGAATTAGTTGAGATCGAAAATCGTTTCCCAGAGCTATTAACTTCTGACTCCCCTTCTCAGCGAGTAGGGGGGACTCCACTTGCTCATTTTGAAAAAGTAGAGCATTTAAGTCCGATGCTAAGTCTAGGAAATGCATTTGATGAACAAGGGCTACGTGATTTCGATGAGCGGATTCGGAAAATGACTGGCGAAGGGAATGTTCGTTATGTTTGCGAATTAAAAATCGACGGTTTAGCGGTTTCCCTACGCTACGAGGACGGGCGTTTTGAACTAGGGGCCACTCGTGGAGATGGAGAAATCGGAGAAAATATCACCGGAAATCTGAAGACGATTCGTTCGATTCCCCTTCGTTTGACCGAGCCATTATCAATAGAGGTGCGCGGGGAAGCATACCTTCCTAAAAAAGAGTTTGCCCGGATTAATCAGCAAAAAGAGGAGCGCGGGGAGCCACTTTTTGCTAACCCTCGTAATGCGGCGGCTGGTTCGCTTCGGCAATTAGATCCGAAGCTGGCGGCGGAACGTGCGCTAGATATCTTTTTGTACGGAATGGGTGACCTATCTGGGCTTGGTATTCACACCCATACGGAGTCGCTCAACTTCTTAACCCATCTCGGATGTAAAGTAAATCCAGAGTTCCGTCGGGTAGATCATATCGATGGCGTGATTGAGTATATCGAGAATTGGCAGTCAAAACGTCCGGATCTCGGTTATGAAATCGATGGAATCGTGATTAAAGTGGACGATCTTGCGCTACGAGAAGAGTTAGGTTTTACTGCTAAAAGCCCCCGTTGGGCGATTGCCTACAAGTTTCCGGCTGAGGAATCTGTCACGGTCTTAGAGGGAATTGAGATTAATGTAGGACGTACAGGTGTGGTGACCCCGACTGCATTGCTAGCACCTGTAAGCTTAGCAGGAACCACTGTCAAACGGGCTTCTCTTCATAATGAGGATTTCATTCGCGAAAAAGGGGTAATGATTGGTGACCATGTCATCGTCAAAAAAGCAGGGGATATCATTCCAGAAGTAGTGACGGTTTTAACAGACAAACGGACTGGGAATGAACGCCCCTACGCGATGCCTACCCATTGCCCAGAGTGTCAAAGTGACCTTGTCCGATTAGAGGGGGAAGTGGCTCTCCGCTGTGTGAATCCGCAATGCCCGGCTCAGACTCGGGAAGGCATCATTCACTTTGTCTCCCGTGGCGCGATGAATATCGATGGCTTAGGGGATCGAGTGGTCACCCAGCTATTTGAAGCTGGTTTGATTCGAGGAGTAGCTGATTTATATAGTTTGACTCGCGAGCAGCTTCTCGCCTTAGAACGGATGGGGGAGAAATCGGTACAAAACTTGCTGGAAGCAATCGAGAAGAGTAAAAAGAATTCTCTAGAGAAGCTACTATTTGGCTTAGGGATCCGCTTTGTTGGGGCCAAAGGAGCGAAAATTTTAGCACAGCACTATTTGGATCTAGATGCCATCATGGTTGCGACAGAAGAAGAGCTAATTGAACTTGAAGAGATTGGAATGAAGATGGCAGGGAGCATTGTTGCCTATTTTGCCAATCCCGAAGTGCGTCAAACCATCGAACAGTTGCGCCAAGCAGGAGTGAACTTGAGCTATACAGGAGGAACAGTCCGTACAGCAGGAGTAGTGGAAAGTCCATTCAGCGGGAAAACAGTGGTCATTACAGGTACACTTGAAACGCTCTCCCGAAGTGAGGCAGGAGATTTACTCGAAACCCTGGGAGCGACTGTCACCGGAAGTGTTAGTAAAAAAACGGATTATGTTATTGCGGGTGAAAAAGCAGGTTCTAAATTGGATAAGGCAGAAAAACTTGGAATCAACATTTTAGATGAAGCTACTTTCTTATCTATGTCCATGAAATAAAACAGAAAACTACCAAAAATATTATTAACTATCAATCTCTATTTTGGTGTATGATGATAATGCTTTATTTGGCGTTTGAAAATCTAATTGGTTTGGTCATTGGTTGTCTATTTTTATGAGAATTGCCAAACGGTAATTCTCTTTTTTATAGTAAAGTGATGAGATGAAAAAGATAAAGGGTGAGTGATGGTTGAGGAAACTTGCAATGATTTTAGGAGTTTGCTTACTAGGTAGCACGTTAACTTCGTGTGCGTTACCAACGGTAATATCCAACTATGTGGATTCAATTGGAAGTGAAGCGGGCAATAAGAAGATTGAATACACAGATGAGGCAAAAAAGAGTGGATTTACATTAGAACAACCCACGACGGGAGTAGTGGTAGGGAAAGAGGAAGTTCTCATTCAAGGGTCTCTTGCAGAAGCGAAAGCAGGGGATCAGATATTAGTTCGGATTTCGAAAGATGGTAAGTCTGGACAAAAGATTATTTCCATAAAGGATAAAAAATTTCGCCAGGCAGTCCCTCTATACTATGGTAAGGGGAAGCATGAAGTTGAAGTCTTAATTCCAGGCGACTCTAAAACGGACTACTATTACTCTGCTACGAGATTTACAGTAGAAAATAGCTCCTCTTTACAACAAATACCTATGGGGTATAATAGCAGTTTTTATAGACAGTATGGAGTCACATTAGAGCAACCCATTGCAGGTGGGAAAACCTACGATGGAAAGGTTTTATTACAAGGAACCGTCGATCCCCCCTCCAAAAGTACGAAACAAGTAGAATATTTAGTTGTTCGAGCGGATAAAGGAGAGGACAAATCAAATTATTACATTCCAGTTAAAGATCGAAAGTTTTCCCAATGGATTCCGTTGCGATTTGGAGCTGGGGATTACAAAGTACAACTTACTGTAGGAGACTTGCATTATTCGCCTGTTGTAGACCTTGAAGTAAAAAATTCAGTATCGGCTGATTTGCGTGATTTACTGCCAGGAAGCGGTATGGAATCTGATGATCCTCAAATCATCGCTCTGAGTAAAAAAATTACGGCTAACGAGAATTCACCCATGGAAAAAGCGCGAGCGATTTACAAGCACGTGGCTACGAATGTATCTTACGATATGAAAAAGGATCGAAATTATTGGGATGATGGTGCACTGAAGACGTTGCGCGAGCGTAAAGGAATCTGCCATGACTATGCGCTTACTACCGTCGCTCTTCTGCGAGCGATTGAAATTCCTGCACGATATATCGGCGGGGATGCAGGAGAGCCTCATGCATGGGTTGAAGCGAAGATCGGTGACAAATGGATACCGATGGATCCCACATGGGGTTCAGGTTATTCGGCTGGAAAAAAGTTTGTGAAGGCATACGACCCATCCTATTTTAATCCAAATCCAGCTTCTTTTAAGAAGACTCATAAAAAACCGGAAGTTATTTACTAACATGTAGATGTGTTCATGATTAAGATGAAAAGATAAAGGGTGCGGTATGGTTGAGGAAACTTGCAATAATATTAGGATTTTGTTTACTAGGTAGCATGTTAACTTCGTGTGCGCTACCAATTGTAGTATCCAACTATGTGGATTCAATGGGAAATGAAGAAGATAGGAAGAAAATTGAATACACAGATGAGGCAAAAAAGAGTGGATTTACACTGGAGAAGCCTGCAACAGGAGCAGTTGCAGGGAAAGATGAGTTCTTAATTCAAGGATCTCTTGCAGAATCAAAGGCAGGGGATGTATTATCTGTTTGGGTTTCAAAGGATGGTCTATCTGGGAAAAAGCCAGTTACGATCATGGATAAAAAGTTTCAGGACACCATTCCTCTTTACTATGGCAAGGGACAGCATCAGGTGGAGATCATGATTGAAAAAAATGGTGTTCATGTGACTGTTGCCAAGTTCACAGTAGATAAAACGTCCGATGTGGAACAAACACCTGTGAAATATAGCGGCTCTTATCAAACAAATGGAATTACACTCCATCAACCTCTTACGGGTGGAAAATCCTACGATGGAAAAGTACTATTACAAGGAACAGTTGTGCCCCCTTCTAAGGATGAGAAACCATTAAAATATATGATTGTTCATGCGGAAAAAGGAGAAGATACCTCGAGGTATTACCTGCCAGTCGAGAATCAAAAATTCTCCCAATGGATTCCGTTGCGATTTGGAGCTGGGGATTACAAAGTAAGCATTTGGCTAGATGAAATGACGGATTATCTGACCCCTGTTGCTGATTTTAATGTAAAGAATACAGTAACTGCCGATTTACGTGACTTATTGCCAGGAAGTGGTATGGAATCCGACAATCCTGAACTCATCGCTCTTAGTAAAAAAATCACGGCTAATGCGAGTTCGCCTATGGAGAAAGCACGAGCGATCTATAAACATGTAGCCACAAATGTTTCTTATGATCTGAAAAAGAAGGATAACTATTGGGACGATGGTGCACTGAAGACGTTACGTGAGCGAAAAGGAATCTGCCATGACTATGCGCTTACCACCGTTGCTCTACTACGTGCGAGTGAAATTCCCGCACGATATATCAGTGGAGATGCAGGAGAGCCTCATGCATGGGTTGAGGCGAAAATCGGTGGCAAGTGGATACCGATGGATCCTACATGGGGTTCAGGCTATTCGACTGGGAAAAAGTTTGTGAAGGCATACGACCCATCCTATTTTAATCCAAATCCAGCTTCTTTTAAGAAAACCCATAAGAAGCCTGAGGTTGAATATTAAAAAATAATGAACCATATTCCTACCATTCATCAATTATTGGTAGGAATATGGTTTTTTTGTATTAACAGACTTTGGAATATAACAAAGAAGTAAGGTTGTTGTAAGATAAAACGATAGAACAGCTAGAAGGTTTCTTTTAGGATATAGTAGAGATTCTTTATATAACGAGGATTTCGTGCGTTCTACCCATTCCTTTGATATACTACACGAGTTGACGGATATCGTCATATTCGGAGGTGTAAGGATGTCTAAGACAACCCTATTTCAGCATGTTGTCACTCCTGAAGAAGATGGGGAGTTGCTCGAAACCGTTTTACGAAAGCAATTTCGGTTTTCGAGGCGGATGATGCGTGTTCTCAAGCATGAAAAGCGAGTTTGGGTAAATGGAGAGTGGATTTTTTTTCGAAGTCGGGTGAAAGAGATGGACCTGATTCGAATTGAGTTGAATATTGCGGAAGACGTGGAGTATATTTCTCCTGAAGAGGTACCTTTTACGGTAGTGGATGAAGATGAGGATCTCATCGTGGTGAATAAGCCGCCGAATACAGTCGTCCATCCTACTGGTTCTCATCAACACGGAACCCTGGCAAATGGGTTAATTTATTATTGGCAACAGCGGGGAGAAAATCATAAGATCCGTCCTGTTACGCGATTAGATAAAGATACATCTGGCCTAATGGTCCTAGCAAAACATGCTTATGGTCATGCCTTTTTAGCTGATCAGATGGCAAAGAAACGGTACGAACGAAGTTATTTTGCGATCGTTCATGGCAATCTCATTCACGATAGAGGAACGATTGACCTCCCCATTGGAAAAGTTCCAGATGTGCCGCTACTCCGATTTATTGACTTTAGCGAGGAAGGAAGTAGGGCGATTACCCACTATGAAGTAGTCGAACGCTTTTCCCATGCTTCTGTCTTGCGTCTGTGGTTAGAAACGGGTAGAACACATCAGATTCGGGTTCACCTCTCTTCCATTGGACATCCCATTATCGGGGATGAGCTTTATGGAAACGGAGAGGAAGAGAAGCATCTGATCGGTAGGCAAGCATTACATGCGAAGTCGCTTAAACTCTACCATTTGCGAAAAAGGGACTGGGTAGCATGGGAAGCACCGATCCCCGAAGATATGAAGCAATTACTCCATATACTGCGTAGGGACTCATAAACAAGTACCCCTACCGGCAAGTTTTGGGGGAGATATAGTCGGGTAAGAGTAGATTGCGATATAATAAAAATTAGTTCTTATTTTCCTTATTCGATCTCTTAAAATACCAAGACAGGCAAAACCAGAAAGCAGAAAAGAGAATACCATAGAAAAATAGGTCCCATCCGCTAGTAAAACCTAAAAAGATAGACAGTAAGATCCCTGCGATTCCTGTGAAACGACATGCAAATACAGCAGCATCCATATTCATATATTCTTCACCTCATCCCCTATCATAAGTGCTTTTTGGCTGGATAACAAGCCAACAGGTGGAGGCTAGATGCTGTTTTGCAAGTAGGATGTGGGAGTCGATTGGGAATTTTTCAAGGAGGTTTGAATCTATGAATCTATTTAGGAGGAGTAAAGACACTAGTCAGAGCTCTGGATTATCGGGATCGGCGCCATTGGTTCAATCTCAAACGAAACGGCCCCCTAGCTCTCGTATTGCGAGAAGAAAATCAGGTGGAAGCTCGACTGGCAAAACTGGTTTTCAAAAGTTGTTTACATTGAAATGGATGGGGATCGTATTTGCTACATCCATGTTGCTAGTAGTGGGGATGTATGTCACTATTTCAGCGATGGGCGTGGTATATCCGATTACGAAATTAGATCAAATCTTAGCCTCATCCGTACTCGAAGATGCGAATGGGAAAAAGATTCCTGTTAGCGATGATGAGTATCGCGATTATATTTCATTAGAAGATATAAAGAAGGTAAACCCACTTTTGCCACAAGCATTTGTGAAGGTGGAGGATAACCGATTTTATGAGCATAAAGGTGTCGATTATTGGAGTATGGGTCGTGCGATGGTGACGAACCTCATTGCGATGGAAAAAAGGCAAGGTGGTAGTACCCTCACGATGCAGGTTGCGGGGAATGTTATCTTAAATGACCGGCAGAAAACATTTTCACGGAAATTGATGGAGATTGGAACCGCGTGGAATTTGGAGTTAGAAGCTGGAAAAGATAAAATCCTAGAAGCTTACCTCAACTATATTAGCTTTGGTGGAAAGGCTCGTGGAATCAAAGCAGCTGCTCTTTTCTATTTTAATAAAGATATTAGTAAAGACAAGTTAGAAGTCGCTGAGATCGCCTATTTAGCAGGATTACCTAAGGCTCCAACCAGATATTGCGGTTTTTGTGGAAAAACAAATGCTCAAAAAGGTGAAGAGCGTGCACAGACGACTTTATATGTCATGTCACATGATGATGATGGGGCTAAGCCAATTATTACCATGGATCAATATGAAAAAGCAAAGAAGCACAAATTTAAATGGACGACCGATTATCGAGATAAATACTTAGCTGGTAAAAGCTCACAATTAAACTCTGCCTTTATCGCGCAAGTAAAAGAAGAGCTAAAAGAGGACTACGGATATTCAGATGAAGAAGTTGATAATTTAAGTACACTTGGGCTTCAGATCAAAACCCGTCTGAATCAAAATGTACAGAAAGAAACACAAGAAGCGCTTAATAATCTCGACAAAACCAGCTCCCAACTTCAGGGAGGAACGGTTACGTTAGATAAAGATGGTTATATCGTAGCCATCGGTGGTGGGAAAAATTATAAACCAGGTGATCTAAATAAAGCCTTTAATGATCCAAAACAGCCTGGTTCATCGATTAAGCCTTTAACGGTATTTGCTCCGGCGATGGATTTAAATAAGGATAAAGTGGATCCGTATACGATGGTAGAAGACCGTAAGAAGGACTTTGGCGGTGGATATTCACCAGATAATGCCGATGGACGAGAGCATGGTACGGTTTCCTTACAAGAAGTGGCTAAGAAGTCGTATAACTTAGGGACTCTAGAGACCTTGCAAACATACGTGGGAGTTAGTAAAGCATTCCAATATGCGGAAAAATTGGAGCTGGGACTCGATTCCAAAACGGATAAAAATCTAGGTGCTCTCGGCTTAGGCGGCGTTAGTAAAGGGGTAACACCTCTACAAATGGCTCAAGCTTACACCGCATTTCCTAACAATGGAGTCATGAAGCATGCACGGACGATAGTAGAAGTCCAAGAGCCTACAGATGGAAAGTTAAAAAAGAAAGAGTTAGGGGACAAGGCAAAAAAGAGGTTGGAAGATAAGAAAGTGTATGAACCTCAAGCAGCGTACTATACCCATAAGATGCTACAAGAAGTGGTTAAATCCGGAACAGCGACTGGTGTGAAATCAGGGAATCAGCCTGTTGCCGGTAAGACAGGTACAACCAATGAAAATAAGGTAGCTTGGTTTGTCGGCTATACCCCCCGCTATATAACAGCGGTTATGGTATATAATACGAAGCCTGAGAAGAAAGTAAGTCTTCTATCAGGCGGAAAAGTTCCGGTTAGCGTATTTAACGACATTATTCAAGAGGCAGAAAAAGGTCAAAAGGCTCTCGAATTTACCCGCCCAGATGGAGTAAAAGACCCATCACCACCGTTTGAGCTGGGCAAGGTGAATTTGACTGGTAATTTTGATTCTGTCAAAAATGAAGCCATTCTCAACTGGTCTGTGCCGAGAGACATGCAAAACCCTCGTGTTCGCTATGAAGTCTATCGCGTAGATGGTGGCGAGAAGAAAGTACAAGATGCGGCCTTTAGTGATAGCTCTATTCGAGTCCCACTAGATGGAGAGTCAGGCAATAGCTTCCAGTTTAAAGTGAAGGTGATTGATGGAGAGACAGGACAGTCAGTAGACTCTAATACTGTAACTGTCACACCATCAGGATCTGGGGAACCGAAAGAAAGCAAGAAAGACAAAGGCTTCTTTGATTGGTTAACTGATTGGTAGAGAAAAACGTAGAAAAAGCTAGGATTCCTTTGAGGTCCTAGCTTTTTTATCAGTGTTCAAGGAAATGTCACCGCATATTTAGAATTTGCCAACAGAATGGGGAATTCTTCGGTTGCATCTCGGAGCGGTCTAATGTAGTCTAATGAAGAAAATAAGGGGTGTAATGATGAAGGATTTTCTACTAGAAAATATGCATTTTATAAATGTTAAAAATTGGAAAAAAATTGAGTTTGTTTACATAGGAGGTTGAAGTAATGAGTGATTATCCACGCAATTCGCGTAGCCATAACCATCAAGGCTCCAACTTCCAAGAGTCGTCTCGATCAGAGGCGAGTCGTTCGGGAGGACGGATGAGTCGTCTTCAAGCAGTAAATAGTTCGCGTCAAGACGGGGGTTCGGCATCATCTCGCGCTGAACGAGGGGCGCGGAGTCGCGCAGGTAAGGGAGCAGGCGGTAGACGTTCCCAACAGACAGGGAGCAAGAAAGGACGCAGTGGCTGGAGAAAGTATATTAATTTGAAAACGATCGGGATTACCGCGGGGCTTCTATTTCTCATCGGTGCCGGAGTTCTTACATACTTTTTCATGTCAGTGCCAAAGATGGGGATAGATAAGTTAAAAGAAGCAAACAAGAGTTCCAGTGTTGTAACTGATCGTGAAGGAAAAAATGTCATTGGTAGTATCGGGGATCGAAAACAACAGTTTGTTTCTATTCAAGATCTGAAGAAACATAATCCAATGTTGGTTGAAACCCTTGTAAAAACAGAGGATGCTCGATTTTATAAGCATGGCGGTGTTGACTACGAGGGATTGGGAAGAGCTGTCTACCTCAATATTTTGAACCCTGGGAAAGGTGGCGGTGGTGGAACGCTTGCGATGCAACTTGGGCGTAACATCATCTTAAAGAACAAAGAGAAAACAGCAAACCGTAAGGTTGCGGAGATGAAAATTGCTTGGGATTTGGTTTCTGATCCTAATGTTGGAAAAGATGGAGTCCTAGAAGGCTATCTGAACTATATCGACTTTGGAACCACGATCCAAGGTGTCCAGGCGGCTTCTAAGATTTACTTTGGTAAAGATTTAACGAAGGATCAGCTCGAACCAGAAGAAGTGGCTACCTTGGTTGCGATTCCAAACAATCCAAACTTGTACAATCCTCTTCTAGAAAAGCGTTATCCAAAGCTAAAAGAGCGTCGAGACTGGATTTTGAAGAACAAGATGACCGATTCTGAGTATACGCCAGCCCTACTGACGAAAGACAAGGCAGAGCAAGCGGTTGCTAAGCCGATTGCGTCCACGCTTCATTTGGGAGAAGATAATAAGTTAGCGGATGAGTTTCAAAAGAAAACGCAACACGCAGCTTACATAGACTATGTACAAAAGGAATTAGCCGAGAGTTATGGTATCAATCCTCAAAATCTAAATAGTAAAGGCTATAAGATTAAAGTAGCTATTGATCCCAAGATGGACATTATCGTGGAAGAAGAAGTAAATAATGATGCTAACTATGTCAATCATAATTTCAAGAACAAGTCAGCAAAGGCTCTAAAGGCATCGTTTGCGATTACGGATAGGAAGACAGGAGAAATCAGAGCATTGTCCGGTGGGAGAGGGTATAAAGTAGGGGGTTATAGCTATGCAACTGCCCCTTTATACCCAGGTTCATCGATTAAACCACTAGCCGCATATGGACCGTATCTCGATATGAATAAGAAATTGAATATGTTTTCATCCATTAGTACGTCCCAATTTGAATATAAAGGTTGGAAGCCTAAAAACTACAGTGGATCTCCTACTACTTCATCGATGCAGTTGGTAGATGCTGTAAAAACATCTGATAACCAAGCTGCTGCGAGAATCGTAGTTGACAAGGTTACGATGCAAAAATCGGAGCAATATCTGAACAAGATGGGCTTGAAGGTATCGGGAGAAACTCCTTCTGCTTTAGCACTGGGAAGTGGATTTAAGAATAACGGTTTTACAGCTGCAGAGATGACGCAAGCCTATGCGATTTTCCCGAATAACGGAAAATCCGTAAAGGCCCATACCGTTATAGAAGTGAAGGATATGGAAGGAAAAGAGATTAAGCGACAGGATCAAGATGGCTTTAAAGCAGAGGAACAGGTGATTTCTGAAAAAGCTGCTTATAATACCCTGCTGATGATGAAAGAGGTTGCTAAGTCGAAAGAGTATATTAAAATCGCGAAACATGAAATAGCGGGGAAAACCGGAACTAACGATGATGACAAATCAGGAGCATTTATGGGATTCACCAAAGATTTGGTAGCAGCCTCCTTTGTGGTGAATGATTATAAATACAAGAAGACGGATCCTGAATTTGTTCCGATCTCAGGTTCAAATCAACCAACCTTCTTATGGAATGCGATTATGAGTAAGGTACTGAAAGATCTTCCAGCCACGAAGTTTGAAAAACCAGCTGGTGTAGAAGAACCGCAACCTCAGGAAGAAGTGAGAACCTTCGATTTCACCATCTCTTCTCATGGTCAAGGTCAGGGTATCAAGATCAACATCAGAGGCGGTTCGTCCAATGCAGTCTACAAAGTAGAGAGAAAAGACGCTTCAGGTTATACGACTGTAGTCAATGAAGGGACTGCTGGGTCTCTAGTCGATTCAAGTGCGACAATCGATGCAAACGATCCGAATCAGAAGTTTACGTACAAAATTACTGCAACGATAAAAGGGGATGAAGAGGGTACCAAGACGGTGGAAAAAACACTTTCGCTCTCAGGTACGAAACCGAAACCGGAGGAAGATCCCAATAAACCAGGAAAGTGTGATCCAGTAGCGGATCCGAATTGTACGAAGGATCCAGATAAGCCAACGGATCCAAATAAGCCACCATGTGACAAAAATACGGACCCGAATTGTAAAGATGATCCAGATAAGCCAACAGATCCAAATAAGCCACCCGATGGTGGTGGTGATCAAGGTGGTGGGCCGAAGCCACCACCAGGACCAGGCGGCGGAGGTAGGAACCGACCGTAGTCAATCGAATCAAACCCCAGACTCACTCGTGAGCCTGGGGTTTTTCTCTTTGTGTTCTAATCCAACGACCTGTCCCATATAGTAGTCCTAGCCATGTTTATCAGGAAGGTTGTGGAGACTTGTGCGAGGTCGTCTTTCCTTAGCAGTTCGAGTAGGATTTACGTATTGCGGGACGATTGTGGGAGCAGGATTTGCTTCCGGACAAGAAATTTTGCAATTTTTCTCCATGTACGGTCGATATGCGATGGGAGCGATATTGATTAGTACCTTTCTATTTTCATGGTTTGGAACTCGTATGATGATCTTTGGATCACGGCTTCGGGCTCACTCTTTTGAGGAGTTTAATCTATATGTATTTGGCCCCCGTTTTGGACCTGTGATGAGTGCGATGATTAGCATCGTCTTGTTCGGGGTGACGGCTTCGATGTTATCAGGAGTCGGGTCTCTGTTTCAGGAGCAACTAGGGCTTTCTTTTCATCTGGGTGTGATGATCACGATTGCTATCACGTACTTTGTCTGTACGAAGGGAATCAACGGAATTATGTCGGTAAACTCGTTCGTTGTTCCGTTGATGTTTTCATTCCTGATCGTGATTGGTTTGTATTCTTGGTATTACGGAGATTGGCAAGTGATTGCGGTACAAGAATCGAACGGAGAGCATGGACATTGGCTTATCTCAGCGATTACCTATGTTGCTTTTAATATTGTGATGGCCCAAGCGGTGTTGGTACCACTTGGTGCAGAGATTCGAGATGAAGGTGTATTGCGGTTAGGTAGTTGGATTGGAGGACTTGGACTCGGATTTATGCTTTTAGCTAGTAACTATGCACTACAGCTTCATATGGATGAAGTGAAACTATACGACTTACCAATGGCATGGATGGTTTCGCAATTAGGAGAGTGGATGCAGGGTTTCTTCTTAATCGTGATCTGGGCGGAGATTTTTACGACACTCGTAAGTAATGTGTACGGTTTAACAACGAATTTACAACGAGTATTCCCTGTACGTCAGACGCATCTGATGCTGGCCGTCTTTGGGATTGCGTATATCTGTTCTTTAGCCGGTTTCTCTACACTGGTGCACTTTTTATATCCATTGTTTGGTTATTGTGGCTTCATTATTATGTTTCAATTGCTATATCGATTTACTCCCAAACAAAAAGTTGGATAAGGGAAAGGATGAACGAAAGTGGGTTTCCTTTTTTGTGCCATCATGGCATATCTAATTGGAAGTTTATCTCCGAAGTGGTGTATTCAAATTTGTTCCGTTCGCTATCCCACTCGAGTGGCATGGATCTTGTTGGATATAGTGAGAGGGCTAGTAGCAGTAGGCATCGGTCTGATATTTGCTGGATGGATGGGGGCGTGGGCAGCACTCATTTTCGCTGTTTTAGGAACATGGTATCCCTTTTATCCATCCATTCGGCCTGGAGAGGGAATTTGGATTTGTGTAGGTGGCTTGATTGTGCTAAGTCCGTTTCTCCTTGTAGTAGGGGGACTGATCTTTGTTGTAAGTCTTTTTCTCACCCGTTTTACTTTTCTCTCTACATGGCTCGCTATCGCGGGGATTTGTTTTCTCTCTTTATTTTTCGTCTCACAAATCTCCGTGTGGCTCATCTTGTTTGGACTGGGAGCAGGTTGTATCTATCAGCAAAAAGATCATTGGATCCGATTCCAAAAAGGAATGGAGCCTAAAATCAAACCTCCGTATAAGTTGTTTTAGGCTCCAGAAGCTTCCCACGATATGTGGTACCCAGAGTGATTGCGCACTTGAAGAACGCCTTGATCGAGAATAATATATTGCCCTTTCACACCTAGTAGATTCCCTGTTACGTCCGACTGCTTTAGTAGATTGATCGATTTGACCTTTTCTGGAATCTCTACTTGTGGATAGTGAAAATGACGAATTTCCTCGTCCGATAATAGATAAGGATGATAAGGTTCTGGTATGTATCCGAGCGCTTCTTCCCGCACAATCGTTAAATCGACATCACTACCTTGACTTGTGAGCATACGCCGCCAATTCGTTTTATCCGGTAGATGATTACTTAACAGAGCCTCGATGTCTCCTGCGTCCTTACGAGTTGGCGCACAAGCAATCGGTACAGCCGAAACAGCTCCTTGGTCAATCCAGCGTCGCGTTTCGTTTCCTGCCCTCGTTATTCCTACCTTCACTCCGCTACTAATCGCTAAGTATACAAAATGTGGCGTCATGCAATAGGCTAGTCCGAATTCAGAATCACGGCAAGTCCCCTCATGGAAGTGACAACGATCCGGCCGCACAAAGCAAAGATCCGTTTGTGGAAGAGAAGCAAAGCATGGGTAACAGTAACCACTGCCATATGTTTTTTTAATCCGCTTATCACAGTGGATACAGCGGATCTCACCGGTAAATGATATGGTAATCTCCGTTCCAAGATAATCGTTAAGCGTGATTTCTTCACCCGAAAGCTGGAGTAAGTAGTCGATAGGCTGATCCTGATTCCAAGTATGTACAAGCGGTGCAAGTGTGCCAGTTTGTTTCATAGGTATATGATATTCCTTTCTAGTTATTCTATCTATGTAAGGTTTATGAATGAGAGAGTTCTATCTTTACTATATAACGAATTCGTTTAATGTAGGGGATAAAATACCTTCTACTAATAATTATTTCTGGAAACTAAACAAGAGGAGCTTACCAGTGATAGGTGAATTCCTCTTGTTTATGTTAATAGGTTATAAATTTGTAATCATGTATGTGAAAGACTGATCTCTGTGTTATTTGCATTTGTTACTGTAAATACTTTAACAACATGTCTGCTAGACTCTCTGTGATAGAAATAGGGCCGCCTTGTAGGAACAGCTGATCAATCTTCTTGCCATTGCTACGTTGCTCGTCCAGATACCCTCTTACATTCTCTTGAAGGCTATCATTGAATGTCAGGAGTAGTGTACCTTTATGTTTAGCAGCAAGTGGAGCACCTACAGCAGCATCTGTACGAATAGTACCAGATGGCTCACCAGGAAGATTCACTCCGTTTGCTAGGACGACTGTCTTAGAATCCAATTGAAACTTTTTCGCTAGTTCTACCCCAGCATCGAAACGTGGGAGCACTTTGCCATCTCCGATTCTCTCGACTGTATTAGTGGATGAGAGGGAGAGGAGTTCTTTTTCTATGTTTGTAGGAACAACCGATGGATCATCTACAATCACAAACTTCTTATACTGTGGATATTTTTTCAGAAAGTCTTTCACATCATCATGAATTCTTGTATCTCCTACATAGAGAAGAGGCATACCCTTTTGAATAGATACATTCATTGCCTGTGTACCTACTGCACCAAAGCTACTACTGGTGATAAGAGCGGTATCTGGCTTTTTACCTGATTCATTCTTTTTGTTAGTGAAATACTCAGCAATTTTCGCATTTGTTTGGGCTGGATAAGCCCCACCTAGGCGAACAGGCTTTACTCCTAGATCTTGGATCGCTTTTTCTGTATTCGTAGAAATGACGTCCGTGTTGCCCAAAATGTAAGCGGTTTCTGGCTTTAAACGAGTAATCTCCTGTTTTACTTTATCTGGGAGTACACCATTTTTTCCAGAAGGAGTTAGTAGTATTGGAGCATTGTCGAAGTGGGAGAGAACAGCTCCACCTGTTATATCAGGTGCAGATGTAATATCACCACGTGTGATGATAACGGATTTAGCACTATCAGGATGTAAGGCTTGGCTGGTTTTAATTGCAGTATCAATAGCGTCAGAACCACTTGTTCTCAAGAGGCTTGGTCGTACGATTTCAACTGCTCGAATGATAGAGTTTCCGGTCTGGCTAGTTGCTTGGAATTGAAATTGGCTATAAGCAGGAGTATTTCGATTGATTACATAGGTTTCTAAAAAGGAACTGGATGTAGGCAAGTCACGAAGTGAACCTTCGTCACCTTGTTCTTGTAGTGTTAAACGATCTGCATTAGTCGTTCCTTCAAAGGACAAACGAACATCTTCTACGGAGAGTCGATGAGACTCATGAATCGGGTTTTCAAATGCTGGTTTCGTGATTTTTAGTTCTGGAAGTGTTGTATTTGGTTTCTCTTGAAATTGAAGTTGGGAAAGTGTGACAGAATAGATCATCTCACCTTTCTCCACAACCAATGCATATTTCCCAGCAGGAAGTGTATCTCCTGTTCGATAGGTTTTCAGTCCATCTAAGGAAGTGATAAATACATCAGGTGTTTTTCTCTCACCTGAGACCGCTAGATTAATCGTTCCTTCTTTTGCTGTTTCAAACGAATAATAGTGGATTTCACCTTTACGAAGGTAAGCTCCGTAGGTAACTGGATCAGCGGAAGGGGCTTGCTGGGCTTTACTCTCAGAATCAACCGATCTTTTCTTTCTTTGATTCGGCTTGGTAGTATGTAAGCTTTTAAGTCCATCTTTCCAGTCTGTAACAATTGGCTTGGGTAAAGAAGGTGTGTAAGAATCTTTTGTCGTTGGGCGAACGGGTGATTTTGCCTCTTTAGCAAAAGAATTCATTGGAAAACTGAGCACTACCAATAAGGTCGCTAGTAAAAATACGCGAAACAATCTGATCGAACTAGTAAACAAGTCTTTCATCCCCTTTATATTTTGTACCTTTACTAATTTAGCATGATTGTGTTTATGTTAACAATAAAAATAATTTAAAAATGATGAATGATAATATATAATCTTCATTGGAATAATTATAGAAAGGGAATGATGTATTGTAATGAGTAAGACAATTAAATTTATAACAAGTATGACTGTTGTCATTTTTCTATGGACAAGCATTCAACCCTTACCTGCTTATGCGGCAGATATGGCAAGCAATGCGTACTATGCATGGAAATCCCAACAACCATACAGCATGGAAAAGGACTCTGCTCCTTCGTCCAATGCGCTCTTAGCGCTCCACACGAAAACAAGTGGGGAGAAGCAGACAAAGCAAGTGAAGCCTGCTTCTATCCTGAAAGATCAGGTAATCACAGATAAGGAACCAGTCGTCACGCTACAAGAACCGACGAAGATTCACGGTGATGGAGCTGAGTTAAGCTGGAGCAAGTACACCGGATCTGGCTTTGTTGAATACCAGATTCATCGAAGTCTAAAACCGGACTTTACCCCAGACAGTTCGACCTTACTTGCCCCGATTGACGGAGTGAATCAGCTTCAGTTTCGGGATACAACAGCTGAGCCAACTCCAGCAGTTAGCCCTCATCCAATTGGTAGAACGTACTATTACATAGTCGCAGTGAAAACCTCTGAGCAAAAGATCTTTCCTTCAAAGGCACAAAAAACCCAATTGCCAAAGGCTGGATTTACGCAACAAGTAATCCAAAAGGCGGAGGATACGACTCTCTCCAGTGAAAAGCCTACTTCAAATCTAGATCAACTCGACGGGAAACCGTGGATTTCGGCAGGAAATAACAGAGCTACGTATGGAATTACACGGGGAGTACTAAAATTTGATCTCTCCGAGTTGCCAAAAGGAGCTAAGATATCGAAGTCACAACTAGCTCTCATAAATGTAGAGCATGAGATATCGAGTGAAGTACCTACCAAATATGACGTTTATGCCTTATCGAAAGCTTTTACCGAAGCAGCCACTTGGAACTCTCCATGGAGTCAACCGGGTGGAGATTATGAGGCAGGATCCCTAGGTTCCACTGGTGCTAGTTATACACAAAAGTGGCACATCTGGGATACGACTCCAGCCGTACAAGCATGGGTAAGTGGTACCAAAACCAACCATGGATTCTTGTTAAAGCATCAGCATGAGTCAGGGACTGTGAAAGAGAATACATCTTTCCTCAGTAGTGAATCACCTGAAACGTCTTTACGCCCTAAATTAATTGTTACCTATACGAATAAATCCGCAGAAAACAGCTACTATGCTCCGGGAACCCCTTCTCACATGATCACAAGTAGCGAGTACTTGGTTGATGTTACCTTAACCAATACCACCGATCAAAAATGGAGCGGTTCCACAGATAAGCTTTCCTATCACTGGATTGATCCAGATGGAAAAGAAGTGACAAATGCTAAGCTTGAAAGTCCGCTACGTCCTGTTGATGCGGATGGTTTAGAAGCTCCTAACGCGATTGATGTCAATCCCGGAGAAACCATCAAGGTTCGGGCAAAAGTAAAAGCTCCTGAGCTTTTAGGAAACCAGCAACGCCAAGACTATCAATTGCGTTGGGATTTTCTAAAAAATGGGAAATGGCTCTCGCAAGATGCTAATCCAGTCGCCACACTCGAACAGAAAGTAGCAGTGGAGAAGAAGGGGGACTTAAAAGGCCTCGGACATAGTGCTACTCATATTACGGATGTTGCTAGTAATGATAGTCAAGTAGGGGTAAACGTTAACCAAGGTAACGTCACCTTTTTCTATAAACCGTACTCAAACCCTTCCCGTGGCTTTAATACTTATGCCCAGCTTAATTACAATAGCTTGAGCACGAGTGATTCTGGATTAGGCAAGGGCTGGTCGCTTGGGGTAGGCTCTTTTGTAGATGTATTAGCCCCAGCTACTGATGTTGTGAAGGTGAATAAAGACGATGAAGTCGTTTCTGGATCTGTCATCGTGGTAGACGAAGAGGGAGAAAGTCACCAGTTTACTTGGAATCCAAGTAAAAAGAAATTTGATCCTCCTAAAGACTTAAATATATCGCTACAATACCTTGGCGGTAAAGACAAACGGAAAAAGTGGGTCTTCACTGAACAGAGTCGAGATCAATACTACGTGGACGAACACGGATACACCAGTGAGGTTGTCGACCAAAACGGTAACAAGTTGAGTCTTGAGTACGAAGAAAGAAAAGTGAATAACAAGCCAGCCCAACTGCTTCGTCGCATCAAGGATTCGATGAACCGGGAAACATTACAAATTACTTATAATGAACAGAATAAAATCCAATCGATTGATGATATTGCCGGTAGACGGATGGAGTTTCTCTATGATAAACAAAATCGTCTTACCAAGATAATAGATGGGATCGATCGGGATAAAAGTTACGATTTAACCCGCTTAGAAACATATCAATTTGAATATCATCCAACTTTAACATCGCTCATCACGAAAGTGACCGATTCTAGAGGGAACCCAACTAGCTTTGATTACCATACAAGTGGTGACCTAGCTAATAAAGTTTCCAAGATGACCAACAGAGCGAATGAAAATATTTTTATCAGTTACAACGCTAATCAGCGGGTTGTGACCGATGCAAATAAAGATCGACATACCGAATACTACTTTGATGGCAGAGGGCGGAAAACACAACAAACAGTTACCGCCAAAGCAAAAAGCATTACTACCAAGTATGAATATGACAATGACGATAACATGATTCGTTTAGAAGAGCCTAACGGTGCGGTTACTACTTGGACATACAATGAACACAAACAGCCCCTGACCAAGATGGATGCGGAAAACAATGCTTTATCTGATGCTTCCGCACGGAAATCCACTCGTTACGAATACCAAATGGGTATGGATGGACGGGTTTCAGAGCTTGTTAAAGAGATATCACCCGAAGGAAGAGAGATTCGCTATACCTATGATGCCAACGGGAACATGCTAACGAAGCAAAATGGTTTTGGCTTTGGAACCACTTATGAATACGGAGATGGAGGACTTGTAAAGAGTACCACCAATGCCAATGGGCATACCACATTCATGAGTGATTATGATCCAAATGGTTTAGCTAAGGAAATCAAGGATGCCAAGGGGAATGTTACTTATTTCACTTACGGACCACGTGGAGAGACATTAACTTCCACCAATCCGAAGGGTAAACGAACCACGATGACGTATGACATCTACGAGCGTTTGCATACGACTAAACTTCCAAAGGACTTGGAGAAAGATCAGTACATCACGATAACGGCTCCTGAATACGACCAAAATGGGAACATCATTAAGGAAACAGCCCCTAATGGAGCAGAAACCTATTTTGATTATGATGCGATGGATCGGATGATCGAGGCGAAACTTCCGTCCGATTCGGATACGAAGACTCCTCGAGTGAAAAAGTTTCAGTATAACAATGTTGGGAAGCTCATTAAAGAGACCGATCCAAACGGTAGCTTAACCAAGGATGACGATAAAGACTACACTACAACGTATGAGTATGATGACTTTAATCAACTTACAACTGTCACCAACTCGCTTGGGAATAAGATTTCGTACGAATATGACGATGTGGGTAACCAGATTAAGGTTACATTGCCAGAAGGGATCAACTCCCAGGCGGACGATAAAGACCATACCCTTCGCACGGAATACGATAAAAACCATCGAGTCGTTCGTGAGATTGATGCTAAAGATCAATATACTCATGCTACCTATGATTCCGATGGTTTGGTGACACGCCTGAAAGATAAAGAAGGAAACCATCACTATAATTACTACGACAAGCGAGGAATGTTAACAGAAACACGTTCTCCTTTTGGTGGTAAAGAGCGTATTACCAAGTATGAATATGATCCTATCGGAAACCTTCGTAAAGTAGAGACCCCTCGTGGTGTTGCTACACCAACTAAGGGCGACTTTACTCACGAAAAAGTATATGACGAACTAAATCGTGTTACAGAGGTGATCTATCCGCATGATGGCAAGCAATTGCAGCGGGATAGCATGACCTACAAATATGATGAACTGGGGAATGTAGTCGAAGTAAGCACTCCACCTTCCTATGGACAAGTTGATCGTATCAATAGTAAGATGCAGTATTTTGATAATGGCCAGCTTAAGAGCATGGAAGATCCGTTTGGTATAAAAACTGAGTACCAATATAACGGTGCGACACGTTTCTAGATAAGTGCCTCAAGCACGAAACTAGACCGTTTTAGAAAACTAAAATGAGAACTGATTTACCGAGGGATGGAATG
>NZ_SLXV01000024.1 GCF_004341445.1 Baia soyae
AAGCTATCCCTCCATGTAGTCGATTCTATATAATTAGAATTCGACAAAAAAGACCGCAAACCTTGTCTATAAAATAGACTTTGTCTGCGGTCTGAGTTAATAGAATAGAAGAAGCCCACAATCCTCTCTAGGATGTGGGCTTCTTCTATTCTATTAACTATCTATTAACTATTCTTCGCCTTACTTCTACTATATATATCAAACCATACAGCAAACACCAATATGGATCCCTTTACAATCAACTGCCAGAAGGAATCGATATTCAAAATACTCATCCCGTTATCCAAACTCGCCATGACAAGTGCCCCAATCATAGCTCCAGGAATGGTACCGACTCCGCCCATGAGGCTGGTTCCACCGATTACACATGCAGCGATGGCGTCAAGTTCATACATCGTACCCGCACCAACGGTCGCAGCGTTTACCCGTGCAGTGAGAATGAGACCCGCTACGGCGGCAAGTGTATTACATAGTACAAAGATCAGCATAATTTTCCGCTTCACGTTAATTCCAGATAAGACGGCCGCTTCGGGGTTCCCGCCGATCGCGTATACTTGACGACCAAATACGGTTTTCTTCGCAATAAAGGTAAATACAATCGCTAAGAAGATAACTACCATAAAGGGAATCGGAATTCCTTGGTATGCATTCATCACGGAAACGACGACGAAAATTAAGGCGCTGATTCCTAGCCAGATTAAGCCAGTCACCCATGATGGAGCAACGGAAAAACCAAACTTCACTCTCGATTGACGCTGACGAAGTAGGAAGATTCCTGTTATCACAATCGCAACTCCAGCAACGATGTACCCCATAAAAGGAAGAATGAATCCTTGTCCGAGTGCTTTAAAACTCTCTTTTAAAGGTGCGATCGTTTCACTCTTCGTAATCCCTTGAAGCGCACCACGGAAAATCATCATCCCACCTAATGTGACGATAAAAGCAGGGACAGCCCGATATGCGACCCACCATCCTTGGATGAGACCAATGATCGCTCCTAGTAAAATCGTCACGATCACGACGGGAACCGTATCCCAACCGTACCAAACATGCAGGATTCCTGCGATCCCACCTGTTAATCCCACCAGAGAGCCGACGGATAAGTCAACTTGTCCCGCTACTAATACGAGCACCATTCCAATTGCTAGAATGGAAGTAACCGACATCTGAACAAATAGATTAGAAAAGTTACGAGCTGTTAAGAAGCTATCATCCATAAAAGAAAAAAATGTCCAAATCGCGATAATAGCAATGATCATAGAATATGCACGTACATCTAAGCGAAACAAATCTTTATTAAATTTAGCTGAGCCTGTTTTCGTTGTCATATCTGGTCCCCTCCTGTCGCCGCAGTCATTATTCGTTCTTGAGTCGCATCTTCCGCTTTCCATTCAGCGGTAATCGAGCCTTCTGCCATAACGAAAATGCGATGACTCATTCCTAAAACTTCTGGTAACTCGGAGGAAATCATTAAAATCGAAACTCCCTCGCGTACCAATTCATTCATAATTTGATAGATTTCGTACTTCGCCCCGACGTCCACACCACGGGTTGGTTCGTCTAAAATGAGCACTTTTGGCTTCGTCATCAACCACTTACCCAACACGACTTTTTGTTGATTCCCTCCACTTAATGTCCCCACTACTGTCTCTAGCGAAGTAGCCTTTACTCCTAGCTTTTGAAAATAGGACATAGCCTGAGAGACTTCTTTGCTAGAATCAATTCCCGACCAACTTGATACTTGCTTCAGGCTTGGCAACGTGATGTTATCTTGAATGCTTCTCTCTAATACAAGCCCTGTCCGTTTACGATCTTCAGTTACTAACGCAATCCCATGTGCGATAGCGTGATCTGGTTGTTTAATGGTGACCGGTTTGCCTTCTATTTTCACAGTACCTGACGTACGACCGTCCAATGCTCCAAATAAGCTCATCGCTAGCTCCGTACGTCCTGAACCCATTAATCCCGCGATCCCTACAATCTCACCTTTTCGTAATTGAAAGGAAACATCGCGAATGATCTTCTTGTTCGGGTTTTTTCGGTCCGGTACGTTGTAATTAGCAAGCTCTAGCACCACATCACCGGGAGTAGATTCTTCACGAGGAAAGCGGTCTTTTAACTCACGACCTACCATGAGAGAAATCACTTGATCCTCGTTTACCTCACCAATCGATTTCGTCGCAATTGTTTTCCCATCCCGTAAAATCGTAACCGAATCTGAAATGGAGAAGACTTCGTTTAATTTGTGAGAGATGTAGATACAAGAAACCCCACGTTCTCTAAACTTCCGTAGGATATCGAGCAAAATCTCAACTTCTTTTTCAGTTAGAGCTGCCGTTGGTTCATCTAAAATCAGGATTTTCGCATCTTTCGAGAGCGCTTTCGCAATCTCTACAAGCTGTTGCTGTCCAATTCCAAGCGTCCCCGTTACCGTCTCTGGATGAATACTGGACAACCCTACTTGCTCCAGCCAATATTCCGTTTCTTTATGCTGACGATGGGCATCGATGACACCAAACTTGGCATGCTCTTTACCGAGAAATAAATTTTCCGTAACCGACATCTCTTTTACCAGTGCCAGCTCTTGATAAATGATTGCAACTCCCGCTTTTTCAGCATCCTTAATCGAGCGAAACGTTTGCTCCGTGCCCTCAATCTCAATGGAGCCCTCATACGAGCCATGCGGGTATACACCACTTAGCACCTTCATCAAAGTCGATTTCCCCGCACCATTCTCTCCACAAAGAGCATGGATCTCGCCTTTTTTCACTTGAAATGTCACACGATCCAGTGCCTTTACTCCGGGAAACTCCTTCGTAATCTGTTTCATCTCCAAGGCGATTGTCATCTTATTTCCTCCCTCCTGATAGAAAATGTGGAACATCTCTGCTCCACAGGTTCATGAAATTACATAATTTGTATATATTTGATCGGTGAGCGAAACTCGATCATCCAATAGACATGCCTTACTTTTTAGAGATATCCTCTTTCTTATGGAACCCATCCGCCACAACCGTAGTATCAATATTTTCCTTCGTCACTACAATCGGATCTAGCAAAATAGAAGGAATATCTTTCTTACCATTGTTTACCGTTTTTTTATCCGTTGCTACCTTCTCACCCTTTGCCAATGAAACAGCTAACTCCGCTGCTTTTTCAGCAATCAGCTTAATCGGCTTATAAACTGTCATCGTTTGTGTACCTTCTACGATCCGTTTAATCCCTGCCAACTCCGCATCTTGACCTGACACTGGAACCTTACCCGCCAATTTTTGCGCAGATAGTGCTTGAATCGCTCCACCAGCAGTACCATCGTTAGCCGCTACGACTGCATCGATTTTATTCTGGTTGGCCGTTAAAGCATTTTCCATGTTAGAAAGCGCATTCGCTGGATCCCATTCTTTCGTCCATTGATCATAGACAACTTTGATATCGCCTTTATCAACCAATGGCTTTAACACTTTCATCTGACCTTTTTTAAATAGGTGGGCGTTATTATCCGTATCCGCACCTTCGATTAGAGCATAATTTCCTTTAGGAGCTTTCTCTACAATCGCTTTCGCCTGCATTTCTCCAACACGTTCGTTATCAAATGAAAGGTATAAGTCCACATCAGAGTTTTTGATTAAACGATCATAAGAAAGTACTTTTACGCCTTCTTTATGGGCTTTTTCCACGATTGCCGCAGCTACTTCCGCATTATGTGGAACGACCACGAGTACGTCTACCCCTTGGCTAATTAAGTTTTCGGCTTGAGAAATCTGCTTCGCGTCATCTCCATTTGCCGCTTGTACCTTTACTTCGGCTCCTAGCCCCTTCGCCTTGGATACAAAAATATCACGGTCTTTTTTCCAACGCTCTTCTTCTAAAGTATCTAATGAAAAACCAATCACAGTCTTTCCATCGTCTTTTTTCAACTTGCCACCACTTTGATCAGCGGCTGGTGCCCCTGTGCTACATGCCGTAACCGAAAGAGCAAATGCACTCAATAAGCAAAATGCTTGGATTTTTTTAAACATCTAGATCTTTCCCCCTTTACTTTCATAATTTGACTGTACCATGATAGAAAGCGTTTACATGGTTAAACATTCTTCACTTTTTTGTTATTAGTAGCATTTTTATTTAAACTGTTTTCATTTCTTATCTCGATATTGTGAAGGGGAAAGTCCACATATTTTCTTAAACACCCGACTAAAGTAATTCGGATCATGATAGCCTACAGCATAAGCGATCTCCTTAAAGCTAAGTCCTCCTTGGCGAATATACTCTTTGGCACGAGAAATACGACATTGGGTCATATAATCCACATAACTAATTCCAAATTCCTCTTTAAAACATTTGCTCAAATAAAATGGGCTCAACTGAACTAACTGCGCTAATTGCTCTAGCGAAAGATCTTCCATAAAATGTTCCTCTATGTATTTCTTTACTTGATCAAAGACATCAAATTGAGCATTTTGTTGAAAACGTTGGTATGCAACGTCCAGCTCCTCCACTTTCCCCTTCGCTTCTTGCCATAATTCCATATAGGACTGTCCACGCAAAAGAATGTTAGCTGAGACTTCTTTTACTCCCATCTCATCTAATAAATGAGTTAATAGAAGAAAATGACCATACAAACGTTGTTTCGCTTCGACCAAAGGAGTTTGTCTTTGTTCGATCACAGATAGCAACAAAAAGATAATCTCCTTTGTATCTTGCCATCGCTCATTCCGTATCGCTTCAATTAATTGCCGTTCATATCGTAATCTCTTATCGTTCTTATCTTGCTCTTGGGACAGATCATCATAAAATCGGATCCGGAACCCTTGAACCATCCCTATATCCGAACAGGCCATCAAAGCTTCCTGATAGGAGAAGCGCAAATCATCCAGTCCATCCTTTGCACCGCCGATCCCTAGCCCTATATCCAATCCAGGATAGCGTCTGCCGATTCGACGAGCTTGTTCCATCAGGTTGATCGCTTGACGCCGCTCTTCTCCCTTTCGATGAAAAAATAAGATTGGTAGGATATGACCCGAGATACTTCCCACCATCGTGTCATCACAGTCCCGAAACTCTGCTTGCATTTCACACATGAGATTCTTAATAGATAAATCCTGCTGGTCCTGGTCTTCTCTCGTACGTATACTCACCACGATAACCGAAGCGGGAGGATGTACCACTACCCTCATGAGATTCGACATCTCTTCCAAATCCATTAGTTGCACTTGATCAAAGAGCAGGCGCGAGACAAGCTCCGATTCGATGATGGGTAAGATTTTTCGGATTCGATTGTCAGTCTCCTGCTGTGACTCCAAGTGGGATCGCTCTTGACTGATCTCCTCGCATACCTTCCGAATCGTCTCCACGATCACTTGCACCTTACTCGGTTTTAGCAAATAATCTTTTACACCTAGTCGAATCGCCTGTTGGGCAAAGGTAAATGTATCGTACGACGACACAATCACCACTTTTGTAGTAGGAAACTTCTCCCGAATCTGTTCAATCGCTTCTAAACCATTGATTCCTGGCATCTGAATATCCATCAATAGTAGATCTGGCTTCAGCTCTTCAGCCTTCTCAATCGCTTCCCGGCCATTCCCAACAGTCGCAACCACTTCCGCTTGATCTAGATGGGTTGTCAATATTTTCTCCAGCGCTACTCGTTCAATCTCTTCATCATCTGCGATCAAAATCCGAATCATCCAGTTTCCTCCTCTCTCCTAGTGTAGTGGGTATGAAAATCGTAATCGAGGTTCCCTTCCCAGCCTCACTCTGTATCTGCAAAAGATCCTCTCTGCGATAGTACAAACTAAGTCTTCGAATCACATTCGACAAGCCTACACTTCCTGTTTTTCCTTGTGTGGCGGGCATTCCTTGTAGGATTTGTCTTACCCGATCTGGTGACATTCCGACTCCATCATCCGTCACTTCCAACTGTACCCCGTACTCTATCGCCCGTACACCAATCGAAATCGTTCCTCCTTCTTCCTTTGACTCAATTCCATGAATGAATGCATTTTCTACCAGAGGTTGCAAGAGAAAACTGGGCACTGGTACATGTAAACAGGCAGGATCTATCTTCTCCTCACCTTTTAATCGATCCGTAAATCGCGCTTGTAGAATCGTCATATAATGACGGATCATCTCAATCTCTTCTGCTAACGTTACTTCTACATCTGCTTTTGCCAATTGATAACGCATTAGTTCGGCAACCGTCGTAATAAGATCACTCGTCTCATATGATCCTTCTAGATATGCCTTTTTGGCCAATGTATTTAAGGTATTAAATAGAAAATGGGGCTTCATCTGATTCTGTAAATTACGCCATTCCATCTCTTTTAATAAATATTGATACTCCTTTACCTCTTGCTCTAACTTCCCTTTCGCCTCTAACTCCTCAAACGACTGCTTCACACTTATTCGCATCTGATCAAAGGTTTGCGCGAGAAAAGCCGTTTCATCCTTGGATTTCACTTCAATCGGCTTATCATAAACACCAGAAGAAATGAATCTAGCCCCCTTTGTTAACTTAGCGATGGAACGAGTGATTCCGCGTGAAATCCAATAGGCACAGCCGAGTAATATGACCATGATGATAAGAAACCCTTCCCAGCCTACTATTTGTAGCTCCTTTGATGATTGAATCATTTGCGCATAGAGTCGTTCATGAATGGTTAGCTCATGCTCTAACAAGGAAAGAGTTGTCTCTGTAATAAATGAGCGTCCTTGCTCTGCTTTTCGATAAAACCGAGTGGCATCATCAGAACGTTCCTGTTGATGCGCTTGGATGGACAAATCAGTACTTTCAATAAAACTATCAATCAGATGGGTATAATCACTCACACCTGCTGTATTCTCATCATTTTGTAGACGTTTGACCTTACTTTGAGCTTGACGTAGTAAGCTTCGAGTCGATACATAATTTTCTTTCGATTTCTCCGATTCCTCATGTATAAAATCATTCGTCCGAATCAGCAATTGCTCTGATTGGACAGAGACTTGTTGAAAAATCAAATATCGCTCTAACACCTGATTATATTGTTGTAAAAATAGCTGATGAAAGTACTGAAACATCAACCAAAACAGCCCGAAAACAAGTAACAAACAGCACGCTAATAACAAGATTTTCCCCTTAATGCTCTTCATTACGGAATCGGCTCCCTGTCGATGTCTCCAAAGTCGAATCTGTATAAACATGACTTGGTAATGGCAGCTGTTCTCCTCGAATCCAAGAAAGAAGATGTGTTATGCTTTCTACACCCATCTTTCGAGGACTATCTACTACCACAGCTTGTACTTGCCCTTTTTCAAATAAATCCGTTAACTGTGCAACATCTTGAAACGTATATATTTGAATCTTATTCAATCCCACACGCTGCTCGATCACACGGGTGACCGCTTCTAATTCCTCTCCCTTCGACACAATGATTGCATCGAGATTTGAAGTTCGATTTAATAATTCATGGGTCTGGCTCATCGTTTGCATCGTCCCATTTCTCTCAGAAGAACTGTAAATTTGTTTCACAATTTGCATGCTCTTCTGGCTTGCTAAACTTTGCTCCACACCTTTTATCCGTAACATCGCTACCATTGGATCCGATGACTGGCCAATGATACCAACAGTCGAATTCGACTTCTTTTCTAAATCAACCCGCACCTTATCACCCAGAAGACGCCCCGCCGCTACATGGTCTGATCCCACATACATCTTACGGAGCGAATTAGGTATATCGGTTCCGATTAAAATAACCGGAATTCCGCTTTCTGTTGCTTGGTTGACCGCTTGTATAAAAGCAGGATCATCCATACCCATGGCGATAATACCATCTACTTTGGCTGAAGTAACTCTCTGTACATCTCGTGCCATCTCCGATGCATTTCCACGGTATCCTCCATGCACCTCAACCATAGCCTGTTGTTTCTTTGCTATCTCTTTGATACCAAGCTGTACCTCTTTCCAATACAAATCACGTATAGCTGGAGAAATCAAAGCAATTCGCAAAGTTTCTTTTGCAGGTGAAGCTGGTTTATGAATCTGTTGAAGAGATCGATATGTATGAGTAAGTTGGTAGATAGGAAGCAAAATCAATACCACACAAGCTAGACTGACCGCTCCTATTAAAATGGTTCTTTTTTTCATATATCCTCCGCCCAGTAAAAATCAATTAACTACAGAATACATGATTTATCAAATTCATAGCCCTCTAAATAAAAGAGAATATCTACCAGCTAATGATTTCTTATTTTTTACCGTTCTAAAACATCATTTAGCGAAATATACAGTATATTGTGTTTCTAAAACACACATGAAAACGGGATAGGGAGATGATCTGTTTTATGAAAAAGACATGGTTATACAGTATGATCGGAGCCTTACTTTTCACTGTAACATTTGGATTTTCCACAGTGGATGCCTCCTCAATTAAACAAGACCGACTCGTTGTAAATCTATCGGCTGACACGAGCGTAGGGAAATATCAAATTGTGGATACGGATGGAAGCATTTATACGTATGCTGACAGACAAAGCTATGAAGCAGCAGAGCAAACATTTAAAGCAAAGTGGGCGATTGTCTCTAAGAACGTAGTAGGTGTACTCGCTTCTGATTATGCAACGGATTCCTACGAGCACAGTGGCTTTGGAGGATGGAACTATGCAACACCTGTTGGCTACTCAACTAACTTCAATAACAGTAAGTACAATGATGAGGTTTCCTCCATTAAAACGGCACGTAGAAGCTCTGGAACTAAGGTTTGCTACCATAAAAGTGGCGGCGAGCCTTGTAAAACATTTGGCCCAGGACTAGACATTTCCTATGTAGGAAGTGGCTGGAATGATCAAATCTCGTATGTAAATGTATATCGTTAATCAATAAAAAAGCAGAGCCTATCAATCCGGTAGGCTCTGCTCTCCTTTTTCCCTTAATACCTGCATAATCGTTTTCGCTAGCTGGTCTCCGAGCCCAGCTTTGCGAAAATCCTCTAGACTCGCGCTCCTCATCTCATCAATCGATCCAAAATGACGGTAAAGTTGCTGTTTCCGCTTCTCTCCTACCCCTGGAATCTCATCGAGAGCTGATTGAATCATCGATTTCCCACGCGCTTGCCGATGGAACGTGATTGCGAAGCGGTGAACTTCTTCTTGAATTCGCTGGATCAGATAAAATTCTTGCGTCCCCCTGCGTAGATCAACTGCATAAACAGGATCACCATATAGAAGTCCAGCTGTTTGATGCTTTTTATCTTTCACCATCCCCGCAATCGGGACATACAATCCTAATTCATTCTCCAGCACATCACTCGCAGCGGACATTTGGCCTTTTCCGCCATCCACTAATATCAAGTCAGGTAACGGTAGATTATCTTTTAACACTCTCGTATACCGTCTGCGAATGACCTCACGCATCGTTCCATAATCGTCGGGGCCATCGACCGTACGAATCTTATACTTACGATACTCCCTCTTATCCGCTTTCCCATCGATAAATACAACCATCGCTGAGACTGGATCAGCCCCTTGAATATTCGAATTATCAAATGCTTCGATCCGCCTTGGCAACCCAATATTTAACTCTTCTCCCAAGTTACGAATCGATTCATCCGTCTTCGCCTGATTTCGTTCTAGTAACTGAAAACGTTCCGATAGGGCAATTTTGGCGTTTTCCGTAGCCATCTCGACTAAATTTTTCTTGATTCCTCGCTGAGGGATACGAACCTTCACACTCGGAACCAATTGTGCCACTAACTCCGCATCGACTCCAGCTGGCAAATGAATCTCTTTCGGCAACACAGGTGACTCATGATAAAACTGCCCTACAAAAGTAAGAAAATCCTCCGTAGCTTCCCCATAGTATGGAAAAATCGATACTTCTCGCTCAATCAATTTCCCCCGGCGTACAAAAAAGACCTGTACACACATACAACCTTTGTCTACATAATATCCAAACACATCTCGATCTATATGATCTTGAATCATCACATTTTGCCGTTCCATCGTCGCTTGGATATCCTGTATCAAATCCCGTAATTCCTTCGCACGTTCAAACTCCATCGCTTCGGCCGCCTCTTCCATCTTTTGGCGAAGCTCCTTTTGTAGCTCTGGATAGCCACCACCTAGAAAGCGCGTGATCTTCTTCGTAATCTCTTCGTAGCTCTCAGGCTCAACCTCAAATTCACAAGGAGCTAAACACTGATTCAGATGATAATAAAGGCATACCCGCTTAGGTAGATTGTGGCATTTTCGCAGTGGAAATAAACGATCAAGCAATTTTTTAGTCTGTTGAGCCGCACCTGCATGGGGATAAGGACCGAAATACTTAGCCCCATCCTTCCGTACCTTCCGGGTCACTTCTAGACGTGGGTGCTTCTCTTTCGTTAATCGAATATAGGGATAAGACTTATCATCCTTTAACATAATGTTGTATCTAGGGCGATGCTTCTTAATCAGATTTAATTCCAAAATAAGTGCTTCCAGTGGACTATTCACAACGATATATTCAAAGTCCACGATATCCATGACAAGACGTTGTGTTTTTGCATCATGAGAACCCGTAAAGTAGGAGCGCACTCGACTCCTAAGACTCTTTGCCTTACCCACATAGATGATCTCTTGGTCTGCATTTTTCATCAAATAGCAACCAGGTTGATCGGGTAATAAGGCCAGCTTATCTTTTAATAACGACACAAGCGCCCCTCCATACTGAACCGTACATCTGTTCTATACAAAACATTTTAACACGATTTCAAACAAAAAAATCAAAATAAAAGCGAAATACCTGTTTTGATCTATATAAAATAAGGAAGGATAATCCTTGTAACACAATGGACAAATTTATTAGAGTTGTATTACAATACTAAATGTAATCATTTTTTTACAATCAAAGGAGGTGCTGTCTATTAGTGGAATTCCCTAATAGACAAGTATGGATATCTTAAAAAAACACGGATTTAAACTTTTTGCTGGATCGTATTTAGGTTTTCTTACTTTCGGGGTACTCATCCTCACTATTTCCCTCATCCTATTTGGAATTCTAGGGACAAGTCTTTATCAAGCATTTGATTTTAGTCAATTAGATCTATCCAATCCTGATCTAGAGACCCTTTATGAGTTGATTGAGCCACTTGGCTATGCACTCATTATCATGATTCCTTTTATGATCCTCATCTATTTCGTATCTACCGCTCTCTTCACTGCCGGGATGACCAGTGCAGTTAATGATGCTGTATATAAGGATCAGTCAAGCGTAAGTAGTTTTCTAACATATGGATTCAAGAAATTTTGGAAAGTGCTAAAACTGCTTCTTGCCTATCTTGTTGTGCTCTACATACCTCTTTTTGTAGTAGAGTCACTGATATCTGCTATCTCAAACCATTTTCCTACACTCGGATTTCTATTATTGATCCTATACTATATCCTAACCATTCCACTGCATATCTCAATGACACATGGGATCATCCTTTATCTACAAAAAGATTTACGTGTTTGGGCAGCAGTAAAGGCAGGATTTCAAACCCTTACTCGTGAATTTGGTCAAACCTTTCTCAGCGGTATATTAGTGTTTGTCCTAGCCTTTGCATTGATGATTGGATTTGGAATCTTAGTGGTTCTCGGGCTTGTCATCATAGGTACTTCAGATCCAAGTCCACTCGCTGTGGTTATGATGAGTCTCGCCATTGGTTTCCTATTCATGATTGTAACCCCACCTATCACCATGATTTATCAAGTAATCATCACCAAACGCCTCAAAGAAATCATTGAGCCTCGTGTGTTTGGCAATCACTCTGAAGCGGAACAGCAAGATTCTGATTTAGACTTAGACTCCGATTCAAATCCCAACCCATCGAACAAAGAATAAAGCATACGAATAAGAGAACTTCTTTATTGCGAAGTTCTCTTATAGTTTATTCGTTATAAAAATAATTTTAATAATTAAATGTATATAATATAGACGGATTTCTACAATGTGTATTAAGATATTGATTGTTGTTCATTCTTATTTAGGGAGTATGTGTAAATGGATATTTTAAAGCGTCATGGTTTAAAGCTTTCGATCAGCGCATTACTGGGCTGTTTGATAGTGTACGTTACTATTTTTGTTGGAGTTTTGCTATTCGCACTCCTGATAGGAGCCTCACTAGGAGGGGTCTTTAGTGGTGATATAGAGGGCAATCTCATCGAAACAGGAGTTGGTGGTTCCCTTATTATCATTGGAATCCTATGTTTGTTTTTACTATATATTTTTATCGTTAGCTATGTAACTGGAGGGCTAATTGGATCTGTTAACGATGCGGTATTTAGAAATCAATCTACAGTAGGAAGCTTTATTCGCCACGGATTTAAAAATTTTTGGGAGACATCCAAGATTCTTTTATCAACTGTAACCCTGTTTCTAGTGGTTGGCGGTATCATGAACGTCTTTGTGGATGCTATTGCCACAACGAATGAGGCTCTAGCAATACTGATTTTTCTTATATACCTACTTTTACTCATTCCAGCTATTATCGCTACTAATCATTCTCTTATTATCAGTTATGAGCAAAACATAAGTGCTTTTCATTCCATCAAAGCTGGATTTTTAACCTATAGAAAAACATTTGGCAAAAACTTTGCAAGCGCCATTTTTGCCATCCTCTCATACTTGGGAATATATGTCGCAACCATCCTTATAATACTACTATTAGCACTAATAGATGCATCTTTTGGATTAGCTCAAATGGAACTTATTGAAGGATTCGAAGGAAGCGCCTTCTTTGGGCTAATCGCTATCCTCCTAATTTTACTAATGATACCTGCTATGTATATTACGGGCCAGTTGGTCATTACCATTCGTTTTAAAGACAAGATCGCACCGATCGTATTTCCTAACGGTTCACCAAATCAGCAACTATTTAATCAACAGCTTTATCCGCAATACCAACCGAATCAACAACCTTTTAACCAACAGCCTTATCCGCAACAGCAACCGAATCAGCAAAAACCTGATCAATCGAATCAGCCTAATAACCCCTTCAACTGGGGGTAATGCAATAAAAATAAATCTCCTTTAAAGAAAGTTCATTTTAGGCTACAAACATAACCTCTCCTGAACAAAAGTTTGGAAGAGGTTTGTTTTCATAAAGATAAGCATATTTTTTATTGCATTAGAGGAAAATTAGGATGATCAATTAATATGTAATTGGGTAAAGAGTGATAGCTGTACATATTTCATCATTGGAGGTCATCATGAAGAAAAAAGCATGGATTTGGATAGCAGTTGTAGCCGTTATTGGGCTACTAGTAGGGATTGCTATCTTCCAACAAGGGAATCAAAAGCCAGATGTAGAGGTAACGACGTTGCAAGAGCATACTATCCAAGAAAGTTTCATGACCACGGGAACACTTACTCCTGCTGACGAAGAAGCCATTTTCTTACGTCCGGAACAAGGAGAATTAAAGAAAGTTTGGGTGAAAGTCGGGGATAAAGTGAGCAAAGGAGATAAATTGGTAGAATATAAAAATCCTGCTTTCACAACCGAAAGAGATCAAGCCGACCTGCAAGTAAAATCGGCTGAATTAAAATTGAAACAACTGAATACCCAAAAGAGCGCAGGTGCAAGTAAAGGTACACAGCCAACTATGCCTCCTAGCGGGGAAAATCTCGATCAGCAGATCCAGCTTGCCAAGCTCGAAGTAACCCAAGCGAAAAAACAGCTAGATATCGTCAAAACCAAAATAGCGAATCTGGTTGTCAAAAGTAAGGAAAACGGTGTAGTGGCTCAAGTAAATGAGGATAATAGTAGCCCTGCAAATACAAAGCCAATCGTCGTTATCGCCACTGTTGATAAGTTGAAAATTAAAGCCACCATTTCCGAGTATGATGCTTTAAAGATAAAAGAAGGACAGGAAGCAACCGTAAAAAGTGATGCTATTCCAGACAAGACATGGAAAGCATCCGTCTCCCAAGTAGGGCTCCTACCCGAAAACAATAGTGCAGGAAACGTACCAAATGAGAAGGCTCAAGCGGCCAACTATCCAATCGAGTTGTATCTAAATGATCAAGTCCCCATGAAACTCGGTTCACAGGTAGTCGTAAACATTATCTCTTCTTCCAAAAAAGCAATGAGCGTCCCACAAACAGCCATTCAAGAGGAGAGCTCTCAAGCATATGTATTTGTCGTGGAAAGTGGTAAGGCGATTCGGAAGCCTGTCAAACTGGGAGCAAAAGATGAAAAAATGGCTGAAGTCGTATCCGGCATCTCGGCAACCGATAAAGTCATCGTCAAATTACCTTCAAACATTACATCCGGGATGGATGTGAATAGTAAATGATCCAGCTGACTGAAGTTTGCAAGACGTACCATTCTGGAAAATTACATGTGCCTGTACTTCAAAACATTAACTTCCATGTAAAGCAGGGTGAATACGTTGCGATTATGGGACCTTCTGGTTCTGGGAAATCAACATTGATGAATATAATTGGCTGCTTAGATCGCCCTACTTCAGGAAGTTACCAAATAAATGGGAAAGAAGTTTCACAAATGGAGGATTTGGAATTAGCGAAGGTACGAAATCGCATGATTGGATTTATCTTTCAACAATTTCAACTTTTACCCCGATTAAGTGCCCAAAAAAATGTAGAACTTCCTCTTGTTTATGCTGGAATTTCAAAAGGCAAAAGAAGTATTCAAGCAGTAGAAGCCCTTCGAAAAGTGGGCCTTGCGGACAGAAAAAGTCACCGGCCAAAAGAACTATCTGGTGGCCAACAGCAACGTGTCGCGATCGCGAGGGCTCTGGTAAATGATCCTCACGTCCTCTTAGCAGACGAACCGACTGGAGCGTTAGATACCAAATCTGGACAAGTCATCATGGAATTATTTGATGAGCTCCATCACGAAGGGCGAACCGTTGTCATGATTACGCATGACCCTGAAGTGGCAAAGAGAGCCCAGAGACAGATCATCATTCGAGATGGAGAAATCATCGAAGATTCCATGCCCTCCCATGGAGTAGGACGGAGGTCACTATGAGTATATGGGAAAACCTAAAAATGGCGATTGATTCCATTATCTCTCATAAACTTCGTTCGATTCTAACGATGTTAGGGATTATTATTGGTGTCGCTTCCGTCACGATTATCGTGGCCATCGGACAAGGGGGGACCCAGCAACTAACGGAATCCTTTACAGGGACTCAAAACTCGATTAACTTGATGCCAAAATCAGATAATGAAGCTGGTGGGTTTGCGATCCCCAATCCAAATGAGAAAGTGTTTACTGAGAAGGATATTGAAAGCCTGAAATTAGTACCAGGAGTCAAGCAAGTACTTACGACAGGCTCTTCCATGGCTGAGGTTCAGTACCAAAAAGAAAAAGCATCAGGAACCTTTGTAATCGGCTTTAGTAATCCCTCCTATCTCGAAATGTCCAATGTAGCCATTGACAAAGGGAGATCATTCCAAGGGAGCGACTTCCAGAGTAGCAATGCCGGGGCCGTTATTACGGATGGAGTAGCAGAAAAGTTATTTCCGAACGAAGATCCCATTGGAAAGATTATCAAGGTGGCGAACAAACCGATTACCGTCATTGGTGTCACAAAGCCTTCCAAAGGAATTGGCTCTTTTATCAAGATGAATGAAGTATTTCTCCCTTCTAGGACATGGAAAAGTGTGTTTGGGGTGATGCAAATCGATTCGGTAACCCTGCAAGTAGAAAATACCAACGATATGGAGAAGATCGGAAAGAAAGCCGTCCAAGTTTTAAATCAGAATCACGGTAAAAAAGATGGCTATGAAGTACAAAACCTGCAACAAATTTCGAAAGGAATCGAAGAAGTCGGTAATATCATGACTCTCGTCATTGGAAGTATTAGCGGAATTTCTCTCTTAGTAGGTGGGATTGGTGTCATGAACATCATGTTAGTATCTGTGACTGAACGAACGAGGGAAATCGGAATTCGTAAGGCATTAGGTGCTTCACGAGGAAACATCTTAACCCAATTCCTCATTGAATCGATTACGCTATCTTCCATAGGTGGAATCATAGGTCTGGCGATCGCTGGACTCGTCACCACGATTCTACAGTCCTTAGATCTTTGGCCTGCTGAGATCTCGTTGCCTGTAGCTCTTGGTAGCATTCTATTCTCTATGTTATTTGGAGTCATATTCGGACTTCTCCCAGCTAACAAAGCGGCGAAATTAAATCCAATTGATTGTTTGCGACATGAATAACATAAAAAACGAGCCTCCCCGAAGGAAGCTCGTTTTTTATGTTATAACGATAATTCTTGTCGTTTATATAATTGATGTAGTAACGATTGAGTTGCCATTTGATCCATCCGCTTTTGAACCAGTAATTCACGAATTAAGTAATAGGCCGTTTCCACATCTTCTTCTGGCAATAGGTCTACCAATGCGTGGATTTGGTCTCTCATAGTATTCACGTCTCCTTAATACTATCTTAGCGCATGATCCCAAATTTGTGCAATTGGTAGAAGCGACAAATTATTGATTTAGATTTTGAAGAATGTGGCGAGCTACATGTACACCAGCGGCCGATGCTTGAGCCAAGCCACGGGTAATCCCTGCTCCATCTCCAATGGTATACAGCCCTTTAATCGATTCCGTTTCAAAGTGATCGTTTATTTTGGGACGAGCACTGTAGAACTTCGCTTCTACTCCGTAGAAAAGGGTATGCTCATCAGCAATGCCCGGTGTTACTTTATCCAGAGCTTTAATCATCTCGATTAAGGAAACCATCGTGTTGTACGGAAGCACGAGTCCTAGATCGCCTGGTACGGCTTCTTTTAGCGTTGGCTCTAAAAATCCTTCTTGAATTCGTTTTGGTGTTGACCGTCTACCTTTATAGATATCGCCTACTTTTTGTACAATCACCGATCCGTTCGAAAGATCATTGGCCCGGCGACTAACTTCTTTCGCGAATTCAATTGGTTTATCAAATGGATCGGTAAAGGTATGCGATACCAGTAATGCGAAGTTCGTATTTTTACTCCCCATCTTAGGATCCTTATAAGAGTGACCATTTACCGTCATCACACCCGAATGATTCTCTACAACCACATGCCCACTTGGATTGGAGCAAAAGGTACGAACACGAGTCCCGACTGAAGTATTGTAAACAAATTTTGCCTCGTACAAATACTTATTAATTTCCTGCATGATCACATCTGAAGTCTCTACGCGGACACCAATATCTACTTGGTTATTCGTCATCTCCACGCCATTGCGTTTCAAAATATTACTTAGCCATTCGGATCCATCTCTACCTGGACCGATAATCACACGATCTGCTGTGTACTCATCTCCATTTTTCAAACGAACTCCACGGACAACTTGATCCTCCACGATCAGATCTTCTACATAGGTTTTAAATAAGAAGTCCATTTTATTTTCCATTGTCTGGAATATATTCTGAAGTATTTTTAGGTTTTCTTCAGTCCCCAGATGGCGAACACGTGCTTTTAATAATTTAAGTCCTGCTCCTGCTGCTTTTTGCTCGATCCGACGAACATCTTCTGTTGTTGGGTCCGTAATGACAGTCGTACCACCATGTTCGAGGTTAATGGAATCTACATATTCGATTAGCTCCATTACCTTAGAAGGAGCCAAATAATCCTGCATCCAGCCACCAAACTCTGTTGTTAAGTTGAATTTCCCATCACTGTAGGCACCGGCCCCACCCCAGCCAGCTGTTATCGAACAAGCCGGTAAACATCCTGCATATTCTTTTTTCTTAGTTGCAGGTGGACACTTTGTAATTTTATTTTCTAGGATTGGGCAACGTCGTTGACGAATACTATGCCCTTTATCTATAAGAAGTATTTTTAGATTGGGATTACTTTTAGACAATTCATAAGAAGCGAATATTCCGCTCGGTCCAGCTCCGACTACAATCACATCATAATGCATACGGATCTGCCCCTTTCATTAATTTCTATTTGTTCGTTTTTAATACAGGCTTAAAAGATCAACCCGATGTATCGTAACATAGATCTCTTATAAAAGCGAACTATTTTTATTCATATATCATATTCATTCGTGTTTTAATACGTTTATTGAATAATCAAATAATTAAACCCGAAATAAAAGGCCCCACATCGGGAGCCTTTGTCATTTACTTCACCATATCAAGGATTGCTTCTTTTGGTTGTACACCAGATACCTTTTTCACTTGTTCGCCGTCTTTAAAAACGATCAAGGTAGGGATCCCCATAACACCATATTTCGTAGCAAGATCTGGATTGTCATCCACATTTACTTTTACTACTTGTACATCTGATCCTACTTCGGTATCCACTTCTTCTAGGATCGGCGCAAGCATGCGGCAAGGTCCGCACCATGGAGCCCAGAAGTCTACCAAAACGGTACCGGTTCCTTTTGATTCAACTTTTTCACCAAAGTTTTGTGTATTTAATTCAGCGATTGCCATCGTTGAAATCTCCTTTCGAAGTCAGCAAAATCGATCTAAAGATGGCCTTTTACAAAGCGATCTTCACTATGTAGTATACCACTCTCTCGAAAAAGTTCCAACTGTTTCGTCAGACGAAATAATAAATTGGCATACAATCATTCATACAAAAACCTACTTATATTCCACAGACCCATACATCCATAACATCCTCAACGTATATCCATTCGACATCCTGGCCTTGATCGAGTTTGATTTTTCGGCTCTGCTGATCAACATTTACTATAACTCCCGTTCGTTCCAGCAAATCAAACTCTGTGAATAATACCAGAGTCACCTCATGCTTACATTGCATTGATTCTGAGATGAGTATGTCTATCCGTTCCATTTCTTGATCATCCCGTTGTGGACGTGATCTCCGTTGTAAATTTCGCTGATGTGTATGATACGCTTCCTTGTGTTCAGGAAGCATCATTCTGGATGATTCAAACAAGCCATTTCCTTTCAGTTTCTTACTCATTTATAATGTCCTCCGATTTTTTGCGCTCTATTCCGCGCTTGTCCTGATTCAGTTAAAGAGGAGGCTCTCATGATCGCAGCATTTCCGTATTTTTCCTTGATCCAATCCGTCGTTCTTTCCAATACTAATTTTGTCTCGCGGTTATCAAACAAGGTAAGTTGATACTCCTGATCACTTACCAACTGACTTAGCGACACTCCCACTCTACGAATCGGTAGGCCGTCCCAATGCTCTTTAAACAGCTTTTTCGCTATCTCAAACACCTCATCTGTAAGATGGGTTGGATCAGGCAGTTTCATTTGTCTATGGAATCCAGATGGATGAGCGAAATCAGCTCCTTGGCAACCCACCGAGACCACTTGGCCCATATAACCTTTCATCCGAGCCCGCTGACAAACTAATTCCGAGAGCTCGAGCAAGGGAACCAAAATATCCTCAAGCTTCCGGTAATCAAAGGGAAGAGTCATCTGATGACCGATTACTTTTGGCTTACCATGTGTATGAGGGTTTACAGGCGAATCATTCTTACCATTGGCAATGAGCCATAGGACTTCGCCATTCACTCCCCATCTAGACCTCAACTTTGTCAAAGAAGTCTGAGCTAGCTGACCAATGGTGTAGATCCCCATGGTTTGTAAGTGTCGACATGTTCGAGAGCCCACCATAAACATGTGTTGAACCGGCAATGGCCAAAGCATCTTTTGTAACTCCTTGGCAGGCAAGTAGAAAATACCTACAGAATTACGTTTGGCAAACCGATCGCAGGCCATTTTGGAAAGCACCTTATTTTCACTCATTCCGATTCGTACACGAACTCCCGTTTCTTGTTGAACTTGATCCTGAATCCTTTTCGCAATCTGATAAGGATCACCAAAGAGATGGATACTTCCCGTCACATCCAAAAAATGCTCATCTATGCTGTATGGCTCTACCAAGTCTGTGTAGGACTGATAAATGCCTGTAATTTGTAAAGATACCCTTATGTACTCCTGCATACGCGGACGAATCACCACTAGATCTGGACATTTAGCAAGAGATACGCCAAGTCGCTCTGCCGTTGTAATACCATATTTCTTAGCAAGTGGACACGCAGCGAGGATAATACCAGATCGCCGCGTCGGATCTCCCGCAACTACCAGCGGTTGATCTCTATATTCGGGGTGGGCGGCTTTTTCCACACTTGCGTAAAACGACTCACAGTCAGCCAACATCACGATCCGATCGTTATGATTATTTTTCAGATTATCAGCAGGCTGAAACATACACTCACTCCCTTATATACGTACATACGTTCTCTTTATTATATGAGAATATACGTTCTTATATAAGTGATAATTTTTACCAATTTAGTCCGACATTGGATTCTTACAAATACGTAAGGAACTTGAAAGGAAAATCACTAGGAACAAAGGAAGAATTAACGTAAAGTAAAGGTAACAACAACGCGGAGGTGGAACACATGAAAGTTCTTAAAACAGTGGCAGAAGTGGTATTCAACGTTTGGATTGGCAATGAAAGAGGAGAAGCATTTAGAGATGGAAACACCCCTGATAACAACGAGAAGGACATTCTAGAGGAAAAATAGAATGCCCTTCTTTTTTGGCTAGTAGTGTCTACATAATCCCAAAACCCAATATCTCCTGCCCACGTAGCAGAAGATATGATGAAAAACGTGACATTGACCATTCGCTAATCGCATTGTAGATAACAAAAAAGACCGTAGCTTCTTCCTACAGTCCAAACAAAAACGAAACGCTATGTGTCCTGCTTATTGCTCCGTGATGCCTGAACTTCAGATAATCTCTACTTACCAACCGTATAGTAATAATTTTCGATAGGACTGTGACCTGTTGCTCCAGAGAAAATTTGAATTTTAATATCGGGTATGTGGTCACCGTTGAAATCTTCAAATTTCATACTTGGTTCATATCCGCCATTTCCGACTTCCACCATTACTTTTTTGTGACTTTTCCCATCTACCACACGAAGGTATACTTTTTCATTCCAACCGTCCTGCGGAAACTCCTTTTGTCCGATCAGTGTAATAACATCTTTCACTTTATCGCCTGTCACATCTTTTTTGGCTTCAGCGATGATATACTGCGTGTGTTTTTTAGAATCCACAGAAAGACCCTTTTGTGATGAACTCGGTGCCGCAAATGCATGTGGAACAATACTAAAACTAGCTAGAGCAAACATCCCAGAAACCACTAAAAGCCCACTTTTCAACCAACCATTCTTACGTTCTTTTTTCATGATTTCCCTCTATTCTATGTTTTTACATTACTTATTAATAGTATACATATTATTCCAGTAAAAGAAAACAAAATATTTATATTAAAAGAAACGCTATTCCATCCATATTGTAGATTGAAAGGAATAGCGTTTTTCACTTTTTTGTATATTCTAAGGGAAAATAATATCTAGTTTTCCAGATATCCTTGCGGAGGAAAGTTCATCTTTGATATCTACGTTATATCCACCCTTTTTCATATTCGTAAAAGTAGATTCTCCGCTACTTAAATTATGAAAAGTGGTGCAAGCTTTTGTTTTATCATTGCACAATCGAACCCACAGCTTGGAGTAGTCAGTAAATACTTTTGTTCCAGAGCTCGTTTTGCTATAAAGCGGCTTAACCAGCTCGATCTGGATACTGCTTCCATTATTCTCATTGCCAATAAAGCCATCCCACTTGCCATCTTCTGTTTGGAACGAATAGCGCGGAACACTTGCATTTGCGGAGCCTATTCCCACTGTAAAAATAGTAACAGCCGAAATCGCACATACACTTAAAATGGAAACCGCTTTTTTCATTTACTTCATCCTCTTTTCAAAAAAACAGAATAAAAAAACTCTTATCACGTTAAAAATATCACTTGTAATCACTTTTGTCTAGCATTTCAAATTGAAGATTTGGTGTAGAATTAAGGTCAATTCCGTGTTGTTTATATATTTTTATCGTGTTCTCCCCAGTTAATTGGGAATCTACATATCCGAGCAAACCCGCAACTTGAACCACTTGTTCCTTCGAATCTGCTTCGATCTCCAGATACGGCGGAATCATCGGCCATTCATCGATTTCCAAGCGAACCCCGTTTAAGATGAAGCTTGTCCGACGATTTTCTTGATAGGATTTAGCTGTATACCCTAATTTCTCCAAAATCTGATTCGTAATCTCGAAATCTTCTACAATCGTCTCAAGCTCACGGGTTCCGTCAATTTCATCATGAACGATTTCTTTAATGGTTAAAGTGGACTCTTTCCCATTATCTCTGAGACGAATCCATTTTGACATATCACCCGGAATCATGTCGTACACATACCGCCTCATAAAGAATTCTCCTAGCTTCTCGCCACCTAATTCTAGGATTTTTGCAGAAAGATCTTGTGGATTGATTTCGATTACTTTTGCCTCAAATTCAATGGACATGCAAACCCCTCCCTGATAACCTGTTAAATGGTAGGAAACAACTTTATTTACTTGTGTATAAACGTAATAGCTTTTTCGTTGTAGGGAAGGCTAGATGGTCCCAAGGAATTTCATGAAAGTGGAAGAAGTAGCCCTTTTGGCTTTCAATGTTGACTACAACTTCTTCCTGATCCGAAATCGCTTCATAGGCCAATTGGATCAATCCTTCAGCCTGAAAAGAAAATGTGTCGATAATTTCTTTCACTTCAACAGTAAGTCCTGTTTCTTCTTTGATTTCATTTTTGATCGTGTCAAAAAGGTCTTGTCCACGTTCAACATGTCCACCCGGAAATGCCCACAAGCCCTTTCCCGGTTCTTCATTTCTTTGTAGCAGAAGTATTTTACTTCGATCTCTATTTAAAACAACCGCCACTACAGCGAGTTTTGGATCTAAGTAAAATACAAATTGACAGTTATGACAAAGGAGTTGGGGTTGATTCGGAATATGCAAGTCTTCTAATGAAAAAAGATGCCCACATCGAGGGCAGTACTTTAAATCATCTTTTGTATATCTCCATTGATATTGGAAGTAAAGCTCCTTATTCATGCTACATCTCCTTTGTAATAGCTGTGTTATTCCAAATCGAAAAAAACTTATTTTTTACATGTTCAAACATTGTATCTTTACCGCTAGTCTTATGGAGTGTGAAACGAGGTTGGTTTTTTTCAGGAATATAATCTGTAATCTCAACGACGAGCTTGCCAATTGCTCCATTTTCAAATCCGGTAATAATATATGGGAAAATAGTGCTGTATGTCTTTATCTTAAGACGTGGGATAAGTTCAAGTGGTAAATTTCTTTGTAACTGATTTAGCTTTCGGATTGAATTGCGAATCTCGTAATGAAATTCCTTTCTATCTTCTTCATCAGCGATAAATGTAAGAATAGAAAAATTTCTTTTAATCCAATCTGGATCTAAGATAAGTAAATATATCTTTCCTACATAAAGCTTATCTCTCAAAATATCATTTGAATCTTCTGCCAGATGAATCATCGAAGTTCCTGAGATAAAACAGTCACCTTCTGCTTCTAGAAGACAGCTTTTGTAGTCTAATATACGATCAGACGAGGTATTAGTAAGCTTAGTTATACCATAGGGGTGGAAATTATCATAGCTAGAAATTTGGTTACTATCTAGAATTCGGGAATCATCTATACTTGGATCAAATGGATTGTAATCAGAAAGGCCCATTTTCCAGATCGGAATTTGTAAAATGTTACATAAGCGACGGAGTGTTTGCAAATCAGTAATATTTTTAATTCCTCTTTCTACATCAGATACATAATTCACACTAACACCAATGCCACCTCCTGATTGAGGCCATATTTCAGCTAATTGTGCTTGTGTCATTTTTAATTTCTCTCTGCCTTCACGAACAGTAATTCCATAGTGATATTCCATGGTTTTGAAACCTCCGTTCCAACCAATTAGTATGAGCTATAAGTGTAAAATTCAAACTTATTAGGATGTTCTAATTCCTATTGTTATCTAGCATAATATTTTTAGATACGTAGTACAAGTGATCCAATCTTTAAGTCGAAGAGATCGACTAGATTATCCATAAGCGAGGGGTTAACATGAACAAAATTGATAAGTCTCTCCAACAAGTAGATTACAACTACTTCGTAGTAAAAGGGGATGGCAAGATGATCACCCAAAGCACGGCAAGTCGAGGAGTAAGGAACGGTTTAGAAATGCTTGATGTTAGAGAGGGACAGCATGTGATGGAGATTGGGACAGGCTCGGGATTTAGTGGGGCACTTCTCTCTACGCTAGTTGGTCCAACTGGTTCGGTTGTGTCTATCGACATTGAACCTCATTTAACAAGTAGAGCTAGAGAGTTGTGTGAGAAAAAGGAACTCAACAATATCTTTCATGCAACCCGCGATGGTCGCAAGGGCTTTGAATCCGGAAAGCCATATGACCGTATTATAGCGTGGACAACCCCTGAAAGTTTCCCGATTGCTTGGAGTGACCAATTACAAGAAGGCGGCCTTATCGTCATCCCATTTCAAGTTCTACCCATTGCTCGTTGTATCGTGACTGTCTGTCTAAGGAAAGTGAACGGGATTTTGCAAGGTGAGGCAGTTGCGAGCGAAAGTTACATTATGATGTCTTCAGAGCCTATGCAGGACTTGAAAGAACTTGCAGGATATCACGTTCAGGCTGAATTAGTGGGGGAAGGAGACGAAGCGGCATGGGCAAGCTCCAGATGGTTGAAAGAAAATCCAAGTCAAGAGTGGCTAGATAAATTCACTTCTACTCAACCTGAATCACTGCCTTTTGAAGAAACAGGGGAAGAAATTCGTGCATATCTACTAGGGAAGAATCCCGAAGGATTTACAAATGCATGTCACCCTGAATCCGGATCTTGGATTGGCTATAGCAGTCCAACTGGATTTGCCCTCGCTTCGGGACATCAATCAGGACAGTGGCTTGTAACAGATTCATTGCATGCAGATGTCCTTCGTAATTGGTGGAATGAATGGAAACGGTTAGGTAAGCCCAGATTTAAGCAACTACAGCCTGTGTTAGTAGGAGACCAGGTTAAAGTAAAATTGAAGGGAGGTGAATAAGAATGGAATATCAAACTCCAGAATTGGTTGAGATTGGCTCTTTTGAAGAGATGACTCTAGGAACAAAGCTCAACGACACAGCAGACGAAAATTCACATCGTTGGTAGAAAAAAGAGTAGGGGGACGCTGCTTGCTTTGAGAGGTCAGCAGCGTCTCTCTTTTACTTAGGAGGAACCCGATTGTTTCTTGGACACTATGAAGGAAGTTCGCTATCTTTTGAAGTTATGCAAACTCCGCACCTACATCTCAAAGAAAACGGGGCTGAATGTTACCTCATTGGTGAAATTCTATCAGATCCAGATGAGATTGATTACGCCTTTCACCAGTTTATAAGGGATCGTCAACCAGAGCATATCCTGTTTCTTCGTGGAAACTATCAAACGATTATTCGTATATCGAATGAGTTATGGATGTTCTCTGATTTGGCGAATGTGAGACCCCTTTATCATGCGAAACAAGGAAATTCATTTCTTTTCTCTTCTCATCTTACACCGATTCAAAAGCAAGTACAATCTACTTGTAATGTATCATGGTTCCAGCGTTCGCTATCCGTTAGCGGGTTTTGTATAGAAGAAGAAACTCCCTATCAGCGCATCAAGAGAGTTCCGTCCGGATTTGGACTTTCTATAAGTCCACAAGGAGAACGGGTTGTACAAGCATGGAATGTGGATCAAGAAGTTCCACTGTCTTGGGAAGAAGCTCAGCGAGATTTACGAGAAGAATTAACGGCTTCTGTCCGATTACGTTGTCAGGGAAAGCGAGTGACGAGTGATCTAAGTGGTGGGCTTGATTCTTCTACGATTACGTGGATTGCTTCTAGAGAAAAGCCTATTAAAGCACTGACGATTATTGGGAAAGAGGAAGACGAAGATGGAAAAATAGCCAGAGAAGTCGCAGGGGTACAGGAAAACATTCAACATTTTATCTGGCAACAGGATGATATCCCGCTCATTTATTCTCATATGGATCAGATTCGGACAGATACCCCTATTTCATTTCTCTGGTCAGCTAATAAAGTAAAAAAGAAAATGAAGTGGGCGCGTGAAAATCAATCCGAAGTCCATTTTAGTGGTGAGGGTGGCGACACCGTTTTAGGTGCGGATTTTACGTATCTCGTTGATCTGCTTCGTCAAGGAAAGTGGAAAACGTTTTATTCTCACGTATATGGATGGGCGGTGCAGAAAAAAGAGTCTCCATTTCTTTGGATCTCGGGGGCACTTCGTAGGGTATTTCATCTTCCTTTTCATCCACGACAAAGGAATCCGCTTTCGACTGTAGGCAATCAAGCAGATTGGTTCAAATTCAGTCCAATGGTCCGTGATGTGCGATTTTCACGATATCAGGGAGTCAACAAAACCATGTACGGAATCCAATATCTTGGCTATGTCTCGCAGGGTTTAAAGGATTTGGCTAATCAAGAGCAAGTGCTCCTATGTGTCCCCTATCTAGATCATAATGTGATTCGGATTTGTATGCGTACTCCATCAGAGCTAAAGATGAATCCGCATGAACTAAAACCCTTGTTAAAGGGAGCTTTCCAAGATGAATTGCCGTCCTCTCTCTTAAACCGCAATACAAAAGGCGATTATACGTCTGATGTCTATTACGGGATGAGGCAACAGTTTTCATGGTTTCAGGAGCATTTTCGAGAAATGGCTTTATCGGACATGGGGTTAGTTGATCTTCCGGCATTTCAAGAATGTGTACATCGTTTATCACTCGGAGTGCCTGTGAAGCTTCCAGAATTCCATCATACGCTTTCATTAGAACTGTGGCTTCGTCAAAACGTTAGATAGCATGAAAGGAGCAACGAGAATGAAACTCGCTTTACCCGACCATGTACAGATATCTGAAGTGGATGGGAAGTACGTTCTACTTGATTGTCGGGGTAACTTCTTTTACACGGTGAGCCAATCTGGAGCTGAATTTATCGAACAAGTTCGACAACATGGCGATATGAGAAGAGCGATTGAGAAGATTAGCATGGACCACTTGGTTTTGTTTGAAAGAGTACAAGATGAGATGACTTCTTTCGCAGATCATCTCATTCAGAAGGGATTGTTAATTAAAACATGATACGAGCTTGGCTTTCACTTTTATTTGCTTCCTTTTTGATCAAAACGCAAAACTTAGAGAGGCTAAAACCGTTTCTCATCCAACGAAAATTGTCTTGTAAGGAAGCATGGTCATTTGAAGAGGCAGAACAAGCCTTTATACAAATCGAACAAGCAAAGCGCTTTTTTATTTCTCGAACGGCTTGTTTAGAACAGTCTTTGGCCTTGTTTCTGTTTGCTACATCGCAAGGGAAATCAATTGATTGGTGCGTAGGGATACGGCTCGCTCCATTTGCTTCCCATGCATGGGTGGAAGCAGAAGGGATAACGGTCCGAGAGTTAGAGAGTGTCCAAAAGTACAGAAAGATTTTAGTGGTCTAGATCAAAAAAAGACTGTAGACCACCATCATAGTCTACAGTCCAAGTAAAAAACTACTTACCTACTAACACCTTTTTCAATTCCTCTGTCAACATTGGCACGACTACAAACAAGTCACCTACGATTCCATAGTCTGCTACTTGGAAGATTGGTGCCTCTGGATCTTTATTAATCGCGACGATGGTCTTGGATGCGGACATACCAGCCAAATGCTGAATCGCTCCGGAGATTCCAGCGGCGATGTAGAGATCTGGTGTTACCACTTTACCGGTTTGACCGATTTGCAGTGCGTAATCGCAGTACCCAGAGTCACAAGCACCACGGGAAGCTCCCACTGCGCCACCTAGTAGGTCAGCTAATTCCTTTAATGGAGCAAATCCATCTTCGCTCTTCACACCACGCCCACCTGATACGACAACTCTTGCTTCGGAGAGGTCCACACCATCCGTTGCTTTCTTCACCACTTGCTTGATGATGGTTCGTAATAAAGTTGGATCAAAGTCTACGGATACTTCAGTCACAGTTGCTGTGCGAGCGGTATCTGCATCCAGTGCCACGATATTATTCGGACGAAGGGTAGCAAATACGGTTTCGTCCTCTTTAAATGCTTTTTTCACAAATGCTTTTCCGGCATAAATCGGGCGAGTGAAGACTAATTTGCCGTCCACCTCTTCTAAAGCGGTTACATCGGAAATGAGACCGAAACCAAGACGTGCCGCAATTCGCGGACTTACGTCTTTTCCGACTGCTGTGTGTCCTGTGAAAATTGCTTGTGGTTCTACTGTTTCGATAATTTTCTTTACTGCTTGGAAATATGCGTCCGTTGTATATTGATCTAATTTCGAATCGGTTACTACAACTACTTCATCTGCACCGTGATGTGCAAGTACGTCCACGTGATCTTTTGCAAAGCTTCCCAAGACTGCTGCTACTACGGTTCCACCTTCGCTTGCAAGTCGTGCCGCTGCTAAGCTCTCAAAAGCCACGTTACGAAGTTTTCCTTCACGAACATCTGCCAGTACAAGTATTTTTTTGCTCATGTCGATAATCCCCCCAGGTCTTTAGATCACTTTCGCTTCGCTCTTTAAAAGTTGAACGAGCTCTGTTACTTGATCAGCAAGTTCTCCTTGTAGGATTTTCCCTGCATCTTTTTTAGGAGGTAAGTAGATTTCTAATACCTTCGTTTTGGCTTCAATCTCTTCTTCCTCGATATCAAGGTCATCAATCTCTACTTCTTCTAATGGTTTTTTCTTTGCTTTCATAATCCCTTGTAGAGATGGATAACGTGGTTCGTTTAATCCTTGTTGAGCGGTTACGAGAAGAGGGAGTTTAGATTCAATGACTTCCATGTCTCCTTCTACGTCTTTCTCAACGACTACATTTCCACCATCTACTGTTATCTTCGTAATGGTGGAGATATGAGGTATATTTAAAAGTTCCGCTAATCGTGGGCCGACTTGTGCAGAACCGTCGTCTACTGCCATCGCACCAGCGAGAATGATATCAAATTCAAGTTCTTGCTCTTCGATCGTTGCTTTGATGATTTTCGCGATACTATGCTCATCTAAGTCACCATCAAAATCTTCTGTATTAATCCATACACCTTTATCTGCACCCATGGCAAGCGCCTTACGCATCGAAGCTTCTACACGTTCTGGACCAACGGTTAAAATCGTTACTTCCCCGCCGTGTTCTTCTTTTAACTTAATGCCTTCTTCTACGGCATATTCATCATACGGGTTAATCACGAATACTGCGCCGTCTTCTACGACCACACCATTTTCAATCGTGATCCGCTCTTCTGTGTCAAACGTTTGCTTCAAACAAACTAGGATATTCATGAAGAGACCTCCTGTGCTTTTGTTAGATAGCGCTTACATCTCGCGTGTCTGTTGACCAATCCCGTGTACAAACAGCTCTAAGATTGGGTCCACTTGGGAGAGCAAACTATATTTGCGATCGTTCATAATCCAAGATGTCACGGTCTCATCAATGGTACCAAAGATTAGCTTGCGAGTCATGCGAACATCTAGAGTCGAACGATACAAACCCTTTTTTATCCCATCTTCGACGATCCGGTCGATCATATCCAGATATCGCTTTAGAATCTGTCCAATTCCTTTGCGAACTTCTGGGTTTGATTGACGCAACTCGATTTGTGTCACAATCGCAAGTTCACGATCACTCTCTAGATACTCAAAGTGAAGGCGAATGAGTTGATGTAACTGTTCAACTGGTGAATCGAAGTGCTGAATCGCTTCCTCCGCCTCGCTGATAAATGAACCCATTTTCTCGCTGAATAGAGAGATCAGCACATCGTCTTTGTTTTCAAAATAGAGGTAGATTGTACCATCTGCGACTTTTGCCTCACGAGCAATCTTCGAAACCTGCGCATTATGATAACCAAATTCTGCGATAACGCGCACTGCAGCATCGATGATCGCTTCGTATTTTTCACCAGTCCGTTTCGCCATGGGATCGAAATTCCTTTCTGCATAAACAATAATGAATGATTATTCATTCAATATTATTGTATGGATAAATAAAACGTTTGTCAACGCACACAGAAATGAAAAAACCTAACATCATATCCGTTCCGGATGCTAGGTTACACATTCATCTAATTGGCCTCTTTTATCTCTTCTTCGTATTTCTTCTTCTCTTGCTCTTGAAGGACACGACGGAGAACCTTGCCAACAAATGTCTTAGGTAACTCATCACGGAATTCATATAAGCGTGGGATTTTATATTTTGCTAGTTTTTCACGACAGTACTGATCTAATTCCTTTTCTGTCAGTTTGACTCCTGGCTTGAGCACGATGAATGCTTTTACCGTTTCACCTCGATACGGATGAGGAACACCTACCACTGCCGCCTCTTGAATGGCTGGATGTTCAAATAAAACCTCTTCCACTTCACGTGGGTAAATATTATATCCCCCTGCGATAATCATATCTTTCTTACGATCCATCACAAAGAAATAGCCTTCTTCATCCATGCGAACAATATCACCTGTACTTAGCCATCCATCTGCTGTTAGAACTTTCGCCGTCTCATCCTCACGGTTCCAGTATCCTTTCATCACTTGAGGCCCTCGTACTTGAAGCTCACCAATCTCACCTACAGGAAGCTCTTCGCCCGTTTCCGCATCCACGACTCTTGATTCCGTATCAGGCCATGGGACACCGATAGTCGATGATCGGACACGATCCCATACTAAATTCGAATGCGTTACAGGAGATGTTTCCGTCATCCCGTAACCTTCTATCAGTCTACCCCCTGTTAACTTTTCAAATTTTTCTTGTACCTCTACGGGTAGTGCCGCTGATCCACTTACACAAGCATCGATCGAAGAAAGATCATACTTTTGGATGTTAGGATGATTAATGATCGCCACATACATCGTAGGCGCACCCGGGAACAAAGTAGGACGCTCTTTTACAATCGTCTTCAAGATCATTTCACAGTCAAATCGGGGAATCAGAATCATCGTCGCTGCTTGATACATGGCATAGTTCATGACAACCGTCATCCCATACACATGAAAAAACGGAAGAACACCTAATATCTTTTCCGTCCCACGTTTCACCTTATATAGCCAATAGGATGCCTGAATGCTATTTACAATCAGATTTCGGTGAGTCAGCATAGCCGCTTTGGAAAGACCCGTCGTGCCTCCTGTATACTGGAGCAAGGCTACATCATGGATCGGATCAGTCTCTGGTGGGGTCACTGGAGTTGGAAGCGCTTTCGCAATGAGCCGCTTAAAAGCATGTGTATCTTTATCGTACTCATGAGTCAGTTTAATGCCGTCTTTCCACAGGGTAAGTGGATAAAGCACATTTTTTGGAAATGGTAGATAATCCTTGATACTGGTTACAATCACACGCTTTAACTGAGTCTTTGATTTTACATTTTGGACTTTTGGTAACACCAAGTCGAGGCATATAATGGTTTCGGAACCTGAATCAGTGAGTTGATGCTCTAATTCTCGTTCCATGTACAACGGATTGGTCTGAACGACGACCGCTCCGATAAACAGCGCTCCATAATACGCGATTACAGCTTGTGGGCAGTTTGGTAACATGATCGCAACTCGTTCTTGGGGCCTAACGCCAAGCTCTTTTAAGGAGTTCGCAAAACGATAAGATTCTTCCAATAATTGTTCATAAGTAAGCTTTTTCCCCATAAAAAGAACCGCATCTCGCTTAGGAAAATCCCTTGCGGCATCGATTAAGAATTGGGTTAATAGTACATTTGGATAGTCAATGGTTGATGGTACAGTCGATGGATACTGTTTGAGCCATACTTTTTCTGCATACGACATAGGGACCCTCCTGTCATGAATGAGTATTCACGTCATCCATCCGATTTCCTTATTCTTATTTTAGCTAATTTTTATACGCTTTTGAATCACTTTATTAAAAAAAGAAGTTTTTTTGATGGTTTTGTACGCTCCCCTTCCCAATTTTCGCGGGGTCTTCTACAATAGGGAAAGTTAGGAAAAGCTAAACATAGCTACGTTTAACCTTAAAGGAGCGCTATATGAAATATGATGTGATTGTCATTGGTGGTGGCCCTTCTGGTTTGATGGCCAGTGCTGCTGCTGGGATGCATGGGGCAAAAGTGCTCCTACTTGATAAAGGAGATCAACTGGGGCGTAAGCTTGCGATCTCTGGCGGTGGACGTTGTAATGTCACCAATATTAAAGATATAGATGAGCTTATCCGATTTATTCCGGGAAATGGACGATTTCTCTACAGTGTCTTTTCTGTATTTAACAATTGGGATATCGTTCACTTCTTTCGTGAACTGGGCGTCGAGTTAAAAGAAGAGGATAATGGTCGAATGTTTCCAGTCAGCGACAGTGCTAAATCCGTAGTACAAGCACTCATTCGAAAGGTGAAAGAAGGCGGGGCACACATCCGTGTCAATACGCCAGTCCGTCAAGTGCTCTATCGAGATGGACAAGTAGCCGGTGTAGAGAGTATGAACGGAGAGATTTTTCATGCGAATCAAGTCATCATAGCGGTTGGGGGCAAATCGGTTCCTCAGACGGGTTCCACTGGCGACGGATACGCTTGGGCCGAAGCGGCTGGGCATACCATTACAGAATTATTCCCGACAGAAGTTCCTCTTACCTCTGGGGAACCTTGGATCCTAGATAAATCGATGCAAGGATTATCATTACGAGATATCACTGTTACCGTTTGGAATGCAAAAGGAAAGAAATTGGTAAGCCATGACGGAGATTTGCTCTTTACCCACTTTGGGCTCTCGGGTCCGACTGCCCTTCGTTGTAGCCAATTCGTCATCAAGAATCTAAAAAAATTTGGTACTCCGACTACTTTGCTTACTATCGATGTAAAACCAGAGAGTACCGTTGATGAGGTAGAGAGAGAGATTCGTAAACTGGTCGACGAAAGTCCAAAGCGAGCATTCCGGAATGCATTAAAAGGATATCTCCCTGAGAGAATGATCCCTGTCCTATTTCAGATGAATAACCTTTCGGACACATTAAGTTGTACACAAACTTCCAAAGAAGTCCAACGGAAAGTAGCCGAACACATAAAAGCTTTTCCTGTTCATATCAACGGAACTCTACCACTTGATAAAGCTTTTGTCACGGGGGGCGGAGTCCATATTAAAGAGATCGATCCGCGTACCATGCAATCCAAAATGATGTCTGGCCTCTACTTTTGTGGAGAGATCCTAGATATCCATGGTTATACGGGTGGCTATAACATCACTTCTGCTCTATGTACTGGATACGTAGCAGGAAAGAGCTCGAGCGAACAGATTGAGAACTTACATACATAGAAAAGAGGGGAGTCTTATGTCTCCTACGATTCCATCCGTTTTCTTAGAACAGATGAAAGAGCGATTACAAGATGAATATGATTCCTTCCTTGCTACTTATGAACAGGCACCGGAAAGAAGTTTTCGTGTCAATCGATTACGCACTACACCAGGAGAACTAGTAGAAGAACTCCCTTTCACCACACTAGAAAATGTCCCTTGGTGCCCAGAAGCGTACTACTATCAACACGAAGTAGACCGCCCCGGCAAGCACCCTTTCCATGCGGCAGGTGTGTACTATATCCAAGATGCCAGTGCGATGTCTCCAGCCGAAGCGCTTGAAGCAAAGCCAGGAGAAACGATTTTAGATCTCTGTGCCGCTCCAGGGGGGAAAACGACGCAAATCGCATCCCACATGCAAGGAGAAGGAATCCTCGTTGCGAATGAGATTGACGGCAAACGAATCAAAATACTTGTCGAAAACCTAGAGCGCTGTGGAGTCCCCAATGCCGTTGTCCTAAATGAAGATCCGAATCACCTTACCGATCGCTTCCCTCAATTTTTTGATCGAATCTTAATTGATGCCCCTTGCTCGGGTGAAGGGATGTTTCGCAAAGATGACGAATCAGGAGAGCGTTGGAGTCCTCGTCTAGTCGAAAAATGTGCCGAGCTACAGATGGAGATTCTTCGTGCAACGGCTCCCATGCTAAAAGACGGAGGACGACTCGTTTACTCCACATGCACCTTTAACCCGCTGGAAAACGAAGAAGTAGTCGCTTCTTTCCTCGCCGAATTTTCTGAGTTTGAGTTAATCCCTGTTCCGCAGGCGTCACATTACCAACCTGGCCGCCTTGACTGGATGGAGAACCCAGATCCGCGATTAGCTCTTGCTGGCCGCTTATGGCCCCATCATCTGCGTGGCGAAGGTCACTTTGTGGCTGTACTTCAAAAAGGCGACTCCGAAACCTCCCGTAAGACCAAAATCGGGAAAACAGCATCCATCCCGAAAGATCGGAAAAAGCTTTATGATACATTTGTACAAGATCACTTACTCGATTCTTCGTGGATCGAAGGGGAGTTCACTCTATATGGAGAGCATCTCTATCGGACACCATCTGGCTTTCCCTCTCTAAAAGGATTAAAGGTAGAGCGCCCTGGAATGCATCTAGGCCAAATTAAAAAAAGTCACTTTCAACCCTCCCATGCCTTCGCCCTTGCCCTACAGAGCGACAAGGTAAAGCGTGTGCGTAATCTCAGCTGGAACGGAAATGACTTACTGCTCTATTTACAAGGAGAAACACTTCCCGATCAACAAAGTGGCTGGACTCTGGTCACAGTAGACAACTACCCGCTCGGATGGGGAAAAGCTTCTGGGGGACTGCTAAAAAATCACTATCCCAAATGGCTCCGTTGGGAAAAATATCGTACGATTTAACGCAAAATGGCGGTAGACAAGATCCACTCTCGGATCAGTCTACCGCCATTTCTTTTACTTAATAGCTATTCTCTTTTTGTAGAGCACTCGTCGTCCCGATAAAGAAATAATAGCAACTTAGTGAACCAATTCCGCATAGCGTTGTAATGATCCCTAGTGGCACTACCGTATACTCGCCGGCAATGCCTACAAATGGAGCAACAACTCCACCTAAAACGAGTGCAATAACGCCTAAGACAGCCGCAGCACTACCTGCTGATTTCCCTTGACTTTCCATCGCTAGTGAAAAAACGGATGTCGAAACAACCCCTACACTTGATACGACTAAAAATAAAGGAATTAAAACCACATAGAGTGGAGCCTGATTTAGGAAAGCGATTAATAGTAATCCACCGCCTGAAGCAGACATGATCAGCCCCGCCTTAAATAAAGACCGCTCCGAAAATCTTCCTGCCAATTTACCTGTGATCTGACTCGCAATCATAATTCCTACACCATTAATGGCAAAAATAATACTAAATGTAGTGGCAGTTCCATGATAGATGTTCTGCACCATAAAGGATGAGCCCGATATATAAGCAAACATCGCAGCAAACACTAACCCCTGACATATCGCATAACCCATAAAGGTGCGATCTCGTAAAATGCGAGCATAGCTTAATACGGCTGGACGAACTCCGCTTTGCGCACGATTTTCAGCAGGAAGTGTATCAGGAAGCCCCCACGCCACGATACCAAACATACCAAGTCCGATGATACTCAGTACGATAAAAACTCCCTGCCATGGAGCAAAGCTTAATAATTGTGCTCCCATAATCGGAGCTAAAATCGGCGCCAATCCGTTAACTAGGGCGAGCAAAGCACAAAAGCGTGTTAATTCAGTCCCTACATACAGATCACGAACGACTGCACGTGAAATCACAATCCCTGCTGAAGCAGTCAATCCTTGGAAAAATCGCAACAGCACAAACATCCAAATCGATGGACTCCATATACATAATAAAGATATGATTCCATATGATAATAACCCGATTAACAAAGGCTTCCGTCTTCCGATCATATCACTAAGTGGACCTGTAAATAATTGTCCTACACACATACCTATTAAAAAGAGCGTAAGGCTCATTTGAACCAATGATGGACTTGCATGAAATTCATTTGCTATCTCTGGAAACGCCGGTAAATACATATCAATGGATAAGGCTCCAAATGCGGAAAGCCCACCTAAAATAATCGCCATTCTCCAACGCCCGGAAGAAGACTTCTGATTTTGATTATTATTCTCAATTAAAGTTTCGATGATAGTCTCCTCCTTCTTAGTCATCCTACTAAGGTTACTACGGAAACCGAAAAACGTAAATGAGAAATCGACAAAAATTGACTACTTTTTGTTCGCGTTTCTAGGTTTTTCGCATAGAAATATATGGAAATCATGTATCTCCTTCTGGAAGGATGACAAAAAATGAAGCGTAATCTAGTACAGAAAAACGAATTGTATCCCCATATCCAGCTATCTATGGGAATGATCGATCCAGACTATGTACACATTAATCATTTTTTACAGAATCCTGAAGATGGGACAGAAGTCTTACTCCTACAGGAGGTAGAAAAGAAAGAGGATGCCCTCCCTAGCATCCAAGTTCATTTTCATTCTAGGCGAGAGTAAGAAGGGTGCAATTCACAACTACATGTGAATCGCACCCTTCTTCTGTGGTTCATTACACTTTATTAGCTACATCTATTCTGTTTCTGTTTCAGTCTGAGCAACCTGTACGAGATCGGGTTTAGGAGCTGATAACCGGAGAAGTGGCAAGAGGAACACTACGCCCAGTAACATCAAGATACCTGAGATTTGGTAAATCCATGTCAGGGATAGATTCTCTTTTAGCAGACCTGTGATACTCATCATGATGACAGTCGCCCCTATGAAGAGCGGAGTTAAGATCCCGTTTACCCGGCCAATAAAATCGGAAGTAGTATGTTGCATAATCATCGTATTAATCCCGATCTGGATAACGGGCATCCCCATACCAGCAAAAAACTGCGCGATTAACGTTAACCAGAGTATTTCCGATATGCCAGAGATGGAAATGACGACGGCATTTACCACAAGACCGATTACTAGTAATCGTTGAGGGGCTATTTTCTTAGCAGCTAAGAGCGCTAGAGCACCACCCGCCAACATACCAATGCCATTCACCATAATCAGCCACTGAAGATTTTCCTTTGGCAAGTGTAGTTGTTCCGTCACAAGGAAGATCGCTAAAGGTTGAATTAAACCGATCGAAATACCTGCCATAAAGAAGGTTCCACCCAGAGAACGGAGCACCTTGCTGGAGAGAACATACTTAATACCTTCCTTCATCTCTTGAACAAGAGAAGACTGATTCTCTGTTTCTTCTTTGATCTCAGGGTCAGCAGGTAGAAAAACAAGTGAGACCGCAGAAAGTAAAAAGGCCACCACTGTAACACTAATAGCCGTATTGATTCCAAACTGCTGGAAAACAAATGTTCCTAAAACCGGGCCTAAGATCATAAAAATGGAAAATAACGATTGATACAGCGACATCCCCGATTGCATATGCTCTGCTGGCACATGAATCTTAAACAACTTCATTCCGGATGGTTGCGAAAACTGGGAGAGAATCGCTGAAAATAACATGGCAAAAAAGAGGACTTTCCAAGTAAAAAACAAGAGCGCGATTAATACGAAAAAGATCGAGATCGCACTTAAAATATCGCACCAAATCATGGTCTTCTTCGGTCTCCAACGATCAGCAAATGTCCCTCCAACAAAGGAGAAAAGAAAAATCGGCGCAAACTCAGCCACAGAGATCATCGACACTGCCACTGGGTCACCGTTGGTCTGATCCACTACATACAACAAAATGGCATAGTTTCGAACCCATATCCCGATTTGTAAAAACAATCCCGAAGCCAGAATCGCTTGGATAAAACGATTTCGGAAGAGGGAGGTTACTTTCGGTGATGAGACGTTTTCTTGGTAAGTATCCATATTCTACGTCCTTTTCATATAAGATAAATTCTTTATAAAACAGCGGTCGTTACATAGAGAGCGTCCAACCACATCCATACTTTACTATTTTTTCTTAGAAATTCCTTCTAAGAAAAAGGTAACAGCACTTCGATATAAGTCCTTCATTTCTTCGATACTCATTTCATAATAAGAGAGCGATAATCCCTCTAATAAAGCACGATACGTACGAGCAAGCAGGGTAACATCGGCCGCTACAAATTCTCCTTGCTGTATTCCTTCCTGAATGATCTCTTGGAAGATTTGAAATGTCCTTTTTTTCATCTCTAAAACTTGCTCAATTACTTCTTCCTTCCCTAACTCTTTGGCTGAGAATTCCTCGGAAGCCTTTAAGAGTGGGTTCCGAAAGTCTTCTACATAAAACTCAGTGAACCCGTACACTTTCTCAATCACATCGGTATACTGGTTGCTTTTTTGTTGCCATTTTGAAGTCAAATCTTGTGCATTCTTCTCAATAATATAGAGGAACAAAGTTTCTTTACTTTTAAAATGATAGTATAGGCTCCCTTTACTGACACCTGATTCTAAGCAGATATCACCAATTGACGTAGCTATATACCCTTTTTTAATGAACAATTCTTTCGCAATCATGGCAAGCTCTTGCTTTGTTTTTTGAGCATCATACCTGCGGGAAACCATGAATCAAACCTCCTATAAACAAACCGACCGTTTGGTTTATTTTAGCGAATGAAGCCTCTGAAGTCAATTAAAAAAGAAAGATATCCATACTGCATTGGAATATCTTTCTTTTTTGTGCGCTTACGTAGTCCCTATTTCACAAATTGAGTAACAAAATGAGCTGGATTCAATGTTTCGCCAGTAGCATTTTCAATCAGTTTAGACCATCCATTCCGATCACCTGGGAAGAAGATCTCTTTTAAGAACCAGTTACCTACCTCTTTATTGAAGTAAGTAGGGCTAATATGTTGTTTAATGTGTTGATCAAATTGAGAAGCCGTTAGTTCTCCCAGTAAATAGTTTTGATAGTACGCTGGTGCAATCGTAAAGTGAATTTTAGAAGCCCAATGTGGCTCATCTACCTGGTTCGGTGGCTCCACAAATTGAACTTCTTTTACGATTTCCCACCATAACTTATTTAGGTCTTGGTCGGGATCGCGATAAAGTTCCCGTTCAAATCGGACAAAGGTAATAACCCAACGAGCCGTGATTAACATCTGACGTTGCTGCATTTTCTCTAGACCTAGTACGATTTTATCTAATGCATCCCCATCTACTTGGGCAATTTCCGACAACCATTCCCGGTTCTTTACCAGGCGACCGAAAAACATCGCCACAGCTTCCGTTGTGAAAATATGGGCATGTGTACGTAAAAGAAACGGGATCTTCCGATCGATATATTTGTCATATACCGCATGGCCATATTCATGAAGCATCGTTTCCATCCAGTATTGGTTATCATGAATATTGCATAATACCCGCACATCCCCTTCCCGATCCATATCGAGACAGAACGCGTGCTGGTTCTTCCCTTCCCGTTCATAGAGATCGCTCTTAGCTAACATATCGCGAATCTCCATTCCCATCGATGTAAACGTATCAGCCGTTAATTTCTCCACATTCCTTCCTTTTAAAAAAGGACTTACATCCGCACCCGGTACTACAGGAGCATCTTGGAAAAACGGATCTTTATAATGCCATGGCTGCAAAGGGGTATCCTCTGACAACCCATATTGAACGCGAAGTTCATGATCTATTTCATCTTTCATCGCTTGGAAAGGACCATCTGTTAGCTTCTTTAGGTCGTCAAAAATCGCGAAAACCTCATCGCGATTTAACTCTTGCAAGTCAAATGACATTTGATGAAAATCTTCAAATCCTAAGCTTTGGGCTGCTTGATTACGCACACGAACGAGTTCCAATAATCCGGAAGCTACCTCTTGCCCAATCGCCTTGCTAGCGTTCCATACTTTCTCACGCAAAGCTACATCTGTGTTAGTGAGGAGAACTTGACGTACTTGGTTCTCCGTCCACTTCTCTCCATTTACTGTAGCGCGGAACGTATTAAAAATATTGCTTAGCTTAGAAGATAATTTGACCATTTCTTCTAAGGTCTCAGCAGGAAGCTGATTTTCGAGCGCTGATTGATGGAGGCGTTCGTATTGGCGTCGCTCTATCGAACCTTCTGGAGCCTGAACCATTTTTTCCTTCAACATAGCAAATCGTTTCGAATCCGAACAATATAACCGATACTGTGACTCAGCCTCTACTTCTTTATCCTGCCAATCTTGCGAACCCGTTGTATTTACCATCCAGATGGCTTCTGTCATCATAGACGATAGCTTACGTAAATGGTTATTTTCTTCCTGTAAAAAACGATCGGTCATTCTTCTCTCCCCTATTCTCTCTCGCTTTTAGTTAGGTGATGGGTCCATCTTCTTTGTTGTTGATTTACCAGATGAATCGGGAGCTGCTTTCTTTTTGGATAATGCTTTTTTGATAATCAGATAACGTTTCATTTCCCCGACAAAGAAATATAAACAAGCCCTCGTTTCGAATTCGATCCGATCTACTGGGAGAGGTTGCTCGCGAAACTCTCGTTTCATCTGTTCAAGTCGCTCTAGATAGATATCTGCTGTATTCCCAGGGTGAATGGCATCTGCTAGTTCTTCTAAATAACAAGCAATCTGTTGGCTTTGGTCGCATGTATGATTCAACATGGATACTGTTGGCATAATTCGTTCCATGATCTCGAATTGCTTCTCCCTCATTTGGAAGTATCGATACATGGCTTTTTCTTCTTCTGTGCTATGGTTCTCAATGTTATGTAGTGCCATTTCTTTGGCTTCTTTGATCCATTCTGCCGTTTCCATCAATTCTTTTCCATCCCAATTACTTTCACCGTACCGTAGATAAATAGCCATCTCCCGAAATATCCGCTTAAAATTTTGTTCAATCTTACGTTGATGCTCAAGCAGTTTCTTTTCAGAGCTCGGCATATAGCTATTCACTACAAATGCAACTAAAATACCGATCACGATAATCCCTAATTCATTTACAATGACATGCCAATCGATATGTTGCAACGTGTATAAATGGGAGATGATGACTGAGGCAGCAGGAATCCCTTCTTTTGCCTTGAGCCCTACCATAATGGGAAATGTGACCAATAATAAAAGCGTAATCGTCCATGGATGATATCCGATATTTTGAAAAATCAACCAACTAATGAGCAATCCAATCACACTTGTCAAGAAACGTTCCCACGCTGTTTCATACGAACTCTTCCGCGTTTGTTTGATGCAGAGGATCGTAATGATTCCAGCACCGGCGTAGAAATCAAGGTGTAAATACTGTGCGATCGCAATCGCAACACCTGCACCAACCGCACTTTTAATGGTACGGTAGCCAATTTTAAACACTTGTTTTCACCTCAATCATAATAATACGAATGTACCCTATTTACCTACAATACACAATCACATTATGATGAATACCTCAATCGAGTAGGAGGGGGTGATTAACCCCCGACCTCTCACACCACCTAGCATGCGGTTCCGCACTAGGCGGTTCACTTAAGTCTGACGAATCCAAT
>NZ_SLXV01000025.1 GCF_004341445.1 Baia soyae
TCAATTTTGTTTCTAATGAATATTTAGCCATAGAAAAAGCACCTCCAACTGTTGGGTTTTAATTTCGTGTCCAACAATTGGGGTGCAGTTCAAAACGGGATATCTGCTTTTTATTTGTCTAATCGACAAAATAAAAGTACCAAAATTTCCTACACATGAAAAACTCATTTCGACACAATATAAGAGTACAAACAGCGAGGAGGTGAAACAAAAATGGCTCGTAACTCTTCTTCTAACTTGGTTGTGAATGGTGCTTCTCAAGCTCTTGATCAAATGAAGTATGAGATCGCTTCTGAGTTTGGTGTACAACTTGGTGGTGAAACTACTTCACGTGCTAACGGTAGCGTAGGTGGAGAAATCACTAAGCGTCTTGTTGCTTTAGCTGAATCACAACTTGGCGGATTCCGTGGTTAATTGAATACTTGGTTAGAAAGGCAGTGGTGATCCCACTGCCTTTTGTCATTTCTTTTGTTATAATGAGAGAAACCTTTCGTTATGAAAAAGGAGTTTTTTTATGAAAACATTTGGTTACGGTAGTAATCTGAATGGTTACATGTCCACCATTGAGATGATAGCTGATACATTTACCCCTAGAGTAAATACATATTTAGAAACGTATGATGAAGTAATCATAGGTAAATTAGATTTTGATCAGAGTGAGATTTATCAGTACGGACTTTTGAAATCATTTGCGATCCAGGAAGAAGAGGATCAAGTACAATTTACTTTTGAGACCTTGCAGGAGAAGAGTTTACAGTCGCTAACGGAGAACTATCAAGACCTATATCTTACCCATGAAGGGGTATTTGATTTACTTCTTGCTACGGATGAAGATGAGGATCAGCAGGTAGAGTATAGAGTCATATTCTTAACATGGGTTGATTTTCAATCTGGAGAAGAGAAAACGTATTTTATCGCACCGAATCATATCGTCCCAGAACCACTTGCCTGTGTAGCGGAATTTTGGCCATTGGTAAGTGAGATTGGAAGAGATGTCGATTTTCAAAAAACAGGATGCCATGCCAATGAGATGAAAGAAATACTAAAGCGAGTTACACCACCACAATCGGAAAAAGAATAGCTTTAAAAAGGGCAGAAGTCAAAAAAACTTCTGCCCTTTTTCTATGTGATTGGGTATTGACATAGACAAAGTGGAGCATGGACACATATTCCTAAGGTATCACGAGAGAACAAACTTACTTCTTTTTCTTGCGAGAACTCAGCACTGTTTTCACTAAGTCGTTTAATCCAGGGGAGTTGATTAGGTCAAATAACGAGTCAGTATTTCCTACATCTACATCTTCAGAGATGGTTTGCTTCTCTTCTCCATCTGCAGCCTGTTTTGTGGGTTTTCCCTTTGAAGAGGGTTTTGGTTTTAGCTGGGATTGATTTAGCTGTGATAATGCTCCAATTAGCTGTTTGAAAGCACCTTGATCTTTAAATGCTCGTGAGAAAGACTGGAATGCTTCAATCATCTGCTTTACATCACTTGATTTCTTAGAAAAATTGCCTGCTAGACCCTCGAGCTTCTTCATGGAGTCCATAAAATTAAGTCGAACAGACTTACTCTTTACCTGGGGATTCGTGGAAATGGTTTTTCCTCTTGTGGATCGGGATTTACGTGCTGGAAAAGTCGTGTTGTTCATAAATGGACGTTTGTGGGACTTGGGTTTTCTCGATTTCATGGTATAACACCTACCTACAAAGCCCAGTTTATCTATCTATATTCACTTACCATCCTGTTAGTGAAGGGGAGTGGCAAAATGACACAGAGCTGGTGGACCCCTTCGAATTCCTCTAGGCGTGTAAAGAGGTTGCGAAGAATTTATAATCTGAAAGAAGGCTCTCAACTAGATCGTTATATTCGAGAAATGCGCCAACTCGGGGTTCGGCCTGTTCGTTTTTTAGCTGAGATTGGAATTGTGATTGGAGAGTATACGCCCGACCATCAGTCCGAAATAAGACTCGGAAAGCATCCAGATGTAGAATTAGTGGAACCAGATCTTCGAATCACGATTACAGAGCCTTATATGAATTCCAACTCCACTTCGTATGCTTCTCCTTATGTGACCGTTCCATGGGGAGTTCAGCGTGTAGAAGCGGAGAAAGTCTGGAACAGGACGAAAGGGAAAGGGATCAAAATAGCTGTAATTGATACAGGGATCGATGGTGAACATCCAGCCATTAAACCGAATTTCCGTGGTGGAGTAAATATCTTATCTCCTAGTTCCACGCCTATGGATTACAACGGACATGGGACCCATGTAGCTGGGATTATCTCAGGAAGATCGAGTGAGATGGGGATTATTGGAGTAGCTCCAAAAGCGAGTATCTATGCTGTAAAGGCATTTAATCGGAAGGGAAGTGCCAATCTTTCTGATTTATTAACTGCGATTAACTGGTGCATCGAAAATAATATGAATGTTATTAATATGAGCTTCGGAATGGAAAAAGTCAGTGAATCACTCCGACACGCGATCCAAGTAGCTCATAAGAAAGGGATTGTCATGATTGCAGCTTCGGGAAATCAAGGGTTAAATGGTAGAATTGATTATCCAGCCAGATTTCCAGAAACGATTGCGGTTATGTCTGTTTCGATGGATAATGGCATTTCTTCCTTCAGTAATCGTGGCAAAGGGGTGGATGTAGCCGCGCCTGGAGAAAAGATCCCATCTGCATGGCTGAATCAAACGAAGAAAGAGATGAGTGGAACATCGATGGCAGTGCCTCATGTATCGGGTATTGTAGCACTCATCCTCGGGATAGACGGTACGCTTAATCCAGAGCAGGTTCGGTACTTGTTACTTCGTACATCACGGAGAATCGAAGCAGAAGATATTGGGTTGGTGAATGCGGTTCAGGCTTGTAAATCATTACAGAAGGTGGCGCGACGATCTTTATAAAAAATTGGTTACTTAGAAATGAATGTTTCTAGGTAACCAATTAGGCTCGTTACATAAATTATCATTTCAATCTGTTGATCATTCTGTGGTACACTAAACGTTACATAATAAATAACAACCCCACTCCAATGAATACGTGGTTGGAGTGGGGTTGGATCTGTCCGACTATCTTTGTTGATTTTTGTTTTTAGCACGTGCTTGCATACTATTAGCGGCACTTGATTCAGAAGCAAACTCAGTGTCCATACCCATGCCTTGCATACTGCTGTTAGCAGAAGCGGAGTTAGCGGCTGCATTGTTGGCTGCAGCTACAGAATTAGCGGCACTTGATTCAGAAGCAAACTCAGTGTCCATACCCATACCTTGCGTATTGCTGTTAGCAGAAGCGGCGTTGGCAGCTACATTGTTGGCTGCGGCTACAGAATTAGCGGCACTTGATTCAGAAGCAAACTCAGTGTCCATACCCATGCCTTGCATATTGCTGTTAGCAGAAGCGGAGTTAGCGGCTGCATTAGCTGCGGTTACGGAATTAGCGACACTTGATTCAGAAGCAAACTCAGTGTCCATACCCATGCCTTGCATATTGCTGTTAGCAGAAGCGGAGTTAGCGACACTTGATTCAGAAGCAAACTCGGTATCTCGCGCTTGGTTCATTGCATTCGGACCTTGTAGCGCGTTCATTTTTGATTTTCCTTGTGAAGAGTTGTTTTTATTCATGAATTCTTCACCTCCTGTCTCATAGTCTGCCCCCTAGAGGCGGCTTTAATTACATGCAAACATTCCCTTTTTTAATAAAATCTTCGGAGGTTCAAATGAAAGATTCGTTATATCGTGTAATATGGAAAGCACTTCCTACGCGCGGCGTTTCAAGAATTACAGGCGCTTTCGCAAAACATCCCATCAGTAAAAAAGTGATCCCGTCTTATATTAACCATTTTCAAATTGAATTAGAGCCAGTCAAGAAGCCGCTAGATCAATTTGATAGCCTGCTTGATTTTTTTGTACGGGAATTAAAACCAGAAGCTCGTCCCATTGATCCAAATAGGGATCAAGTCGTCAGCCCTGTAGATGGTGCTGTTTCCCAGATTGGTGTGATTCAGGAAGGATCTTGTGTCTATGCGAAGGGAAAAGAGTACTCCCTTGCGGAACTGTTAGGAAACGATCCTCATTATGTGGAGAAATTTCAAGGTGGAAAATTTGTTACCTTATATCTCAGTCCTCGTGATTATCACCGGATTCACATGCCTGTAGAGGGCGATATTGAAGGTTACGCATACCTTCCAGGACCACTATATCCAGTAAATCCTTTGGGAATGAGATTGTTTCCAGAGTTGTTTGCAGTAAATGAACGACTCGTTACCTACGTCCGCTCATCCGCTGGGCTAGTTGCGGTAGTAAAAGTTGGAGCGACGAATGTAGGGAGTATTAAGGTAACATATGACGAAGTGAGCACGAACAAAGGACATAGAGAGAATAAGCAAATCCGGTACCAAGACGAGCCTCATTTGTCAAAAGGGGACGAGCTGGGGAGATTTGAATTTGGTTCTACCGTCATCCTTTTGTTTGAACCGAACCGCATTGAGTGGACGATTCCTGAAGAAGTAGGAACGCAAGTTTTCATGGGTAAATCCATTGCCAAGATAGTGGAGTAAAAAGGTTTTTCTCATAAGGAACTGCTTTTTGGTGCAGGCTAATGTTGGGTGAAGGTTATGAAGCAATTGATACATACTAAGCGTTTAGATCGAGAGGCTTGGTATCTCCTTACCATTAGCGCGTTACATGCCATTTCGCTAGCTCTGTCTAATACCTTTTTAAACGTATATTTGTGGAAGTTGAAACAAAATTTTCTGCTGATTGGTTGGTATAATCTAACCTATCATATTTCTGTGGCAGTAACGTTTTTATTTGCCGGCTGGCTTACGAAAAAGGTTGATCGTGTGATTGCGATCCGCTTAGGAGTCGCGATTCAGGCATTGTTTTATTTAACTGTCCTATTTTTAGGAACCAGCGCGGCGGATTATGTGGTGTTGCTGGGTTTCTTTATCGGTGTGGGTAGTGGATTTTACTGGCTAGCTTTTAATGTTCTTTACTTTGAGATTACAGAACGTGAAAACCGAGATTATTTTAATGGAATTAGTGGATTTACGAACTCCTTAGCTGGGATTATGGCTCCTATTTTATCTGGTTGGATTATCACACGAATCAATCATTTTACAGGTTATCGGATTATTTTTTGGATCTCGCTGGGGATTTTTATCGCGGCCGTGATTGTGAGCTTCTTTTTGAAGGCACGTAGTTCACGAGGTAGTTATCGCTTAAAAGAAGTGCTTCGTATTGCGTGGAATCGGGAGAATAAATGGCACTGGATTAATCTGGCGATGTTGGTTCAGGGAATACGAGAAGGCGTCTTTGTCTTTATTACGGGGCTATTGGTTTATCTAACGGCACGTAGCGAGCTTACATTGGGGACATTTTATACGATTTGTAACCTCGTATCGTTGATCGCTTATTATTTTGTAGGGAAATGGATGACCCCTGAACGTAGAATTAAAGCCATGTTTGTGGGCTCAATCGCGCTTGGAGTATGCTTTTTGCCCTATTTATTTTTGTTAAATACATGGTCGATGTTCGTGTTTGGAATAGGCATCTTTTTATTTTTCCCTTTTTATTACAATCCGATCTTATCCATTGTATTTGATGTAATTGGTGAGAAGGATGAGAATGTGGAATTACGTGTTGAATATGTGGTTTCCAGAGAGTTGGCTTTAAATATCGGCAGGATCCTTAGTGTATTAGGCTTTATCATATGGATTTCATATTATCCAGATCTCATTCATCTAAGGTGGTATTTGTTGCCGATTGCGTTCGTGCAGGTGCTAACATGGTGGTTAATCCGTAAGGCAGCAAATGGGAAACGAGTGGCTTCCATGTAAAGGAGGTCACTCGTTTTTTGTTGAAAAAGGATAACGTGGAGAATGGATCATAGTATACTAGAAACAAGAACGATTGATCCCCAGATTCGACTCATCAGTTTATTAGATAATTGGAGGGAATGAATTGTCATACCGAGAGCTATTAGAGGCACAGCAAAAGCATTATCATTCGGGGACTACACGAACTTTATCATTTCGCCTTGAAATGTTAGAACGATTGCGGAGTGCTGTCAAACAGGTTGAATCGCAGTTGTTTACAGCCCTACAGAAGGATCTAGGCAAAAATGAATATGAAGCCTATCTGATGGAGATCGGTATGGTTTATAAGGAAATCAGCTTTGCGAAAAAACACCTTAAATCGTGGATGAAGCCAGTAAGAGTGGCAAATCCAATTACCCTATTCGGTGCAAAGAGCAAGATTTATTCAGAGCCTTTTGGAGTTTCTCTTATTATGGCTCCGTGGAATTATCCTGTTCAGCTACTATTAAATCCACTGATCGGCTCCATTAGTGCTGGAAACTGCTCTATTTTGAAACCTTCCGAGTATACACCTCATGTTTCACAAGTTCTATCCCAGCTAATAGAAGGGATTTTTCCGAAGGAATATATTGCTGTGGTCGAAGGGGATGTGGAGGCGAGTAAGGCACTACTGGAATTACCATTTGATCATATTTTCTTTACAGGGAGTACTTCTGTAGGGAAGGTCGTGATGAAAGCAGCCGCGGAGCATTTAACGCCTGTTGTTCTCGAATTAGGCGGGAAAAGCCCTGTTATCGTTGAGAAGGATGCAAATCTAGACTTGGCTGCACGCCGGATTGTGTGGGGGAAATTTAGTAACTCAGGTCAGACATGCGTAGCTCCAGACTATTTGTTGGTTCATGAAGAGGTGAAATCTGAGCTGATTCAATTGGTCCGCAAGCATATTTCGATTGTGTATGGAAATGACCCGCTTACGGCAAATAATTTCGGAAGCATTGTGAGTAAGCGTCATTTTGAACGGTTAAGAGATTTTCTTCATGATGGTGAGGCTCTAGTAGGCGGGGAATTGGATGAGGATAGGCTACGGATTTCGCCCACTGTACTAGACCAAGTACCATGGGACTCGCCTATTATGGAGGATGAAATTTTTGGGCCGATATTACCTGTTTTTACATATCAGTCTCTGTCGGAATGTACCAAACGAATCCAGAATTATGCTAAGCCTCTAGCACTCTATCTCTTTACGGAGAACAAAGAGAAAGTGGAGTATATTTTGCAGAATGTATCATTTGGTGGCGGATGTGTGAATGATACGGTGGTTCATCTATCGAATATCTATTTACCATTTGGAGGAGTCCAGCATAGTGGACAGGGAGCGTATCATGGTAAGTTTAGCTTCGATGCTTTCTCGCATAAAAAAGGAATTGTCCACCAAACAACGTTATTTGATCCCAGCATTCGTTATCCTCTAAAGGGAAATAAGATTTCGCTATTGCGGTGGTTGTTTCGGTAGGACATCAAGGAGTGAATGGATTTGCCAGAGTTTTTATTAATTGTTGTAATGGGATTGGCCATTTGGATCGGGATCATAAGGAATCAAACATTACATCGTGATCGTGAGCTATTGGATGAAATTCGTTCTCTTCAACGGAGAGTGCTGTTTTTAGAATCGACGTTAGCAGAGAGAGAAAAACAGCACCAAGAAGAAGCAGAGCAGGCTACTGAATATAACGAAATGGTAGAACTCCCTAAAAATGAAGAAGTTATATCAGAACGGCTTTCTTCTTCTGAAGAGGAAGATCTCAGCCCACAAGTTCAGGAGCCTCCTCTTCCTTTTGTACCCGAGCCAATCATATTTGACTCTTCTCCTCCCCCTGTAAAGGAAAAATCTCGTACTCGTCATGAGTGGGAAATGTTGATTGGTGGAACATGGTTGAATCGAATCGGTGCATTAGCCATTATTTTTGGAATGATTTTCTTTTATAAATATGCGGTTGACCATGACTGGGTTAGCGAAACGATGCAAGTATGTTTAGGCTATCTGGTGGCAGGTATGTTTACTTGGATGGGGGTCCGGACTCATAAGAAGGGACTTCCCATTTTTGCTCAAGGAATCCTAGGGACGGCGATTGCAGTATCTTATACGACGAGCTTTGCCGCTTATGAGTTTTATCATTTGATTCCCATGATGGTTGGATTTGCTTTCATGTCGGTTGTGACAATCGGGGCATTTTGGATTGGATTTCGATATTCATCCATCGCGATTGTACTTTTAGGTTGGTTCGGAGGCTTTGCGACTCCATTTTTAATCCATAGTGACCAAGGCTCTACGATTGGATTATTTAGTTATCTAGGGATTCTTACGCTGGGAGTATTGATTCTGGTATCTCGTCGTTCTAGTTGGTGGGTGTTACAAGCTCTATCATTTGGTGCAGTCCATCTGATGTTACTTATCTGGGCTTTAGCTAAACCGTATGGAGAGGAACGGGCACTACATGTTTCGTTAGCTTGTCTTTATTGGTTGATTTTTGTAGGCTTTGAGTATCTAATGCATCAAGTGAAGAAGTGGAAGACTGCCTATGATGTGACGGGATATCTAATACCGCTGTTCCTGTTGCTCGAGATTGGAATTATGGAGGACTTTCGTAGAAACGTCGTATCTGGCATAGTGCTACTGTTAGGTAGTGTAGTATATCTCTGGTTTATGAAACAAAATCAAGCAAGCGAAGAAACGGCTTTCAATCGAATCATTCGTTGGGAGTTATCTCCTGGTATTTTAGGCTTTCTTGGATTGGTTCAATTTTTCTCCGGATCTGCGTTAGTTATTGCATGGAGCTTATGTGGTTTGTCCGTCATCTGGTATGGAGTGAAACATACGTCCCTATATTCCCTTATATTAGGAACTGTACAATTTTTCTCTATTTTTCTCTATTTTTACAATGGAATCGCAACACCGTGGATGCAGGGTGAGTTGTATCGTCAGTGGGTGGATGTGGGTCTGCTTGGTATTTTTGCAGGTATACTCTATGTAGTCGCTAACTGGATGAGTGGAATACATCGCTGGAAGTGGTTGGAGGACGGCTATCATATTGCGTGGTCAGTAGTGGTGGTAGCGTTTTTCAGCGAGAAGCTAGTATACGGACTCAACTATGTGATTCGAATTCAATCTGATAATCTGTTTCGTAGCTTTTACGCGGAGCTTATAGGGTTACTCTGGTTGGGTTTGGCGGTTCTGTATAGCATGTTCTCACGACGGAAAAAACAGCTTCTTTTATTTGATAGTTGGGTGTGGTTTTTAGCTGGTTTGAGCATGGTCGTCCTCGTCCCTGAATTAACTAGGATGTTAAGTCCGTCTGTATACATGCCTATTTTCAATATAAGGACCATTATTTCGGTCATTAGCATGTTGCTTGTCTACCTTCTTTACCGAAATCGAATGCGGCATCGTTTTATGAAAGGGAACCGATGGATTTCACACGTATTGTCGATGATTATGGTTATCATTCCATTTGAATGGTTGACGGTTGAGACGATCAATTATTTCTGGATCCAGGCACTCGAGAAAGGTGCAAATCTAGCGCAAATTGGATATCTAGAGAATCAAACGTTGTCAATTGGTTGGACTCTATTTGCTATTGGTTTAACTTGGTTGAATGGAAAAATACGCTCTCGTTTTTTACAAATTGTTACTTGGATCATCATAGTTGGAAGTAGCTTTTTTATCACATGTTGTAGTGTAGTAGTGGCTTCCATAGAGCAGTTTGTCCCTGTTTTCAACTTGCGATTTATTAGCTTTTTCTTATTAAGCATAGCGTTATTCTTACAAATCTGGTGGAGAGACAGCTGGAGAGATTGGATTCCCAAAAAGCAGTCATCGTTTTTCCTGTATGGGTTTATCTTTACGATTGTCTTTGTCTTATTTGAACTGGTGACGGTAGAGGTTTCCAATACCTTTTCACACCTAATCTCCTTAGTACCTAATGGAGAGGAGGAAAAACTGATTCAACTAGCCAATATGTCGCGTTTAGCCATTTCGCTGGCATGGTTAATCTTTGCTTGCCTTCTTCTATGGATGGGAGTACGTCAAAAGATCCAGAAGTTACGATTAACTGCGTTTGGTTTAATGGCTTTAGCGATTCTAAAAATTTTCTTATTTGACCTCTCATTTTTAAACAGTTTGTATCGAACTTTATCCTTGATTGTGCTGGGGATTATCTTGCTAAGTGTTTCCTATCTATATCAGAAAAAGAAGCATTGGTTCATAAGTAACTAAATAAACGCGTATCAGGAGTAAACATATTTTCTTAAAGAAAAGCGTAGATTTAGCAGGATTTTTATGGCGGGGGAAGAATATTAAAGACAGAAAATAATTTCGGCCCCCTACTTGGAGGATTGAACTCTTTGTGCTAATATAGTCGTCAGTGTAACTTGACATGGATAAGTTGGTGTGATATAAGAATACCATTGATATTTTAGAGAGCGCTTTCTGAAGCTCTATAGTCCCCTGGATCAAAAATAGGTAACCGATACCTTTACATTTTGCATAAACAGTTAAAATGGAACATATGCATGGGACGTGAAAAAAATCCGGATCTATAAGCTAGAATAGAAAAAACGATCATGATTTGGGAGGAATTAGTCATGTCCATTCAAAAAGAAGTACTCCTAACGGAAGAAGGACTCGAAAAAACGAAACAGGAACTTGAATACTTTAAAACCGTGAAACGCCATGAAGTAGCAGAGCGTCTAAAAGAAGCCATTGCTCAAGGTGACTTAAGTGAGAACTCTGAGTATGACGCAGCAAAGGAAGAGCAAGCGTTTATCGAATCAAGAATTATCACGCTCGAAAATATGATTCGTAATGCGAAAATTATTAGCAGTGATCAAGTTAAGAAAGACGTTGTGGGCGTAGGATCTAAAGTGACGATTCAAGAAGTTCCAGACGGGGACTTTGAAGAGTATGCCATCGTAGGTAGTGCTGAAACAGATCCGGACTCAGGTAAGATTTCGAATGAATCTCCAATCGGTGCTGAATTGATTGGTAAAAAAGTGGGCGATCTGCTAAACGTACCTGCTCCAGATGGAACGATTCAATTTAAAATTGTAAAGATTTCTTAATTCCTTTAACGGAATGAATAACAAGAGCCGAAGACTATTTAGTCATCGGCTCGTTCTTGTTTCCTAGCGAGGTTGCATGGTATTCCAAGCGGTTAGTTGATTGATAAAGATACTAAGGGTTCGATGCGTTTTATATTCAATCCATTGATTTTGTTGATTTTTAATTAATAGATGGTATTCATCCCAAGCGTTATGGGGCAATGTGACAATGATTTCATCGATGGGATGTCTCACGGGTGAGAAGAGAGGTAAAACGATGGGAGTGGTAAAGTGAACATGGTAGTAGGAAGCAGGTAATTGGAGAGAATTGAGTCCAGATAGCTGATAGACCTCCGATAAAACCATGCTTACTTCTTGTCTCATCGTAGAGCTAACCCTGAGGGGTGTGTCACCTTCTTCATGATGATAGACTGCTTGCATCGAAGAGATGGGGATAGGCTCAGCGGAAATGGCAGAATCTCCAGTAACTTTATTACTAGGTAAAAGAAGGAAATAACAGAAAACCAAGAGAATTATTCTTCTTACAGGAACCATATTGATCTCCTCTTTCTAGGAATCTCCTATTATAGTTTCAGTTTGCCTAGCTTATATGGGATCTATACAAGTAGGGAGTATAAATTTGACAATGCGGACAAGTCATTAAGGAGGATACATGAAGAAGAAAATAGAGTGGTTGCATACGGCTGATTTGCATCTTGATCGGCCTATATCAGGGTGGAAAGGGACAGCAGAGCAGTTGATGGTTCGTTATGAGGAGCACCGTGATACGTTTCGTCGGATCATTTCGTTTGTAGAGGATCGGAAGCTTCCGTTTTTGTTCATAGCGGGTGATTTTATTGAGCATAGTGCTGTAACCAAATCGACCATTCATTTTGTCATTGAGCAGTTGGAAAGAATTCCTTCCACTCAGGTGTTTATAGCTCCAGGGAATCATGATCCTTATATGGAAGGTTCTTATTATTTGCGTTCTTCTATCTGGCCGAAGCATGTCCATATTTTTGGTGGTGAATGGGAAGAGCATGTGGACACTACACGCAAGCTTTTAATCGCAGGGAGAGGCTTTACTAGTTTTTTAGAATCACAGTCAACTTTTCCTAGTTTACGTAACAACATGGAGCATAATATTTGTGTTTGTCATGGAGATCTTCAAGCACCAAGTCAGGGGAGTCAGTACTTTCCGCTCACGGAAAACGATTTCTTTGATCAACCATTTGATTATGTAGCACTCGGTCATATTCATAAAGCGGGACAAGTTCAGTTAAAAAATAAGAAGAAGACGATCATTCGGTATGCGGGTTCTCCAGAGGCGCAAAATTGGAAAGAGTTAGGCCGGCGAACAGTTACTTTGGGCCATTTGCGATCAAAAGGAGTTCAGTTAGAGGAAGTTTCGTTACATAGTCGTACGTATGAAAAAGTGGAGATCGATATTAGCTTCTGTCAAACCAGAGATGAAGTGCTGGGGGGGATGCTCTCTGAGATTCAAAAGCTTCCAAATGAGTCCTATCTACGAATTCAGTGGGTCGGGAGAAGAGATTTGGAATTGTCACTGGAACATGAAAAGCTTTGGTATAGTAGGCTCTTAGCTGAGCAGGGATATCAGAATGTATGGCTGGAAGATGAAACGGTCCCCGATTTTGACTTAGAGCAATACCGACAGCAAAGTGGGCTGGTGGCGTTATTCATTGAACGGATGGAGCAAAAATACCAGCAAGAACAGGATGAAGACGGTCGTCAGCTTATCAAACGGGCGATGTATAAGGGATTGGAAGCGTTATTAGTAAAGGAGCTTGCACATCTATGAAGATCAAACGGGTGAAATTTCGCGGTTTCGGTCGGTGGATTAATCAAGAATTTGAATTTCAAGACGGAATGAATCTCATAGAAGCTCCCAATGAAGCAGGAAAGTCTACCTTGCTTCATGGAATTTACGGACTGATGTTTGGTGAGAAAAAAGAAGGGCTTAAAAAGCGAAAAGAAGCAGATTGGTATGATTCATTTAAGCCATGGCAAAGTAGCGAATATGGTGGAGAAATCGACTACGAGTACCAAGAGCAACTTTTTCGATTATATCGCTCTTTTGCGTTTCCCGATTCGAAGGAACAATTAGTTGATCTCAAAACAGGAGAAGATCTATCTGCTTTGTATACGATGAATAAGCAGAAGGATCGGCAGTTTGTGGAAAAGCAGATTGGACTGAGTGGTGAGGCATACCGGCGGGTTGGGATTTTTACATCGGGTATGTGGACACAGATCTCAAAACGAAAAGAAGAGGATCATTCCTTTCATCAGAAGATGGTAGAACGAATGACCAAGTTGTTGAAGAATGGGGCGAACCCAGATGGTTTATCTGCATTGGAGAGCCTTGATCAACAACTTGAAGCGATTGGAAAAAGTGAATATGCACGCCATAAGCCATATGGTGTTGAATGTGAGAGAGAACGTACCTTAAAGCAAGAAGTGATTACGCTTCAAGAGGTACGCCATCAGCTTCAAATTAATTACGCTCAACGTAGTGACATCATCAAGCAGCTAGATGCAAGTCAGCAACAGGTGAGAGAGTGGTTGCATCAGATCGAACAGATTAGACAAAAGGTAGCAGATCTGCGCGAGATGGAAGCAGATACCCAGCAACTCGAATATCTTCATAAATCGAAGGCACAACTAGAGCAAAGACTGGACCAGTGGAGATTGCTCGAGCAACAGATTTTAGACTGGCGTAGGGAACAGCAGGAGGTTGCTGCTACTCGCGAAATATCGACTGAGTTGTTTCAAGAGATTCAGCTTTTATATAAACAGAGTGAAGAGCTACGCAAGAAACTGACGCAAGCTCGTGATGAGCTTAGTAAAGTGAACGAGCATCTAGAAGTTGCTCGTTCACGGAAGGAACAGATGAGTGGTGTAGAGAAAGAACGGGCCTCTATTATGCTTTCAAAGTTAGATGATGTTGAAGCAGGAGATTTGCGGTATCAAGCGCTTCAATATGTGGAGGAAGAAGAGGAGCAACAAAAATTTACCCAGATCAATCATGATTTAGAACAACTAGGCATTCTACAGGATGAACAGAATCAATTGCATGAGAAGAAGACGATTGCTCATCAAGAGTTTTTAAAAATGAAGACACAACATGCCCAGAAAAAAGAGAGTTCTGTACCTTGGTTGATCGCTTCGATTGTGACGATGGCGATTCCAGGAGGATTTGCCTTTTTTCACTGGGGTCTAGGCCTTGGAGCTTTGGTGGTTCCCCTCCTTTTGCTGTGGCAATATAGACGGGTCTTTGTTCAAGATCGATCACGTAAGAAAACGGAACAACATCAGAAGAAGAGAATGCAAGTCGTACTAGAAGACTTAGATCGTCAGCTCCAAGAAAATACGCAACACCAGAAACAAATCACGCAAGTATGGCGTGTTAGGAGTTTGACAGATTTGCTATTAAAACGGGAAGAAATCCAAGGTAGTTTGAATCAATCGATGGTTCAAACCATTGAGCGTCGTAATTTAGAAATACAACTAGAGGAGCGGAAGCAAGAGATTGAAGAATGGATGAAGAAGCACATTCGCCCCGTTCCGGAGTTCTCCGTATCGTCGTGGAAAGAATCCATTCGTAATCTTCAAAAACAAGAGCAACGTGCGGAAGATCAATATCGCCTCTTTGAGATGAAGTCAGAGGCTTTGAATCGAGAAATTACGGAGAAAAGTGAAGAGAGAGAACAGCTTGAGCTTTCATTAGAGCAAAAATATAAGGAGTTTGGGGTTAGCACCTTCGGGGAGTTAGAAAGCTGGTATGAACGTCATAAGCATCTCATTCAATTACATTGGCAGATTCAAGAGGCAGAGAAACGTTATGAGGATTGGAGCAAGCAAATCCAAGAGGAAAATTGTCTCGATCAATGGAAGAACCAGCGGATTCAGATTCGTGAGATTCAGTCGAAATATTTGGGTGAAGTAAGTTTGTTGCAAGATCGTCATCGGGATTGGGAGTATGAATTGGCAAAAGCAGAAGAACATCTGAGGGATCGCGAACAGGTGAGAGAGACTCAGCAAATGGAGTTAGTGAGGCTTGATAAAACGCTGGAGGATTATGAGGAACAACATGCGAGGTTGCCGCTTGTGGAGAGTGAGTGGGAATGTTCTAAAAATCGGATTCAGGAATTGGAGAAAGAGCGGACGATTTTGGAACTTGCTAAGCAGGCTCTGGAGGAGTCGTCTCGTCAGTTCCAAGAAGATTTATCTCCACGTCTAACCCCTCATGCTTCGAAATGGATTCGCACCATTACACAAAATCGCTATCAAGCTCTTAATATTGACCCAAAAGAAGGAATCCAATTAAGTGTATTTGTTCCCGAGACCGGAGAACGGAAGTCTGTGGAACATTTAAGTACAGGAACCATTGATCAGATGTACCTAGCATTACGATTTGCTTTACTCCAATTTTATTCGGAGATGACCCAGACCAGACTTCCCTTAATTCTAGATGACTGCTTCGTTCATTTTGATCAAGACAGGCTCTCGGAAACTCTGCAATTATTACACCAGTTTTCGCAGGATCATCAGGTTATTCTCTGCACCTGTCAAACCCGTGAACGAGAGCTATTAAACACATTTCAGCTTCCACATCATTCCATTACATTATCGTTGTAATGAGTATTTTTGATTATGTCGCTCATGTTTTTTATGACGATTACCCTTCTGTGATTGACTATTAAAGAACCTTTGGCTAATCTAAAACATGAATAGAGATTATCCAATAATTATTTTAATCTAGGATAATCATAGGAGGGAATGTTTGAAATGTCATTGGCATTATTTCTTCATTTGTTCGGTCTAATGATATGGATCGGAGCGAGTGTTACCATCGGTGTTCTTTTGCTTTCGATTTGTAAACTCGATTCTTCAGCTAGCCGAAATCAGGTATTAACAGGGATTTTGAAGAAGTCTTATATGTTGATTCACCCAGCTGCCACAGTGGTTCTTGCAACAGGATTCTACATGCTGTTTTCAGGTTGGCAAAAGATGATAAGTCAAGGTACTCCAAAGCCGTTTTGGCTTACATTTATGCAACACGGCGGTACACTTGCGGCTGTCCTATCCTTGGTCGTTGCGTCCATCTTGAGTGGAAAAGCAATTAAGCAACTTGCGCAGAAAGATGCTCAAACAGGGATGTTGAAAACATACGTATGGGTTACTTTTGCTACAGTGCTATTTTCATTGGTGATTCTGTACTTTGCAGCTGTGAAGCCGGTTTAATGAGGGCTAGTTTGATTTAGCAAACCTTAAAATCATTGGATGATCGAGGGCAGGATAGTTGAATAGCTTCTCTCTTCTCTTGTATAGCCTAATGTGATCAATGATCTACTTACTTTGTAACACAAAAAAGCCACTACCCCTGTTTGCAATTCACTCACTCAGGTAGTGGCTTTCTTATTATCCATATATTAGGATCAGTTATTAATGCTATCAATGATTCATTATTGCAGACGCTCAATCAACAACAGCATTCTTCCACCCAACCAGTAGAGAAAATGTACTAGGGGCAATGTGTCTAGCCACTGCGATGTTAGTGAGCCTACCTAGCGCAGTCCTTCGAAGCAAGGGTGTTTTGTGGCAATGTTTGAGCGTATACTTCGCGAGTTTTGCCACTTGCCCGAAGCGAAGAAGGACGGAGCGGACTTGCTTTTCCACATCTTCGCAGGCTCACTATTTGAGCTGTGGCTAGACACATTGCCCTGGTATAATGATTTACCAACCAGTCCAACAGTTTTAAGTCCTTTGTTACTTAAAAAAGCTACTCTGCTCTCTCCTGCTCAGCCTCATCCACATCACCAGACTGGCTATACGCACGATTAATAGCCGCCTGCACAAAATTCTCTTCCTCTGCCTCTTGCATTCCAAGAAGCTCATTGGAGAATTCAGCATTATACTTCGTTTGCTCTAACTTGCGCGGTTCTTTCATAAGAGACCACCTCCATGATTTGTATATAACGTTTCACCAATGAGAGTAAGCTATACTGGAATAATAAGGATGGAGAGATTCGATGTCAGGAACTATCACGCTTCACCCTATCGAACAAACAGGACGTTTAGCAATCTTCACAAAGGAATATAGTGAATCAAAGCGCATTACCTATGTGTTTCCTAGCAGTGAATTAGTCTCCCGATATCGCTCTGAGATCGTTTCTAGCTCCATTCAAGTGATGACCATGGATCAAATGGTGATACGAATGAGTGAAACAAATGCAGAGATGAGGAGTCCCCACTTTCGATATAAATGTATTGAAACTTGTATGAATGAAGGAGTAGAGGAGGGCTGGTTTACACAGTGGCGAGAGCTAACCGTTGAATCCTTTTCTTGGATGATGAAAATAGAGAGCTGGATTGGTGAAGTGAAGCGGGCGGGTGTGATTCCCTCGCGACTACGGCGACTACTGCCTCAGGACAATCAGTTAGTTCAAGGAATGGTTCGTTTGTATGAACGATACCAGCAGAAAATGAAACAATATAACTGGCTAGATCAAGAACAAGCCTATTTGATATTGTTAGAAAGACTAAAAGAGCGTGACCTAACAGGAGAAGTCTTTATTTTTGAACAATTTAATGATCTACACTATATCCAAGAAAGCTTACTATCGGGATTGGTTGCTCGTAATGCTACGGTTGAATTTCACCTTCTATATGATCTAAAACGAAGTGGTTTTGACTCGGTAAAGGCTACATTACAGCGTTTGCAGAAAGTTGGTTTTCAGGTCTATGACTACACAACCGGCATCGCTCATATCCTATCTACGGATACAAACACAGAAACAGCCCTACAACATCTAAAACAATCTCTCTTTGTCTCAGACCGAACACAACCTTTTACGAAATCAGATGACAGTGTACAAATTTGGCAGGCAAACCATAAGGTATTGGAAGTTCGGCAGGCAATTCGCCAAGTGAAGGAATGGATGCTTCGTGACCACATACCAGGGGGCCAAATTGCACTCGTGACAGAGCAATGGGATGTGTATGCGCCTCTTGTGAGAAGAATTGCAACGGAAGCGGGAGTCCCATTCCATTTGCGACATGTTCAATCGGGGATGGAACAATGTATGGGACAAGTCATTCGTTCTGCTTTTGCTTGTAGAGATGGTGATGTAGCGACGATTCCTTTTTTATCCCGCTCCGCTGGAATCGAACTAACTTCTTGGGCTGAATCTCAGCAATCTTGGAGGAAATCGCACTATTCCTCAGATGAGGTGTTGCAATGTTGGCTAGAAGCGACAGAGCCGCAGTATGCAGAAGAGGTCGTGGAGTTATGGAGATGGATCGGGCAGATCCCGGAAGCGAATCGGGAGTTAGACTGGTATTCGTGGTTCGGATCATGGGTAGCTGTTCGTCTACGCCCTAACGTTACGGTATTTCGAGACGATGAATCCTTACAAGAATGGATTGAAAATAGGCGCTTATGGACGAAAATGGAGCAATGGTGCCAGGAGATGAGTAAAAGTGAGCAAACCAACACATCTGTATGGAGTTTCCGTGATTTTGCCCAAGAGATAACAAATTGGTTATCTCATATTCAATTGACGATGGATCCAGAAGAGAGTGGTGGGGTATGTCTACTAGCCGCGAATATGATTTGTGGTCAGTCTTTTACCAAAGTCATTTTACTGGGGTGTGAAGAGAAAAATTGGCCGCGATCTTATCAAGATGATTGGTTATTTCCAGATCCATTGCGTAGGGAGTTGAGTAAAGAATCAATCTGGCTTCAGACATCCGACCATATCAGAGAGCGACAGAAGCGATCCTTTCTTATGGCGATTATGAGTGCACAAGATCAAGTTGTTTTCTCTTATTCAATACGCAATGATACGGGTGATCCGTTGAATCCATCTCCCTATATACGAGAAGTGAGTAAGTGCTTGCCTAAGTACGATGATGCTGAATGGAAATCTCATCAACACATGCTATCTCCCCATTGCTGGATTCGCTCCAAGGATATCGTCTATGCCGTCGCAAAAGAATCAGTCTACCAACCCATTGAATGGCTAGATCGAATTGGCTCCGAGTTGAAAGAGGAGATTCAAATTGCTCGATCGAGAAGCGCACAGATGATATCACCGTGGTTTGGCTCGCTAGATGGAGATGAGGAAAATCAACTCTCCAGTTTACTTTCGGAAAAAGTATGGAGCGCTTCGGAGTTAGACGTATTAATGAGTTGTCGTTTCCGATATCTGGCTCAGAGGATTTGGAATGTGAGATCACGCGAGCAACAGAGTAGAGGTTTGCCCAGAATGACTGCGGGAAATGCGATACACGCCTTTTTGCATGCATGGTTCAAACGATTTCAAGAGCAAGGAGAGGATTGGGAAACCTTTTCTTTTTCCAAATCCAGTGTGGAGGCATTATTTGAGGAAGTGTTAGAGGTCGAGTTCCAACATTATCCCCCTATTGTCAAGGAAATCGAGAAGCGAAAAGAAGCCAGAAGGCTCATGCAGTTTATGAGACTAGAAGAAAAAGGACGAAAAGGCGGAAGGGTGAAACACCCACTTCAACCCAGATTTCTGGAATTGTCATTTGGCCTTCCCATGGATTCCCCCGAACACGTAGATCCCCAGTCGAAAAGACAACCGGTTACAATCTCGTTGACCAAGGATATGAAAATTCAGGTTAAAGGAAAGATGGATCGGGTGGATATGGACGAGGAACATTTGGTTGTATATGACTATAAATCGGGCAACAATCTCCCTTCACTACAAGAGCTGTATGAAGGAAAAGCGATTCAGCTTCCACTCTATCTCTGGGTATTGCAGGATGGATTTGGATACTTAGAGGCACAAATGATAGGCGGTGCGTTTTATACATCCGAAAGAAGGTCTCTGGGTTTATGGAGAGCAGGTCTTGTCCAACAAAAGGCAAACATTCATCGATCTGTTAAGGGATTAGACCCACAGCAATGGTCAGAGGTGCATCATTATATGAAAAGAAGATTAGCGAAGCAGATACAAGCATTATATTCCGGAGAAGTGAGGGTGAAGCCAACTTGGCACTGCCCGTCCTATTGCGCAGCAAAGCGATTTTGTCGATATCGGGACCCAAAATAGAAAGTGGGAGGAGGTTGCATGGAGAAGTGGATGGAGGAACTCATTTGTGAGTCACTGTCAGAGGAGCAAAAAGAAGCAGTGCTTAGCAAGCAGTACCGGTGTATCGTCATGGCTGGAGCTGGAGCGGGGAAGACTCGGGTGTTGGTGAAACGCTTTGTGTATACCTTGTGTCAGTTTGGTATGAACCCGTCGAATCTTCGTAAAATGGTGGCTATCACATTTACGAAAAAAGCGGCAACGGAGATGCGGGATCGTTTGCGGAAAGAGATGGAGCGGATGATCGATCGATTAGGTAAAAGGGGGGACGAAGCGGAGGTTCAATCGTGGAATGAAGTTCGCCAATGCCTAGATGAAGCTCATATCTACACCATTCACTCCTATTGCCAATTGATTTTGTCAACAGAGCCGATTCGAGCAGGCGTCGATCCATTTTTTCAAGTAGTAGAAGAATGGGAAGCGAATCGACTTTTGGAACAAGCTGTTATCCATGTGCTTTCCTCGACCGAATTGCTTCATCAGCGAAGCGAGATTGAGCGTGAATGGTGGATGTATTATCTTTCGTTAATCGGATGGACAAGGGCGGAATCGATGCTAGTTGAGTTGTCTCGAAAGTGGAGGAATCTGGGATGGACATTTTCTAAATTGGTAGACTGCACGACAGAGAGCCTCCTGCATCGATTAGGATCAGATGATTCAGAAAAAGAGCATGAGATGAACCTAGAATCGGAAGAAATGATGACTCGATTACTACTGTTCTATTTGCAAGAGATTCATGTATATTATCAACTCTTAAAACAGCAGAAGGCACGATATGATTATCAAGACTTAATCCAGATGGTGTGTGAAGCGCTAGAGAAAGACCCGTCATTTCGCGTACATATAAAGCAACAGATTCAATCTTTAATGATCGATGAGTATCAAGATACAGACGGGCTCCAGAAGCGGTTAGTAGATTTTATTATCGCAGAACAAGTAGATGCGTATAGGTATGTATTCGTAGTAGGTGATCCGAAGCAGTCGATTTATCGCTTTCGTGGGGCAGATGTCTCTATTTTTATCGAAACACAAAAAGAATGGATGGACGAAGAGAATGGGTGTCTACACTTAACACATAATTACCGGTCTCAGGCTGGGATTGTTCAGTTTAGCAATCAACTATGTAAACATGCTTTTCCAGTAGATGAGTTTCGCCCTATTCAAGCATCTAGAACGGGTAAGGGGATAGATATAGATAAGCCGGTTCAATTGCTCTGCATCTCTAATAAGGACCGAAATAACGAGAAACTAGTGGAACAAGAAGCAATGATCATAAGCAACCAAATCAAGCGCTTACGGTCCGATTTTCGATATGGTGACATGGTATTGCTATTACGGAAAATGAATGATGCGTCTCTATATGAGCAAATTCTGCGATCGCAGGGGCTTCCTGTGCGAATTGTGGGGGGGAGTAGTTTTTATGAGACTCAAGAGATCCAAGATTTTCTCTATCTTTTGGCTACGATTCTAACACCTGCTCGTGCAGAAAATTGGGTAGGCGCTTTACGTTCGCCGTTTGTTCATATGAGTGATGAAGGAATTACTCGACTTGCCCTTCGAACAGGCTGGACGGGAGATCCACGGAGTTGGCTTAACCAATCCATTTTAAAGGAACATGATCAACTTCGACTACGAAATTTTTGCTCTTTATATGAGTCCCTGAAGCGAATGAGCTTACGTCGTACACCGGGACAATTGATTCGATGGATCATGGAACATAGTAACTATATGACGATCCTTTGGGGATTACCAAACGGGGCGCAGGCTGCTTTCAACCTCGAGAAATGGTGTTCCACATGGGAGATAGAATCGGACCCTACTCTCCTTACACTGGAAGGATTCCTAGAGAAAATGGAGCTATACCAATCGGAGGCCAACCAAGAGCCAGAGGCGGAAATTTGGGACGAGGGAGAAGATGTCATTCGAATCATGACGATTCATAAATCCAAAGGATTGGAGTTTCCAATTGTTTTCTTGCCGAATCTATGGAACACTTCGCATGTCCCGGTTAGTCGTGAGTCATCGTTGATTCATCCTACAATGGGCTTAGTTATAAAAGGATTTGATCACCTCGAGAGGCAGAGCTATGCTAAGTCGAAAATCGAATTTCCCCGCTGGAAAGAGGCTGTCTTTTATGAGGAAGAATTAGAATCACAAGAGCTGATGCGCTTGCTTTATGTAGCTGTAACCCGGGCCGAAGATACCTTATTTCTGGGTCTTCCAGAGAATCAGGGGAAATCTACATCTACAAAAGATCTAGCCTCTTGGCTGAGAGGGATTCTTACGATGGATTCGGATGAGCCAAGAGAGTCTATTCCATTTGGCTCCGATTTCCTACCTATCCTTTATGAAAATACATTTTCCATAACACCTCCACTTGTCGAAGGCGAACGGAAATCAGATCCCTTTGATCACACAGCGATTTCCTTTACGGAGCCAATTCCGTTTGGAAAATATAATCATATTCCAATCAGTGTGACGGATTGGAAAGAATTAGTTCACTGTCCAAGGAAGTATTATTATCATCGTGTGCTCCAGGTACCGATTCCCGATGTTGAGCGAGTAGAGGAAAAGCCGTCTGTCTCTTATATATCTGGCAATCGGCGTGGGGAAATCGTTCATTATCTCTGTGAGAAAACGGTCTCTTCAGCAGAGCGACTCTGGTTACAACCTGATTGGTTTGCTCGAATTGCTCACATATTTCATCTGAATTCTCGTGAAATGGAGGCTTTACAACCTGATTTAGAGCAGATTCGAACAAGATTTTTAGATAGCCACGTGGTTCAGAGGATTGCAGAGTCGAAAAAGGTACTGACAGAGGAACCGTTTCAATTTGTGACACCGGGATTTCGGATAAGTGGCCAAATCGATTTGTTACTCCAGGATCAGCATCAAGGTTGGGAGATTATCGACTTTAAAACGGATCGCATGAAAGTGGAAGATATCACAGAAAAAAAAACCTTTTATCTACCACAATTGCAACTTTATTCGCTGGCATGGCGTGCACGAGGAATGCAGATAAACGGGGCTACGCTTTATTTTCTAGATTGTAACCACGAAGAGAGAATACAGATCGATTCGCAGTGGTGGCAACAAGCCGAAAGGCTTCTCGAATATACGCGTTCTTTTTTTCCATTGGAAAGAAAAATGTTCAATTGGCCGACGAAACCCAGCAAAAATTGTTCATACTGTGAATATAACGTGCTATGCGATAAAATAGGCACAAATTCGTGAATAGTCTTCTCTTCCGTTGAAAAACGCGAAAAAGTCACGGATAATGAATAGTATGTAGGATTTAAAGGAGAGTCGTCGTTTTGTCAATGATTACTGAGTTTTTTCAGAACTTATTAGCAGGATTTGCATGGATCATCATTTTCTCGCTCGTTGTTTGGATGGGCGGTTTAGTCGTTTTATTAATTATGGAGTTGTTTTCTCCGAATGAATTATTTATAAAAGAGTACCTGTGGAAAGTATGGAAGATGTTCCGAATGATCTTCGAATGGTCTTCCTACGGAGGAATCATCGCCGGCCTAGTCATGACCCAAACGTCTGGAGAAGTTTATGCAAACGTAATGATTTCCCTAGCCGCAGTTATTTTAAGTGTATTCCACCTCTCATGGAGAAGGCATTCTAAGCCTAAGCCGATCCGAGATGTCACATAGAATAAAGGATAAAAGGATCTGGAGAATTTTCTTCAGATTCTTTTTTTTACTATATGAATATCACGAATCCTCAATCACTTGCCCTCCTTTACATTTACAAGTGGATATAAGATAATGATAAGCAAACTATTTCGGGAGCGTGGTGATGACTGGATGAGCCTACTTAACCCGTTGTTGGACTTGGGGAGAACCTATCTTGCTGAAGAAGACCTAGTCCATATAGAGCGAGCTTATCGGTTTGCCGAAGAAGCGCATCGAGGTCAGATGCGAAAGTCGGGAGACCCTTTTATCATCCATCCAGTCGCCGTAACAGAGATTTTAATGGGGCTGAAGATGGATCTGTCTACCCTTATTGCAGCACTATTGCATGATGTGGTGGAAGATACAGATGTAGAGTTAGAAGAAATCCAAGAGCAGTTCGGTGATGCGGTTGCTCTGATTGTGGATGGGCTAACCAAATTAAAGCGTAGTTTTAAATATATGTCTAAATCAGAGCATCAAGCTGAAAACTATCGTAAAATGTTTATTGCGATGGCGAAGGATGTTCGTGTTGTCATTATCAAGCTAGCGGATCGATTGCATAATATGCGCACTGTTCAACATATGTCGGAGAAGAAGCAGATCGAGTATGCAGAGGAAACGCTGGAGATATTTGCTCCATTGTCCCATCGTCTCGGGATTTCGAAGATCAGGTGGGAATTAGAAGATCTTTCCCTTCGTTATAAAGAGCCTCAAGCTTACTACCGAATCGCTTCTCTCATGAAGAAGAAGCGAACGGAGCGGGAGCATTTTTTAGGCGAGATTATTGAGACATTAAAAGGAAGGTTTGAGAAGTACCAGATTCCTCTTGAGGATATCTCAGGCAGACCCAAGCATATTTATAGCATCTATCGTAAAATGACACTCCAACATAAACCCTTTAATGAGATTTATGATCTAATGGCGGTTCGGGTGATTGTGGAGTCTTTGCGGGATTGTTACGCTGTACTCGGGATTGTTCATACCATGTGGCGTCCGATGCCAGGCCGTTTTAAAGATTATATCGCGATGCCAAAAAACAACTTATACCAATCCCTTCATACCACAGTACATGGCCCAAGAGGCGAGCCAATTGAGATTCAGATTCGAACGACAGAGATGCATAAGACAGCAGAGTTCGGGATCGCGGCTCACTGGGCATATAAAGAAGGGACAAGCGTTGAGCGGGAGCAAGATTTTAACGAAAAGTTAACTTGGTTCCGTGAGATGATGGAATTACAAAATGACTCCAATAATGCGCAGGAGTTTGTGGAGAGCATCAAAGGAGATTGGTTTAAAGATACCGTTTTTGTCTTTACACCTAAGTCTGATGTCATTGAGCTACCGGCGGGTTCGGTTCCGCTTGACTTTGCATATCGGATTCATACCGAGATCGGAAATAAGTGCGTAGGTTCCAAGGTGAACGGCAAGATTGTTCCGCTCGATTATAAACTGCGAACTGGGGACCAAGTACAGATTATCACGAGCAAACACAGCTTTGGTCCAAGTAGAGATTGGCTCAAGTTAGTAAAATCTTCACATGCACGAAACAAAATTCGTAGTTGGTTTAAGACGCAACGCAAAGAAGAGAGTATCGCCAAAGGGCGAGAAATGATCGAAGCAGTACTGAAGAAGAATCACTTCGAATGTAGCGAAGTATTAAAAAATGACCGTCTACTTGAAGTGAGTAAGAAGTTTAATATGAATGAATCGGATGACCTTTATGCCGCAGTAGGATATGGAGGCATTACGGCTCATGAAGCATACCGCCGTCTTACACATGGATTACGTGATGAGGAAGCTCCAACGATCGCGGAAGCCATCGCAAACCTCCCCGAAATCAAACCGAAAAAGTTTTATCGTTCGGGGCCGGGTGTTACTGTTGTAGGTGCTGATAATGTGATGATCCGGCTTTCACGTTGCTGTAACCCAGTTCCTGGCGAAGAGATCACCGGTTTTATCACCCGAGGAAGAGGAGTATCCGTACATCGTCTCGAATGTCCGAATATCCAAACGATCGAACCAGAACGGGCGATTCAGGTGATCTGGGAGACGGACGATCCGAACCGAACGTATCAAGTGGACATTGAGATCTCTGGATTTGATCGGAGTGGTCTTCTAAATGATGTCTTACAAGCCGTTTCGGAGCAAAAAGCGGACTGTTTCGGTGTAGTGGCTAGGGTGCATCGTAAAGGCTTTGCTGCGATCCATCTAACCGTTTCGATTAAAAATAGCAAACACTTGCGAAATGTAGTGGAAAAAATCAAGCGAGTTCCAGATGTGATTAGCGTGCAGAGAATGTTCCAACAAGGGTGAGGGGGATTTGATGCGAGTCGTGATACAACGTGTTTCAAAGGCGAGCGTTACTGTAGAAGAGCAAGTAGTAGGGGCCATTGATCAAGGGCTCCTACTACTTGTTGGTATTACGGAACATGATGGTGAAGAAGAGATTCAAACATTAGCAGAAAAAGTGGTCCATCTCCGGATCTTTGAAGACGAGGAAGGAAAGATGAACAAATCCCTACTCGATCTAGGTGGATCGATCCTATCTGTCTCACAATTCACTTTATACGGTGATTGCCGAAAGGGTCGACGACCTAGCTTCATGGCAGCGGCTAGACCGGAGTTGGCACAGCCACTGTATGAAAAATTTAACGAACAACTCCGCTATCTTGGAGTGGAAGTGCAGACGGGGATATTTGGTGCGATGATGGATGTTTCGCTCCATAATGACGGTCCTGTGACGATTTTGTTAGACAGCAATGATCTTATAAAAAAGAAATTCAGTTGATCATGGATATGGGAGCTTAGCGTGAGTTAAGCTAAGAGTAGAGTTTTAATAGTTACAAGGAGGTTGTTTGACTTGACAGCAAATAATATTGATTTACATACGATTAATACCATTCGATTGCTTTCAATTGACCAAATTGAGAAAGCAAACTCAGGTCACCCTGGACTACCAATGGGAGCCGCCCCGATGGCATATGCTTTGTGGAATAACTACCTAAACCAAGATCCAAAAGATCCAAAATGGATGAACCGCGATCGCTTTGTGCTATCCGCAGGCCATGGTTCAGCACTTCTCTATAGCTTGCTCCATCTCTATGGATTTGACGTATCCATAGAGGACCTAAAGCAATTCCGCCAATGGGGAAGCAGAACGCCGGGTCATCCTGAAGTGGGACATACTTCAGGCGTAGAAGCTACCACAGGTCCACTAGGCCAAGGGATCTCCACTGCTGTGGGAATGGCGATGGCAGAGGCTCACCTAGCAGCGCGTTTTAATCAAGATGGCTATCCGATTATGGATCACTTTACCTATGTAATTTGTTCAGACGGTGACTTAATGGAAGGAGTTGCTTCCGAAGCATGCTCTATGGCTGGACATATGAATCTCGGTAAATTAATCTGCCTCTATGACTCAAACGACATCTCATTAGATGGCGAATTAAATCATGCCTTCTCTGAAAAGACATTGCAACGTTTCGAGGCCTATGGTTGGCAAGTGATTCGGGTAGAGGATGGCAATGATACAGAAGCGATCTCTCGGGCGATTGAAGAGGCACAGGCGGACCTCAGACGTCCAACCATGATTGAAGTACGGACCGTGATTGGTTATGGTAGTCCAAATCGTGCTGGTACTTCCGAAGCACACGGAAAGCCACTTGGAAAAGAAGAGATTGCTGGTACTCGTAAATCGTACAATTGGGAGCATGAAGAAGATTTTCATGTGCCACAAGAGGTACGCTCTCACCTTTCTGAAACGCTTGATCGGTACGCTACGAAACATGCTGAGTGGAAAGAGCTATATGCGAAGTATCAGTCGGAGTTTCCAGAGTTAGCTAAGGAATTAGAGGCGGCATTTTCCGGTACGCTTCCTGCTGGGTGGGAGCAATCCCTTCCTACTTATCAAGTAGGAGATAAGGCACTAGCGACCCGCGTTGCTTCTGGAAATGCGCTACAAGGTTTGGCGAAAGCTGTGCCGATTCTAATGGGCGGCTCTGCTGACTTAAAATCGTCCAATAATACCGAGATGAAAGGCGCAGGCGTGTTCCATGTCGAGGATTACGCAGGCCGCAATGTTTGGTTTGGCGTTCGTGAACATGCGATGGGAGCGGCGATGAATGGCTTAGCACTACATGGTGGTGTGAAAGCATTTGGAGCTACATTCCTTGTGTTCTCTGACTATCTACGTCCAGCTATTCGTCTTGCTGCCCTTTCTAAGTTGCCAGTAACCTATGTGTTTACCCATGATAGCATCGCAGTTGGAGAGGATGGACCTACCCATGAACCTGTGGAGCAAGTTCCGTCCCTTCGCCTAATCCCAGGTCTAAAAGTGGTTCGTCCTGCGGATGCAAACGAAACCTCGGCTGCATGGGCTTATGCCGTAAGTCAAACAGAGCACCCAGTTGTGCTGGCTTTAACACGCCAAAACCTCCCGATTTTAGAAGGCTCTGTCGGAAAAGGAAAAGAGCTAATCGAAAAAGGGGCTTACATCGTTTCAGAAGCAAAAAATGGACAACCAGAAGGAATCTTGATTGCCACAGGATCTGAAGTAAGCCTTGCGATTGAGGCTCAAGAGCAGTTGGCACAAGAGGGTGTTCATGTACGAGTCGTCAGCATGCCTTGTCGTGAAAACTTTGACCTTCTCTCTGCTGATGAGAAAGAAGCGATCTTACCAGCAAAACTTCGTGCTCGTGTAGCGATTGAAGCGGCTCACACCATGGGCTGGCACAAGTACACTGGGGATCAAGGTGAAGTCATCGGGATTGATACATTTGGCGCATCTGCCCCAGGAAACCTTGTGATGGAACGCTTTGGATTTAATGTAGGAAACGTTGTAGAGAAATTCCACCAAGTTCGTTCTCGGTAACAGTTCATTTGTGTGTTGATAGAAAAAAGCGTACTCCTTTGATGGGATGCGCTTTTTTGTACGGATCAGTCAACTTATACTAGGTAACTATGGTATGCTTGTTACATGAATGCGATTACATAGGGGATCGGAGTCACAGAAAGAAGGAGATGCTCCTGATCTTTAGAGGGGTTAAAGAATGAGCGATCAATTAAAAGATTTTATTGGAATCGTATTCCGGATTGTGAAATGGGTTGTAACGGGGGTTATTTTAATCTTTGTCCCATTTCTTATGGTTTGGCTCGGCTCTATGTGGATAGAGGGACTCCTCTTTCATAGTAGCACTGATCTATATTTTTACTATCGAAGTCCAATGGGCAATATCGTAACCATTATATTAGCACTCCTCATAATGGGGTTAATCGTAACAGCTATCCCTACTCGTGAGCAAAAACGTTCCGGTCAGATTCGAACCAAAAAATATAAACGGAAAGTGGGAATCTATCTAATTGTATGTTTCTTACTATCCGTGTGGGACACTACTACCCATGTATCCGTGAATCAAGCCGGAATCAAAGTAGCTAGTCTTTTTGGCATTCAGACTGAGCAATATAAGTGGACAGATATCAAAGAAGTCCGTGCCGGGTTTCGCTCCAACGATTCAAATGGATTTCACCCCGAATACTATGTGACGTTTCAAGATGGGGAGAAAATAGACCTATGGAGTTGGTCACTTAGCAATAAAATTCAGCAAAAAGAGACAGATGGCTTTATCACTGCCAACCGTTTAGAACGAGCAAAGGCAATCCTATATATGAACGGGCAAATCAAACAAAACATACCAGATCGATTAAAACCGGGGAAATGCTTGACTAAAAAGGCAAAAGAAGAGATTGAGAAGATGTACACCGATGCGAAGGTAGAAAGTAGCGTGTTGGAGCTGTATACACAGTGTCCTGGGAAGAATTAGTCTTATAGCAAGCTTGTTGATTAGGGGCTATTAGGTGATCGAAGGGCCGGAGAATCTGTCCGATACATGCTCAGATACTGATCCAGCAGAGAAGTAGGGGTGTCCGCTCCACCATCCTACGTCCGGGCAGGTGCAACTCGCACAGAACGCTCAGACATGTTGCACCAAAAGCGCCCCGTACTACGGATTGCTACGCTAAGTAGGATCGCTAAACATCGCAAAGTATCGGACAGACTCTCCTTTCCCTTTGAACATTCATCTAATGGACCATAATCTAAGTTAATCAACAAGACCTGACCGTATAAAAAGGCAAGAGGCACAAAACTTTACTAGCAAATAAAGTTTTGTGCCTCTTGCTTTCTTTTTCTGTTCTTTCTTTGCTGTTCTTTTGTCTTTCTATTCTTTCCCCACCTCAGGCTTTGTTGATCAATCGGTGATGAAAATGTACTAAGGGCAATGTATCTAGCCACTGCGATGTTAGTGAGCCTACTTAGCGGAGTTCTTCGAAGCAAGGGCGTTTTGTGGCAATGTTTGAGCGTGTTCTTCGCGAGTTTTGCCACTTGCCCGAAGTGGAGAAGAACGAAGCGGACTTGCATTTCCACATCCTCGCAGGCTCACTATTTGAGCTGTGGCTAGATATATGCCCCGGTACTTTGGATCAAGAAACCGCCTATTATCCGCCTTTACCCACAGCTTACTATTGAAGCAGTAGAAAAATAGCCCGGTACAAGAAAGCCGCCTTATCCGCTCTCACTACAGCTCATTATCAAAGCAGTGGACAAGTACATTGCCTCTACAACTTAGCTAAACTGTTTATAAACCGCAACCGCTACGAGTACCCACGCCACAATGAACGCCAGCCCACCAATCGGCGTAATCGCACCTAGCTTCGTTACCCCCGTCACAGCCATCACATACAGACTACCTGAGAACAGAACAACCCCCACCAGCATAAGCCAGCCCGAAGCAGTCAACATCCCCGAGCTTTGAACCTTCGATAGTAGAATCCCCACTACAAGCATCCCAAGCGCATGAATCATATGATAATGAGCGCCCGTATTCCAATTGGCAATCATTTTCTCAGCTACTTTGTCTTTCAAACCATGAGCACCAAACGCACCCAAAGCAATACTTAAAGCCATGTTGATACTACCTAAAAGCAGAAAGAGTCGCATGAACCGCGCCTCCTTTCGTCTATGTATTCGTTTGAACCGAATATAACACACTTATTTATCAGAGAAAACCGAAACATTTTGCCTATCCTTCTTGACATCATTTTGGGGCAAACCTATAATAAACATACTATTTTATTTTTGATATCTGGCCTATGAACGGAAAGTAATCTTCAAATGAGCAGTTAGAGATGGGGACTCGTGGCTGAAAGGTTCCCTCTGTGATGTGAGGATGAAAGACACCTGGAGGTTCTATGTTGAACGCAAGTTGTTAGTAAGCATAGACGCGGTCCCGGCGATAACGGGTAAGAGGTGGAAAGAAGCCTATATGGATTCTTTTAATTAGGGTGGTACCGCGGGAATTGGTAAAAAAATCTCTCGTCCCTGACAAAGTTGTCTTTGTCAGGGACGAGAGATTTTTTTATTGTTCCTAGATGGAGACAACGAATTCAATATGACAAAGGTAAAGGAGGCATTCACATGAGCAGGATTGTAAAAGGCATGTTTGATGTCATGCCGAAAGATGAAGAGAAATGGCGACAAGTACAGTGGTGGCGTTTTGTAGAATCTACGGCTCGTGACGTAGCGGAACGTTTCCGTTTTCAAGAGGTCCGCACCCCCCTTGTGGAGTACACGGAGCTATTTGAACGGGGTGTAGGGAATACCACCGATATCGTGGAGAAAGAGATGTATACCTTTACCGATCGTGCAGGGCGCTCGATTTCATTACGCCCAGAGGGCACAGCAGGGATTGTGCGCTCGTTTGTGGGACATAAGGTATACGCACAGCCACAACCAACTAAATGGTTCTATATGGGGCCTATGTATCGTTATGAGCGGCAGCAGATAGGGAGATATCGTCAGTTTCATCAACTGGGTGTAGAAGCCTTTGGAAGCTTTGATCCTGCCCTTGATGCGGAGGTCATTGCTCTAGGGATGCAATTCTTTGAAGAGCTAGGCCTAAAAGGAGTTCAAGTCGAGATTAATAATGTAGGCGATCCAGAGAGCCGTGCTCGTTATTTTGAAGCCTTAATCGCCTATTTTGAACCGTATAAAGAAGAATTAGCAGAGGATGCGCAAAACCGCCTATACCGAAATCCGATGCGAATTTTAGATAGCAAAGATCCACGTACCAAAGAGATTGCGAAGGGTGCACCATCCATCTTAGATTATCTCAGCGAGGAAAGCCTTGCGAATCTGGAGGCTGTAAAACAATATCTAGACATACTCGGTGTAAACTACGTGCAAAATGACCGTCTGGTTCGTGGATTGGACTATTATACACAAATCGCTTTTGAATACATGGTAGATATCCCTGGGGCACAGGCGAGCACAATTGGAGGCGGCGGCCGTTACAATGGACTCGTACAGGAAGTGGGCGGACCCGATATGCCGGGTGTAGGCTTCGGTATAGGGCTTGAACGAGTCTTATTAGCACTGGAAGAGCAACAAGTAGCGGTTCCAGAACCGGGCCGTCTCGACTGCTACATGATTACATTTGATCAAGCTACTAAACGTAAGTCTATGCAGTTGCTCGCTGAGCTTCGAAGAGCTGGACTCTCTGCTGAACGAGATTATTTAGACCGGAAGATGAAGGCGCAGATGAAAGTAGCAGATCGTGAACAAGCGCGTTTTGTGGCCATCTTAGGCGAAGATGAGCTTGCGCAAAATTTGATTCAAGTGAAGAATATGGAAACGGGAACGCAAGTAGCGGTTCCTTTCGATCAATTGGTTACGTACATTCAAACAGAGAAAGGAAGATGATCGATGTCAAAGCCAGCACTACGAACACATAAAACAACCGAGCTTACCACACAGCATGTAGAACAGGTGATTACGATTAATGGTTGGGTGCAATCACGCCGTGACTTGGGTGGACTCATCTTTCTAAATATCCGTGATATATCGGGGCAGGTTCAGGTAGTAGTTCATCCTGAGACAGCATCAGAAGCGTTTCAAATCGCGGATCAAGTACGTAGCGAATACGTGTTATCGGTAACAGGACAAGTTGCATTACGCACTCCCGAGACAATTAATCAAAACATGGCAACAGGAGAAATTGAAATCAAAGCCTCTGCGATTCAAGTATTTAGCACGGCAAAGACACCTCCTTTTCAGATTTTAGATAACATTGATGTCGATGAAACCATTCGCTTAAAGCATCGTTATGTAGATCTTCGTCGTCCCAAGATGCAAGAAAACCTCGTTTTACGCCATAAAGCTATGCAGTCCGTGCGTCGCTTTCTCGATCGCCATGAGTTTCTCGAAATTGAGACTCCGATCATGACGAAGAGCACTCCAGAAGGAGCAAGGGATTATTTAGTACCAAGTCGCGTACACGCGGGTGAATTTTATGCATTGCCTCAGTCTCCACAGTTATTTAAGCAATTGTGTATGGTGGGCGGCCTCGATCGTTACTTCCAATTTGCACGTTGCTTCCGTGACGAGGACTTGCGTGCAGACCGTCAACCTGAATTTACGCAGATCGACTTAGAGTTCTCTTTCATAGAACTAGAGGAATTTTATCAAATGATGGAAGAGATGTTTGTTACGCTTCTACGTGAAGTAAAGGGGGTCGAAGTAGCCGCTCCATTTGAACGAATTCCGTATGCGGAGTCCATGGATCGTTTCGGTAGTGATAAGCCTGATCTCCGTTTTGGTATGGAGTTAATCAACGTTGGAGAAGTACTTGCTGACACAGAATTTAAAGTGTTTGCGAGTACTCTTGCAAGTGGCGGGCAAGTGAAGGCGATCAATGTAAAAGGGCAAGCCCATTGGAGCCGAAAAGAAGTGGATAACTGGGGTAAAGTCGCTGAATCTCTAGGTGCAAAAGGACTCGCATGGTTAGCGTGGAAGCCAGACGGCATAAAAGGCTCCATTGCAAAAGCATTAAAAGAAGAAGAGATTGTTGCCATTGCAAAGATAACAGGTGTGGAAGAAGGAGATTTATTATTCTTCGTTGCAGATAAACCAAGTGTAGTAGCGGCTACACTCGGCGGGATCCGTGCCCGTTTAGGTCGTGAATTAAGGTTGATTGATGAAAGTAAGTATCATTTTGCTTGGATTACCGAGTTCCCTATGTATGAATATGATGAGGATTCGGCGCAATTTATGCCAATGCATCATGCCTTCACCAGGCCGATGGACGAAGATATTTCCTTGATGGAGACAGATCCAGGAAAAGTACGTGCAGTTTGCTATGACTTGGTGCTGAATGGATACGAACTAGGAAGTGGTAGCTTGCGGATCTACGAACGGGAGCTACAAGAGAAAATCTTTGCGTCGCTTGGGCTTTCTCCAGAGGAGTCTAAAGAGAAGTTTGGTTTCCTATTAGAGGCATTTGAGTATGGTGTGCCGCCTCATGGTGGAATCGGACTAGGCTTTGATCGAATTGTGATGATTTTAGCAGGCGAGACCAACCTTCGTGAAATCACTGCTTTTCCAAAGACTTCGAATGCGGTTTGTTTGATGACGAGTGCTCCTTCTCCTGTAGATGGGCAGCAATTGGATGATCTTCATATTGCGGTTAAGATGAAGGAAAAAGGGTCACAATAAACTTATAGCTAGATGCGTTTGTACTTGTTCTCTTATTTGCAGATGTGGTAATATAGATTTAATAAAGAATCCCTGAGATGTTCGTGTGTAAACCGTAATTTTGAGCCAACATTTTTACTGCGGGAGCTTGTGTCAGTGCTTGGAAAGGAAGCCATCATCTAGATGGAACCTTGATATTCGCTGCAGAGCACCCACCTGCTAGAGAGCAGGTTCAAAATTGCGGTGCCACGGCATAATGGGGCTTTTTTTGTACATTGGTTGTTTTGTACATAGATATCAGCCATGAAGCTTGTTAACTAGGATTCGGAGTGATCATAGATGAAATTGGGTGTCGATATTGATGGTACCATCAAAGATACGAAGCAGGCGGCGGTCACCGTTTATAATGAAGAGTTTCAAAAAGAGGTACGAGCAGAGGATCTTACTGAATTTTATCTAGACCGAGCATATGGGTTAACGCCCGAGGAGGGCCGGAAGACTTGGAGGCGTCTGGAGGAAAAGATTTACCGACTAGGTGTTCCACTACCTCACGCCAGGGAGGTCCTACATCAGTTGTCGCAGGAAGGGCATGAGATTTACTATATCACGGCTAGACCGGGTCTCCCAAACATTCAAGAGGTAACAAAGAATTGGTTACGGGAGAATGAATTTCCCTATCAAAGTGATCGTTTGATTATGAGTTCGATAGATAAAGCCAAGGTAGCTTTAAAGCTAGGAATTGATTTATTCTTTGAAGATGCCCCTAATCATCTAGATCGACTGATAGAGCAAAAAGTTCACACGATGATTGTAGATGCACCGTATAACCGTCAGTATTCAAAGGAAGTTCCTCGGATTACCGATTGGCGCCAAGTCTATGAATACATAACGAAGCTCTAATACCGATGGAATAGATGGAAAGAATACGAGACAAAGGATAAAGTGACGGGCTCGTATTCTTTTATGAATATACGCATTGTTTCACAAATTATAAAATATTCATTTTCAAATTAAAATAGAAATTTTTAAGCATTTTTGGTAAAATAAACATAAGGTAAATTTTCATTTTTATATTGATTTTTATCCATTATCGCTTTAATGTAAGGATGTATAGTTTATCATGAAAGGAGGCCATATGCTATGGCTGAAAAATCACTGGATGAGAGAATAGAAGAATTCACACAACAAACTTCTCTCGCCACAGACCTAGCAAAACCACCCCCATACAAAGTGGGAGACCATATCGATGCAACGATTACGTTTATCGCTTCTTATGGCGCTTTTGTGGAGTTAGAAGGTGGGAAATATTCAGGATTGATTCATATAAAGAATATAGCAAACCAATATATTGAGGATATACATGATTTCCTTGAAGTTGGAATGACGATTAATGCAAAAATTATTAGAATACACAGTGATTTTCGAATTGAACTCAGTACACTTCATCTGGATTTAAAGAAAACACCGCAAGTCAGCGAGAATCGCTTTTATCTTTCTCCTTTGGAGAAGTTAAAAAATGGACTGCCTACGGGTCATGATATCATAGAAAGTAGTAGTGCAAAACCGCCAGAGGAAATACAGAGAATTTTCAATTATCTATCTAAGGTGGTCGGGATTTTATCCCCAGAAAGTAAGGAGAAAGTACAAAGTTTGGTGCATGAAAAGGGTGTGTTTGCTTTTACCATGAGTTTGGTCGAGGCGTTAAAAGTTTTCGAAGCGGATCTATCTTTGTATCTAGTGAAGGAAATAGAGAAGCAAATGAGGGATGATCTTTAGCCAAGATCAATCAGAGTTTATTACGACGTACCACGCCGCAGAGCGCACGGATCGATTAAAAAAGGAGTTAACTCCTGAAGACATTATCCAACTGGCAAAAGGAGGAAGAGTTATTCTAGACACTAGAGATCATCGATATATACAAAGTGGCGATTTGCGGTTCCCGTGCGTAAAAGAGAATGGGAAATTTATTATTAAATCGATAATAAGTAAGGATATGTATATGACTGCGAAAGATTAACAAAAAACAAGCGCCAGAAACGCTTGTTTTTTGTTTGCTTAGGATTCGCTAGACTGTTTCATCCAACGCATAAACTCTGATAATTTTTGTTCGTATCCATGAGCACTAGGTTGATAGAATGACTTACCACAGTGTTCATTTGGAAGATACTGCTGCTGAGTGTATCCTCTAGGGAAATCATGTGGATACAGATACCCTTTCCCACGGCCTTGTGATTTTGCACCCGGGAAATGACTGTCGCGTAGGTGGTGAGGAACTTCCGCGCGTACTTCCTGCTTCACTGTTTCAAGAGCTTGCTGAATTCCTGTATAAGCAGAGTTACTTTTAGGAGCCGTAGCGAGATAGATGACGGCTTCAGCTAGTGGAATCTGGGCTTCCGGGAGTCCAACGAGTTCCACGGCATGGGCGGCAGCTGAAGCGATAAGTAAGGCCCTAGGATCGGCCATTCCCACATCTTCTGCGGCGTGAATCATAATTCTTCTTGCGATAAAACGAGGGTCTTCTCCTCCTAGGATCATTTTGGCCAGATAGTACAGGGATGCATCAGGATCAGAGCCACGCATACTCTTAATCCAGGCAGAGACGGTGTCATAATGCTGATCTCCCGATTGATCATAGCGAACATGCTTACGTTGGATCGACTCTTCTGCGATTTCTAAGGTGATATGTCGGATTCCATCTGCATGAGGCGTCGTGGTCATCACCGCCATCTCTAGCGCATTTAGCACACGACGACTATCTCCACCTGCCATTCGTACAAGATGTTGACAGGCATCTGGATCCATTTGCACTTGAACATTTCCCAGACCTCGTTCGTTGTCCTGCAAGGCTTGGTCGATGATTTGGGTAAGCTCCTCTTCATTCAGTAGTTCTAATTGGAACAAGAGGGAGCGTGATAGGAGGGCGGCATTTACTTGAAAAGAAGGATTTTCTGTAGTTGCTCCAACTAAAATGAGTGTACCTTCCTCGACATCAGGTAGTAGCGCATCTTGCTGAGAACGATTAAAACGATGGATTTCATCGACAAATAAAATCGTTCTCGTTCCGTACATTCCTAAGCGTTCTTTGGCAGACCGAACGACTTGGCGTAAGTCATTTACTCCTGCTGTAACGGCATTTAGCTGTTCGAAATGAGCTTGTGTAGATTCGGCTATGATCTTGGCAATCGTGGTTTTTCCAGTCCCGGGTGGTCCATGTAAGATAATCGAAGAGAGTTGATCGGCTTCGATGGCACGGCGCAGTAATCTCCCTTGCCCTACGATGGAGGATTGGCCGACGAACTCCTGAAAGTTTCGAGGCCTCATACGAGAAGCAAGTGGTCCTTGATGCTTGGATGTCAAAGCCTGCTGATACTCAAATAGATCCATGTAGAGATTCTCCTCCAGCTACTTTCTCCGTTTTCTTTATACTAATATAATATATATTCTTGAACAAACTTTTAAATCAGTAGGTAGAGTATTGAAGGGGTTGTCCCAAAACGTGACATTGAAAATACTTCAAATAAGCCCGATTCAGCTTATTTGAAGTATTTATACTCTAATCTTCCTTCATATGAACCTCTGAATAAATTCCAATATTTCTTCACTTATCATGCTAGCTAGATAACGATGTGTTATGACCCCTGACCAAATGGATTCACTCCACTCCATGTTGCTAGAGTAAGTGGAATGGTCCCAACAACAGTATCTGTCATTTGGTCGATGACAAATACCTGATTCGCAACCGATGATGGGGAATAGACCAGATTAGCTGCAAACGAATTTTGATATGGTGTAAGGAATTGGTTAAGTGAAATACCATCAGAACTTTGCCCTGTTGGAATAACGGTACTTACGGTAGTAGGAAAGCTTGATACATCCGCCACTCCAACGCCCACGGTAGTATTCCATCTTTGAATATATAACTTTTTCGTCATCGGATTTACAGCTAACTCAGTAACATTGAATCCAACAGGGATGGTTGAATAAATAGTACCGGGACCCGTTGCTGTATTAATAACAGTAACGTTCATAGATCGGAAGTTTCCAATGTAAACAAACTTATTTTGCGCATCAACACTAACTCCTTGTGCTTGAACATTGGTTCCAATGGTAACGGTTGAAACGATCGTTCCGCCATTCGCAGCTGTCGTATCAATAATAGATACGTAACTTGTGGCTCCGGCTGATGAAGGTCCATCCGCAACGTAGAGTAGATTCGTTAACGGATTGAATCCCATCTTTAATGGACTGGGTCCAACCGGGATCGAGGCTATGAATGTACTAGGAAAACTAGAAACATCATAAACATTCACCCTGTTATTATTCGAATCGCCTACATATAAAGTATTCTTGTTTGTCGTCGTTAATCCACGTATGAGGGGAGTAGTCCCTGGAATGGTTATGGTATCAATGATTGTATTACTTATCCCGTCAATGACATAAACATTTGCCGTTCCACTGACGTAAACCAAATTATTAAGGGTATCTACTTCTCCGTCTGGGTTTCCGAGAGCCGTTCCCACGGGAATCATAGCTATGATGTGATTCGTCCTAGCATCGCTAGCAATTACAGTGCTTCCACCTGCAGCATAAACCAATGGCACAGGAGTTGTATTTGTTCCTGTCGGTCCTTGAGGCCCTGTCGGTCCTTGAGGCCCTGTTGGCCCTTGAGGCCCCGTCGGTCCTTGAGGCCCTGTTGGCCCTTGAGGCCCCGTCGGTCCTTGAGGCCCTGTTGGCCCTTGAGGCCCCGTCGGTCCTTGAGGTCCGATATCCCCCGAAGGCCCACTTGGTCCCGTTGGTCCCTGAGGTCCGATATCCCCCGAAGGCCCACTTGGTCCCGTTGGTCC
>NZ_SLXV01000026.1 GCF_004341445.1 Baia soyae
GTAAGCTCATAGCGTCGTGGGGCCATTGGGAAATCTCCTTCGCATGTCATCTTACTGAATAAGATAACACATTAGAAGTTTTCAGACACTACCTAATCACTTTTTCGATATTTATACATTGAACCTTTTGGAATAAATAATGGAAAGCAGTCTCATACTATGTGCGTAGGATGGTAAGTGAAGGAATGATTGAATCTTTATAGGAAAGAGAGGCAATATTTTCTATGAAAGCAACCGGCATCGTTCGCCGGATCGATGATCTCGGGCGTGTAGTAATCCCTAAGGAAATACGCCGTACCCTTCGAATCCGTGAGGGAGATCCTTTGGAAATATTCGTCGATCGTGATGGAGAGGTAATTTTAAAAAAATACTCACCCATCGGTGAACTTAGTAACTTTGCACAAGAGTATACAGAAGCTTTGTATGAAAACTTGCAACATACGACGCTCATTTGCGATCGGGACAATGTGATTGCAGTAGCGGGAGCATCCAAAAAAGAATACTTGGAAAAGCCTATAGGTGAAATAGTGGAGTTAGCGATGGAGCATCGCCGCCCTCAAACAGATACTTCACAAAGTACAGCTGAAATTTTAAAAGGGAGTCCCGAAGAGTATCAATCTTATATTATCGTCCCTATTATTGCAGGTGGAGATCCCATTGGAGCTGTCATCCTAATCTCCAAGAAGGATGGTGCGAAGATTGGTGATATGGAAGCCAAACTAGCAGGTACTGCCGCCTCATTTCTCGGGAAGCAAATGGAACAATAGGATGGAGAAACGCCCTATATCTAACAAAGATAGGGTGTTTTTTTGTGTATAATGGAGGACATGTAACAAAGAAAGGCGGAACGGAGATTGTGGAGAAATCATTTATTAAAGGAGCCACTATCCTAGGCTTAGCAGGACTTATTTGTAAGATACTAGGGGCAATATACCGGATTCCGTATCAAAATATTACAGGCAATGAAGGCATGTATGTATACCAACAAGTGTATCCGCTATTTAGTACCTTGATCATATTGGCTACTGCTGGATTTCCGCTTGCGATTTCGAAATTGGTGTCCGAACGGGTTGCGGTAGGCGACGAGGTAGGGGCCAAGCAAGTATATAACGTATCATCGATTGGTTTATTAATAACGGGTGTGTTCTTTTTTTCAGTTTTATATTTTGGTGCCCCTTGGTTTGCGCAGTGGATGGGGAATGAAGAGATGTTAACTCTGCCGATCGAAACAGTTTCCTTTGCATTGTTGATCATTCCAGTGATGGCTGCGGCAAGAGGATATTTTCAAGGTTATCAAGATATGATGCCAACAGCTGTCTCGCAAGTGATTGAGCAGTTTGTGCGGGTTTGTACGATCTTGCTTCTTTCTTACTTGATGATCACACTTGGGTATGGTCCTGTTTATGCAGGAGCGGGTGCTGTATTTGGTTCGTTTACGGGTGCGGTAGCAGGTTTTATTGTTCTTCTGGTTTATATGAGAAAGAAGAGGATAGAACGGGCAACGAATGTAAGTGCAGAAAAGAAGCCATATACAAAGGGGAAAAGAAAGGTATTAAAAGAGGTATTTCTCATTGCGTTCCCGATTTGTTTGGGATCACTGGTATTGCCGTTATATCAACTAGTGGATTCCTTTACAGTGGCGAATATTTTAGAACAGGCGAAAGGGGAAGCCTTTGCCATCGCTCAGAAAGGGATTTATGATCGTGGACAACCTCTTATTCAATTCGCTTCCTTTTTTGCGTCGGCTATTTCTCTATCGCTGGTACCGTCGATTGCGGATTTACGGGCACGGGGTGAGACGAGGAAGGCAGAAAATCGGGCTCGTTTAGCGTTACGGGTTACATGGATGTTAGGATTGCCTGCTTCTATCGGGTTGTTTATTATTGCGGAGCCAGTAAATGTGATGTTATTCGAGGATTCCGCGGGTTCTTCCGCTCTTGCGATATTGGCTTTTTCCGCTTTTTTCTCTACATTAGGGATTACCTCAGTAGGGATTCTTCAAGGCTTTGGGAAGCTGTACTTACCCGTTCTTTTCTTATTTTTGGGTTCAATTGTGAAAATCGGCCTAAATTATAGCTTGATTCCCACGATAGGAATTGAAGGGGCAGCGTGGGCTTCCGTATTGGCCTATGCGTTTTCTACCTATTTGACTCTGCGAGCATGCCTCCAGCAGTTTACTGGTAAAATGAGTAACAAAGGGGCTCAGATTCGAAGTGGTGTACTGACCATTTTCTTGTTAGTCGTTAGCACGAAAGGGGTTCTCGAGATCCTGCGATGGGGATTTGGAGAGGCCCAGGGTCGGGTGAGTATGACGTTTATTTCACTCGTGACGGTGATAATAGGCATTTTTGTTTATATCTTTGCGCTGTTTCGTTTTCATCTGATTCCAGATGAAGACTTGGAACAGCTTCCAAAATTGCAATCGATTGTTCATAAATTTCGTTGGTTGAGAAGATAAAAGGTGGTGTGAGTGATGAAACATACAATTACAATCGTAGGATTAGGCTTCGGGGATGAAGCGAGCTTAAATATCGGGACGTGGAATTTGTTACAGAATGCACCTGCCATTTGGCTCCGAACCGAAAAGCACCCAGTAGTAGGCTGGATGAAGCAACAAGGAGTTTGCTTTCATTCGTTTGATGAGGTTTATGAAAAGCATGCTCAATTTGAAGAAGTGTATAAAGAGATCGCTTCCCAATTAATCAGGTTAGCGGAAGAGCATCAGCAAGTGGTCTATGCAGTTCCGGGGCATCCGATGGTGGCGGAGCGTACGGTTCAGATCTTATTAAAGGAGCAAGCGGAGTCCGGGATCGAAGTAGAGATCATAGGGGGCGGGAGCTTCTTAGATGCCGCTTTTGCAAGGTTACAGATTGACCCGATCGAAGGCTTTCAGATGGTGGACGGTAATGATTTGCAAGCACACCAATTAAACCCGCGAATGCATATATTGGTGGGACAGGTCTATGACCGATTGGTTGCGTCTGACGTGAAGTTAAGCCTCATGGAAGTGTATCCAGCTGATCACAATGTCATTATCGGTACTGCGCTAGGGATTCCGAGTTTAGAGAAAATCGTGGAAGTTCCTCTGTATGAATTGGATCATGAGGATTCATTTACGGATTTATCAACGGTGTATGTGCCGCCCGTACCTCTAGAGAGTGGGTTATATAGACAGTTTGATTTTTTGGTGGAGATCATTGAAACATTGCGCGGCCCTGATGGCTGTCCTTGGGATCGCAAGCAGACACATGAAAGTCTAAGGCCTTATTTGATCGAGGAATCATATGAAGCGATTGAAGCAATTAACAATGGAGATGAGGACTCATTAGCGGACGAGCTAGGGGATGTCTTGCTTCAAGTACTGCTTCATGCCCAAATTGGACGAGATGAAGGGACATTTGACATTCGTGATGTGATAGAGAATCTGAGCGATAAGATGATTCGTCGTCATCCACATGTTTTTGGAGAAACTGAAGTAACGGATTCGGATCAAGTGATTTCGAACTGGCAAGAGATTAAAAAGCAGGAACTCGGGGAATATGCCCAAGAAGAGGAGTCTATTTTATCAGGAATCCCAAAAGAATACCCAACCCTTTTAAAGTCATTTGAAATGCAGAAAAAAGCAGCTAAGGCTGGCTTTGATTGGGACTCCGTGGAAGGTGTTTTAGCAAAGGTACATGAGGAATTAGAAGAAGTGGTACAAGCACAGAATCAGGAAGAACGGGAAGAGGAATTGGGAGACTTGTTATTTTCATTAGGTTCGCTGGCACGATGGTTGCAAGTCGATCCGGAACAATCGCTAATTCGAGCGAACCAAAAATTCCTGTATCGCTTCTCTTATTTGGAGGAAAAAGCGAGTGAGCTAGGACAGCCTATTCAAGAGATTTCAATGGAACAGCTTGATACTTGGTGGAATGAAGCCAAAAATGTTTGATGACCGACCAATTATACCAAACGCATGTTTGGCAGGATTTTATCTAGGTAGACAGAAAAACTCTGTTATCCCTCCAAACTGCGTAGACGAACATAGGGGAGATATATAGATGCGTTTAGATAAGTTTTTAAAGGTATCTCGTTTGGTTAAGAGAAGAACGTTAGCCAAAGAGGTATGCGATCAAGGAAGAGTGAAGGTAAACGGGAAAGTGGTGAAAGCAGGGACGGTTGTGGCAGTAGGCGATGAAATATCCATTCGTTTCGGCCAAAAGGTCGTTTCGGCCAAAGTACTGCGCTTGCTCGAACATGTGAGGAAAGAAGAAGCAGATACGATGTATGAGGTAGTAAAAGAGGAACAAGTAGCTGATTCCGGTAGGGCTGATGCTGAAGGAGAAGACGAGTTCTAATCTTGTCCTCCCCCCCATAAGATGTACCATAAAGGGGGCGTGTTAGATGGAGGAACGAAGACAGCGACCTCATGAAATTGTCTGCAAGAATCGAAACATGCTTGAAGTGAGCGGAGTAGTAGGTGTAGAAAGCTTTGATAGCGAGGAATTTTTGCTGGAGACGGATTGCGGTTACTTGGGAATCAGGGGACGTGAGCTTCATATCAAAAACCTAGACCTCATGTCTGGAATGGTAGTGATTGAAGGGCAGTTTGATGATATTAGTTATCTAGATGCAAATACGCCCCCATCCGAACGGCAGAAAAACTTGTTAGGCAGGTTATTTAAGTGACACTACATACTCAGTATCTGACCATGCTTCTCATGCTAGGTTCTGGCTTTTGTTTGGGTGTTATCTTAGATACCTACCGAGTGTTAAAAGGACGTTTCCACATTCGTGGCTGGGCAGTGTCACTGATTGACTTGCTTTATTGGTTTGTTTGTAGTGGTCTAGTCTTTAGTGTTCTCTTCTGGAGCAATTGGGGAGAACTTCGCTTCTACATTTTTCTGGCCATTATATTGGGAGTTTTCCTCTATTATCAATGGTTGAGCAAGCTCATGACACGTCTGATCGAAACATGTATCCGCTTGGTCGAATGGAAGATTCAATTCCTCGCTAAAACCGTTCAAATGATTGTAATTCGCCCGATTCTGTTTACGATTCAGCTCATCCGTAAACTTCTTTTGTTCGTACTTCGACTTTTTTGGAAGATGCTCCAGATTTTTCTCAGGCCTCTTCTATGGTTATGTAGTCCCATTACGAAGAGGATCGAACCTCGTGTACGTCCTTATCTCGATCGAGGAATCCTGCTCGGGAAGAAATGGATAGAAAAATGGAGACAGCGTAAGAAAAAGGATGATTCAGAATGACTCAACATCGTACTAATTCGAAAGTACTTACCTTTCGTCAACCAACAACTGATACAGAAGATCTAGCTTTCGCAACTCCAGCACATACGCCCATTCGGAAACTTCATCCAAAAGCAAAGCGGCGCCGGCTTATCTGGCTAGTAAGTGCGATCCTATTTTTTATTTGGTTTGGAGTACAGCTCGTGATCCAACAGATGAAGATTTGGGATCGTGAAGAGATACTGGTGAAGAAGTCTCAAGAACTGGAAAAGGTTAGACAGGAATCCCAGCGTCTGGATCAGGATCTGCAAAAGCTAGAAGACCCAAAGTATCTACTAGAGCAAGCACATCGTTTAGGTTATGGCAAAAAGAACGAGCAGAATTTTGAAATGGAACCCGAATAGAACATGATCAACTCCCGCCAAATGGGAGTTTTATTTTACCTAAGGAATCCCCTAGCGAAAAAGTTTAGATAAACAGTTGACAATGTTGCTTTAGATGTAATAGAATTAAGCATGTTGTTAGCAGATACAATCATAATGTCGCGGGGTGGAGCAGTGGTAGCTCGTCGGGCTCATAACCCGAAGGTCACAGGTTCGAGTCCTGTCCCCGCAACCAAATATGGCGGTGTAGCTCAGCTGGCTAGAGCGTACGGTTCATACCCGTGAGGTCAGGGGTTCGAGCCCCTTCGCCGCTACCAAATGGTAAGAGAGGAGAAGGCGGGAAGCTCCCTGAAAAGGGAACGGATTCCGCCTTTTTCTTATGGCTTTAAAAACGAAATGATTTCATGTGGATGTAAAATACATATGAAGGAAGTAGGAGTTCGTGTGGATGTCATAATTAAAAAAATTAAGTTTACCACTATTAACAAGACATACACCGAACTGGTCCGTGACTGGCGCGGCAGGTATTGTTTTGCAACACAATATGCAAACCCAGACGGAAAAAGAATTTTCCTTACTTACTATTTTGTTCGCAAAGGATATACGATTTCAAAAGTTTTTCATCGGAATGGAGAGTTCCTTTACTATTATTGTGATGTGATGCAAATGCACCAGACAGGACGATTACGTTACGTTATGGTTGATCTTTTATTTGATTTAATCATACATCCAGACGGTCATTACGACTTGATTGATATAGATGAATTTGCGGATTCCCTGGAAAAAGGACATTTGAAAAAGCGGCAGCAGGTTCATGCACTGCGAACATTGGATCAGATGATTCGATTACAGACAGAGGGTAAATTGATTCCTTCGTTCATCCAGGATGCGAAGATGTTTCCGGTGCCTCCTGCGCCGAGTAAAAGGCGTGTGTAGATGAAACTCGACAAACCTTCCTTTGCGCCTGGCGAGTCATAAGAAGATTTGTCGGACGAACCGCGACATCTTTTGAATTTGACAAGATGTGACGATAAAACCCTAACTTGTACACCTCATGTACAGGTTAGGGTTTCTTTCTTTTTAACATAGATTTTTGGCCAAGAACTTGAAATCGCTGATATTGTTCCTTCGCAGAGTGTGTCGAGAATTTTTTTCTTGACCGGGTGTCATTTTGACAAACTTATCTGATTTCCCCTGTTTATAATGAGTGACACAAACTATTAAACGGGGGTGCTGAACCAAATGATGGAAATGATGACACGGATCAAACACTTTTGGAAGTCGCCGATGAAAAAGGTAAGAAGCGGGTCGCATCGAGTTCATAAGCGGCTCATCTCATGGAACGTACCGATTATGGTGATGGGGTTTTTATTGGGGAGGGCACTCATTCTAGAATCTGTTTCCCCATTTGCCTTGGCGTATCTAGCGGTGATGCTTTTCCTCAGTCGAAAGCAATGGCCAGTTGTAATGGCATCTCTAATCGCAGGAGCAACTACGATTTCGATGATTCATGCGGGTAAAATTACGGCCTATCTTGTTTTGTTGCTCGTCGTGTACAAGTTATTTCAAACGTTTGGCAAGGCAACGCTGTATTCAGCACCCCTGATCGTGTTAACCAGTGGCGTGATCGGAAATCTAGCAACGATCTGGTACTTTGATACTTTTAACAGTTATCAGTATTTACTAGCTGGAGTAGACGTCCTTATCAGTTTTATTCTTACTTTTATTTTTGTTCAGGCATTACCTGTTTTTACGGTGAAACGAAATAAGGCGGGCCTCAAGCACGAGGAAATGGTCTGTTTGGTAATCCTCCTAGGTTCTGTGATGACAGGGACTTTGGGCTGGGCGATCGCGGATATAGAGATTGTAAATATTGTTTCCCGGTATTTGATTCTCGTTCTAGCTATCGTGGGAGGCGCGATGCTTGGTTCGTCGATGGGGGTTGTGACGGGATTGATTCTCCATCTCTCGAATCCAAAATCGGTTTTACAGATTAGTTTATTAGCATTTGCGGGCTTATTGGCTGGATTGTTCAAAGAAGGGAAGAGGCTGGGAGTTGCGATTGGCTTTCTACTCGGCACGACGATTTTAAGCTTGTACGGTGCGCCTCTTCCAAATCTTTGGTTGTCTATGCAAGAAACCCTGCTGGCGTTGCTACTTTTTTTCTTAACCCCCGATAGCTTGTTTCACAAAGTGGCTAAATTTGTTCCAGGTACGTGGGAGAATCAGATGGAACAACAGGACTATATTCGGCGTTTGCGTGATGTAACAGCGGCCAAAGTGGAGCATTTTACAAATCTATTTTATGAGTTGGCGAGTAGTTTTCGGGAAGATATGACCAAACAGCAACGAGAAGATGAGGACCAGGTTCATCAATTTGTGACGACTACGATGGAACAAAGCTGTATGGGGTGTGCCCAATTCCAGCAGTGTTGGGAAGGCAATATCATGAAAACCTACCAAGGGATGACGAGTCTGATGACAGTTGTGGAGCAGGTAGGGGTGCGGAATCATGTGCCAATCCCGCAAGCGTGGGATGAATATTGTATTCGAGCGGATCAGGTTGTTCGTAACTTTCAAGATCAGTATGCACACTATGAACATACGCTGTATTGGCGAGACAAGATTAAAGATACTCGGAGGCTCGTGGGCGATCAGTTGACGGGTATGGCGGAAGTGATGGACAAGCTGGCAACGGAGATTCGTATAGAGACACAAGTGATGCATGCTCAAGAAGAACAGATCCACGCAGCTCTAGATGAGTTAGGAATCCAATTTCAGCGGGTCGAGATTTTAAATCTAGCGGAGGGAAAAGTAGAGATAGAAGTTTTCCTTCCTCATCAGGATTCGTTTGATGAATGTAAAAAATTAATTGCCCCCCTATTGACCGAAGTATTAGGGGAGCCGATCAGTGTATATCGAAAAGTGGTACAGGACGGTACGCAAGGAGCGATTATTACCCTTGGATCTGCACAGCGTTTTGAGTTGAAATCAGGTGTGGCTAGCGCTGCTAAGGGAGGAGCGATGGTATCCGGAGATAGTCATTGTTACATGAATTTGGGGACGGGGCGGTTTGCAGTGGCGTTAAGTGATGGCATGGGGAACGGTCAAAGAGCACAGGAGGAGAGTAATGCGGCGCTAAAGTTACTACGCCGATTGCTTCAAGCAGGGATGAATGAAGAACGGGCTGTAGAGACGATCAATTCAATCTTAAGCTTGCGAACGTCTGATGAGGTGTTTGCCACGATTGATTTGGCGATGATCGATTTGAATTCTGCCAAGGGTCGTTTTATGAAGATTGGTTCCACCCCCGGATTTATCAAACGAGGGAAAAAGGTTCTAAAACTTTCTGCCTCCAATCCGCCGATTGGGATTTTAAAGGAGATTGATGTGGAACCGATTGAAACACAATTACAGGCAGGCGATCTGATCGTGATGATGACAGATGGAATATATGATGCGGCGCATAATACGATAAATAAGGATGCGTTCATCACCAAGATCATTAACGAAATCGATACCAAAGATCCGCAAGACTTCGCCGATTGTCTACTAGAAAAGATTGTACGGTATCGTCAAGGGGAGATTCCGGATGATATGACCGTTCTGGTATCCAAGGTGGAGAAACACACCCCCGAGTGGTCTACGATTCGATTGTCTAATGTGCAACCGATCGAACGTCCGCAAGAGGTACCCAGTAGCTAGCGGGGTTTGCTTCTTTTTAAGAAAAGACATAACATCAGTAGTATAAGTGAGCGAAAGAGTCCCTAGAGCGATCTAGGGGCTTTTGGATTGTTTTATTTGGAAATGAGGAGATGGAAAGGGGGTGCTCTTGGCAATGTTGAGAGAAGTGGTTGATCGTGTGATGCAGCAGGAATTACAGGTTCCGAAGCAAGCTTCTATTTTAGTGGCGGTTTCTGGGGGGCCTGATTCAATCGCATTGCTACATATCTTGAAGAGCCTCTCAGAGGAGTACCAGTGGCGGATGGGCGTGATTCATGTAAATCACCAGTTACGCGGGGAAGAAAGCTCATTAGATGAGCAGTATGTAGAAGAGGTTTGCTTGCAGTTAGGGATTCCATGCTGGATTGAATGGGTAGATGTGAAGGGAGTTTGGCACCAAGAAGGTGGAAATAAGCAAGATATCGCGAGAACCCTTCGATATGAGGCGTTTGCTAAGGTAGCAAAGCGGGAATCATTTGGCTATGTTGCGTTGGGACATCATCAAGATGATCAAGCTGAGACGATTTTAATGAGATTGATTCGTGGGACTCATTCTTCTGGTTTGATTGGAATTCCGATTCGGCGAACGTGGGAGTCCTTGGTGTTGATTCGCCCCCTCTTATCTAGCTCTCGAGAGATGGTTGATACATACTGTAAACAGCATCACCTTTCACCTCGAACGGACCAAAGTAATCTCGTGGCGGAATATACGCGTAATTTTTTACGTCTGCACATATTCCCGGAGCTAGAAAAGATCAATCCCAAGGTAAAAGAAACCATTTCCCAGTTAGGCGCCAGAATGCTTGAAGAGGAAGAAGTTTGGAAAGAATGGGAAGATAGGGCATTCAAAAAGATTTCTTTAAAGCAGGATCATAGGCAGGTGTCATGGTCTCGTAAGAGATTTCAGGATCTTCCTATTGCTTTACAGCGTAGAGTGGTTAAACTAATATTAAGTAGTCTGGATTGGTTGACAGATGTAGAAATTACATATTCTCGTATCGAACAAATTCGTAATTGGGCCTCGTCACCTGCTCCTAGTGGTGAAATCCATTTGGAGAAAGGGATATTGGTACGGAAAAGCTATGAGATCGTCACAATTCTGAAACAATCCAGTAAGGATGGAGCAACCACGCTGACATGGGGAGAATTAAAATTGAGTATACCAGGAGAAACGGAGGTTCATCCGTCCTTGGGTGCAATAGAAGCTCGTTTGTTTGAACAGCCTCAGTCAGAGGAATGGGTCTCTTCTTACCCATCTGTGGTTTTTGATTATGACCAATTACCTGCTAGTCCGGTTTTGATTCGTCCTCGAAAGGCAGGCGACCGAATGAGTTGCTTTGGCCTTCAAGGCACAAAAAAGGTAAAAGAACTCATGATCGAGAAACAAATCCCTAGGCATTTGAGGGATCTAATCCCTGTTATTCACATAGATGACCAAGTCCTATGGATTCCGGATGTGAGAAGGTCTGCCATTGCTCCTGTCACAGACCAGACAAGTTGCTATTTGTATTTAAGATGGCATTCTTATACAATGTTAGAATGATTTTGCTAGATATACGGATATACATAATTGTTGTTTTTAGGGGGCCAATTCATGAATCAAGATGTGAAAGAAATATTGATTTCAGAAGAGAAAATTCAATCCAAAGTAAAAGAATTAGGGAAGCTTTTGTCTGATGAATATGCTAATACTCTTCCGCTTTGTGTGGGTATATTAAAAGGCGCAGCTCCTTTTATGGCGGATTTAACCCGTGCTATGAGTATTCCGCTTGAAATGGACTTTATGGCGGTATCGAGCTATGGTGCATCTACTAAATCTTCAGGAGTGGTCCGAATCCTGAAAGATCTGGACTCTTCGGTAGAAGGAAGAGATGTCTTGATTATGGAAGATATTATTGATACAGGCCTAACGTTAAGCTATCTAATCGAGTTATTAAAAGGCCGTAATGCAAAGTCAGTAAAAGTCGTTACCTTATTGAACAAACCAGCTCGTCGCAAAGTGGACTTAGTTCCTGATTATTGTGGATATGAAATCCCTGATGAGTTTGTTATTGGATATGGCCTAGATTATGGCGAGCTTTATCGCAACTTACCGTATATCGGGATTCTAAAGGAAGAAGTTTACTCTTCATAGTTTGATCTTTTTTGACCAACTATTGTTTCGCTTAGAATGCCTATGGTAAAATGAAAAAAGTGGATTGAGAGGAGGCCAGGGATGAAAAACTTCTTCCTTAGAAATGGAATACTATATGCAATCCTCATCCTTGTGACCATTGGGGTCGTAAACTTGGTGGCTAACTCTGGGAATGACCTAGAGCAGCTTAACACCACTCAGTTTAAACAAAAAGTAGAGCAGAAGCAGATTATAGATGCGAAACTTCTGCCTGAGGGATTTACTTATCGAATCGACGGTAAGATGAAAGACCCGAAAGATGCAAGCAAGACGAAGATGTATTCAACTCAGACTCCTATGCTGGAGAGTGACATCGTCAAGTTACTGGAAACGAACCAGATATCGTATACGACAAGTCCTCCAAAGCAAGAGTCGATCTGGGTTACTGCGCTTTCTACGATTATTCCCTTAGTCATTGTTCTCTTACTGTTTTTCTTCTTACTAAACAACGCCCAAGGTGGCGGCAATCGAGTTATGAACTTTGGTAAGAGCAAAGCTAGATTATATAACGATGAGAAGAAGCGTGTCACATTCCAAGATGTGGCAGGTGCTGATGAGGAAAAGCAAGAGCTTGTTGAGATTGTGGACTTCCTCAAAGATAATCGTCGCTTTGTTGCTATGGGTGCACGGATTCCGAAAGGCGTACTTCTTGTAGGGCCTCCAGGAACAGGGAAAACCCTCCTTGCACGTGCAGTAGCTGGAGAAGCCAAAGTGCCTTTCTTCTCCATTAGTGGTTCGGACTTTGTTGAAATGTTTGTCGGTGTGGGTGCTTCTCGTGTTCGTGATCTATTTGAACAAGCGAAGAAAAACGCGCCTTGTATTATCTTTATCGACGAGATTGATGCTGTAGGTCGTCAACGTGGAGCAGGTTTAGGTGGCGGTCATGATGAGCGTGAACAGACATTGAACCAGCTACTCGTTGAGATGGATGGATTTGATGGCAATTCTGGAATCATTATGATAGCAGCGACGAACCGTCCTGATATCTTAGATCCGGCTTTGTTACGTCCAGGTCGTTTTGATAGACAAATCCTTGTGAGTCGCCCTGATGTAAAAGGTCGTGAAGCGATTCTAAAGGTACATGCTCGTAACAAGCCATTGGCCGACAGTGTAAAGCTTAATGTGATCGCTCAACGTACAACAGGCTTCTCTGGAGCAGATTTAGAAAACTTATTAAACGAAGCAGCACTTCTTGCCGCTCGTGAAAATAAGAAGAAAATCACCATGGACGAAGTTGATGAAGCTGTTGACCGCGTCATTGCAGGCCCTGCTAAGAAGAGCCGTGTAGTCAGCGAAAAAGAACGTAAAATTGTTGCTTATCACGAAGCAGGCCATGCGATTGTAGGGTATTACGTACCAAACGCAGATATTGTTCACAAGGTAACGATTGTACCGCGTGGGCAGGCTGGTGGATATGTGATGTCGTTGCCAAAAGAAGATCGCTATCTTGCTACGAAGGGTGAGCTCCTTGATCGCGTGACTGGGATCTTGGGAGGCCGTGTAGCGGAAGAGATTATCTTCGGTGAAGTTAGCACAGGTGCTAGCAATGACTTCGAGAAAGCAACTGCGATCGTTCGGTCGATGATCACGGAGTACGGTATGAGTGATCGCTTGGCTACTATGCAGTTTGGCCGTTCTCAAGGGCAAGTGTTCCTAGGTCGCGACATTGGTCATGAACAGAACTATAGTGATCAAGTTGCTTATGAGATTGACTCAGAAATGCAAGAGTTAATCCGTACATGTTATAAGCGTGCGATGGATATTCTAAATGAGCGTAAAGATCAGTTAGAGCTCTTAGCCCAAACGCTATTAACTAGAGAAACACTCGATGAAGAGCAAATCAAGCAATTGCTCGATACAGGTAAGATTGACGATAGACCTGTAGACGATGATGTTAAAGTGAATATTCAAGGGAAGGAAGAGCTGGATGCAGAGCCTTCGGTTGAGGAAAAGGCCGAAGAAGTAGCTCCAGAGGTTCCTAATTACTTGGATGAAGTGAAACCAACAGATATAGATGAAAAAGATGAGAAGAAAGACGATCCAAAATAAAAAAAGGGGGCGAGTGATTCGCCTCTTTTTTTTGTACGAGAGTAAGAAAAATGTTTAGGGAGGTACCTTTTTATGTCTGATTATTTAGTGCGATCTATCTCAAAAGATGGTAGCTTTCGTGGCTTTGCTGGGACTACGACTAAGTTGGTGCAAGAATTACAACGAAAACATGTTACATTTCCTACTGCAAGTGCCGCACTTGGAAGGACAGCCACGATGGGTGCACTCATGGGTTTAGAGCTAAAGAACAAGCAAGACGTGGTAACCATTCAAGTAAAAGGCGATGGGCCTCTTGGTGAAATGATGGTTGTCGCAAATGGTGAGGGGCATGTACGTGGTTATGTAGATCAACCAGACGTGATGATTCCATTAAAAGAAAATGGGAAAATCGACGTATCTGGTGGGGTAGGACAAGGATATATATACATTATGAGGGATATTGGGATGAGGGAGCCTTACCGGGGATCAGCTCCAATCGTGTCGGGAGAGCTAGCAGAAGACTTTACCTACTACTACTCTATCTCTGAACAGGTACCTTCTTCGGTCGGGTTAGGGGTACTTGTCAATCGGGATCAAATTTTGGTTGCGGGCGGCTATATGATTCAAGTCTTGCCGGGTGCAAGTGATGAGGCGATCGATGAATTAGAGAGGCGGATCATGGATATACCGTCTGTGACCACTTTGCTCGAAAGCGGATTAACTCCAGAGGATATGATTTATCGATTACTCGGGGACGATGCTGAAATTTTGGAACGTAAATCGGTTAAGTTTCAGTGTGCGTGTTCGCTTGAAAAGACCCAATCTATGTTGGCGAGTTTAGGTAAGAAAGATCTTCAAGATATTATCGAGCAAGATGAAAAGGCAGAGGTGGTTTGTCATTTCTGTAACTCTAAATACCAATTTTCGAAGGAAGAGCTGTTAGAGATATTGGGGGAGATCTCGGCTAGTTGATTAGTAATTGGATGACGAATCCAATTGATCGTTCACCATAAACTTGATAAGATAAACACATTAAAATCTCTGTATTTACTCGGAAATAGGGGGACCATAACTATGAAAGTCGCAAATAGCATTCTAGACCTAATCGGATCCACTCCTCTTGTAAAACTAAATCATATCGTAGGAAAAGCCGATGCGGATGTATACTTAAAACTAGAATTCTTTAACCCAGGTGGAAGTGTAAAAGATCGCATTGCCAAAAGCATGATTGAGGAAGCAGAAAAGCGCGGCGAATTAAAGCCAGGTAGTGTGATTATTGAGCCAACTAGTGGCAACACAGGAATTGGGCTTGCTATGGTAGCAGCGGCTAAAGGATATCCTGCTATTCTTGTTATGCCTGATACGATGAGTATGGAGCGTCGCAATTTACTTCGCGCATATGGTGCAGAGCTTGTTTTAACACCTGGAGCGGAAGGGATGCGAGGTGCTATTGTAAAAGCAACAGAGTTAGCGGAAGCAAACCCAGAATATTTTATGCCTCAGCAATTTAATAATATGGATAATGTAAAAGTACATCTTGAAACCACAGCACTAGAGTTATTAGACCAGGTTGATGGGGAATTGGATGCTTTTGTAGCAGGGGTTGGAACGGGAGGAACGATTACGGGTGTGGGTACCGTTTTAAAGAAAAAAATGCCTAATCTCCAAGTCGTCGCAGTAGAGCCATCCGCTTCTCCTGTATTATCAGGCGGAAAGCCGGGTCCACATAAAATCCAAGGGATTGGGGCTGGTTTCGTTCCAAAGATTTTAGATACAGAGATTTACGATGAGGTTATGCAAGTTGATATTGAAGAAGCATTTGAATTAGCTCGCAAGTTGGCTCGTGAAGAAGGAATCCTAGGCGGAATCTCTTCAGGAGCTGCGGTATCCGCTGCCTTGCGAGTAGCACGTCGCCTCGGTGCAGGGAAGAAAGTGGTTGCTGTCATCCCGAGTAGCGGGGAGCGTTATTTAACTACACCGCTGTATCAGTTTGACGAAGGAAAAATCTAGAAAAACAAGGTAGGCACGTATCAGCCATAGTGGGTTAATACGTGCCACTTTTTTATCTATGTCTAAAACAGAATCCATCCAATTTGTCAAGAACGAAAGATGAACCATTCTCGTTTTTATGCTAGAATAGGAAGATATTATATCTGAGTTGAGATGAGCGAAATAATGATTTGTATGATTGATAACTACGATTCGTTTACGTACAATTTGGTCCAGTATTTTGGTGATCTGGGCGAAGAGTTGTGGGTGGTACGAAACGATCAAGTCACCATAGAAGAATTAGCAGAGCGTTCTTTATCAGCGATCATCATCTCGCCTGGTCCAGGATCTCCAGAGGAAGCCGGGATTTCGATGGAAGTGATTCGTACTTTTGCTGGAAAAATCCCGATATTAGGTGTATGTCTGGGCCATCAGGCGATAGCAGAGGTCTTCGGAGGAAAAGTGATCCGAGCAGAGAGGCCGATGCACGGGAAAGTGTCGGAGGTACTTCATGATGGGAAAGGGGTATTTTCCCATTTACCAAATCCGATCATCGCGACTCGCTATCATTCGCTGATCGTAGATCGTCATCTACTCCCGGTCGACCTCGAAATTACAGCTGAGACAGCAGAGAATGAGATTATGGGGATTCGTCATCGGACGCTTGCTGTTGAAGGAGTTCAGTTTCATCCTGAATCAATCTTAAGTGAGTCTGGTAAGCAGATGCTTGCTAATTTCCTTCAGACTTATGCCAAGTAGGAGGCTAGTTACTATGCAGGGATTCCGGGTGGGGAACCGAGAATTACCTATCGGAAAGCGAACACTGGTCATGGGGATTCTCAATGTTACTCCAGATTCGTTTTCGGACGGGGGGCACTATCAAACAGTGGAACGTGCTTTCCTGCATGCGAAGAAGCTGATTGATGAGGGAGCAGATCTGCTTGATATCGGTGGAGAATCTACGAGGCCCGGAGCTGAGATGGTCTCACTGGATGAAGAATTAGAGCGTGTGATTCCCGTTGTAAAGCGCATTACAGCTGAGTTTGATACTCCTATTTCGATTGATACGTATAAGGCACAAGTTGCCAAGGAAGCAGTTCAATCAGGAGCCCACATCATCAATGATGTTTGGGGAGCGAAGAAAGATCCGTTGATGGCAAGTGTGATGTCTGAGCTAGATGTCCCGGTGATCCTGATGCATAATCGCGAGGTTCCGGAGTATCTAGATTTGATAGAGGATGTGAAAAAGGATCTTCAAGATTCGATTCAGCTTGTTATGCAAGCAGGAGTGAAACCAGATCGGATCTGGCTGGACCCTGGAATTGGCTTTGCCAAGAGCTTGCAGGAGAATGTGTGGGTCATGCAGCATTTAGACCAATTGGTGAAGATGGGGTACCCTGTACTACTTGGGACTTCTCGTAAATCGATGATTGGGAAAATCTTAGACCTCCCTCCCACTGAAAGGGTAGAGGGAACACTGGCTACAGTGGGATTTGGGATTCAAAAAGGCTGTCAGGTGATGAGAGTCCACGACGTACAAGAAACGGTACGGTTTTGCCGAATGATGGATGCTTTGGTATCCGCGCCCCTTGACTAGGAGGAAACGAGAATGGATCATATCTTTTTTGAGAAAATGCTTTTTTATGGTTATCATGGAGCATTTCCAGAAGAAAATAAATTAGGGCAACGCTTTCAGATCGATCTAAAGCTGTTTCTCTCCTTACAAGAAGCGGGATGCACGGATGACCTAACGCTTACAGTCGATTATGGCAAGGTGTATGAAACGGTCCAGCAGATTGTGGAAGGGGCTCCGTTTAAATTGGTGGAGAAGCTTGCTGAAGAAATCGCTACTCGTCTGTTATCCAGATATCCACTTGATGAAGTAGTGGTTCGTGTTACAAAGCCAGATCCTCCGATCCCTGGTTATTACCAATCGGTTGGTGTCGAGATTAGACGGGGGAAACAATGATGGTTCGTGCATATATAGGATTAGGTTCTAATATGGGGGACCCCGTTTCGCAGTTAGAACAAGCGATAGGGTTGATTCAAGATTCGCCTGATATTCAAGTTCGAACCTGTTCCTCGATCTATCGTTCTGATCCAGTAGACTATCTAGATCAGCCCGATTTTTATAATATGGTAGTGGAACTTGCGACCACTTTATCGGCAGAAGCACTTCTTAGGCGTTGTCAGGAAGTGGAACAAGAATTGAAACGTGTGAGAGTGATCCGCTACGGGCCTCGCACGATGGATATAGATATTTTGTTTTATGATCAACTTTTGATCCAAAAAGAAGACTTAGAAGTCCCGCACCCGAAGATGAAACATCGTTCTTTTGTGGTTCTTCCATTGGCTGAGATCGTGGAGGATACAGAACGTTTTTCTATACCAGGAACGAATGAAAATTTATGTGATTGGGTGGAGCAGATGGGGAATCCCCGGGGAATCCTCAAGCTAGACACTACGTTTATGAAAAGGGAGGAGGAAAAAACAAATGTGGAAAATCGGAAATGTTGAGCTGAAGAATCAAGTTGTTTTAGCGCCTATGGCGGGAGTGTGCAATCCTGCCTTTCGCCTGATTGCGAAAGAGTTTGGAGCAGGTCTCGTCTGTGCGGAGATGGTGAGTGATAAGGCGATTTTACACGGTAATAAACGGACGAAAGAAATGTTGTTTGTCGATGAACGGGAGAAGCCACTCAGTTTGCAAATCGTAGGTGGCGATCGTGAGACTCTTGTGGGAGCGGCGAAAGTGGTAGACCAATGCACGAATGCAGATATCATTGATATTAATATGGGGTGCCCTGTACCGAAAGTTGTAAATAATGATTCGGGAGCGAAGTGGCTTCTGGATCCAAACAAAATTTATGAGATGGTCTCTGCGGTAGTAGAAGCAGTCGAAAAGCCTGTTACCGTAAAGATGCGCATTGGCTGGGATGAAGATCACATCTATGCGATTGAAAATGCTCAAGCGGTGGAACGTGCAGGTGGATCGGGTATAGCTGTGCATGGTCGTACTCGCGTGCAGATGTACAAGGGAAAAGCAGATTGGAATATTATTCGTGATGTGAAACAGGCTGTTTCGATTCCGGTAATCGGAAACGGAGACGTCGCATCCCCAGAAGATGCCCGTAAGATATTAGACTTGACGGGCTGTGATGGGGTGATGATCGGACGTGCGGCATTGGGGAATCCTTGGATGCTATACCGTACGGTTGAATATTTGACTCATGGAACACTCGCTCCAGACCCAACTGCAAGCGAAAAGATGAGGATTGCTATTCTCCATATGGATCGTTTGGTTGCACTGCGTGGTGAATCGGTTGCAGTTCGTGAGATGCGTAAGCATGCTGCGTGGTACCTAAAAGGATTACGTAACTCCAATATCATCAAGGATGCAGTAAATGAGCAAGAAACAAGAGATGGTATGGCGAATCTATTATTAGGTTTTGCGGAGCAAGTAGAGAAAAACGAAGCCGAGGCAGAAGCTGAGGCTGTCTAATAAGAGGGTCAGGGGAGTTGAAGGTCAAGTGCAAGAGGAAATGAATGAGTTGTTACAAGTACGTCGTGAGAAACTGCAGAATCTGCGTGATCGTGGGGTAGATCCATTCGGGCAGAAATTTATACGTACTCATCATGCAACGGATGTGACAAGCCAGTTTGAGCCGTTTAGTAAAGAAGAGCTAACGGAGAAAGAGGAGAAAGTAGCCATCGCGGGACGCCTCATGGCGAAACGGGTACAAGGGAAAGCTTCATTTGCCCATCTTCAAGACCAAACTGGACGTGTACAAATCTATGTGCGCCTGGATGTAGTAGGTGACGAGCAGTACGAGACATTCCAAACAGCGGACATCGGGGACTATATCGGGATTCACGGTATTATGATGAAGACCAATCGCGGGGAACTAAGCGTTCGTGCGCAAGAAGTTTCGTTCTTGAGCAAATCCCTACGCCCACTACCTGAAAAATACCATGGCCTCAAAGATGTGGAGCAACGTTACCGGAAACGTTACCTGGATTTGATTATGAATCCGGAAGTAAAAGATACATTTATTGCTCGTAGCCAAGTGATTAGCTCGATGCGTAACTATCTAAATAACCATGGATATCTCGAAGTAGAAACACCTACTTTGCACAGCATCGCAGGCGGAGCGAGTGCTCGTCCGTTTGTAACGCATCATAATACACTTGATATGACGCTTTATATGCGGATCGCGCTAGAACTTCCTTTAAAACGCCTGATTGTGGGTGGATTAGAAAAAGTATACGAGATTGGACGAGCTTATCGGAATGAAGGGATCTCGACACGCCATAATCCTGAGTTTACGATGCTGGAGCTATATGAAGCGTATGCTGACTATCACGATATCATGGACCTAACTGAAAATATGATTGCGCATATCGCTCAAGAAGTTTGCGGGACGACGAAGGTTACCTATCAAGGAGAAGAAATCGATCTCTCAGTAGGTTGGACTCGGAAATCGATGATGGAGTTAATTCAAGAGCATGTAGGAGTCGACTTTATGGCTCAGATGACGGATGAAGAAGCTCGGGCCATCGCGAAGGAACATGATGTACATGTAGAGCCTACGATGTCATTTGGACATGTTGTAAATGAATTCTTTGAGCAAAAGATCGAGCACTTGTTGATTCAACCGACCTTTGTAACGGGGCACCCAGTAGCGATCTCACCATTGGCTAAGAAAAATGCAGATGATCCACGATTTACCGACCGTTTTGAACTGTTTATCGTAGGACGTGAACATGCAAATGCATTTACAGAGCTAAATGACCCGATTGATCAACGTCAGCGTTTTGAAGCACAGGTGAGTGAAAAAGCGGCTGGTAACGACGAAGCGCATCCGATGGATGAAGATTACTTGGAAGCGATGGAGTATGGGATGCCACCAACAGGTGGTTTGGGAATCGGAATGGATCGTTTGGTTATGCTTTTGACTGATGCACCATCGATTCGAGATGTGTTGCTCTTCCCGCATATGCGAGAAACACACGAATAGAAAATAAAAAGCACGGAAGTCACTGCCTTTCGTGCTCTTTTTTCTTCTTGTATACAGGGGTAGCTTGATAGAATGGTTGCCAACTAGAACGTTTTGTGAATAAAATAGAATCAAAAATGGATTTAACAATGGCAATAGATAGAGTTTATGTATTTTTCACATTACTTTCATTGGATTAATCGATATGAATAGAAGAAATTTCGTGGGATGGAAGATGTTAGTTTTATTAGGTTTCATTTTTCCAAGCACTTTTTATGAAATAGGCTGTTATAATAGATTTATGTAAACTAGTGCACAAGGGGAGGAACAAGTATGGGTCCCAAAAAAGAGAACCGAAGATTATTTGGACAAGGTTCCCAACTACCACAACAACCAAAACGCATGAATTTACCGCAGATGCGCGAACGGACCGGCGATGTAGAGGGAAAGCCCGTTGATCGTCAACAGCAACAGGTTCTCTCTTTCTTATCTAGTTTGCAATCAAACTTTACTTCGCTCGTTCGTTTAGTAGAAAAGCGGCTAACGTACGATAAAACAAAAGAACAAGCATTTGAACGATTATATCAAGAGATGGATTCGATGAAGCAGGATCAAGAATTAACAAATCTTAGGCCGCTTTACATAGACTTGATCTTATTACATGATCGGATGGAAATGATCTATAAAGACGGTGCGGAGAATGGAAGCCTCTCGCCCGAAGTAGCTGAGTTGCTTAAGTCTCTAAATGGAGAGTTAATGGAGATCCTCTATAGACGTGGAGTAGAGCCTATTTTCTTAGAATCGATTACATTTGATCCTCGTTATCAAGAGGTCGTTCAAGTGGTTCCAACTGAGATACAAGAAGAAGATAATGAGATTGCCGCAGTAGTCCGTAATGGATTCCGCTATAAAGAGGTCATTCTGCGACCTGCAAAAGTGATTATAAAGAAACATCGTGTATAAGTAACAGTACCATCTTCCCTGAAGGAGTGAAATTAATGGGTAGAGTAGTAGGGATCGACTTAGGAACAACATATTCCGCCATTTCCGTTGTGAACAAGTTTGGTAAGCCCGAAATCTTGGTGAACCGAGAGGGAGAGCGTATTACCCCTTCGGTTGTTTTATTTGATGGGGAAGACCCAGTCGTGGGTAGTATTGCGAAACGCTCAGCAGTAGCAAGTCCCTTTAATGTGATTCAGTTTGTAAAACGCCAAGTAGGGGACAAGAGCTGGCGCTTTATTACCGAACATAAAGAAGTGTATTCACCTGAAGAGATATCAGCCATCATCCTACGCCGATTAAAGGAAGATGCAGAGACGCTAACAGGAGAAAATATAACAGATGCAGTGATTACCGTACCTGCCTATTTCGATGATGCCCAGCGTAAAGCGACGCAGGATGCAGGCAAGATTGCAGGCTTAAATGTATTGCGCATCATCAATGAGCCGACTGCGGCTGCCCTTGCCTACGGTTTAGATAAAATGGATCAACGCCAAACCATCATGGTATATGACCTCGGGGGCGGAACGTTTGATGTGACCATCATGAGATTATCCCCAGAAGGGCTTCGGGTACTATCGACTGGTGGGGCGAAAAACTTAGGTGGTTGTGACTTTGACAACGAGGTTATGAATTATCTAAATGAAGAGTTCCGTGCTCAAAGTGATATTGATCTATTAGACGATCCGATGTATGAGCAAGATCTTCGCGATAAAGCGGAGATTGCGAAAAAAACGTTATCTTCTAGAGAGCGTACCAATGTGTTTATATCAGTTGGCGGTCATAATGCTTCTATCACCCTCACCCGTCAAAAATTTGATGAATTAACTAGCTCTTTGTTGCAATTGACTCGTGTCATCATGGAGAAAGTGTTATCTGACGCAGGTCTTCAATGGAAAGATATTGACCGTGTCTTGATGGTGGGAGGTTCCACCCGTATGCGGTCTGTACCAGCTCTCATCGAGCGTGTTACCGGAATCCGTCCTTCGCTAGATGTGAATCCCGACGAGGTTGTAGCGATGGGTGCTTCTATCCAAGGAACCCTCTTACATATGAAAGCGGGACTTTCTGATCCTGATCTGCTAAAGGCGTTTCCTGCTGTAGAAGTACAAGATGTGAACTCGCATAGCTTGGGTGTGGTTGCCCTAGATGAAAATGGAGCGGAAGTTAACTCGATTGTATTGAAAAAAGATACCGTCATTCCTGCTCGGGTAAGTGGCCATTATACGACTACGGTAGATGATCAGACTCAACTTCACATTCAAGTGACTGAAGGAGAGAGTAGTGACCTAGACTTTGTAAAAGTTGTAGGGGATGGAATGATTGAACTGCCCAATTATGTGAAGGGAGCGCCATTGGAAGTGATATTTGAGTATGATAGTGATGGAATTATCCATGTATCCGTCATCGACTCTACAGCAGGCGCTCTGCTCGGTGAAATTAATATTGAACGTACTTCCAACCTGACAGACGAGGAAGTAATGGAGAAGCAACAGCGAGTAGCACAACTTGCTATTAGTTAATGTTTCGAAGGAAAAGGCCTTAACTAGCGAAAACTAGTTAAGGTTTTTTTGCTTACATGATAGGAAACAGAGTAAATTGTGACAAAAAAAAGGATTTTGAATGGATCATAGCGAAAATGAAATGGTATGATGGGGGCATGGAAATTTATATGAGGATAAACTTGGAAGCGAGGAAATAAAATGCAAGACACTAGCATGATTCCTACTTTTATAGTGAATCTGTTTAAAGAAACATTGCCAGAAGAACAGCCAGAGATCTTTGAATCTAAGATTCCTGTAGAGGATCATGAAGGGGCTTACTATTTTGGACGATTCCATCCTTCAGGGAAGGTCTTGGTGGTACGAGAAGATGGATCCGTGCCATTCTTCGAAGAAGTGGAGCCCGTTGTCGAACGCGTATTGCAATATGAAAGCCTCAAAAAATCCAATGATCTATTATACGTGCTACTCACAGGCGAGCAAGAGATGTATCAAAGCTTAGTACAGATGCTAGAAGAGATTAAGAATCATTATGAAGAACACATGGACCTTTTCCCAAAAGAAGAATTTCAACGTGTTACTCAGACATCACACGTTTTATTTGTGCAACAAGGCGATTTAGAAAAGGCTAACGAGGAATTAAACCATCTAGCGAGTAACATGTATCGAAATCATGAAATTACCCCTAGTAACTTGATGAAGTTAAAGGCTTTACATATATCAGTTGCACAGCTTTTCCAGAAACAGATCTTAACGTACCATAAAACGACTCAGGATGAGCGTATTGTTGTAGAGTATTTGTACCGTCACACCCCTATTTGGAAGTTTAACTGGCGGGGTGTACTACGAGATTTAACATCGGTCCAAAAGCAGATCGCCACTGGTTTGTCTAAAGAACTACTTGAGGATTCCAATGTAACCCATTTGTTTAGCAAAGGGGCCTCCCTTTCACAAGAGGAAAAAGAAATGACGATGGAGCAAGTAGTAAATCATAAGACAGAAGTGGTTATGGAATTAATGAAGGAATTAGAACATGACTTAAACCAAGTATAATCCCACTACGGGTTATACTTGGTTTTTTCTACATGCTATACGTTTATAATAGGTTCCTCGTCGTCAAGGGCTTCTTTCTCGCCTTTTGGTATGTTCACTCTAAATAGCAGGATAATCCCGACCACGAAGAAGAATACAAGAGACAAAATGCCTAATCGACTAGAGCCGCTTAATTGTCCAACTAGAGCAAAAACAAATGGGCCTAGTATAGAAGCGCATTTACCCGTTAGACTAAAGAAACCGAAAAATTCCGTATTATGGTAGACTGGAACCATACGACTAAAGATCGAGCGACTAATGGCTTGGCTTCCTCCTTGGACGAGCCCTACTAATCCAGCGAGGATATAGAAGTGCATAGCCGACTGCATATAATATCCGATACAAACTAAGATGAGATAAGTAAACAGCGTAATAAATAACGTTACTTTGGATCCCACTTTTTCGGCTATTTTCCCAAATAACAAGGTGCTCGGAAAGCCGATAAATTGAGTAAGGAGTAGAGCGGTGATCAGGTGTGTGGTCCCGATGCCGATTTCTTTTCCATATATGGTAGCCATTTTAATAATTGTATTAATCCCATCATTAAAAAACCAAAACGCAATCAGAAACTTTATAAGTTCGGGATATTTTGTTATTTTGCTAAGGGTGTGACGGACATCTTGGAATCCAATTCGAGTCCATTGCCAAGCACTTCGCTTCTCTGTAGCAATCTTTTTTTCAGGGACATTTCGAAATAGCGGGATGGCGAACAGAAACCACCAGACTCCAACCGATGCCAGCGAGATTTGAGTAGCGGTCGTAGTGGTGACGCCAAACGTCTCGGCATTTAAGATAAAATAAAGATGAGCGGCGAGTAAGATTCCTCCACCAATATAGCCATATGAGTAGCCGACACTCGATACATAATCCCTTTTCTCTGGAGGGGCGATATCAGTCAGAAACGCATCGTAGAAGACATTCCCCCCAGAAAAGGCAATCGTCCCGATACAGATGAGTAGAGAGGCCCAAAGCCAATTTCCTGCTCCAATGGTAAACATGAGTAAACAAGAAATAGCGCCCATATAAGTAAAGAAACGTAGAAATATTTTTTTGGAACCACTGGCGTCTGCGATAGCTCCTAGGATCGGAGACAAGAGTAAAACGAATAGGGAAGCAATGGAATCTGTGTATCCCCAGTAAGCAGTCGCTGTTCCTGGATCTAATCCCTTTGCTGCTGTATCGGAGAAAAAAGTTGGCATTACAGCAGCGATGATAGTTGTGGCAAATGCCGAGTTGGCCCAGTCATAAAGAGCCCAACTACGGATGACTTTGCGATTCAGAATAATTCCTCCTTGTATAAATGTAAGATGAAAGCGTTTTTATCTAGTGTATCATATAACCTATAAGTGATGGATAAATAGGAATGGGGGATTCAAGTGGACCCGAAGAAAAAGAAATCTTCGATTGGTACATGGTTAGCAAGTTTGGGGATTTTACTCATTACGTTTGGTTCAAAGTTAAAGATGCTTTTTCCACTTCTAAAAGTAGGAAAGTTTTTACCCACTTTTCTTTCCATGATCCTTTCGATTTGGGCGTATACGTTAATTGCTCCTTTTCAAGTGGCTTTTGGTCTCGTTATGATGATTTTAATCCATGAAATTGGACATGTTCTAGCTGCCAAGCAGAGAGGATTGCCTGTATCCGCCCCTGCTTTTATCCCATTTGTCGGGGCATTTATTACGATGAAAAAGCAACCACAAGATGCAGAAACAGAAGCTTTCATCGCTCTGGGCGGACCGTTACTAGGGACAGTTGGAGCTTTGGGCTGTTGGATACTTGGTTATGTGACAGGGGATTCGTTTTATTACATGATTGCCTATATTGGTTTTTTCTTAAATGTATTTAATCTTATTCCCATTCATCCACTAGATGGTGGGCGGATCGTAGTCGCGATTTCGCGGTGGTTTTGGGTGCTCGGGTTAATCCTAGGTTTGGCACTGATTATCTATTTGAGAAGCATTCTACTCGCTGTGATTTATGTGATGTTTGTATATCAATTATATGCAAAGTATATAAGAAAGAAGAAGCCGCTAAAGCAACGAAGATCAAGAATCGAGATGTTATCGGTAAAGCTGGATGCACATCGATTTGAAGAAGTAGGTGCTTACATACCGAGTGAATTACACAGGCGAGAGCTTGATTACCAATACTATACAGATCTTGCAAGCAAGAGAACCTATCTAGATGTGTTTTACCCTAGCATGGGGCGGATTGCAACTATATCAGATCTGCGTGGGGAGATAAAACGAGTCCGTTTACTACGTACTCAAATGACCGATGATGGAAAAGTAGAGTTTGCCATTGAAATGGAATATCTCCCTTTTTATCTGCATGAAGGGGAGAGTTCATCTGAGGATAAGAGATATTATGAGGTTTCCAAAAAACATAGACTCATATATGGTGTTTCCTATCTAGGATTAGCTACATTGTTACTCTATATGATGTGGATTTCCCAGGCGCTGGTGCCTGAGGTTAGATAACGCACAAACCGCCTTGATTGGTTGGACGACTATCAAGGCGGTTTGTGTATTTAGATGTATAGAGAGGAGGCTCTAGGCCTGAATCCTTATTGTTTTTTGGAGTCGTTTTGTTTCTTCAGTTCCCAAAATTTACGGTCAATTTCCCGTGATTTATCGTTATAACGATCTGTTAAAAATGCTAGATCGTCCTTAATTCCAACGATTTTGTTTTCGACGCGCTCTAGCCCTGATTCAACATTGGTTAACCGCTTGTCCAAGTTTGCGATGTCAGACTCAACTTTGTTAAATCTTTCATCCATCTTCTTTTCCAGACCATTGACCTTCTTTTCGAAACCATTAATCTGCGTTTCCATACCGCTAATCTTCTGATCCATAATATATTTTCCCCTAAAATAAAAAGGTATGTGTTCTATACTGAAACACATACCCAGCAAATTGCTTCATTCTGTTTAAATGTCATTTCTATCCCAAACTACTTAACCGTAACCGTCTTCTCCACATGCTCATGTAGCTTGATAGAAGGCTTTTCTACATGTAGCTGCACATGATACTTTCCTGACTCAGCGAAGCTATAATCTTTACTATATTCGCCAGCTTTGCCCTCAGAAGCATCGATAAATTGATGTTTCTTGTCGCCGTCTTTCCATATTTCAAACTTCACGTTAGCGCCTGGTAACGGTTTTCCTTTTGTATCCATGACATGTCCTATTAATGAAAATGACTTCCCTTTTTCAGGTGCATCCGGGATCATGAGGTGCAGACTGGCTTTTTGATCCCCGTGATGGTGACCATGCTCTTCTGCTTTTTGTTCTCCTACTTGGAAGGTACCCTCTGCCATCTTATGATCCTTGTCGGTATACACATGAACGACTACATTGTATGTACCATCTTCCTTAAAGGAGTCACTAGCCGTATAATCCCCATTAGAGATATGCTTCGCCGGATATTGCTTGTGATCCGTGCTCGTCCCCTTCCAAACTTCAAACTCCACCTTCGCATTTGTTACCCCGGTTTCGCCTTGCTTCACGTTTGATTGGAAGGTTACAGGGTCACCCGTATTCGACTTATCTGGATTTGCACGGAATGAGACAGTCAATTCTCCAGTTGGTTGAGTTTGTTTTTGTTGCTCTGCTGGTTTTGGACCCCCACAACCACTCACTAACGACACAGTAGCCACTATACACACAGATGAAATCAATAACTTCATTTTCTTTCTCATAATAAAAAACTCCCTTTCAAAATAGTAGTGATATGATTTATAACTAAATAACAGACTATTACTGATCATAAAATGGATAACGAAAGGCCCAGAGTTGACCGATCAGTCTACTTCGTGCTCATATACCCTTGCTCAAACGCAAACCGAGTCAACTGCACCCGATTACTAACATGCAACTTTTGCATAATATTCTTCAAATGATTCTTCACTGTATACTCCGAAATGGTGAGCAAATGAGCAATATCCTTGTTGCTATTCCCTAATGCAACTAATGATAGGATTTCCTGTTCTCGTGATGTTAAACGGTGTTCTTGTTGCGTTTTTGACTGGCTCATAAACTCCGTTAAAATCCTTTTTGCTATTTCCTTGGAAATAGGGGCATCATCTTTCATGATGGCATGTAGATAATCTAACCAAATGGAAGGGTTTAAGTTCTTCAGTAAGTAGCCTTGAGCCCCTTTTTTTAGCGCTTCAAATAAATCGGTTACATCGTCTGATACAGTGACCATGACGATTTTAATGTGAGGAAGTTCTTCTTTTAATATTCGGGTTGCGTCTAATCCATTTAGTACGGGCATATTGATATCCATTAATACAAGATCAGGTAATAACTCCGTGCAAAGTTGGATCATTTCTTTTCCATTCGTCGCTTCACCGATTACATCAAAGGCGGGATCACTTCCTAAAATGATTTTGATAGCGGCTCTGGCGTGTTCGTGGTCATCGCCCATTACAACTCGATATTTGTTCATTCTAAGAAGCTCCTTTTTCAATCCATACTTTGGTTTTTCCCATCTCGTGTGTAATGGAGAATGCGGCCCCTAACTCTTCTGCACGATCTCGCATCATTTTACAGCCAAATCGATCGGTGTGCTCGAAAGGATCCTCTTGATATCCCTGTCCATCATCCTCGATTTCAAGTCGCCATCCGTGAGTAGTAGGCCGGAGATGGAGAAAAACATAAGTAGCTTGTCCTGCATGTTTGTATATGTTAGTAAGGGCTTCCTGGGTGATGGCTATTAGCTCAGTCTGCTCTTTCGAAGTAAGGGAATCCTCATGAATCTTTAATTGAACGGATACGGGAATCCCCATCTTTTTTTCAAATTCATTTACGAGTTCATCTATTTGCTGACTCCACGTCATCGGGATTAATTGGGTTCCTTCTTTTAATGTAGCGATGGAGTGGCGTACATAGTTATGAATTTGATGTAGATTGTTTCGAACAGGACTCCATTGGAGATTAGGCTGTTGCTTTTCTAGTAAATCGAGTTGGACAGAACATAAAAATAAGGTCTGAGCAATTCCATCATGCAATTCTCTAGCGATTCTCTCACGTTCCTGTAGGACTGCTTTTTCAGCAAGTTCGTTTTCTAACCGCTTCTGTAATTGTTCATATCGAGCAAACAATAATCGTGAGACGGTTAATGTGACGAAAAGCACAATCAAAGGAGAGAGCCAGTTTCCCATTTCCATCGAGATATGGGATAACAAAAAATCATGCCGGATATATTCCCATAGACCGATCACGATTGTAGGTAAAAGTAAAATCGACCAACGAATACTCTTGTATGACATACACACACCTCTCGTACAATAAGGATAATCATTTATCATATCATGAAATTAGATAACGCTTTATAACGATATATCGTTCGATCAACATCTTCTAATCACCTTAAACATTCTTATGTTATGACGAATTCCATCATAAATCTATAGCTCTTAGGAGGGATCATTTTGTCCAGTATTTGGTATATTTCAGAGTGGGAAATGGTATTACGACTTATGGTTGCTGCAGTTCTGGGTGGACTGGTTGGATGGGAACGGGAAGTAAATAATCATCCAGCAGGTTTTCGAACTCATATCTTAGTAAGTGTTGGCTCAGCCTTAATTATGCTGATTTCGATCTACGCATTTGTTCCGTTTATGGAAGCTGATCGTCGTTTCTTGTTCGATCCCGCACGTTTAAGCGCGCAAGTAGTAAGTGGGATCGGTTTTTTAGGTGCTGGAACCATTTTAAGACAGGGAGTAACTGTAAGCGGACTTACGACTGCGGCATCGCTATGGGTAATTGCTGCAATTGGGTTGGCTGTGGGATCTGGTTTTTATTTTGCTGCAGTGATTACCACACTGTTAGTCTTAGTCAGTTTAGAGTTATTAAATCGTATTGAGAAATATATGGTGAAAAAGTGTGCCCTATATCAATTTGAAATCATCATACAAGGGGAGGACCGAGGGAGAAGAATAGGTGATTTAGCCACCTATTTTGCGGGAAAAGGAATTCAATTGAAGAAGCTGCGTGTGGATGAAGAGGATGAAGCATCAAAAGAATTCCGTTTGACCATTACGCTTCGTTTGAATGATTCAAGTGAAGAAAGTTTGACCAATGTGATCGGAGATATTCAAAAAATAGAGGGTGTTCATGAAGTGAGAAGGATGATTTGAGCAGGTATGAAGCACTGCTATTCGTGGGAAACTGAAGAGGAAGATTGGGCTGGTTGGGTCATAAAAAATGATTGGCATTCTCCAATGAAAACGATATAATAAAATCAGAAGGTCAAAGATAGTCAAAGTCAGCAGGAGGTTTTCCGATGAGTAGTATTTCAGACATCATTGAACACTATCTAAAGCAGATGCTCGTTGATAGCGAACTGGGTGTCGTGGAAATCAAGCGGAGCGAGCTGGCTGATTCATTTCAGTGTGTTCCTTCGCAAATCAACTACGTCATTAGTACTCGCTTTACCTTGGAAAAGGGCTTCCTTGTCGAGAGCAAGCGTGGTGGAGGCGGTTACATTCGGATTAAGAAGGTTCCTGTATTAGATAGTCAAAGATACTATATCGAGCTATTGGAACGGATTGGAGATTCGATTCCCCAAGTGACTGCCGAGCATGTGATACACCGTCTAATCGAAGAAGGTTTTATGACTCCAAGGGAAGCTCATTTGATGAAAAGTATGATTTCACGAGATTTGATTCAACTACCTCTCATCCTGCGTGACCAGTTGCGAGCACGTATGATGAGGATGATGATTACCATATTATTCGCAAACAAAGGAGAGTGATGGATGTGCTCTGTCCTGAATGCGGAAAAAGGCCAGCTACGATTCATTACAAAAAGGTAGTGAATGGACAGAAGACAGAATACCACCTGTGTGAATTATGTGCACAGGAAAAAGGGGAGCAGATGCCCGGTTTTGATCACGGTTTCTCCTTCCACCATTTATTATCTGGTCTTTTAAATTTTGAACCGATTACGCAGATGGGGAATTCCCAAGACGATGCGAATCATTCACCGCAAGTACTTCGTTGTCCATCATGTGGTCTAACATATAATCAGTTTTCGAAGATTGGCCGTTTTGGCTGTAGCGATTGCTATTCGACATTTCAACAATGGCTAGATCCATTGATGCGGAAGGTCCATGGCAATACCAAGCATAATGGGAAAGTACCCGAGCGTGCCAGAGGAAAAATCCGCATGCGCCACGATTTAGAGAAATTAAAAGAACAACTACATCGCAAAATTCATGAGGAAGCTTTTGAAGAAGCAGCCCAGATTCGCGACCAGATTCGAGCCCTGCAAAGACAATTAGAAACAGAGTAGGAGGGGGACCTGATGTCATTAGAAAATTTTATCCAACGTGCAACGAGCGAATGGATGAAAGTGAAGGGGCCTCAATCTGACATTGTTTTTAGTAGTCGGGTGAGGATCGCCAGAAATCTAACCGAACTTCCATTTCCGATGATGGCGGGCACGTCTCAAGGAGAAAAAGTGGTAAAAACGATTGAAAAGGCTTGGAAAAAAATAAAGAAACACCAGCCTATACTGCAATCTGCTGAACTAATTCGCATGGAAAACTTAACGGATCTAGAGAAGCGAGTTTTGGTGGAGAAGCACCTAATTAGCCCTAGTTTAGCTGAAGACTCTAGGCATGGGGCGGCGATTATCAGCCACGATGAATCACTTTCGATCATGATCAACGAAGAGGATCATTTGCGCATTCAAGTTTTATATCCGGGGTTGCAGCTTGAAAAAGCGTGGGAACTGGCGAGTAGTATTGATAATTTGTTAGAAAAAGAACTCTCTTTTGCTTTCGATGATCAAGTTGGATATATGACGAATTGTCCGACCAATGTGGGTACGGGAATCCGTGCATCAGTCATGGTTCACTTGCCGGCACTCGCGATGACACAACAGTTAAACCGCCTTATACCAGCCATTATGCAAGTAGGTTTAGCGGTCAGAGGAATTTACGGCGAAGGCAGTGAAGCACTGGGGCAGTTGTATCAAGTATCCAATCAAGTCACATTAGGACAGTCTGAGGAAGAGATTATCGAGAATCTAATTGGAGTCGTCCTGCAGATGATCGAGCATGAGCAGTCAGCTCGGGCTAGGCTTACCAGTATCTCTATCATTCAGCTAGAGGATCGGGTATATCGATCGCTTGGCATTTTAGCCTACTCGCGGATCATGGACTCCAAAGAGGCGATGAAGCGATTGTCCGATGTGAGGCTTGGAATTGATTTAGGCATGATTCAAGATGTTGGCTCTAATGTCATGAATGAGTTAATGGTGATGATTCAGCCAGGTTTTTTACAACAATATGCAGGAGAGCGCTTGAATCCTGAAGAACGTGATATTCAGAGGGCTGATTTAATTCGAGAGCGTTTACGTATGGAAAAACAAACAGACTAGAAAAAGAGGTGTTAGCTTATGATGTTTGGTCGCCTAACAGAAAGAGCGCAAAAAGTGTTGGCACTTGCTCAAGATGAAGCAGTACGACTAGGTCATAGCAACATTGGTACGGAGCATATCTTACTTGGGTTGCTTCGTGAGGGAGAGGGAATCGCAGCAAAGGCATTAGTCGCTTTAGGATTGGGACTCGAAAAGATTCAAAAGGAAGTGGAGAATCTAATTGGTAGGGGAACAAACCAACCTACCAATATTGCCTATACTCCCCGTGCCAAAAAAGTGATTGAGCTATCGATGGATGAAGCGAGAAAGCTGGGCCATACCTATGTGGGAACAGAACATATCCTCCTTGGTCTGATCAGAGAAGGCGAAGGGGTAGCGGCGCGGGTACTAAATAATTTGGGAGTAAGTTTAAATAAGGCACGCCAACAAGTCCTACAGCTTCTGGGGAGTAATGAATCCGTTGCTGGTGGAGGCCACGTGGCTAGTGCCAATACACCTACTTTAGATGGACTTGCGCGTGATCTTACTGCGATTGCTCGTGATGGACATCTAGACCCAGTAATTGGTCGGGGGAAAGAGATCGAACGCGTAGTCCAAGTTTTATCTCGCCGTACTAAAAATAACCCTGTCCTCATCGGGGAGCCAGGAGTAGGGAAGACAGCAGTAGCAGAAGGCTTAGCTCAACGAATTGTTGCTGGGGAGATTCCCGAAACACTTCGTGGAAAGCGTGTCATGACGCTGGATATGGGTACCGTTGTAGCTGGTACTAAGTATCGCGGGGAGTTTGAAGATCGTCTGAAGAAAATTATGGATGAAATTCGCCAAGCGGGAAATATTATCCTATTTATTGATGAGTTGCATACATTGATTGGTGCTGGCGGAGCGGAAGGGGCGATTGATGCCTCCAATATTTTAAAACCAGCTTTGGCTCGTGGGGAATTGCAATGTATTGGTGCCACGACCTTAGACGAGTACCGGAAGTATATTGAGAAGGATGCCGCATTAGAGCGTCGTTTCCAACCGATTACGGTGGATGAACCTACAGCAGAGGAAGCAGTTCTGATCTTAAAAGGACTTCGGGATCGTTATGAAGCCCACCATCGTGTGAAGATTACAGATGAAGCGATTGAGCAAGCTGTGAAGCTTTCAGATCGCTATATTACAGATCGTTATCTTCCTGATAAAGCGATTGACCTCGTGGATGAAGCCGCTTCGAAGGTACGTCTTTCCTCTTATACAGTACCGCCTGATCTGAAAGAGCTAGAGAAGAAGATGGTGGATGTAAAGAAAGAAAAAGACGCCGCTGTGCAAAGTCAAGAATTCGAAAAAGCAGCTTCCCTTCGTGACCGTGAGCAAAAACTTCGCGAAGAGCTGGAATCAACGCGCAATCGTTGGAAGCAGGACCAAGGCAGATCGGACTCAGAAGTAACGGGGAATGATATTGCACATATCGTCGCAAGCTGGACAGGAATTCCGGTCGTCAAGCTGGCAGAGGAAGAATCGACACGCTTGCTAAATATGGAATCCATCCTGCATAATCGCGTGATTGGCCAAGAGGAAGCTGTGAAGTCAGTTGCTCGTGCAATTCGAAGGGCTCGTGCTGGACTTAAGGATCCTAAGCGCCCAATTGGTTCTTTTATCTTTCTCGGACCTACAGGAGTAGGGAAGACAGAACTGGCCCGTGCTCTTGCAGAATCGATGTTTGGTGATGAAACTGCGATGATTCGGATTGATATGTCGGAGTATATGGAGAAGCATACCACTAGCCGTCTGGTTGGATCGCCACCAGGATATGTAGGGTATGATGAGGGTGGTCAATTAACGGAAAAAGTGCGCCGTAAACCGTATTCCGTTGTTCTCTTTGATGAGATTGAAAAAGCCCATCCAGAAGTATTTAATGTCTTGCTACAAGTGTTAGAAGATGGGCGGCTTACAGATGGAAAAGGTCGTACCGTTGACTTCCGTAACACGGTCATTATTATGACTTCTAACGTAGGCGCTTCTATGATTAAGAATACTCGTCTAGGGTTTGCTACCGGTGATACGAGCAAAGACGAGTATGAACAAATGAAGAATAATGTCATGGAGCAGTTGAAGAAAAGCTTCCGCCCAGAGTTCTTGAACCGGATTGACGATTTGATTGTGTTCCATTCTCTCAAAGAAGAACATCTTCAAGAGATCGTAAATCTAATGGCGGAAGAGCTTCGTAGACGTCTTCATGAGCAAGAGATCGATTTTACTCTCACAGACGCCGCGAAAAATTATCTGGCAAAAGAAGGGTTCGATCCGCAATACGGAGCTCGTCCACTCCGTCGGGCGATCCAAAAGCATATTGAAGATCGCCTATCAGAAGAATTGCTTCGTGGTCATATCGGGCGAGGAGATGCAGTTCAAATTGATTTGAAAGACGGAGCTTTAGTTGTGGAAAAGGGAACGATTAAAGCAACGAAGTCAAGCAAATCGAAACAAGCTTAAACCATTTAGAACAGCCTTGAGGGATCTAGGCTGTTCTTTTTTCTAACCGATGAATGCCTTATTTGCTATAATGAGGAATGAATTCCATTTGAGCTTTGAGGTGAATCCTTTGGCAAAAGTTAAGACTCGATTTATTTGTCAAGAGTGCGGTTATGAATCGGCAAAGTGGATGGGGCGTTGTCCGGGATGTGAAGAGTGGAACACGATGGTGGAGGAGCGAGAAAATACTTCTCTACGGATTCCTGGGACGAATATCAAACCAAAAGCTAAGCGTGAGAAGGCTTCGCGAATTACTCAAGTGGAGAAATTATCTACCGATCGTACCGACACTGGTATGCGTGAATTAAATCGCGTACTTGGAGGTGGGCTTGTTCCGGGTTCGCTGATCCTAGTGGGCGGAGATCCTGGGATTGGGAAATCAACTCTTTTACTGCAAGCCACATATCGATTAGCGCGATCAGGTACTTCCATCCTGTATATTACAGGTGAGGAATCCCTAGAACAAATTCGTATGCGGGCCGAGCGGTTGGAGTCATTGCATGAAGATTTATACGTCGCTTCCGAGACAGACCTTACGGTTATTGAAGAATTAATAGGGGAAACGAATCCGAAACTGGTTGTGATTGATTCCATTCAGACGATGTATCATCCAGAAGTAACTTCTGCACCAGGAAGTGTGGCTCAAGTACGTGAATGTACGGGGCAACTCATGCGCTGGGCAAAGGAACAAGGTGTGGCCATTATCATTGTGGGTCATGTGACAAAATCAGGTGCTATTGCTGGCCCGAGGATGTTAGAACACATGGTGGATTGTGTTTTGTACTTTGAGGGAGAGCGTCACCATACATATAGGGTACTGAGGGCTGTTAAAAATCGTTTTGGTTCTACCAATGAAATTGGTGTATTTGAGATGAAAGAGCTTGGATTAGAGGAAATTGATAATCCATCTGAGGTGTTTTTAGCAGGGAGACCTGTGGGAGTTCCGGGTACAGCTGTTACGGCGAGTGTAGAGGGAACAAGGCCTGTTTTGGTTGAATTGCAAGCTTTAGTGACACCTACTAGCTTTGCGACTCCGAAGCGATCAGCTTCAGGTATAGATCATCAGCGCTTGACGATGATTATGGCGGTTCTCGAAAAAAGAATTGGTATGTTTTTGCAGAATCAAGACGCGTTTGTAAACGTGGTAGGGGGTGTTCGATTAGATGAACCCGCAGTGGACTTAGCGATTGCTGTAGCACTGGCATCTAGTTTTCGAGATCGTCCTACTGGAGTAAGTGAATTGTTTATTGGGGAGGTAGGGCTTACGGGTGAGGTTCGAGCGGTATCTAGGATCGAACAAAGAGTAGCCGAAGCTGTTAATTTGGGCTTCGAGAAGGTAATACTACCAAGTAAGAACTTACGTGGTTTAACACCGCCTTCGGGTGTCAAATTAATCGGTGTCGATAGTGTGACAGAGGCTTTAAAAGAAGCGATGGGGGGGTAGACATTCATTGAGCAAAGAATTTGATGCAATTTTAAGTGGAGCACTAAAACTCCTTGCTCCAGGAACTTCCTTTCGAGAAGGACTAGATAATGTACTAGGTGCTAAGACAGGCGCACTCATTGTGGTAGGGTACGATGATTCTGTAAAGGAACTTGTAGATGGTGGTTTCCATATTGATAGCTCTTTTACAGCCGCTCATCTGTATGAATTATGCAAAATGGATGGTGCCATTATTTTAAGCAGTGATGTGAAACGGATTCATTATGCAAATGCACAGCTTGTTCCAAGTTCTTCCATGCCTTCTACAGAGACGGGAATTCGCCATCGAACTGCGCAACGAACGGCGAGACAGACGGGTAAACTGGTTGTATCCATCTCCCAGCGCCGTAATACCATTACGGTTTATAAAGGCAGTGTTCGATATGCCTTGCGAGATATTCGTGTGATCTTGACGAAAGCAAATCAAGCGATACAAACATTAGAAAAATATAAATCTGTACTCGATCAAGCTACTACCAATCTAAGTGCACTTGAATTTGAAGAGTTGGTCACCCTAAATGATGTGGCTCTCGTAATTCAACGAATTGAGATGGTGCTCAGGATTAAACGAGAGATTCAGAGCTATATCAACGAGTTAGGATCAGAAGGTCGGCTTATTCATATGCAATTAGAAGAATTAGTTTCCCATGTAGAAGATGAAGCAGAATGGTTGATTAAGGATTATGCGAAAGATCCAGTCGTTCAAACGCCAACGAAGGTGTTTGAGGATCTAAAGCATCTTTCAAGTGATGATCTATTAGAACAGATCCATATTGTACGAATCCTAGGCTATCCAGGCAGCACCAATCTCCAAGAAGGTTCTGTTGCGCCGAGAGGGTATCGGATTTTAAATAAAATTCCTCGTTTGCCAGGAAATATTATCCAGAAGCTTACATTCCGTTTTGAGAAGCTGCCCAAAATTATGATGGCCTCCATCGATGAATTGGATGATGTGGAAGGAATTGGTGATGTCCGAGCAAGGGCGATTCAAGAAGGTTTACGGAGGATTCAGGAACAGGTCTTTATTGACAGACATATCTAAATACCTTACAATGAAACATTATACAAATGAACGAAAATGAAAAGGTCCTGAATAGGACTTAAATCCAATAGGGGGTTCCCTGTATGTTTACAAAGTCATTGCCTAACTGTTTGACCGTCGGGAACTTATTCCTCGGTATCATGGCTATTTTGCTGGCGATTCATGTAGAGCAATATTGGGAATATGCCGCGATCATGGTCATTATCGGGATGTTATTAGATGGCTTGGATGGTCGTGTAGCTCGTATGCTAAATGCACAAAGTGAATTCGGAAAGCAATTGGACTCATTATCAGATCTTATTACATTTGGTGTTGCTCCGGCAGTTATTATGTATGTATCGGTTTTACAACCTATGGGCTTCGGAGGCTGGGTTGTAACCGCGATTTTCCCTATCTGTGGGGCATTACGCCTTGCTCGATTTAACGTTCACCCTGGAGTGCCAGGTTACTTTATTGGGCTACCGATTACCGCGGCGGGTGGAATTTTAGCTACATTGGCACTCTATAAAACCTATGTAGATAGCCCAGTGATTTTGCTAGTTGCTACTTTATTCCTATCCTATCTGATGGTAAGTCAGATCCGATACCCAGCCTTCAAGAAAACAGCGATTCCAAAGAGCGTTTACTGGATTGCTCCGATTTTCTTGATTGCAGTTGCCATTGCAGCGATCTATTTTCCAAAAGAGCTTCCAAAGGTGATCTTTATACCGCTAGGAATCTATGCATTATACGGTATTAAAAAGACACTTGAGCGGAAAAAGCGCACGGAAGAGCATGATGAGCCAATTGAAGAGTAGGTATGAGTGATGAAACAACCCGTACTGGGTTGTTTCTCTTTGTCGTGCGCCCGGCATGGGCGTAGTCTATAGGGTGAAAGTCCCGAATGGTGAAGGTAGCAGTAGCCATTAGCTTAAGGCAAGGGTGTCCACCGTGA
>NZ_SLXV01000027.1 GCF_004341445.1 Baia soyae
GATGGAGAAACCATCGCCATAAACGATATTTGAGTCAATTCACACAAAAACCTCTTCTAAACTTGTTGTTCAGAAGAGGTTTGTCTGCAGTCTGAGTTAATAGAATAGAAGAAGCCCACATCCTAGAGAGGATTGTGGGCTTCTTCTATTCTATTAACTATCTATTATTTTGGGTTCGGTTGAATTAGAAGAAGGATTGCTATTAGGTTTTGGTTCGTCCTTTGCGATGAGCTTTAAACCTTGTTGCTTTATGAGACTGATCGTTTGGCTTTTGGACCATTGTCGTTCTTCTACAATTTGCTCGATAAATACAAGGGTCGAAAGATCGTCTAAAATGTCATGAGACTCCCGGGACTCGTACTTTTTTTGAGCTATTGCTAAGTCAGCCTTTATAGCCTCGATGAGTTCTTTACTACTTGTGTTTGAACGATATTCCGGCTTGTCTAATACAGAATGTATTTTTGTAAATTCTTCTTTCGTGCTGGAGACCGGATTACCCCATTCGGGACCAAAGACAACATAGTTTGCATGTTGATGTAAACGATCTAATGAGGTGGCCAGTATATCAAAATCCTTTTTGTAGAAAATCCCAGTATCTTTGTTAAGGAGGGTACCTTTCACTAACTCCTGTCGATATCGGTCAATGGCTTTTTTCTCTTCTGGGGGTAACGTCTCTACTTGGCGAAAATCAATTAATATATATAGAACAAGTCCTAGAATAAAAAACGGAATAAGTACCTTACCAAAGCGTTTCATGCTTTCATTAGATTTTAACGATTTCTTACGAGCCCGAGGCGCGAAATGCTCCATCACGTCTGGCATCAAATCCACCTTCAATCGTGTTTTTACTGTGATTCACTTGAATCCCTTGAACGCCACCGTAAAATAAGCCTGGTGGTTTTACTCGAACGGTATATCCTTTTTGATGTAGTGTATTCTGTACGTCTTCAGGGAGGGGTTGTTCAACATAAATTCGATTTCCTTCAACGAGAAAGCGTGGTTGATCGATTGCTTGTTGCATAGGTTGTTTATATTGAATCAATCTAGTAATTACTTCGGTTAGAATGGGAGTGATTCGCTTTCCCCCAGCACTACCAATCCCGATGACAGGCTGTCCATCTTTCGCAAAAATGGTAGGTGCTGTATAGCTTAACGGACGTTTACCTGGTGTACCACGGTTTGGAGAGGCTTTGTTAATGCTGAAGTTTTTCAATTGATTGTTTAAGAAAAATCCGTGTGTGTATACCCCTGAACCAAAGAAGTTACTGAGAGTGTTTGTAGATGAGACCATCATGCCTGATTTATCAACGATGACAAAATGAGTTGTATTATCATGTTCTTCTTGGTCTGCTAAGGAATCGACGATACTTTTATAACTGGTAGTAAGACGGTTTGGATTAATATCTTGAATGAGGTCCATCATATACTTTTTATCTGTCATATCACCCATGGGAATGGAAGAGTACTTAGGATCTCCTAGAAACTTCGCGCGAGATGTGTTTACACGCTTTTGGATCTCTCCTAATAAATGTATTTGATCAGCTGATAGATCTGATGATTTTTGAACATTTACATCTTCAGACATGAGTAGAGATTGAGCGAGCATGATACCACCTCCAGCAGGAGGACTTGTTAGCATTTCGTATCCTTGATATTTAACTTTAAGAGGTTTTTTGGTATCGGCTTGATACTGAGTAAGATCAGACAAGGTAACTCCTTTAGAAGCTTGGGAGATGCTTTGAGCGATGTCACCACTGTAAAATGCAGAAGAACCTTTTTGTTGAATCAGTTTCAATGTAGTTGCTAATTCTTCTTGTTGTATAAGCTGTTTGGATTGAACAGGAGTCCGATTAGGAAAGAAGTGTGGTAGCTTGGCTACGTTGAGACGGTGTTGTGCATCTCGAAGTCGATTACTTAAAATGGTAGTTGCTTCAAATCCCTTCTCTGCTAATTCGATAGAGGGTTGAATCAGTTTCTCCATTGGCATACTACCAAATTGACTATGGGAAAGCTCCATACCTCTTACAAAACCAGGAACACCGATTCCATCAGCAGGGGTTTCGCCTTCATGGGGGGATATCTCTCTGTAATCAATGATAGTAGGTGATTTTTTCGTGCTATTGGGATGAACCAACATAGTACCACCGCCACCGATTCCAGAACCAAATGGTTCGACAACTCCTAGTGCATAAGAGACTGCAATGGCAGCATCTACTGCATTACCACCTTGTTCTAACACTTTCATTCCTGCATTTACAGCTTCAGGGTGTGCAGCAGCTACACCATATTTAGAAGACTTCTCATTGGTGGGAGAATGCTCTAAATCGGCTTTCTGGCTACTGTTTTTTTGGAAAAAATAAGATGTGATGAGTCCTCCAATAATGATGGTAGAAAGAATGATATGAAAGGTACGATTGTTCATTCTGGAGTCTCCTTTGCTCGTACATTTGTTGTTAGAGTTCGAACAAGCTTATTTCCGTCGCGCTTCCAGGATTGATTCCAACTATCAGTAAACATCATTTCTTCTGTTAGCTGAGAAAATATCTTTTCACGGCGGTAGACATCAGACCAGCCAGAAAGAGGTCTAGGTTGACCCTCTCGGATAAACATAGGATTTAACTCAATCCGTGCTTGTCCATCCTGTAGTAATTTATATTGTACAAGTACACTTTCACGAGTACGTGACCAACCTTGATCGAAAATAAAGTTTCCAAGGCTATAGAAAATCACACCATTTTTGTACACTTCTACGGGTTCTAGTACATGTGGATGGTGTCCAACGACTAGATCTGCACCTGCGTCTACTAAAGCGTGCCCGATATCTTTTTGCCTCGGGTGATAGCCACTGTCATATTCGATTCCCCAGTGGATATGGACTATGACTAAGTCTGCATTTTGCTTTGCCTTTGCCACTAGTGGAAAGAATATGTCTGGATCTGCTGGGAGGACACCCGAGCGATCCTTCTTAGCACCAAATTCTTTAGGTAAAATATCCGAAATCCCTAGAGTAGCGATTTTTATTCCTTTTACTGTTTCATAAGAGATTTTGCTTGCTTCTTTCAAATCTCTTCCTGCTCCAACTGTCTCTATTTTATTTTTCTCAAATGTATGAAGAGTATCAATCAATCCTTGTCTCCCATAATCTTTCAAATGGTTATTCGCTAGATTGACAGAATTAAATCCTATTTTTTTAAGAGCAGATGCCGCTCCCTGTTGGGAGCGTAGATGGATAAATTTATCCGCTTTATGATATCCGTCTGCTAGTACAATTGGATTTTCAAAATTCCCCGTTGTGTAATCGGATACTTTTAGATAAGGAAGTGCATAGCGAAATAGCCCTTCATGACCATAGTTGGGTATGACTACATCACTAATATTTCTACCAAACATCATATCACCGACAAGTGTGACGGTTAATTTACTAGTAAGATCTTTGTCTATCTTTCCAGTGGAGGGTTGGTCCAATAAGTTGAAGACTATGATAAAGACCACCGTCACGGCCGTAGCGATTGTAGTATGGATAGTTGCGTGGCGTTTTTGATTTTTTATATAGATTTGTAGCTTTTGCTGCCAATTTAACATGATCTGCACTCACTTCCTAAAACAGTTGATAAACAAACATAATCAGAAATGTGCCTGCGCTTAACAATAATGTACTTCCTACAGTTGGGATAAAGCCCTGTTTTTGGATGGTATTGGCTATCAATCCAGGCACGATCACTCCAATCCCTCTAAATTCTTGCATCTCAAAAGGGAGATAGGGAAAGAGACTGGGGGCTAATATATCAAATAGAAGTTTGAGTGCGATTCCAACAGTCAGCATAGCTGCAAATTTACGGCGACCATAAAGAATAGTAATACGGGCTACTCCTTTTGTAACGATCAGGTAGGTTAGAAAGCTGAGGAGGAGAACAGAGCCAATAAATATGGGTTGATCAAATACTAATCCCATATAACCTGGAACAACTAGCCCTGCGGGGACAATCCCTACTTTTTCTGCATATAATAAGCTTAAGACAACTCCAATAATCAGTGAAATATATAAATCTGAACCAAACAACGTATTTCCTCCTAGATCATTGCACGACGAGATCTTTTTGGGATTCTCTCTATTCTAGTGCTGTTGATTGTGTCTCGTGTTGACTGTGGTATTCTTGCATCAGTTCTTTGTTGTTTTACGATAGTATTCATCTCTTCAAAGATTTCACAAAGCGGTTCCCCTGATCCATGAATATTACCAACTCCATATATACAACGACCAACCAGTTTTGAACGGATTGCATCCATAATAACTTCTGTGGATTCATTCTCTAAATTTAATAATTGGTTGCAAACAATCCGATTAGCCCTATATTCATCAACTATAGGTTGTGTTGTTTGTCCAATCAGGACGAGGGTATCGATTTGTATGTAAGGAAGTACATCGCGTGCGAATTGTTCTGTTCGGTCAACTCGATCTGCACGACAATTCATAATGACAATTGGATCTTGAGTGGGATAACCTAACGTGGATACTCTCTCCCAAATACTAAGAGTTGAGGACGCATCATTCGCTGCAAATCCGTTTACAAAGTAAGAAGGATTTGAGGAGGTATCAAGTGGAAAAACCCTCATTGCTCCTGGATCAGGATGAGCATGTAACATTCCACGAAATGCAGTCTCTTCATCAATCCCCAGTGCTTCCGCTACTGCAAGGGCGAGAGAAGCATTTTGCGGAAAGACTACATAGTCAAATTGATGTAAAAAATTTTCGGAAATACGAGAATCATCTGCTATATGCACAATTGTATTTCGTTTACGTGCTTGGCGTTTGAAGTATTGAACATACTCTCCCTGCGAGATGATAAGATGACCGTTATAAGGAATGGTGGCTGTAAATGCCTCTGCTACTTGCTTTAGAGTAGGTCCCATTACATCCATATGGTCTTCTAATACATTTACAATGACTCCAATGTTGGCTTGAAGCATTTGTTCTTGAAAAATAATTTGGTAATCAGGATTTACAGCCATGCATTCGCTTACCAAACAGTTGGCCCCTAATTCAGCTGCTTCTGCCACGACTACTTTTTGTTCTCGGATATTTGGCCCTTCAAGACGACGTTTGATCGGCTTCTCCTCTTCGCGATCCCAATAAATCATTCGAGCTGCCGTTCCAGTCGTTTTCCCAACAGTTCGGTAACCGGCTTCTACCATAATCCCAGTGATTAATCGGGTAACGGTTGATTTTCCACGAATTCCATTAATGTTAATACGGAGGGGAATGGAGTCGATATTTTTTTGGTGACGTTTTTTCTCCCAAATACCTAGAAATAACAAAATCCCCAGTGCTAGGGGAATGATCCACATACTCTTTTCACTCCTATGTATAGTATAGATGATGACTAGTAACAGTATATATTTTGGTGTTTTATGAAATACACACCTGTCCATCCTTATATTTATAACATAATTCTTATCATTTTGATCTGTTTTTTTAAAAAAGAAATAAACTCCTGTTTTTGGAAATATAAATAAAAAATCTGCTTGTGTTGAAGTGATTCCAAAAGTTAGACTAGGAATTTAATAAATGAAGAAAAGCACCTCCAACTGCTGGATTTTATTCGTATCCAACAATTGGAGGTGCAGTTTAATGAATCCCTACTTCATCACATCAATGGCTTGCAACTTATACTCATCTGTTCCGTTATTCGAGCAGATAAAAATAGCCTTGTAGCCGCCCGTCTGATAGGTGAGCACGGTTTTTGCTTCGGATTCCTGTGTGTTGGTAGGCTGGCCGAGTTTGCTGATGATGTCTTTGGAGGTGAATTGGATTAAGTCGGAGGCGTAATAGCTAATGGTGGTGATTTGTCCGCCGGTGACCTTGAATTCGGTTGCTTTGTCATTATATGTATAGGTGGTTTCTTTGCTAGAAGAGTTAGGTGTGGCACTAGGTTTGCCCCACTTTTTTTGGACATCTTCGATGGAAGAGCCGATTCCAAAATCGCCACTATTAAATCCCTTGCCAGACTCGGTGAGCTTCTTTATGGTAAGGAAGCTGTTATCATCGAAGGCTGGCACTTCTGTGCTAGGCTCCGATGCGGCTTCTTTTTGCTCGGATGTTTGATTGGGCTTCGTAGCTTGTGCACTTGGTGCTTTGTCGGAAGAGCATCCAGCTATGGTTAGGGCAGTAGACAGGATTATGCTATAAGTAAATAGTTTCTTCATCTTGTTCCCCTTAGATTTTAGATTGTTATTAGAATCTTAAAATAAATTATAACATTAAGGAGTGGTATGAATCGAGTACTGAGTAAGTTTTTGTTCATTTTGGTTTTTGTGCATAGGAAAAACAAACGTAACTGTGGAAGATTTGATGGTATAGGTTAGATTGATCATCCCTCTTCCTTTTATGATGCGACTGGTTTCTCCTAGCTTGTTAACTACATCCTGGTATTGAATAGAAGAAGACCCTTGGTTCCAACGATACATAATGGAAGAGACTTTATCTTGTTGAAATGTAAAGTAGACATGATGGGTTTTGAGATCATAACTATAGTAATCGTCATGGGAAGAATCGGCTTGCGGCTTTCCTAAGGCGGATTCGATGTCCTGTTTCCTAGCTCCTAGCTTAGCTTGAAACGGCTCAGTGATTCTACCTTGCTCTGCACTTATGACTAGTTTATCGATAAGCGGAGAGGTAATCGGATCTTTCGAAGATGGCTGTGATGCTTCAGGTTGAGTTGGAGAGGGTGAGCTTTCTGTTTTGGTCGAGGTACATGCTGTTAAAAGGAAAAAGGCGCTAACAACGCCCATGATTTTGATAGTGGGTGAGAAGAGTTTACGGTTCAAGGCTGTCACTCCTTAAAGGGAATTAATGATATAAGTTTATCAAATATACAACTAAAATTGGGACTTTTTCGAGATTTAGATTCGAATTAAGTTCATTTATAAGAAACATCTTTGTAGTTGTATATGGCATAATTAGAGAAATAAATCCATATAAGAAGCTACATTTTAGTAAGCAGATTTTATTTTTCAAGATTGGGAATTTTATTTGTTTATATGACATTTCGGTATAAACTAGGAGTAGTAGTGACAATCGTAAGTCTGCTACAAGGATATGATCTTCTTAGAGTGGAGGCGCGGACTTGATTTTAGCAGATAAGAGCAGAAGCTTTACTAAGGTTTATCGCATGTACAATCGTTGGTTGTTACGCCGATCTTTCGAGCAAATCTATCTGGATGATAGTGGATTCATGGAGGAAGGACGACCGACTCTTTTTATCGCAAATCATAGTAACTGGTGGGATCGCCTACTGGTACTTCAATTAAATGAGGATGTCTTGAAGAGAGATATGTATGCGATGATGGCCCCAAAAGGGCTAAAAAAGGAGTTTCGCTTCTTTCGTAAGTTAGGCGGATTTTCGATCAATCCAGATTCGACTGTCGAGATTCAGCGATCGCTTAGGTACTCCGTGCAACTCCTGTCAGAGGCGGCTAATCGAGCGTTATGGTTGTTTCCTCAAGGAGAAATGCAACACCAGGAGATTCGGCCGATTCAACTGATGAGTGGACTTGGATCGATTGTGGAGCGGATGTATGACCTACAAGTGGTTCCGGTTCTATTTTATTATACCTACGATGGGAATCGAAAACCCTCTGTATATATTCGGATTACAGATGCCTTAGTGCTGGACGAGGAGTGTCGAAAAAGGAAAATTGCTACCCGAATCGCTCAAGAAGCATTGCAAACTCGATTGGATCATCTCCGTCAGGAAGTCATTTCATGTGAGACTACACATTTTAGTCAATGGATGAAAACGGTGAAATCAAGAAGGGAAGTATGATTTTATGAAAAAGGGTGTGGTGATTGGTGGAGGAATTGCAGGGCTTGTATCAGCTAGTATTCTCTCTGCACAAGGATTCGAAATCACGCTCCTCGAACGGAATGAGCAATTAGGTGGGAAATGTCGAGACATTCGCATGGGAGAGTATCAGTTTGACTTTGGTCCCTCTACGATTACGATGCCGTGGGTTTTCGAGCAAGTATATCGCGAAGCACATTGTACACTCGATCCAGAGCTCCGCTTTCTCCCACTTATGATTAATAGTCGAAACTTTTTTTTAGATAGTAAATTTATCGACCTCACGGCAGATCCAGAGTACATGGCTCATCAGATGGGGGAATTATGCCCAGAAGATAGGCAAAGTCTCGTCGCGTATCTACATGAAACGAAGAGAATGTATGAAGTGGTTGAGGAGATTTTCCTTGAACAGTCCTCTATGAAGTGGAAGGATTTTCTTAATCCAAGCATGACGAAGGCGTTATTTAGCGTTCATGCTTTTCAAACGATGGATTCATTTCATAAACGCTACTTTGAGGATTCGCGTCTTCTAGCGATGATGAACCGCCATGCAACTCAAATGGGTTCATCTCCCTATCAGATTCCTGCCACGCTGGCATTTCCTGCTTATTTGGAGATGGTTCAAGGGGTCCACTATATAGAGGGCGGAAACTATCGATTGATCGAGGCTTTTGCTCGTCTGGCAGAAGACACAGGAGTAAAGGTATGTACACAGTCTGGAGTAGAAGAAGTGTTAGTGGAAAATGGACAAGTGCGAGGAGTTCGTTTGGAAAATGGTGATGATGTCCCTGCCGATTTTGTCATTTCAAATGTAGATGTACGAACGACGCAGGAATCTCTATATCCAGAGGAATATCGGAAAACGGAGCGCGCTGAGCCTACGTTATCTAGCTTTTTGATGTTACTAGGTACGGATCGGAAATGGCCTCACCTCCACCATTATAATCGCTTTTTCCCAGCTGATTCTGGACGTGAATATATCGATATTTTTGAGCAAAAACAATGGTCTTATTCGCCAATGATCTCTATCTGTAACTCTAGCTATACAGAGCCAGAGCGGGCCAAACAGGGCGAAGGAAGCAACCTATCGATCATGGTTCATGTTCCTGCTAATATAGGGAATCAACGAGATGAAAACTGGTTTGAGCGATACTATCAATATCGGGATGAGCTAATCTATCAGTTGGAAGGTACGTGGGGATTAGAGGGATTAGAGGACTCGATTGAAGTTCAGCAGTTATATGGTCCAAAGGAGATCGAGGCGATGTCCGGTGCGTGGCAGGGCTCCCTGTATGGACCTGCGTTACATGGCCGTAAAGCTTTTCTGCGTCCTTCGATGAAAGAGAGCCGTTTTCAAGGATTGTATTACACAGGGGGTTCAACACATCCAACAGGCGGGGCTCCAATGGCTGCGATCAGTGGGATGACCATCGCGAAGATCGTACAACAAGATGCGGAGCATAAAATGAAGGTAAACGTATAAGCATTCCTTAATCGGGCTATTCCTTAAAAGAGGAGGTTTGATAAATGGAAAGTTTGGCTTATGTGATTGTTGGGTTCTGGTTGGCTCTTCTATTTATCGCGGCGCTTATTAGTTTTGTATGTACTCGCTTCTTTTTCAAATGGAGATATCTAAGCCTCTTGCTTGCCTTCCTTATCCCCATGCCTCTATATATGGATTCGGCCAAATGGGGCGTTTTCTTATTCTTCGGAGGGATTCCAGCTGGTATAAGTTTCCTGACGATTTGGCTGACAACGAAATGGATGAATCGAAAACCAAAAAGCGATCGTTCTGCCTGATTAGGTAGGACGATCGCTTTCATATTCTCTATTTCTATGAATTGGTCTTATTTGATTCGTTGTCATCTTTGTCGTTTCCATTTATAGAGCGACGGAAATTTTTAATCGTTTCTCCTGCGGCTTTACCTAGTTCAGGTAATTTTTTTGGACCCCAGAGGAGAAGTGCGACGACGATTAAGATTAATATACCTAATGGCTTTATCATAATTCCTTCAACTCCTGTCATGTGTACCCAACGACATTATAGTCCAGAATGAAGGAGATGTAAAAGGAAGGTTGTGGGGCTGACGAATCGAGTCGTTTCTTGACGCTCTAGCAACTTGGGAGTAAAATTAATAGCGTTGAATCAATCGCTTTGCAATAAAATAAATTTCACTGCGAACCATTATGGATGGGAGGCGCAAAAGTGAGTAGTCAGCGCAGTTTTTTTAACCGTCGGTTACATTCCTTGCTTGGCGTAATACCGGTCGGATTTTTTTTGCTTGAGCATTTGTACACAAATTATCTTGCGACAAAAGGTCCACAAGAATTTATCAAGCAAGTCGAATGGTTATGGGGTATTCCTTTTCTACCCGTGCTAGAAGTTTTCTTTATCTTCTTGCCACTTCTTTATCATGGTGTTTATGGATTGTATATCGCTTTTCAGGCGAAGAACAATCTGGAGCGCTTCGGGACATTCCGTAACTGGATGTTTGTCCTACAACGGATTACGGGTGTAGTCACATTAGTATTCGTGACCTGGCATGTATGGGAAACTCGTCTTCAAGTAGCTTTAAATCAATCTACAGCCGTTGAGCTAACACGTGATTTTGCTCAATTGATATCCAATGATGTTACATTTGTTCTGTATATCATTGCTGTAGTGTCAGCTGTTTTCCATTTTTGCAATGGTATGTGGACATTCCTGATTACTTGGGGAGTCACTGTTGGACAACGTGCACAAAGAGTTTCATTTGCAATCTTTACTTTCTTATTTTTTGCAGTTTCATATTTAGGAATCTCTGCTTTGGTGGCTTTTTCGAAAGCTGATTTCCTCCAACATTTGGCACTGAAGTAGAAGGGAGCTAGTCCAAAATGAATGAAAAAATTATCATTGTTGGTGGCGGACTTGCAGGTCTCGCAGCTGCCATGAAAGCATCCGAAACGGGAGCTAGAGTTCAAATCTTTTCGATCGTTCCTGTTAAGCGCTCTCATTCTGTATGTGCACAGGGTGGGATCAATGGTGCTGTGAATACCAAAGGGGAAGGGGATTCTCCTTGGGAGCACTTCGATGACAGTATTTATGGTGGGGACTTCTTAGCGAATCAGCCACCTGTTAAAGCAATGTGTGATGCAGCGCCTGGAATTATTTATATGATGGATCGTATGGGTGTTCCATTTAACCGTACGCCAGAAGGTCTTTTGGATTTCCGTCGTTTTGGTGGTACCAAGCATCATCGCACTGCGTTTGCGGGAGCAACGACTGGTCAACAGCTCCTATATGCATTAGATGAGCAGGTTCGTCGTTATGAAGCAGAAGGCCGTGTTGAGAAATTCGAGCATTGGGAGTTTCTATCCGCAATCATCGATGACGAAGGTGTATGTCGAGGGATTACAGCGCAAGATCTGCGTACAGGAGAGATCCAATCTTTCGCTGCTGATGCGGTTATTATGGCAACAGGTGGTCCAGGGATTATCTTTGGAAAATCTACAAACTCTGTTATTAATACAGGTACCGCTGCTTCTGCTTTGTATCAACAAGGTGCTTACTATGCAAATGGTGAGTTTATCCAAGTTCACCCGACTGCGATTCCAGGGGATGATAAACTTCGCCTGATGTCAGAGTCTGCTCGTGGTGAAGGTGGCCGTGTTTGGACCTACGATAAAGACGGAAAACCTTGGTATTTCTTAGAAGAAATGTATCCTGCTTATGGAAACCTTGTTCCACGGGATATCGCAACTCGTGCGATCTTTAAAGTTTGCGTAGATGATAAACTCGGAGTAGGCGGAGAAAACGTTGTATTCCTAGATTTATCTCACAAAGACCCTCATGAATTGGATGTCAAACTCGGTGGAATTATCGAGATCTATGAGAAATTCATGGGTGAAGATCCACGTAAAGTCCCGATGAAAATCTTCCCAGCTGTTCACTATTCGATGGGTGGTTTATGGGTTGACTATAACCAAATGACAAACATCCCAGGTCTATTTGCAGCGGGTGAGTGTGAGTACCAGTACCACGGTGCGAACCGTCTAGGTGCGAACTCCTTATTGTCTGCGATCTATGGTGGTTTGGTGACAGGTCCAAAGGCGCTTGAATACGTACGCGGCTTGAAAAAGTCTTCCGATGACATTAACTCTACCGTATTTGAAGCGGCTCAGAAAGAGCAAGCGGACAAGTACGATGCGATGTTTAAAATGAATGGCACGGAAAACCCATACCAGATCCATAAAGAGTTGGGTGAGTGGATGACCGATAACGTAACCGTGGTTCGTTATAACGATAAGCTACAAAAAACGGATGAAAAAATCCAAGAGCTTATGGCACGTTATCAGAATCTAAACATGGTGGACACGCTCCGAAATAACAACCAAGCAGCTCCATTTACTCGTCAGTTATGGAATATGCTTGAGCTAGCACGTGTGATTACCTTGGGAGCCTTGAACCGAAACGAAAGTCGCGGAGCTCACTATAAGCCTGAGTTCCCAGATCGTGACGATGAAAACTTCCTCAAGACAACCAAGGCCAAATGGTCTCCAAATGGCCCTGTGCTAGAGTATGAAGACGTTGATACCTCTCTAATTAAGCCGCGCCCACGCCGTTATGACGTGGCAAAAGAAGGGGGCGGAAGCAAATGAGTGAGCAAAAAACCATTCGCTTAGTTGTGACCCGTCAAGATGGTCCAAACGAAAATCCGTATAGGGAAGAGTTTGTGGTTCCTTATCGTAAGAATATGAACGTAATCTCTGCTTTTATGGAGATCCAGCGGAATCCAGTCAATGCAGAAGGTAAGAAAACGACTCCGATTAACTGGGAATCGAACTGTTTAGAAGAAGTATGCGGAGCTTGTTCGATGATTATTAATGGCCGTCCACGTCAGTCCTGTACGGCATTGATTGATAATCTAGAGCAACCGATTCGCATCGAGCCTATGAACACCTTCCCGGTATTACGTGACCTGATCATCGATCGTGGTCGCATGTTTGATGCTTTGAAGAAAGTGAAAGCTTGGATTCCAATTGATGGTAGCCATGATCTAGGGCCGGGTCCTCGTCAATCCGAAGAGGAGCAACAATGGCGTTATGAGCTATCGAAGTGTATGACATGCGGAGTATGTATGGAAGCATGTCCAAACGTAAGTGGTAAGTCATCGTTTGTTGGACCTTTTGCTGTGGGACAAGTTGCTTTGATGAACTCCCACCCAACAGGTTCGATGCGTGCACAGGAACGGATGGAAGCTCTTATCTCCGATGGTGGACTTCAAGAGTGCGGTAACTCGCAAAACTGCGTACGTGCTTGTCCGAAAGGAATTCCACTTACCAAAGCGATTGCAACCATGAACCGTGCCGCAACGAAGCATATGTTTAAAAAATGGTTGGACTTCTAAACCAAATAAATGGCAATCAAAAAGACACGATCCGAGGATCGTGTCTTTTGCTTTTCCTGCTTACTTTTGATCTGCCAGTTCTAATTTCTTTTTATAGTTATTAAACCAGATGGTTTGCACAACGGAGAAGCTACTGGAGAAGAACCAGTATAGGCCTAACGCAGAAGCGAAGTTCATAGTCGCGATTAGCGTAAAGACTGGGAATATCCACTTCATCATTTTCATTTGCGTCTGCATCATCTGTGCTTGTGGGTTATCTACAGCCGAAGGGCTAGCTTGTTGGGTAGAAATATGCATTTGTAGAAATGTAGCTACTGCTGCAAGGATCGGAAGAATATGATATGGATCTGGCGCCCCTAGCTTCAAGTATAAGAAATCTGCACCTGAGAGGTGAGGGTTTTTAGCAATGGATTGGTACAATGCGAAGAAGACAGGCATTTGTAAAAGCAAGGGAAGACAACCCATTGCTGGATTTACATTATTTTCGCGATAAAGGCGCATCATCTCTTGTTGCATCTTCTGAGGATCTTTTTTATGTTTTTCGCGCAACTGTGTTAGCTCAGGCTGGATCTTTTGCATCCCCATCATGCTCTTCTGCTGTTTCCATGCGATAGGCAGGATCGCAAAGCGGATGATCAAGGTAAGGGCTAAGATGGCAAGCCCATAGGATCCAATTAGGCTATGTAATAGATCGAGTAAATCAGATAGCGGGACAATGAAATAGCGATCCCACCAACTATGTTCTGGATCTAGTTTCGTATTGGTACTACAACCCGTTAATACGAGTATCATCATTCCGATTGCGAGTAAACTACGTGCTTTCTTGCTCAAATGTATTGCCTCCTTCAAATGGCCAGAACGAATCTAGATTTGTATGGTGCTATTTTACTATATGAAGCAAAGAAAAGATAACTAATTTATTCATGTTGACCTCCCTTAACATGTATCCCCGTATGGATAGCCATTTAATCAAATCTAGAAAAATGTTGTATAATAGGGAAGTTACTAGATTCAATGTAGGAGAGAGGTACAATATGGGTCGTAAATGGAATAACATCAAAGAGAAAAAAGCATCCAAAGATGCGAACACAAGTCGTGTATATGCCAAATTTGGTCGTGAGATATATGTAGCTGCTAGGCAGGGTGAACCTGATCCACAAGCGAATCGTGCGTTAAAAGTCGTGCTCGAGCGAGCAAAGACGTATAATGTGCCCAAGGCAATCATTGACCGCGCACTCGAGAAGGCCAAAGGTGGAGCCGAAGAAAATTACGTAGAACTTCGCTACGAGGGCTTCGGGCCAAATGGATCCATGGTGATCGTAGATACCCTTACCAATAATATAAACCGGACGGCCGCCGATGTTCGCGCTAAATTTAACAAGTCTGACGGGAATTTAGGTGTAAACGGCTCTGTATCCTATCTATTTGATGCCACGGCAGTCTTTGGAATAGAAGGAAAGACAGCAGATGAAGTACTAGAGCTATTAATGGAAGCGGATATAGAGGTTCGCGATATATTAGAGGAAGAAGGATCCGTGATCGTTTATGCAGAGCCGGATCAATACCATTTGGTACAGGAAGCATGTAAAAATGTAGGGATTACCGACTTTACTGTCGCGGAATTAACCATGCTAGCGCAAAATGAGATCACCTTACCAGAAGAAGCTCAAGTTAAGTTTGATAGGCTGATCGACGCACTAGAAGACTTAGAGGACGTTCAACAAGTGTACCACAACGTGGATGCAGGCGAATAATAAAAAGAGTAGACCTTTTAACATAGGGTCTGCTTTTTTATGCAAGTTTATGGTTTTATGGGCAATATTGGATGGAATCTAGTTTCTTAATAAATATTTCTATATCTACAGGAGGAACATTGTCAGTTAATGTCGAATAGTGCTTAACGAAGAATGATAAGGTACTAGCCTTAGAAGGAGGAAACAACATGTATCGAGCTGCAGAGCCACCTGACTTCGGTTATACAATATAGTCATTTCATAAATATTTTCTATCTAGAATAGAAGGAATATTGTCTATAAATGTCGAACTTTGGTACTGGAAGAAAGACGAAAGGGGAATTCGCGATGTATTTGTTTGCAGATCCACCAACAGAGTGCTAATGATGAACAGACAACTGCATAACAAGTGACTACTTTCGAGCTAGGGGCCGCTGATTTCCTAGCTTTTTTGCTTTGGTTGAAACATGTAGGAGGTCATAATGTGACTAAATTGAATCCAGTTGTTGAATGTGTAATTATTTCAACAACTGGATTCAATTTAGTTTTGGGCTTTATCAGACAAAGGTTTATAGGTCCTCATTTTTAGTCATATGCATACTATGGGAGTGCTTATTATTTAGATCAAGAGGTGATAATATGTCTCAAGCAAATATACCTAATATTTCACCTAATATTTCTATCACAAGAGAAGATGCCGTAAATTTACTACTATCCTCGATTGCGTTAGAAGAGTTAGGTTTAAGTCACATTATTAATGCTGAGGGAGAAAAACTCCAATACGTTCTAGGCACTCTCCCTGGAGTATCCACATCCTTTCAACCCACCATTAGCGATCTACTTACGATTAACAGCAGTGTTCGCGATACGATTAATGTAATCGGAAAGAAAGAATGGATTTTAAATGAGAAGTTAGTAAATGTATTAGAAACTGACGTTACGATAGGACCTCAAGGACCTCAAGGACCTGCAGGGACCACCGGATCATCAGGAGGTCCTCCTGGACCTCCTGGACCTCAAGGGCCTCAAGGACTTCAAGGACTTCAAGGATTCCAAGGACCTCAAGGGCCTTCTGGACCTCAAGGACCCTCGGGACCTCAAGGTCCTCCTGGACCTCAAGGACCTCAAGGGCCTTCTGGACCCCAAGGACCTCAAGGGCCTCAAGGCGGTACGGGAGGCACAGGGCCTCTTGGACCTCAGGGACCTCAAGGACCCCAAGGACCCCAAGGACCTCAGGGACCTCAAGGGAACACGGGAGCTTTTACGACAGGTGATTTTTTATTCTTGGTTCAAGGGAATTCAGGCTCAAGCGGAAGTGTGCCACTCGGTTTCGGAGACACACTAAACTTTCTATCCAATACATTAGAAATTTTAGTAACTCCTGGATCGGCAAATGTGCATATAAACGTGGCTACTGGGCCTTCGGGCACCTTCGCGAACATCATTAAAGGAATCGTCGAGCAACTCGGTCTTACTGGGATTACAGGAGTTACGGGCGCTAGCGTGACGGGAGCAACCGGCGCTACTGGACCTTCGGGCACGGACGGCCTAACGGGGGCCACTGGGCCTTCGGGAGCGGACGGCTTAACAGGGGCTACTGGACCTTCGGGAGCAGACGGTGTTACTGGCGCTACTGGGCCTTCAGGCGCGGACGGCCTAACGGGGGCTACTGGACCTTCGGGAGCGGACGGCCTAACGGGGGCCACTGGGCCTTCGGGAGCGGACGGCTTAACAGGGGCTACTGGACCTTCGGGAGCAGACGGTGTTACTGGCGCTACTGGGCCTTCAGGCGCGGACGGCCTAACGGGGGCTACTGGACCTTCGGGAGCGGACGGCTTAACGGGATCTACTGGACCTTCGGGAGCGGACGGCTTAACGGGAGCCACTGGGCCTTCGGGAGCAGACGGCGTGACCGGCGCTACTGGACCTTCGGGTGCGGACGGAGTAACGGGAGCCACCGGCCCATCTGGAGCAGACGGAGTAACGGGATCTACTGGTCCATCCGGAGCAGACGGAGTAACGGGATCTACCGGCCCATCTGGAGCAGACGGAGTAACGGGATCTACCGGCCCATCTGGAGCGGACGGAGTAACGGGAGCCACCGGCCCATCTGGAGCAGACGGAGTAACGGGAGCCACCGGCCCATCTGGAGCAGACGGAGTAACGGGAGCCACCGGCCCATCTGGAGCGGATGGAGTAACGGGAGCCACCGGCCCATCTGGAGCGGATGGAGTAACGGGAGCCACCGGCCCATCTGGAGCGGACGGAGTCACAGGATCTACTGGCCCAACCGGCGTCACTGGAGAAACCGGCCCCACTGGACCTAGTGGTCCATCTATAGTCGCAAATAATGCAAAATTCCTGCCGTCTGGAACTGTTCCTACGGGGGCGCTCGTAAATATTGGCCTTACTCAAGCTTTTAACAACAGTAATGGTAGTATTAGTCTTTCAGGAGGAAATACCATCGTTTTGGCTCCCAATAGTGTCTTTTATGTTTCTGCAAACATTAGAGGGAATTATAGTCCAGGAACAGCCGACTTCATAAATTTAGAAATTAATGGACAAATGAATGGTGGAGGCGGCATAGTGATGACAGAACAAGAGTCAATCGCTGGAGTATCTGGAGCTCCGGGTACAAATGCATTTACGATCATGATGGGAGGGATCATACAAACCACTCTTGCCAGCAACCAGCTTACATTCCCAATGCAAGCTGTAACATCACCCCCTACAACTTTATCATTTACTACTAACCGATGTAACATTACTGTTATACAACTCACCTAATGGATTTGATTTGAATTTTAGAAGCGGAGAAGAACAAGCGGAGAAGAACCTCTTCTCCGCTTTGTTTATAGCTAATAAAAACTAGCAACCTTCTCATGGGAGAAAAGGTTGCTAGTTTTTATTTTAATGGCTATTTGGTGAACAATGCTACACTCAAGTCCCTTTAAAGCTTACGCGGATACAAGGCGGTCAAGTCTTCGAATATGCCTTGATTGTGTAATGCTCGAAAAAGCTCTTTAATTGTCTCTTCATTTTGTGTGTCAATCGCTTCCATGAGCAATTGTTTTGCTTCTTGATAGGTAGGGGGTTGGGGACTGTATAGAATATCCATAGACACTCCGGGAATCCCAAAAAGCGTACTTCTCATTTGTCACTTTCGAGAAGGATAAGAATTCAACCATTTCTCGTAATTGAGCCACTTCTCCCTGTAAAAGTTCAAATTCACTCGCAGGCTCTTGGACGTACTTTTATTTGGCAGCTTCCAGTTCTTTCATTCGACGTTTATATTCGTTCAATGAACTGCATCCCCTCGATCCGATAGCAGTCTTGTTTTCAAGCAAGCAGATACTCGCACAATTCTGTATTGATGGACTGATTTTTCATACCCATTAGCAAGTATCTAGGGCTTATGCTATCAGGAAGAATTTTGTCTACATATTTAGAAAACTCATCAAAACTTGGTTCTTGATCTAGGTACAATTCTTTAGGATCGATCCCGAACTGGAATAGAACTGAATAGAGCTTTCACCTGTGTTTCGTTGATATCGTAGTCAATGATGGACATAAAAAATAGATGTTCATCTGACTTTACCATGTGTTGCATTAACTTGATGTGATACCTGAGTTTACCTAACTCATCAGCTATAGCCTTATCCATGCTATCATCTCCTAGCAGTCATCCAACTCTTCTACATCCCTCGTAATCAAGCCTTAAAATCGCTTTACAGCTTATGTGGGTACAAGGTGGTCAAGTCTTGGAATATGCCTTGATTGTGTAATGCTCGAAAAAGCTCTTCAATCGTCTCTTCATTTTGTGTGTCAATCGCTTCCATGAGCAATTGTTTTGCTTCTTGATAGGTAGGGGGATGGGGACTGTATAGAATATCCATAGACACCCCAGGAATGTTTTTCTTTAAAGGTTCTTGACCTGTAAGTCTGTTCGATAGAATGGATTTAACGATTCCTAGACGTGTCCGTGTATCTCCAAAAATATTATGTTGGACACACCAATCCCAAAAAGCGTACTTCTCATTTGTTACTTTCGAAAAGGATAAGAATTCAACCATTTCTCGTAATTGAGCTACTTCCTCTTTTAAAAGCTCTAATTCACTTGCAGGCTCTTGGACGTACTTTTCTTTGGCATCTTCCAGCTCTTTCAGTCGACGTTCATATTCGTTCAACTACTTCACCTCTTATTAGACTAGAATAAAAAGAAATTGATAGCCCACTTGATAGCATCTGCTATTTGCATTGCTGTGCCGGCATTTATATCCATTGGACCTTTTAAGAATTGATACAACCTGGTCTTAATAATTTCCGCAGTCACGTCAGGGATATTGGCTAAATCATCAATTTTGTCAGCAATTGTACCGCTATGCTTTTTGAAAGCCTTCGCTGCTGGACCGTCTAAAAACTTAACCAACTCTCCAACTACACTCCCACCATGTCGAATAGCAAACGCTACAGCTTCCGCCGCCAACTTGACAAGATAACCTCTTATTCCATTTGGTGTTACCCCGTCCTGCTGTATCTCGGTATTTGTTTTTACATTCTGAACAATAGGAGCCTTCGTTTCTGATGCAAAAACTTGTAGGCTTGTACCTAAACCAGTAAGTAAAAGGGAAACAGCGAGTGCTAGTGTTAAAATACATTTTTTCATCCTTACCAAATTTCTTTTCAAGACAGCCAACTCCTTTTCCAGTGAATAAAAAATACGGAGGATGAGCTATCTAAAATCTTCTACATCCCTCGTATTTACATAATGAAACAACCAATGAAAATACCGTAAGGATAGACCGAATACATCAAGCAACTAGATTCTTGCTTCTAAAGGCGGATCGCCTACAAACAGTTTGTACATAGGTCGTGTCTCCTCTAAAAAATGATAGAGAGGGTAAAGCCTGAGAACAGGTGACAAGTAAATAAATGTCGAAATTAGATAAGTGAGGGAGAAACAAGTCTAATCGGAAAAAATATCATACCCATGTCCATAAAAAATAGTGTTGTTGTCGTCCATTTTGAATCGTTTCCATGTGATGTTTGGTAGATAAATCTTCACTTCAGTGTCAGTAGTGATGACAAGTGTCTGCTCTGTTTTTCTACGATTAGCAATATAGACTGCTTCCGTAGTTTCGTCAGGTAGTTGGGTCGTCCGACGTTCTTCCAGATCAAACACTTGTTTCAAAGCTAATTGAGAGCATTTTAAGGCATCTAAAGACTTGGCTTTGATATGAAACCGTAGCATGCTTTTCCCCTCGCTTTATCAAGTTTTCGCAATTATTTACTGCACAAGTACATTCTACTAAGGCAATGTACACATGACAAAAGGCGGCGGCTCTTAAATTCATTGACATATAGTAGAATGTTTAGATATTTTAATTTCGTTTTGTGTTGATTAACACCGGAATTTTATATGCTTGATACAAATGACACAAAAGCCTTGCTTGAGAAGAGATTTTACTTGAAAAATTTTTTAAAAGGTGGGTGTGAGATGGGTAAGGAAAAAATATTTGTATCTGAAAAACTAGGGAGCACCATTCGAAAGACAAGAAAGAAACTGCGCAAAACTCAAGAGAGTGTGGCTAATGATATATGCGAAGATTATGGGATCAAAATTAGTGCAACATATATCTCAGACATTGAGAGAGGTGTTGAGCATTTTAATAAAGAAAAACTAGAGATTGTATGTACTTATTTCGATATAAATATGGACGATATAAATGAACAGCCGACTCTGAACCAAAGTGAATTTTCTACCATTGAATATCTAAAAGTTATTGAAGTACAGATGTCAGATTCACCAGAAGTTGCAATGGAGGCATTACGGCAGTATGAGCAAACATTTAAATATATAAATGGCTCAGATAGTCCTATCATTCGCTTATATGCTTCCTATTTACGTGGAAGGTTCGCCTCTTTACGTCATAAGCAGGACGATGCACAAAAATACTTTCAACAAGCAATCCATATTGGAGAGAACTATCCAGATCTTTCAGAGACGAATCTATTACCGATTTGTTATTATCAGATGAGTCGATTGTATAATTATCAGAATCGCTTACAAGAAGCGCTAGATTATGTAAATAAGGGATTTAGTTCTTTCAATGAGCATGGAGAACGTAGCTATATTTATTATGTACTAAGCATTAATAAGGCCTCTATTTACATGAAGTTAAAGAAGTATTCATATGCTTTATCCGTAATAGAAAATGTCTGGGATGATGTACGTTTTCTAACTTATTCGGATGCTAAACTAAATCTTTACCAGCAACGTGTAGAGTTACTAAACAAGTTGGAGCGGTTCGAAGAGGCCATCAGAATTGCCTTAGTTGGTTTAGATTTAGCTCGATTGGATGGTAACAATGATAGAAAATTCGAGTTATTATCTAGTTTGGGAGAAGCAAACGCAAGGCTTGGAGATTTTAAAACAGCTAAAAAATATTTTCAATTGGCACAGTCTCTGGAGGGGAAGATTACAAACAAATCATTGGCTATTACAACCTACTGTAATCTTGGGAGAATATATACGCAATCTGGAGAAGTATCCGAAGCAGAATCTATGTTAGGTTCCGCGGTTAAGTTGGGGAGAGAGCTTAATGACTATCGTTTATGTGAAGCATTAGTTGCTCAAGGTGAATATTATTATCTAAGGAACAAGCGCAATAAAGCAAGAAAGGTACTAGAAGAATGTTTAAATCTATCAGAAAGATTCGATATTGACTCGATAAGAGATCGTGTTCTACTATTATTAGCAAGGTTAACTTATTCATCTGATGATAATAAGTATGTCTCTGCTTTGCTATCTTCTCTTGTTGAAAAGATGTTAGGAGGTAGGGATATGTTATTCCACCACGATCCACCAGATACAGATATTCTTCCTTAGTAATGATCCCATAACGGGTTGAGGAAGCATTGCAATTATGCTTAATACGTTATTAAGTAAACCAAAACGAAAAGAAGCAACCTTTTCTCACACAAGAAAAGGTTGCTTCTTTTCGTTTAAATGCTATTTAGTAAACAATGCTACACCTAACACATGATCAATCGGAACAGCCCCTATGCTGCGGCTATCGCGACTATGGTTTCGATTATCGCCTAATACAAAGACAGAGTCTTTTGGGACGGTATAAGGCAATTGTACCTCTACAGGGTTAGTGGCATTCATGGCTTCTTTGATATACGTTTCGTTTAGCTTTTGGCCGTTTCGATATAGCTGGTTGTCTTTGATATCTATGACATCTCCAGGTTTTCCAATTACTCGCTTAATCCAAATATTATCGCTGTGATTTCCAGTCAGTAAACGTACCAACCCATTATCAGACAAATCATCTTTAAAAGAGCGTTTCTGTGATACACGGCTATCGATGATCACAATTTCACCGTAATTTGGATGATAGTTAAATGTGTTCGGTAGTTTCGAGATAATAATTTGTTCTTGTTCGTGAAGTGTGGGTTCCATCGATTTTCCTAGCACTTTGGTTGGCTGTACCACGTAAATGCTGAGGATGAGAGCGACTACGATTCCGAGTAAAATGGAAACGAACCAAGAAAACGATTGTTTTACGATTTTCGGCATAGGCATGCCCTCCATTATTTCATCTGCCAAGGGGCTATTTATTACATTCATTGTAAATCAAATTGGCACCTTTGTGGTAAGTGTTTTTTGTGAAAAAAACTAGCCTTATCGTGCAAGGCTAGTCGGGTTGGATCATTATTTAAATAAAGAGCTAAAGAAGTCTGCGATGGCTCGGAAGATACTAGCAATCCATTCTAGGATCGAATCGAGAATGCCTTTGGCCTCATCTGAGCTTAATACCTTCGAGATGTCCCCACGCAATTTATCCAACTGCCCGCTAATCGCACCCCAGTCAATATTTAAGCTACTGAAGTTTTGTGAGAATTGCACCATGTTATTCATGGTTGCTTGGTCGAGGTTGATGTTAAATTGGTTGGACATATTGACGATGATGTTCTTATATTCTTCCACTGTTTTTGGCTTTTGAGTGGCGATTTCTTCTTTCACCTTGTTGACAAACTGAGCTGCTTTGTCACCTGTGATTCCTGCTTTTTCGGCTATATCTTGTGTACGAACCATTTCTTCGTTCGCTACTTGTTTTTTGTTTTCATCGATCTTTTGACCTGTTGCTTTTTCAAAGGCTTTAATGATCCCTGTGAGTGCAGCAGTACCAGATACTTTAAAAGGAGCCGTAACGTAGATATCAGCATCTTTTACGCCCGCAGTAATGGCAGCATTTGCATACATGGCTGGAGAGATACTGGTAATATTATTGGTTTTCACCGCGATCCCCTTACCAGAATCGGTCAAGGTAATTTTCGCGGAAGAAAGGGCACGATTCCCAATCACAGCTTTACTAAGATATTTGCCAAGATAGGTATGCTCTTCTTGGTTTGTAACCGTTACTTGCTTTACCTTATCATCAACCTGCATTTCGGTCATAAGCTTTTGCTTATCAGCAGCAGCTAGGTCTTGACCAAATGTGACTACGGTTTCACCTGCTACCGCATCAGCAAATGAGATGCTTTGTGCAGTTAATGTAAAGGCTGTTAACCCCGTTACAAGCATGATCGACAACTTTTTTAAGAACTTCATAAATGAAGTACCTCCCATAAAAGATTTTGGATGAAATACAAAAAAGTGCTATGGAACTATATTTCCTTTCGAACGCCATGGTGAGGAAAGGGGAGCGTTCTACTTCTCGTGTCTTTTCCACAAACCCTTCTTACTTAAACACAGGATCCTTGAAAAGGGATAATTTTTCCAAGGAAGTTTTATCCACATCCGCATGCAGACTGTTGCCGTGTGAATCCATCGTGACAATCGCGGCAAACCCTTCTACTTGTAAATGCCACATCGCTTCTGGAATACCAAACTCCATAAAGTCTACGCCATCCACTTGTTTTACGCTGTGTGCATAGTATTGGGCAGCTCCGCCAATGGCATTTAGATACACGGCTCCATGTTCTTGCAAACCAGCCAACGTTTTAGGTCCCATGCCGCCTTTTCCAATCACCGCACGAATTCCAAATTTCTTGATGATATCTGCTTGGTACGGTTCTTCACGGATACTGGTTGTCGGGCCGGCTGCCTTTACATGCCAGGTTCCTTGGTCATCTTTTAGCATGACCGGTCCGCAGTGATAGATGACTCCATCGGTAAGGTCAGCTGGTGAATTGTGGTCCATTAGATGTTTATGTAGCGCATCGCGGCCAGTATGAATGAGACCGTTTATGATGACCACATCGCCCACTTTTAGATCGCGGATTTGCTCTTCTGTAATCGGTGTAGTGAGAACGACTTCCCTATTTGTGGTTGGAGAGACTTCTTTTTTCTCTTGATTTCCAGTCGCTTCTTCTGTGCCTTTTGGGGAAGTGTCGCGATAGATCCAATCGATGATTTCTCCTGTTTCTGGGTGGATTAAGGCACCTTGACGGCGGAAGGCCCAGCAGTTATAGGCAACTGAAACAAAGAAGCTAGCTGGGAGACGATTCATGGACCCGATTTTGCAACCGAGGAGGGTCGTATTACCTCCAAAGCCCATCGTCCCAATACCTAATGTATTTGCTTTTTCTACAATATAGGCTTCTAGTTCTGCTAAAGATTCGTTTGGATTTTGATCATCAACAGAGCGGAAAAGTTGATCCTTGGCTAATTCATAGCCAGTCGTGCGATCTCCACCGACACCAACGCCGATAAAACCAGCACTACATCCTTGGCCTTGTGCTTGATAAACTGCATGAAGAATGCATTTTCGGATGCCGTCTAGGTCTCGTCCTGCACGACCGAGTCCTTCTAATTCACAAGGTAAGCTGTATTGGATGTTTTTATTTTCACAGCCGCCTCCTTTTAGAATGAGACGAGCGTCGATTTCATCTTTTTCCCATTGGTGAAAGTGGATAACAGGAGTACCTGTACCTAAGTTATCTCCTGTGTTTTCCCCTGTTAGAGAATCTACTGAGTTAGGACGCAGTTTCCCTTGTTTGGTGGCGATGGAGATTGCTTCATGAATCGCCTGAGTCATCTTGATTTGATTTGCTCCTACGGGTACGTGCAAGATAAAGGTTGGCATGCCTGTATCTTGGCAGATAGGAGAAACATTTTCTTCTGCTGTACGGATGTTATCTGTGATTGTTCCAAGAGCAAGTGCAGAACGGGTGCCTGCATCTTCGCGATTGGTTGCGGATTGGATTGCACGGCGAACGTCCGGTGGTAAATTGGTGGATGTTTCCGTGATTAAGTGTAAGATTGAGTCTTTAAAAGCTTTCATGATATATCCCTCTTTTATTTCCATCATATGTCTGCCTAGTGTTTCACAGTTCTATTATATAGAAAAGTAGTGCTGATTTTTAGGTCAATCTTGATTTTACCAAAACAAAACACCCCTACCGACACAATTTCAACAAGAAAAAGTGTATCGATAGGGGTGTTTTTATGTGGACAATGGGTGGCTTTCTGCGAATCGGAGGAACATTTCTTCCGTTTCGATGAGACCGCATACTCCACATTGAACTCGATATCGATCCCCGTGATATTGGACTTGTATGGGATCAGACTGTGAGATATATTCAATGATCTCACCCGTATGCATATCGAGTCGAACGGATTGAGGAATCTGTTCGATTACGTTAAAACGACTTCGGTTGGTACCACACTTCGGACATAGATAAGGAGCTGATGACATAATTTCCGCCTCCACATAGAGATTGCCCAAAGTTAGGTTTCCCGAAGATCAAGATATTATTCAAAGATGACATTCGGCCCAGTGCTGAATCTCATCGAGAATGGGTTCTATGGAGCGTCCTTTATCGGTAAGTTGATATTCTACACGTACAGGTGTTTCTGGATATACATTCCGAACCAAGATTCCGTTTGATTCCAGTTCTTTTAGCCTCTCTGCAAGCATTCTTTCGCTCATTTGGGGGATTTGCTCACGAATATCGCGGAAACGACATGTTTTTTCCATTAGGACACGGATAATGAGGCCTGTCCATTTTTTAGCGAGGACTTCAATAGCCGCTTCAAATTTAGGACAAATACAACGATTCATAAAAAAGCTCACCTCCCATTTTTTATATTATGGTTTTCAACAATTTTGTTTTACAAATAGAATCATAGAGCCTTGCACTTCTCTTTTATAAGTTAGTTACTTACATGTCAGTATACCAAAATTGGCTAAAAAAGACCAAAAAGAAATATATGGTTTTACACTATGGTTGATGCTCGTTGTACTCTTGTCTCCACCTGTGGAACAGAAGGCGTAAATCGGGTTTGCTCGTGCCTTTATGCTGTTCTTGTAAAAAGATATCAAGATGGTAAGGGGACCAAGGAATACCGAATATCGTCTGTGTAAAGGTATGTGCAGCGATCTCCCGTGTTCTGGAAATGGTTTCCTTCCATACAAAAGGACCCCATCGTTTGACGATCACTTTAGGTACTTGAAGATCCGTTCTAGCTTTGTAGTTTTCTTCTATATAATGGTAAAATTCATGAGCAAGATGTAAAATAATGAGATCTTCTTCATAGATAGGATAATCCATAGCAAGGAAAAAGGAGTGGAGTTGTTCGATAGAAGAACGAAATATTTGGATGGTTTTTGTTTTGGGGATGTATAGGGCTCTGATCCAGCGGTCATGTGCTGGTTCGGAGAGGAAACTAACTTTGATTTTATGTTTGAGTAAGAGATTAATCCAATCAGCATAAGATCGGATGTGTAGATACGGCTGTGCGGCATTTCGTCCACAAGCGATGGATGCTTCGATGTACGATTGTACTTGATCGAGTGGGATGAATGAATAATGAGGGTCTTGTTTTAAGTCAATCCACGCAATACTTTCATTACTTAGTAATGGATAGGTGTTTTCCAGATTAATAGAAGAAAGATGGAAAAAGGTGCGTTGGTGGAGGATTTGATTTTTCATTTGTTTCTCCTTCCAATTTGCAAGGATCTTGTTTCAATGATCCTGTTGAATTGTATGTTTTTTCTTGCTTGTCTTATGCAAATTGGAAGGAGATTGATTAGTTTTCTTTCGTAAGACGAATCATCCATTCTTTTAAATCAACGATTCGGTTATGGCGTGGTTCTTCAGTTGTGCCAGCTACGATCATAGGCACGAGAGAGTCTAGGTGATGAAGGGAGCCGTGGGAGGCCCCTTTATGCGTGGGAGAGCTTCCGTAGACGATTTCACAGCCAGTAGTAGCGGTTACAATGATCGCATTTTCTGAGATATGTAGGGCGCTTACTAATCGATAAAATGGATCGGGATACGCATTATATTGAATGGTGGACTGATCTTCTGATAATGTGATATCAAGAAGAGAAAGATCCCCGCTTATTTGCCAAGCTTGTCCGTATTCATCTAGATAAGGTCCTTCTTCTTCGAACTGGAGCTTTCCTGGGAGAGTGCCGCTTATCACTTGATACGTATTTTCTTCTTTCCAAACGATCAAGTCGAGATCTGGGTTGGACTGCAAGGTTGTGGCGATGTCTCCTTTGGAAAGGGAAGGATCGATGATATGTACATAAGCCATACGTTCATTGACTGCTAGGACGATCTGGTCACTCTCACGCGGTTTATCTAGATTGGGAGGCTTGATTTGGAAATCGGAAAGCGTGGTGTCTATATGAATATAGGCACTTTGGGAACTAGGTAAGGTGTTTGTTTGGCCACTATCTCCAAGGACAATCCAAGTATACCGGGAGATTGCTTCCTCCCATGTAGGAAACATATTTAAGATCGATTGAATTTCTGAGTCTGCCTTTTCAATTCCTTTAATGGTGGCAATCCCGTGTTGATGAACTTGATCGTCATTTCCCGGAAAATAAAGAACGGAATAGATGGGAACCCGTCCGGTTTGGATTAAGGATTGCATCTCCATTGCTGTAAATCGATCATTCATACCGAATCGAGCTATTGCTCCCCCTGGTTCACTTCCAGACGAGATGGGATGCATGGAACCAAATGAAAAGATGGTAGGAGCCATGGTTCGGATTTTCCTCGGAAGAAGCCCAAGTACCCAAGCAAACAAAGGGGAATGAATCTGATGTTCTGTTTTTCCACGATAGACGACGGCATTAATGGAAGCGGTATCATATGGAATATCCTCGTGAATGGTCCGGACATCTTTGCTTAGTAGACGTTGATTAAACATCATCATACTGGCTGTCAAAACCTTTTTTACGCCAAACGCAATCGATTCTTTTGCCCCTGTTCCAAAGTTCCAGAATTGCTTCGTTTTTTCATCATAATAGCAGAGTCCGTAGATTCCGTGTTGGCTCGGCATGGATCCTGTTAGTAACGTGCTGTCAATGACGACAGACATCGTGGGGAAAGATGAGACAATTCGCGGGTAGTAGGTACCGTTTTTGATCAAAAATTGGAGTGCGGGAGCTTTATCTACGTGAATGGTATCCTGCAAGGGTGCGTCCATTAATGAATCGATGATGATCATAATGACAGGCTTTTTTCCTTCAGGAATGGCAGGCTTTGAAATAGTTGATAAAGTTGCTCGTTTTTTCTGTGCTATGCGTATTAAGGTTGATAAAATGAGAATGAGCCCAATGATGATGAAAAGGGTTGTTAGCATTTGTGATACACTCCGCTCTGGTAACATAGTTAGTAGATAGGTTTTGATGAATAGAGGAGAAATATACAAAGATTTATAAAGGAGACTTAGATTATGCATACACTTCCGCTTGTACCGAGGTCAGAGATTGAACAGCGAATTCATCGTTTACAAAGTTATCTTCAGGAGCATCAGATTGATGGTGTGTTGTTAGCGCAAAATGTGGATTTGTATTATTTTACGGGTACGATGCAAAATGCTCTTTGTTATATACCTAGTGCAGGGGAACCTGTTTTGTACGTGAAGAAGAGTGTGGTTCGTGCTGAGTTTGAAGCGCACGTTGAGGTTCAGCCACTAGGAAGGATGAGGGAATTAGGGGCAGTGCTATCAGAGCGGTATGGCTCGATACATAAGATTGGATTGGAATTAGATGTTTTACCTTATGCTACGGCTCATTTTTATCAGAAATTGTTTAGCGAGGCAGAGATGGTGGATGTTTCGTTTGCGCTTCGGCATATTCGTAGCGTGAAATCTGCGTATGAGTTAAGCCAGATTAAAAAGGCAGCACAGATCTTAGATGATACGCTAACGAAGGTGTCTTCTTGGCTACGGGTTGGGATGACGGAGTTGGAGTTAGTGGCGCGGATTGAGTATGAGTTTCGCCTGCAAGGAAACATCAATCTATGGCGTATGCGCGGATTTAATTCGGAGCTAGCTTTGGGGATGGTTGCTTCAGGGGGAACCGCTTCTACACCTACTTATTTCGATGGGCCAGCCGGGGGACTTGGCGTGAGTACCGCGTCGCCACAAGGAGCGAGTTTTCGTGAAATAAAGGCTAATGAGCCGATTTTGATTGATGTGAGCATGATTGTAGAGGGGTATATGGTGGATCAAACCCGAATCGCAGTCATAGGCGAGTTATCGGCGCCGATTCTTGAGGCATATGAGGTGGCACGTGCGATTTTACGGAAAGTAGAAGAGCAAGGTAATCCAGGTGTGGCGTGGCAAGATTTATATGCAACGTCGTTAGAGATGGCTAAAGAGGCTGGATTATCCGACTATTTTATGGGTTATGGTGCAGATCAGGCTAAGTTTTTAGGACATGGAGTAGGGATTGAGTTAGACGAATTGCCTATTTTAGCGAAAGGCTTTAGTCAGCTATTGGAAGAGGGCATGGTTATCGCGATTGAACCGAAATTTACGTTTCCGGAACAAGGTGTAATTGGGATTGAGAATACGTATGTGGTGACTGCGAATGGGTTAGAGTCGTTGTCGGTTACGCCTGAGGAGATTATGAAGATAGAGCTGTAGGTGAAGGGTGGATTCGTCTGGAATATGTGATTGTAGGGGTTTGGATATTGATTAGCTAGATATTGGAGAGAGACCCGGGCTGATGTATCTGCCCACTAAACATCGCAGTGGTCAGATACATTAGCCCCTAGTCTGTCCTATTAGTCGATTAATCAACAATCTTGCTTAAATAATGAGCATGCGAGGAAGAGAAGCTGACATCCCTTATCTGTTTTTAGTAATTAATGCAGGAGTCCATGTTATCTAGGTACTTTTGAAATAGTAAGAAGTATCGTCCGACATGCTCGCCGTCCATGAGAGCGTGGTGGGCCTGGACAGATAGGGGCATTTTGACGAGTCCGTTTTCTTCAAAGTATTTGCCCCAAGCGATTCGTGGGATGCTGTCGACAGGGGATAGGGAAATCGGGTGCATGAAGCTAGTGAACGAGACCCAAGGCATGCTGGTGAAGTATAGTACGTCATCCCGATCGACTCCATCTACTAGACGAACTTGTTTCTTGGCTTCCACTGTCAACTCATGAGCTACTTGAATGAAGATGGCTAGATCTGGATGATGTGGAGCAGTTAAATAGTCGAATACCCCTTCATCTGTCATGATGGTATAAGATGGGTGTGCCACTTCGTGTTCAATAACCTCATCCCCACGAATCCGGTAACGGAACTCCGGCATCTCGTTAGCTACTCGACTAGCTAAATATGTAATGGTTAAAAAGAAAGGGAAACCATTCTCCTTACACCACACACGAAAACGAGTAATGTCCACATTTGCCGTCGTGCAAAAATGTGGCATATCCAGTTTTCGAAAATAATCAAAATGCTTCGCGCGCTTCCAAGTTTCACGATGAATTGTTTTCATGTAGAAAAGTCCTTTCTAGTATTAAATAAAAGTCTTTGTTTATTAAATATTGTTCCTTAAAAATAATATATCTAGTATATAGGATTCGCTCTATTATAAAAAGGGTATAGAGACAGAATGCTATACTAATGATCAATATAAAAAATCATTCATTTCATTTTAATCGATGATTTTTAACAATGAAATGAAACTACATACATATCACAGGAGGTTTCTATGTCAAATAACGTGTTTGAAGTTACCGAAGAACGATATCGAGATGCTTTAAAAGTAGGAGAATACGCCTTTCAATATAAAGTTGCAGACGACGAAATAGGAGAGAGAATGGAAAAGTATCGAAAATATCATTCTATCTATGCCATTCAAGATGAACATACCCAAGAAATCGTTGCAAAAGCACATCTTATCTCCTTTTATATTACATATCACCAGCAAGTAATTGAGATGGGTGGAATTGCAGGGATAGCTACTTATCCGGAATATCGCCGCCAAGGGTACGTGCGGGATATGCTGATTCATAGTCTGAAAGAAATGAGAGAGAAAGGGATGACGGTCTCGGTTCTCCATCCTTTCCAAGTAGATTTCTATCGTCGATACGGATGGGAGCTTCTCTGTAATCTGTTGTCTATTAAGCTGACCAACCATGATCTTAAGCCGCTTGTCCCAGCCAAAGGAACAATTCGACGATTCAGGAAAGAACAGCATCACGCCGAAATAGAACAAGTATATCATCAGTATGCCCTACAGTTTTCAGGGAAGCTTGTCCGGAATACGGATCAATGGCTTAAGGTGTACGATGAGGGTACGATCGCGCTCTATTACGATGAACAGAAGGTACCACAAGGCTACATACTTTACGGTATGGAAAATGGGAAGCTGGTAGTGGAGGAGTTAGTAGTATTAACAGAGGAAGCTAGGAGAGGGCTATGGAACTTCATCTGTCAACATGATTCGATGGTGAAGGAGATCGAGATTCATACCCATTCGAGGGATCCGCTTTTATACGTATTAACAAATCCTTGTGTGCGTACCGAGATCAAACCATATGGTATGGTGCGGATTGTGGATGTGGAGAAGTTTCTTACTTACTGTCCGTTTCGTTGGGATGTCGCGCAAGGAAAAGAAGTAAAACTACAAATTACAGATTCGTTCGCACCGTGGAATGAACGTACATTTGTGATTGGAAATCAGGAAGTACAAGTAAAGGATTCATGTGACGGGGAAGAAGGCTGTGTGCAACTATCCATTAACACGCTGTCGGCGATCCTGTTTGGATATAAACGTCCACATGAGATGTTTGGATTAGGATTGATTCAGGGCCCCGCAGAGGCGGTTGCAGTGCTTGAGAGGTTAGTGCCCGAAACACATAGTTATATGATTGATTATTTCTAATTAGAACAAGCAAACTCTTCGATGAGTTTGTTTTTTTACATTCTCCTTTCACTTCACCCAAGTCTTCTGCATACGATGGCAGTGCATAGATGAAATGGCTTGCATTTGAGGGTAGTCAGAATGACCCGCCTATTTTTTCATCCGTGCTTCACTCAATCGTAAGCTCGTTCATACTATACTTTGACTGAATCCCTGACCCTCGTGTTGTTAGTGCTCGAACAAGGAAGGGTGGCAACCAATTGACTAATCAAAAAGGCAAACCCTTGTTGACGAATCGGGAGAGGGAAGTTTTCGAACTGCTCGTACAAGATAAAACTACCAAAGAAATAGCAGGGCAGCTCTTCATCAGTGAGAAAACCGTACGCAACCACATCTCCAACGTCATGCGTACCCATTGCAGACTACTTACATTCGAGAATAATTTGTATCGCCTGGATATTAAAAACGGGATATCTATTATTGATCTCGATTTCACGCGGTTGCCATAAAATAAGATTCTCTTACATACCATCTAATAATAGTAAAGTATGTAAAGGGAGGTTACCCCAATGAATGTAGCGGATCCATCATGGATGCATGTAGATCCTCTGTTCCCTTTGGGGGAGTTTAGTCATTATGTAGTGGAGAGGTTACCAAAGCATAATATGAATGACGAATTTGAACAGGTAGCGAAGGGGAATCACTTACTTCCAAATATCTATACCATTCACAAAATTGCTTTTTACACCTCATTTGAGGTTCGGATTCGAAGTATGGGGGATTTAGGCATATATTTAGTTAGCTGTTTACGTGCTGGGATTCCGATGGAAAAACTAAGCCCTATCTATGGTGCACTCTGTGTATTATCGCCCACAACAGGAGTGGTACCAAGGGATACCTACTGTTCGTATGCGACCCATAATTCAGAGGAAGCCATGCGGACCTTCACGGGCCATGAGAGTGAAATCGGATTTATTCGCCAACATCAACGTTCGGATGAAGCACTCATGCCAGCTGTCGATCATCTGCTACAGCTACAAACAACGAACGATGGAATGAATTGCGGTGAGAGTTTAACGATTATTCGGGATTGCATTAAGAAACTAATTGATGAGAATAAAAATGTGCATCAAGCTGTTGATCCTGTTTTTTTTATCAAGTATTTTCGAGAATACTTTTTCCCCATTGAGATAAATGGGAAGATGTTAAATGCTCCGAGTGGGGTTCATTTGGCGAACATCATTATTTTAGACATTGGGATTGGGAGTGCAGATGCCCGCTATCTAGACACGACGGATGAATTAATGGATTATCTAGAGCCTATCGAAAGACTTAAAATCAACCAAACCAAAGCACTCCCATCCTTAAAAGAAAAATTTATACAAGAGTATGAAGAGACAAAAGGTGCTAATCGAAAAGAATTAGACCTTCTAATGGAAATATATAAGTACATGAGAATTTACCGATATGTACATCAGGGGCTTGTAACAAGATACATTCGTAAGCAAGATACCAATGTGAAATTCGGAACAGGTGGTTTCCCTTTTGATGAGTTTCTAGAAGAGCGGATTCAAATTGTGAAACGGGCAGAAGAGGATGTTCGGAAAGCATTTGCACAGGTTGGGGAGTAATCGATTTGTTTTCCACACTTTCTAATTTGGAGTAGAGACACCGATCTTTCATAATTTTTAGGTGACATAGCATGAAATATGTATCAATATAGTCTTATTGGTTGTCTTACATATAGAGTATATGATTCTATCATTTCTTGATTAGAAAGGTGAGCTTGAATTTGTGGAATATTTTTGTAGCGTTTGTACTAGGGATCGTAGAAGGATTAACGGAGTTTGCACCTGTATCATCTACAGGACACATGATTCTCGTTGATGGAATGTTTCTTCACTCAGATAAGTTGTTTTCTAAAGAAGTGGCTAACACATTTAAAGTGGTGATTCAGCTTGGCTCTATTTTAGCGGTTGTCATCGTATTTAAAGAGCGATTTATGAACTTGCTCGGTTTAAAGAAAGATCATTCCGAAGGTGCAGAGCAAGGGCATAAGCTTAATCTAAAACACGTGATTGTTGGGATGATGCCAGCGGCAGTGCTAGGCTTGCTGTTTAATGGTTACATTGATGAGCATTTATTTTCGCCGGAAACCGCTGTGATTGGGTTAGCGGCAGGCGGGCTTCTTATGATCTTCGCAGACTGGTTCCGTCCAAGCCGAGCAAAAGTGAAAACAGTGGATCAAATTACATACAAGCATGCGATTGGGATTGGATTATTTCAGTGTATTGCGCTATGGCCTGGTTTCTCTCGCTCAGGATCGACGATGTCAGGTGGAGTACTAATGGGGCTTGGACACCGTGCCGCAGCAGACTTCACGTTTATTATGGCGGTTCCTGTGATGTTTGGTGCAAGTGCACTTTCGCTCGTTAAGCATTGGAGTTCCTTTACCATGGATTCTCTTCCGTTTTTCGTGGTTGGATTTATTAGTGCATTTATTTTCGCCTTAGTCTCCATTCGCTTTTTCTTACAGTTGATTAACAAGATTAAACTGGTGCCGTTTGGAATCTACCGAATCGTATTGGCGGCGATTATTTACTTCTTCTTTTTATAGGTAATGCGAAAAACCAAGCTTGAACAAACACTCAAGCTTGGTTTTTTATTATGCACTCATACTCTTATTATGATTTTCTGCCTTTGAAAAGGGCTGAAGTGATAAAACCAACACCTATTCCGATAAGAACTCCCGCACCTGTATTCCCCAGTGCCATTCCGACACCTAAACCTAATAGTGTAAAGCCGGGTAAAAGCATTCCATAAGCTGTTTTTTCCATCTTTACAACTCCTATAATCATGATCGAATCGACTCTATTTGTTTACAATTTATCATACGGAAAGAGTACCGTCATCTGATAAATGTAATCATAGTTTACGAAAAATAGGCTTGTATCCCTGTCCTTTCTGCATAACTTGAAATACAGGGGTGATGAATTTGAAGAAGTCCAGACCGAAATTAGGTAATGAAACATATGGAACCAAAAACATTCTTCAAGCATTTCAAGAAGCCTTCTCTCCAGCCTTTTCTCCAGATAAATTGGATCAACGGGTGAGCTCCCGATCTAACTTCTGTGATGAGGGAGTATCCCGTCCAGAAGAAGGTGACAAGAGAGAGTGAGTAAGAAGATTGCTGTGTATATTCGTGTGTCCACCGATAAAGATGAGCAAATTTCATCGGTGGAAAACCAGATTGATATCTGTCGCAACTGGCTGGAAAGGCAAGGATTTGAATGGGATGAGGATTGTATTTATAAAGATCATGGGATTAGTGGAACTCTTTTCTTGGAACGTCCTGCGATCCAGCAAATCTTAGAACAAGCCAAGAAGAAAGAGATTGATATGGTGATCTTTAAATCGATTAGCCGATTGGCAAGGGATCTGAAGGATTCCCTTGAGATTCGGGAGGTATTTATCGCGCATAATGTCAGGATCATCTCGGTTGAAGAAGGGTATGACTCACACAAAGCTGGTAAAAATGATATGGCATTTGAATTATGGTCTCTCTTTTCGGCTCAATATAGTAGAACGTTATCAGCAGGAGTATCCGCCGCTTTGGCAGCAAAAGTTCGCAGAGGCGAGCATATTGGGCGAATTCCGTACGGATTTACTCGGATAGACGGGAGATTACAGATTCTAGAGGAAGAGGCAAAAGTCGTCCGGATGATATTTCGTTGGTATAACCAAGGATGGGGATTTAAGAGAATTACGAAGGAGCTAAACTGTCTAGGGATTCCATCGAAACAGAGTAATCAATGGCAGATGACGTCTATACAGAGATTGATCGGGAATCCCATCTATTACGGAGACTTTATTTTAAATCAGTATACAACGGTTAAAATGGGTGGGCGTAAAAAACAGATTCGAAATACCCCCGAGCAATGGATATGGTTTCGCGATCATCATCCAGCTATTATTACGAGGGAGGCATGGGAGACGGCAAATCCCAATCACTCAAATAAGGAGAAGAAGAAGTTTACGCCGTGGAATGATCTACGTAGTATTTTGAAGTGCGGGTTGTGTGGCTCCAGTATGGTGATTCTACAATCACATAAGGTTCTCAGCACAGGAGAAAAGCATTATTATCGATACTTAAAATGTTCGAGGTATAGAAGAGTCGGCTGGGCGGGTTGTGTTAATCATAAGCCCATCACATACGAAGAAATGAAGAAATTTATAAAGGACCAATTGATCGAAAAGGGACGATTGCTTGAGCTATCTTTCGTACACTATCCATCCAAGGATTATGAAAAAAGGCGAGGGGAAGTTGAAAAATCACTCAGATCGGTACGGACCAAAAGCCAGCAATTACTGGACTTATATTTGGATCAATTCATCACGAAAGATGAGTTTGAAGAGAAGCGGACCGAGTTGGATCGAAACGCTCACTATTTACAAAAACAAGTAAGCTTATTTCAACAGAAAAGCCAGCAAATCAAGGAAATTAAAACAATCCAGCAAGCATTCTACATTATGGAGCAGCAGGGTCAGAGCTTACTACATGTATTTAAGGCATTAGTGGACGTAGTAATTCTTCATCCAAACTTAGAGATTGATATGGTGTATAGATTTAAAAGCTCTTAACAACAAATTTACACAACATTTAAAACATATTTTCACCACAAAAGAAGGATATTCTGAATTTTTATAGAATCTTAACTAGTGTAAATTTATATATGGAGAGTGAATATGATATGTTGAAAAAGCTTTCAGTTACGTTTGCATTTGCGTTGGCAGTATCTTCTCTGGGTAGCATGGTATTAGCTGCTGATCCGATTGGTACAGAACTTGGTATGAATGAAAAAGAGCATACGGAACAGGTTTTCATAAGAGGTGGGGAGTATGATTTGAAAGTGAAAAATGACTCCTTCCGCTCGGATGTTGAATATTTCATTGAAAGTAATGGTGTGAAGGTTGCAGAAGGAAAAATCCAAAGAGGAAGTTCCACTACCGTTTCTAAGACATTCAAGGATCGTGGACGTTATACATTAGGTCTTCGTTGTGTAGAGGATCGTGGCTGTAAGGGTGCTATGACATTAACTCCGACCGAGCAATGGGATAGATGGATTGAGATTGGGCAAGGTCAAAAAGAACATACGGAAAATGTTTTCCTCAGAAAAGATAACTATACTGTGAAAGTGGACAGTGATGGATTCGGATTCAGAAACAAGCTGAAGTATTTCATTGCAGATAAAGATGGTAAGAAAATCGAGGAAGGCGAAGTGGGCAGAGATACGAAAGTGATCACAAGAGAGCTAAATGGTAACTATCAATTTGGTCTTAGCTGTGAGTCGGAGAGAGGTTGTAGAGGTCATATGACCATCAAAGGTGAGCATGATGGTTGGGGACCAAATCAGTAAGAGTGGATGTGCCCATCAGTTCGATCAATCCAGTTTCTGTGAGCAACAGTTTGCAAAGGTTATGCATTAGTAACGTCATGCAAAAGCTCAATGTAAAAGGTCGCTCTCAGGCTGTCGTTGATCTAGTGAGATTGGGTGAGTTAGAGATCTGATTCTCCTTAGGAGAATCAGATCAAGCTTGGCCAAACCCCCTATACACATAGTAGGGGGTTTTAACGTGCGCCCGGCATGGGCGTAGTCTATAGGGTGAAAGTCCCGAATGGTGAAGGTAGCAGTAGCCATTAGCTTAAGGCAAGGGTGTCCACCGTGAG
>NZ_SLXV01000028.1 GCF_004341445.1 Baia soyae
CTTCTGCAAGAGGACTATTCGCTCCAGTGGCCACTTCTAAGTTCACATTAGCCGAACCGGGCGTTACGTTTATCTCCAGTGTATCGGATATAAAGGTTAGCGTATCTCCAAAGCTCATCGAAGCGCTTCCACTTCCACTTGCCCCTGTACCTTGGACGGTGAATAAGAAATCACCGGTAACAAACGTTCCCGTCGGTCCAGTCGGCCCTGTGGGTCCTTGGGGTCCTTGAGGTCCTTGGGGTCCTTGAGGCCCTTGGGGTCCTTGAGGCCCTTGGGGTCCTTGAGGTCCAGTCGGTCCGGTAGGCCCTGTGGGTCCTTGGGGTCCTTGAGGCCCTTGAGGTCCCTGAGGCCCTTGAGGCCCTTGAGGTCCCTGAGGCCCTTGAGGTCCTTGAGGCCCCGTAGGTCCTGTGGGTCCCTGAGGTCCTTGAGGCCCTTGAGGTCCCTGAGGTCCAGTCGGTCCGGTAGGCCCTGTGGGTCCTTGGGGTCCTTGAGGCCCCTGAGGTCCTTGAGGTCCCTGAGGTCCAGTCGGTCCGGTAGGCCCTGTGGGTCCTTGGGGTCCTTGAGGTCCTTGGGGTCCTTGAGGCCCTTGAGGTCCTTGAGGTCCTTGAGGTCCAGTCGGTCCGGTAGGCCCTGTGGGTCCTTGGAGTCCTTGAGGCCCCTGAGGTCCTTGAGGTCCTTGAGGTCCAGTCGGTCCGGTAGGCCCTGTGGGTCCTTGGAGTCCTTGAGGCCCCTGAGGTCCTTGAGGTCCTTGGGGTCCTTGAGGCCCTTGAGGCCCTGTGGGTCCTTGGGGTCCTTGGGGTCCTTGAGGTCCTTGGGGTCCTTGAGGCCCTTGAGGTCCTTGAGGTCCAGTCGGTCCGGTAGGCCCTGTGGGTCCTTGGAGTCCTTGAGGCCCTTGAGGTCCCGTGCTACCTTGAGGTCCTGTGTCCCCTTGAGGTCCCTGTAATCCTTGAGGTCCTTGGGGTCCTTGAGGTCCTTGAGGCCCCGTAGGTCCAGTCGATCCCGTAGGTCCTGTGGGTCCCTGAGGTCCCTGAGGTCCTTGGGGTCCTTGAGGTCCTTGAGGTCCTGTGGGTCCTTGAGGTCCTTGAGGTCCTTGAGGCCCTTGAGGTCCGGTAGGTCCTGTGGGTCCTTGAGGCCCTTGGGGTCCTTGAGGTCCTTGAGGTCCTTGAGGTCCTTGGGGTCCTTGAGGCCCTTGGGGTCCTTGAGGTCCTGTGTCCCCTTGAGGTCCCGTGTTACCTTGAGGTCCCGTATCGCCTTGAGGTCCCGTGCTACCTTGAGGTCCCGTATCGCCCGTAGGTCCTGTGTCCCCTTGAGGTCCTTGAGGTCCTTGGGGTCCTTGAGGCCCTTGAGGTCCCGTGCTACCTTGAGGTCCTGTGTCCCCTTGAGGTCCCTGTAATCCTTGAGGTCCTTGGGGTCCTTGAGGTCCTTGAGGCCCCGTAGGTCCAGTCGATCCCGTAGGTCCTGTGGGTCCCTGAGGTCCCTGAGGTCCTTGGGGTCCTTGAGGTCCTTGAGGTCCTGTGGGTCCTTGAGGTCCTTGAGGTCCTTGAGGCCCTTGAGGTCCGGTAGGTCCTGTGGGTCCTTGAGGCCCTTGGGGTCCTTGAGGTCCTGTGTCCCCTTGAGGTCCTTGGGGTCCTTGAGGCCCTTGGGGTCCTTGAGGTCCTGTGTCCCCTTGAGGTCCCGTGTTACCTTGAGGTCCCGTATCGCCTTGAGGTCCCGTGCTACCTTGAGGTCCCGTGCTACCTTGAGGTCCTGTGTCCCCTTGAGGTCCCTGTAATCCTTGAGGTCCCTGTAATCCTTGAGGTCCCGTGCTACCTTGAGGTCCCGTATCGCCCTGAGGTCCCGTGTTCCCTTGAGGCCCCGTGTTCCCTTGAGGCCCTTGAGGTCCCGTGCTACCTTGAGGTCCCGTATCGCCCTGAGGTCCCGTGTTCCCTTGAGGCCCTGTGTTCCCTTGAGGTCCTGTGTCCCCTTGAGGTCCCGTATTACCTGTGGGACCGGTTGGCCCTGTAACTAAGAGAGTTCCTGTTGGAATTATTGATCCTCCGACCGGTCCCTGAGGTCCCTGAGTTCCCTGGGTTCCTTGTGCTCCCTGTGCTCCCTGTGCTCCCTGTAATCCTGATGGTCCCTGTAATCCTTGAGGTCCCGTTACTCCGTCTACACCAGTTAGTCCTCTGCCTTGAGGCCCCCTAGGCCCCCTAGGTCCTCGAGGTCCTTGAGGTCCTTGAGGTCCCCGTAGTCCATTTCGTCCCCGACATCCTTTAGGCCTCTTAGGTCCGTAAGGCCCTTGAGGTCCCCGGAGCCCATTTAATCCTCGGCAGCCCCTAGGTCCTCGAGGTCCTTGAGGTCCACGTTGTCTCCTGTATTTTCTAGAATAACCGTCTATGAAAGGCAAGATATAATTCCGGCGTAGGTTCATCTCCTCACTCCTAAACTTTTGATATACACAGGATACGAATTCATAACTGTAAATGATATAAATAAATGACTATTTTAATTGTTTCGGACATCAATAATAGGATAATAGGTTGAAATTTATTTGATTATCCCACTGTTGATCCATATAAATAATCCCTGCTCTATGAAAGAACAGGGATTATCGTTGTACTATATTTGGCAATGAGTCTACTACCAGACTCATTGCATTTTTTTGCAAGTCTATGTATTTTGTACATGTCCTTGAGACGGTATCGTAGGCTCAAGACAAGCGAAACCCATCATCTGATGGTGAATAAGGCTCTATGGATGACCGTGGATGATGGGTTTTATTTTCGTTTTGTTATTTACATGTAAAATGAAATGGGCAAGCGAGTGATTTAGTTGAGTTCACAAATTCCATTTCATCTCTCCACATCATCGTCGTCGCCAATCATAATAAAGGGGGAGTTGTATTGGTTAAGCTTCATGATTTCCACCTCGCTTTTTATGAAAAGCTCATTTTGAAGTTGGTGCATTCTTTCAAGGCAATCACATTTTTGTAGCTTATCGCCTATTTTATCAAAACAGTTTGCCGATTTTAATAATGCTGTGTATTCCCGTTGCTTGTATCCATATCTTCTGGAGAGATGGACTGCTTCTTGATATGAGGTAAGAGCCTCTGGAAATTGATTTTGAAACCAGTAGAAACGTCCTTTTACAATTATATGCAGATCAAGATATACATCTATCAAAAGATATGGAAGAGTTGTATAGAAAGAAAATGGTACTTGTTTGAAAAAGAATGATATAGAGCACTTAGTAAGGATCGTGTTGAGAGAGTACGTGTGGTGTAAATTAATCCATGAATCAGATGTGTTTGTGCACTTTGGTTATGATTACTATATGTATTGGGGCTGTTCATTTCAGTTGGATGATGAGTTTATACAACAAATACATTTATTAGGTCTATTCGTGGAAGAAATGACTTCACCTTATCATTAATACGAAGTGTGTTATTTTCTCTGAAAATGAAATAATAAAAAATAACGATTGTTTAATTTATAGAGAAAATATAGAATGTTACATATGGGTATTTGGAGATCTGATCCGATTTCTGCCTATTTTACAAAATGTTTGCAATCATAAATCACTTTGGACGTGCAATCCACCATTTTTCGATGATGGCGGATATAAAATGAAATCACTAGGATAATAGCATGAAGGAACACTTTTTAACACTGGGCTGGAACTAGGAAACTCAGTTGTGTAAATGTGCGGAAATATAGTGGATGGAGAGGATCGTTTGTGAAGAGGTATCGTGTTTTGGTGATCGGTGCAGGGAGAATGGCGGAGGCGATTTTTGCTGGGTTATTACGTACACAAGTGGAATACGTAGAGGGGATTGTGGTAACGAATCGCAGGAATGCGGCTCGTCTGGTAGAGATAGAAGAAAAGTATGATGTGACGGTGACTCATGATTGGCGAGAGTATATAGGGTCCGTCGATGTGGTGTTATTATCTGTCCTCCCGCAAGATCATCGTGAGCTACTGACTGAGCTTGCTCCGCATATTCGTGGGCAGTTAGTGATAACGGTGGCGGCGGGTATTGGTCTTGGGTTGCTGGAAGAGATGCTCCCCGCGAATACACCTGTGGCATGGGTTATGCCAAACACGGCGTCTCGAATCGGCGAGTCCATTTCCTTGTATACATGTGGACAGCATGTTAGTCCGGCCCATCGTCGGATGCTGGAGGTCATCGTGGCTGGGATTGGAGAGGCAGTGGAATGTACAGAGGAACAAGTGCACAACTTGACTGCCATTACAGGAAGTGCCCCCGCGTTTTTATATCTGTTTACAGAAGTGCTAGAAGAAGTTGCACAGGAATATGGTGTAAAACCCGAAATGGCCCGCAAGCTCGTCGTCCAAATGCTATTCGGCTCCGTAGCGATGCTACAACAAGGCGAAGAACCAGCCAAACTACGTGACGACGTAACTACCCCCGGAGGCGTGACAGCGGCCGGGATCGAGGTGTTAGAGAAACGCGGATTCCACGACATTCTCCGCCAAACGATTTATGCAACGAATGCCCGTGCCCGGGAGATGATGGATTGAGCTGTGGGTTGATACATGCTCCGGATCAGCTTCTAACAATTCAACCACTAGGGGGTGCAAAAAACGAAGAAAAGCCCACACCTGTGAGCTTGCAACCACTCATTTGAACCACAGGTCAACTAGAATCACAGGAGGAAACCAAACATGCCTTTCATTCAACTGAAAACAGAACTACCAGGCCCACGCTCCCAAGAATGGCTGGAGAGGATGCATCGATCCGTTGGAAAAGCCAAAGCCGAAAAAACACTTGTACCAGCCATCATTGACTACGCAGAAGGCGCATTAATCCATGACATTGATGGCAATCGATTGATTGATCTAGCAGGTGGAGTTGGTTCACTGAACGTGGGTCATAGTCATCCCCTTGTTGTACAGGCGATTCAAGAAGCGGCTGCGCGTTTTACCCATACAGATTATACGGTTGTCCCCTATTCTTCCTATATCGAACTAGCCGAAGAGCTTTGCCGAAGGGCACCGGGTACCTTTTCCAAAAAGGCAGTCTTCATGAATTCGGGTGCAGAAGCAGTGGAGAGTGCGATCAAGATTGCTCGAAAGGCGACAGGGAAAAAGGCGATCATCTGTTTTGATGGCGCGTTTCATGGTCGAACGATGATGGCGCTTACCCTTACTTCCAAAGTCCGTCCATATAAGGAAGGCATGGGTCCCTTTGTTCCCGATGTGTATCGTGTACCTTTCCCATATGTGTACCGTTGGCCGGGGTTTCCTTCGGAAGAGGAAGTTTGCTTTCAAGCGTTGGAACATTTGGAGAATACGTTTTCCTCGCAGGTATCGCCAAATGAGACTGCTGCCATCATCATGGAGCCGATTCAAGGAGAAAATGGCTTTATCGTGCCACCAGCAGGTTATTTGAAAGGTGTGCAAGAGATCTGCCGTAAATACAACCTATTGCTGATTTGCGATGAAGTGCAGACGGGATATGGACGAACGGGTGAGTTTTTAGCTTCCACAATCTTTGAAATTGAACCAGACTTGATTACGCTGGGTAAGTCGATTGCAGGTGGCCTGCCATTGTCTGGAGTGGTGGGGAGGACAGAGCTTTTGGACTCTGCGGGGGATGGCTCGATAGGGGGGACATTTGTAGGAAATCCGATTGCTTGTTCAGCGGCATTGGCTGTGTTGAAGGTGTACGATGGGGAGCAATTGGGAGAGCGTGCGAAACAGATCGGGGAGCAAATCACAGCAGCGCTCGATGGATTTGCGAAAAGCTCGTTAATGGTCGGAGAGATTCGTGGGATCGGTGCGATGCGTGCAGTTGAATTAGTACGCGCTAAAGAGACGAGAGAGCCAGCGTCGGAGGAAACAAATCAAATTATTCAGCGTTGTTTGGCGCGAGGCGTGATTATTTTTAAAGCTGGGTTACACGGAAATGTGATTCGTTTCTTAACACCGCTGGTGATTACTCCAGAACAGTTAGATGAGGCACTACAGATACTATTAGATACGATGCGGGAAGTGGAAGAGGAATTTACCCATGGTAAGGAAATAACGGCTGTGTAGTCTGTTTTACAAGTACGTTTGGAACGGAGGAGTAGGATTGGAAAAGGATATCCGCCGAGATCAATGGTCGTTATCGAAACAAGAACTTCTCGCTAAGATCCTGGAGGGAAAGAAAAGCTTATCGAAGGAAACATCCATTCAGCGTTATGAAAGTGGCGGGCGTACTCCAGTCTCTTTTGCCCAAAAACGTTTATGGTTCCTCGATCAATTGTATCCGGGAAGCCCTGCATACAACGTTACGTATACCATGCGCCTTCAAGGTGTATTTCATATAGAGGCAATGCGCCGAAGTATCAAGGAATTAGTTGATCGGCATGAAGGACTGCGGACTATCTTTCGTAAGGAGCATGATCAACCGTTTCAAGTGATTGAGGAAAAGGTTGAATTCGATATGCCGCTTGTGGATGTAACGGATCTGCCGAATGAAGAACGGGAAGTAAGGGCGATGCAACTACTTGCGGAAGAGATGAAAACGCCGTTTGATCTGGATCAAGGGCCTTTGATTCGAGTGATATTTGTGAAAGGTGGGGAGCAGGACCATTTCTTCCTCCTAAACATTCACCATATTGTCTTTGATGGATGGTCGGCGGGGGTCTTCTTTCAGGAGCTGTCTGCTTTATATGAGGCTTATCAAAAACAGGAGACGATTCAGCTACCGGATTTACCTTTTCGATACGTGGATTACACACATTGGCAACAGAACTGGCTCCAAGGTGGAGAGCTGGAGCGTCAGCTTGGATACTGGGAAGGGCAACTGGGTGGAGAGTTGCCGGTGCTCAATTTACCGTATGATCGTCCGAGGCCTATCCAGCAAACATTTCAGGGATCTTTGCAGCATTTTACGATTTCCTCATCTCTGCTAGAGAAATTGAAGGAGTTGAGCCAGCAAGAAGGGATTTCGTTGTACATGACGTTGTTATCTGCTTTTAAGGCGTTAATGTACCGTTATACCCGGCAAGAGGACATCTTAATAGCCTCCCCGATTGCGAACCGGACACGGAGTGAGTGGGAAAAGGTTGTTGGATTCTTTGCAAATACGCTGGTTCTGCGTACGGATTTGTCAGGAGATCCTTCGTTTCGAGAGTTATTAAAACGGGTTCAACAAGTAACACTTAGTGCTTTTTCAAACCAAGATGTTCCGTTTGAGCAGATTGTGGAAAAGCTGATGCCGAATCGGGATTTAAGTATGAATCCGATATTTCAGATTATGTTTAATCTGGTAGAGCTACCAGAAGAAACCGAGTTTTATGGCCTACAAACGGAATTTCTCGATATTGATAACGGCACCACCAAGTTTGACTTCGAAGTCCAACTAACGGAAAACAGAGATGGGATTCACGGAAGGTTTGAATATAGTACAGATTTGTTTGATGAGGCAACGATTCAGCGGATGATAGTGCATTACCATACATTATTAGAAGAAATCGTTCAAGATCCAGCGCAATCGATTGCAACGGTGAACTTGTTGCAAGAGGATGAGAGACATCTGCTGCTACATGAGTGGAATGACACAGATGCCGATTATCCAGCAGATATGTGTTTACATCATTTGTTTGAAGAGCAAGTGGTGAAAACGCCTGATGAGGTTGCTGTGATTTCTGAGAGTAAATCGACTACCTATCGTGAGCTGAATCAGAGGGCAAATGGATTTGCACAGTGTTTACGCCAATTGGGTGTGGGGCCAGAGGTGAAGGTTGGGGTTTGTCTAAGGCGTTCGTTGGAGACGGTTGTGGCGGTGTTAGGGATTTTGAAAGCTGGGGGCGCGTACGTATCGCTGGATCCGAATGAGCAAGAGGAACGTCTTCAGCACTTCATGGAGGATGCACAGCTTTCACTTATCATCACGAATCAACACTTGGCTTCGGTTATGCCGGATGCACCTGTTCCCAGAGTTCATATCGATCAGATGTGGGATGAGCTAGAGCTTCTAGAGGGAAATGGGGAGGCTGGAAATCCGGATCATCTGATTTATATTGTCTATACCTCAGGCACGACGGGCAAGCCGAAAGGGATTGAGATGACGCATCGTCCTTTGATGAATCTGATTACGTGGCAGACCAAGAAGTGGATTCATCCTGCGAAAGCACGGTCTCTGCAATTTTCAAGCCTTGGCTTCGATATGTCATGCTTTGAGTTTTTTACCACGTTTATAGCTGGAGGGACGCTGATCATTCCGACGGATGAGGAACGGAATGATCCAGAGAGATTGTTACTATTTCTGGTAGAACAGGGAGTAGAACGTGCTTACTTTCCGTATGTAGCCCTCCAACAGTTGGCAGAGTTATCGTTGCAAAGCAATCAGATGTTCATGCTGAAGCTACAGGAGATGGTGGTAGCAGGAGAGCAACTTCGTCTTTCGCCTACGATTATCGAATTCCTCAAACGGCTGGATGGCTGTGTGCTTCATAATCATTATGGTCCTTCTGAGGCCCATGTGGTAACCTCTTATCCCGTCTTGATCGAAGATGAAAAACGAGTTCTTGCCCCCGTTGGCCGTCCTATCGCTAATACAAAAATCTATATCCTAGATCAGCAATTGAAGCCGGTTCCCGTTGGTGTGTCGGGTGAGGTGTATGTAGCAGGTGTTTGTTTGGCCAGGGGGTACATCCATTTACCAGATAAGACGGAAGAACGGTTTGTACGCAATCCATTTAGCGCGGATCCACATGCAAAAATGTATCGAACGGGGGACTTAGCTCGATATCTTTCCGATGGCAATATCCAATTCTTAGGTCGGGTCGATGACCAAGTGAAGATTCGTGGCTATCGGGTTGAGCCTGGAGAGATTGAAGTGGCTCTGCAAAAGGCTCCTGCCATCCAAGAAGTAATCGTCATCGCGAAAGAAGAAGCGCCGGGGCGTACGGAACTGATTGCTTATTATGTAGCGAGTCAGAAGCTAGATAGGGAGGAACTGAGAACCTATCTACTAAGCAAGCTTCCCGACTACATGGTGCCCGTTTTTTATGTTCAATTAGAAGAGATGCCTGTAACTTCAGGCGGCAAGGTGAATCGAAGAGCTCTCCCTGAACCAGATCGCACGGCCCATCATCAGACGACTTTTCAGGAACCAGAGACCGAAACGGAAAAGAAATTAGCCCTTATTTGGGAAGAGGTGCTGGGGCGAACGGGGATTAGCCAAGAAGATCACTTTTTCCGTTTGGGCGGTCACTCGCTCTTGGCAACCCAAGTGATTTCCCGTGTGCGTACTCGTTTTCAGGTGGAGGTACCACTCCGGTTGATCTTTGAAGTGTCGATTTTAAAGGATTTGGCAAAGCGTATCGAACAGGAGACTGCGCAACCATCTGTATCATCGGGAGAATCGATTCAGCCGTACCCGAGAGAGGGGGCCACGTTAGCCTCCTATGCGCAACATCGCCTGTGGTTTTTAGATCAATTGAATCCAGAAAGCACGGCTTATCATATGCCGTATGCGGTTCATCTACAAGGTCAAGTTGATATAGAAGCAATGAGGCGGAGTGTGCAAATACTGGTTGATCGGCATGAAGGTCTTCGTACAAACTTTGCAGGGAAGGATGATCAACCGTTTCAAGTGATTGCGGAGAAGCTGGAATTAGATATGCCTTGCATTGATGTAACCCATTTTCCGAGAGAAGAACGTGAGACAGAATCGATGCGCCTCTTGGTGGAAGATGCGAAAGATCCGTTTGATTTGCAATATGATCCGTTAATCCGGGTGAAATTTATCCGATTGGATGAACAAGAGGTTTTCGTTTCGATTCATTTTCATCACATCATCATGGATGGTTGGTCAGCAGGGGTCTTTTTCAAGGAGCTGGCAGCTATTTATGAGGGAGAAATCCTGCAAACGAAGGTGCATTTGCCAGCATTAAATCTTCATTATGTGGATTATGCAGAGTGGCAACGTGAGTGGTTACGAGGAGATGTGCTAGAGAGTCAGCTGAAGTATTGGGAGAGGCAATTGGGCGGGGAATTGCCTGTTTTAGCCTTGCCTTATGACTATGCACGACCTTCTAAGCAACGGTTCCGTGGAGATGTATACCACTTTACGCTTCCGATATTGCTTCATCAGAAGCTAAAAAGCTTGAGTCAACAGGAAGAGGCTTCTCTATACATGACTTTGTTGGCGGCTTTTAAGGTTTTGATGTATCGCTATACGAACCAAGAAGATATCTTAATCGCAGCTCCGATTGCCAATCGTACTCGTAGCGAGTGGGATGGAGTCATTGGATTTTTCGCGAACACAGTTGTCTTGCGTACGGATTTGTCAGGGATTTCATCTTTCAGAGAGTTACTCCAACGTGTTCGTCGGGTGACGTTGGATGCTTATTCGAACCAAGATGTGCCGTTTGAGAAGGTTGTAGAGAAGCTGATGCCGAATCGCGATGTAAGTATGAATCCGCTGTTTCAAATAATGTTTAATTACATTGAATCCACCTATGAAACGCAGTTTTACGGGCTGAAGAGCAAGTTTGTCGATGTAGATAATAATACGGCAAAGTTTGATTTTGAAGTGCAGATCATGGAAACAAGCGAAGGAATCCAAGGGAGGGTGGAGTATAGTACAGATCTATTCGATGGCACGACGATCCAGCGGATGATCGTGCATTATCACACTCTTTTAGAAGAGCTCGTTCAAGCTCCGGATCTGTCGATTATTGAGGTTAACTTGTTACAAGCGGAAGAACGGCACCTACTTTTACATGAGTGGAATCAAACCGAGGTCGATTATCCACCGGGTCGATGTCTCCATCATGTGTTTGAGGAGCAAGTGATTCGAACACCGGATGAGGTTGCCGTTATCTTTCAGGATGAGTTGATCACCTATCGGGAGCTGAATCAACGAGCAAACGGTCTAGCACAACGTTTGCGTCAGTTGGGCGTAGGACCGGAGACACGAGTAGGGGTTTGTCTCAGTCGTTCAATCGAGATGATCGTTAGCGTGCTGGCGACGTTGAAGGCTGGAGGGGCTTATGTATCACTTGATCCACAAGATCATAAAGGGCGCCTTCAGTATATTGCAGAGGATGCACAGCTGATCCTTACATTAACCACAAAGCATCTAGATACTCAAATTCCAGGCTTATCGGCTCAAAAAGTGTATCTAGATCAAATTTGGGACGAATTAGATTTGATGGACGAGAATAGGGATAGTTGTACTCCGGATCATTTGATGTATCTTGTTTATACATCAGGGTCTACGGGTAAGCCCAAAGGGGTTGAGTTGACACATCGGGCGATGGTGAACTTGGTATCATGGCAGAGAGAAAAATGGGTATATTCCAAAAAAGTTAGAGTTATCCAATTTGCTAGTTTAAGCTTCGATATGTCCTGCTTGGAGTTTTTTACAACATTTGATACCGGATCGACATTGATTCTGACGAGTGAAGAAGAGCGAACGAATCCGGAACGATTGCTAGCATTGTTAGCTGAGCAAGAAGTGGAGCGTTCTTACTTCCCATATGTAGCGTTGCAACAATTGGCCGAAGTGGCAAGTCAGAGGGACGTGTCGGGCCTCAAGTTGCGCGAGATTATGGTAGCGGGCGAACAGCTAAATCTCACAACACAGATCGTCGAATTCCTGAAGAGGCTCGATGGTTGTGTGCTTCACAATCATTACGGCCCTTCCGAGACACATGTGGTTACTACGTATCCAGTATGGATCCTAGAAGAGAAGCAAACGCTTCCTCCCATTGGTAAGCCGATCGCCAATACAAAAGCGTATATCTTAGATAGGAACATGCGTCCCGTTCCGCTTGGAGTGCCAGGAGAACTGTATTTTTCGGGAGCCTGCTTGGCGAGAGGGTACTTTCATCAGCCAGAGATGACGCGAGAGCGATTTATCATGAATCCGTTTAGCCGAGATCCAAGTGAGAAACTGTATAAAACCGGTGATTTAGCCCGCTATTTGCCCGATGGAAACATCCAGTTTCTAGGTCGCGTCGATCATCAGATTAAGATTCGCGGATATCGAGTCGAGCCGGGTGAGATTGAAGTGACGATGCTACAGGTTCCGGGATTAATGGAATCCGTTGTGGTCGCGAGAACAGACGTATCAAGTCGAACGGAGCTAGTTGCCTACTATGTGGCGAATATGAACATGGATCAGGAAGAAATAAGAACCACCTTACTAAGCCAATTGCCTGATTACATGGTTCCTACATTTTATATGCAACTTGCCGAGATCCCACTCACATCAAGCGGTAAAATCGATCGTCGCTCTCTGCCCAAGCCGGATTCTAGCGCTCATACCCATCCGGCTACATGGACTGCACCCGAGACGCCAACCGAACAAAAACTAGCCTTGATCTGGGAAGACGTACTCGAACGCACCTCCATCGGTCGTCGCGATCACTTTTTTCGCATAGGAGGTCACTCTCTCCTAGCAACTCGCATCATTTCCCGTATCCGTCGCGACTTCCAAATTGACGTGCCCCTTCAACTCATCTTCGAGGCACCTATCTTGAAGGATTTGGCGATTCGAATCCAGCAGATGACGATGGAAGCAACGAGCGGTGCACAAGCACCACGTACCATCAAGCGCCAACCAAGGCAATTACACTCTCACATCAAGAAGAAGTTGGAATAACACTCATCTACGCAGAACAGGAGATAGATAGGATGAGAAAAGTATCGTTTGGATTACTAAAACAAGCCGATTTCCGCAATTTTTGGCTTGGATACACCATTTCGATGTTTGGTGTTCAAATCACACTGGTCGCTCTGCCATTAGTGGCGGCGATTAGTCTAGGAGCAACTCCACTGCAGATGGGGATTCTTCAAGCAGTCGAGTTTTTACCCTTTTTAATCCTAAGCTTATTTGTGGGCGTATGGGTGGACCGTATGCCCAAGCGGCCGATTCTAATCGTGACCGATATCTTACGGGCCGTGATTCTACTCGGAGTCCCGATTTGTATGTACTTTGATGTACTCACTATGCCGATCTTGTACCTCATTGCCGGGTTGGTCGGGATTAATACGGTGTTCTTTGACATTGCTCATACTGCGTATCTCCCCTCACTCGTGAAGCGGGACGAATTAATTGAGGGGAATAGCAAATTGGAGTTTAGTAGTTCCAGCGCCACTACTGTTGGTCAAAGCTTGGGTGGAGTGGTCATCCAGTTGCTTTCTGCTCCATTTGCCATCTTATTTAATGTGGGTACGTACTTGTTTTCTGCTCTGTTTCTAAGCTTTATTAAGCAGAAAGAGACCGTGGTGGAAAAGCCGCCAGAAGAGCAAAACATGTGGACTGAGATTCGAGAGGGTACATCTTTTGTTTTTAACAGTAAAGTGATTCGCCCGATCTTGATTGCAACCGTGATCTTTAATCTATTTACCTATTTCATCGAGCCTATTTTCATTTTGTATTTGACTCGTTCGCTGAAACTGGAACCAATCTATATTGGCTTAATCTTTGCTATGTCAGGAGTAGGTGCTCTTTTGGGTGCCATGATTGCGGGGCCGTTTGCTAAGAAGCTAGGAGTGGGGAGGGCGCTTGTTGCTTCCTTGCTCATCGCAGGGGTTGTTTCACTCCTAATCCCGCTTGCTACGTTCTTACCTCTCATTCCAGCTGTCATCCTGATTATGACGATGTATTTGATTGATGCGGCGATGGTGATTGTGTACAACATTAATCAACGGAGCCTGCGCACGGCCATCACACCGGACCATCTGCAAGGAAGAATGAACGCATCGATCCGTATATTCGCGATGGGTGTGGTTCCGATTGGTGCATTGCTGGGTGGTTGGCTAGGTGGGGAGATTGGGACGACTCCTACGTTGATTGTGGGAGCAGTGGGGATTATGGTTTCGGCTATTTTTATTCTTTTTTCAAGTGTGAGGGGTATGAGGAAGACAGAAGAGGTTATAGCGGAGCATGTGGGTAATGAGAGTTAGGAGATAAGAGTGGTGGTGGTTCTACTATTGGTAGCAGACTTTATTCTATTGCGTAAGCTCATGATTTGAGTAGGCTTGTTGATTGATGAGCCATAGGATGATCGAGGGCAGGAGAGTCTGTTCGATCCCTGCTCACTTATCATACTCCCTGATTCATCAATCACTTGGTTGGAGAATGAGAAAAGAATAGGGGCAATGTATCTGGCCACAGTGATGTTAGTGAGCCTACTTAGCGCAGTCCTTTGTAGCAAGGGCGTTTTGTGGCAATGTTTGAGCGTGTTCTTCGCGAGTTTTGCCACTTGCCCGAGCGGAGAAGGACGGAGCGGACTTGCTTTTCCACATCTTCGCAGGCTCACTATTGAGCTGTGACCAGATACATGCCCTGATACTTGCTCTCCATAGCAAATCCAATTCATAGTTCTTGTAATTGCATCATCCTATACCAAAATCGAGGTGTTCTTCCTTGGAACAGCATCAGTTGAACCAACAAATGATGGCATGGAACGATACAAAAATAGACTTCCCTCCAATTTGCTTACACCAAATGTTTGAACAACAAGCCAACCAACGGCCCGACCAGATCGCAGTCGTGATGGGTAGCCAGCAGATTACCTATCAGCAACTAAACCAACGATCGAATCAACTAGCTCATTATTTACAGCAATTCGGTGTAGGCCCTGACGTACCTGTTGGAGTGTGCATGAACCGCTCGATTGAACTTGTGATCGCCCTACTCGGAGTCCTAAAAGCAGGTGGTGCCTACGTTCCCATCGATGTGGAAGCACCCACTCGTAGGATGGAACAAATTCTAACTGAAGCGAGGTCTCCCGTTTGCTTATCCCAGTTAGAGTTAAAAGAAGCGTTGCCAGTCTGCGAGGTTCAGCTTGCATTCGTAGACCAATTAGAGGACAAAATCACATCATTTCCAACAGACTCACCTCCTGATTCGGGAGTGGGACCTGATCATGCCGTTGCCATTTACTATACATCTGGGTCAACCGGCCGGCCTAAAGGAGTCATCAATCTCCACAAGGGCTGGGGGAATAAAATGCACACCCTACAACGCCGTTTCCAACTACAGCCAGAGGAAACGATTTTGCATAAGACAACCATCACCTTTGACGATACGGCGATTGAAATCTTTTGGACGCTATCGGTAGGGGCGCGCATTGCCTTGATTGAGCCGGGGTTACATCGGGATCCGGAAGCGATTGTGGAAGCCTTAATTGAGTATCAAGCATGTGGCCTCCTTGCTGTACCCAGCGTGTTAAATCGGGTGATGGATGTGATGGATCACAAAAAGAAGCTCCAGTTATCACAGTTTCGTTTTGCCTATGTAGGAGGAGAGACGCTTACTTCCAGTATGGTACGTCGTCATGCTGAGTTACTCCCCGGAAAGCTATATAACACGTGGGGAGCGACGGAAGTATCGGTGGATTCCACGATCCATGAGTGCTCAGAAGCAGATTATGACGAAGAAGGAGCCGTTTGTATTGGCAAGCCGGTTGATAATAATCGTGTCTATATCCTAGATGATCACATGCAACCAGTTCCGGCTGAAGTAGTAGGGGATTTGTATATCGCTGGGATCGGTGTGGGGAAGGGCTATATTAACGATCCGGAGCGAACGGCGAAATCGTTTATGGAAGATCCGTTTGTAGCAGGGGAGATGATGTACCGTACAGGTGACCGTGGTTACTTCCGGGTAGATGGCTCCATTAAATTTCTAGGTCGGGAAGATTTCCAAGTGAAAGTACGCGGAATCCGTGTCGAGCTGGGGGAGATTGAAGCGACGCTTTTGAAACATGAGAATGTGAAAGAAGCGGTTGTGCTTCTGCGAGAAGATACTCCCGGTAATAAGCGGTTGGTAGCATATGTTGTGATGAAAGCTGATCCAAGCGCTGGGATTAAATACGAGCTACGGGAGCATCTAAAAGAGTGGTTGCCTCTCTATATGGTCCCGCATTTCTTCATGATCTTAGAGCAACTGCCCTTAAACCAAAATAGTAAATTGGACCGTCAAGCACTCCCGGCACCGAGTGGTTCACGTCCGGATTTGGGGACGGAGTATGTAGAACCTCGTAACGAAATGGAATCCTATCTAGCGGGTGTGTTTGAAGATGTGTTAAAGATGGAAGAAGTGGGCATTTACGATGACTTCTTTGAATTAGGAGGCGACTCGATCTCGGCCACACTGGTGATGACTCGTTTACGACGGACCGTTCAACCGAACATTCCATTGAAGGTGTTGTTTGATCTTAAAAACATTGCCAATCTAGCTTGTTATGTTCAAGAGAATGGATGGAGCTTGATGTTAGAAGGATTTGCGGGGATGCAGCGAGTCAATCGTGATCAGGAGTTGCCGCTTTCTTTTGCACAAGAGAGATTATGGTTTATTCACAAATTAGATGAAGATAAGCCTACTTATAACGAGCCGGTGGCGTACCGGATTTGCGGGGATCTACAGATAGTCGCCTTGCAAACAGCAGTCCATGAAATGGTCCAACGTCACGAAAGCCTACGTACCACTTTTATTACAGTGGAGGATCATCCGGTTCAGTTCATCGCACGTGAAGGGAAGATAGAGCTTCCTTTGGAGGATTTATCTTCGGTTCCAGCAGAGAGGCGAGAAGTGACTTTGCAAATGGCGTTAACGAAGGAGTCACGCATTCCGTTTCGTTTGGATCAATCTCCGCTAGTCAGAACGAAGTTGTTCAGGGTGGATGCAGAAGAATATGTACTATTGATCAACATGCATCATATCATCACAGATGCATGGTCCGGGGTTCTTTTCTTGGAAGAGCTAGGCATTCTGTATGATGCGACGTTGAAAAAGAAAGCGAATCCGATGGATGAACTTTCATTCCAATATGCTGATTTTGCCGCGTGGCAGCGAGGATGGTTGCAAGGGCCGTCCTTGGAAGAGCAAGTGGATTTTTGGAAGCAGGAACTTGCAGGGGAGCTTCCCGTTTTACAATTACCAACCGATTTCCCGCGGCCCGCTGTACAAACGTTTGAAGGAGATCGTTTTTATTTCCAACTCGATGTGGAACTAGTTGACCAGATCAAGCGGCTAGGGCAACAAAATGAAGCATCGGCTTATATGGTTTTGTTAGCTTCCTTTAATACCTTGTTACACCGTTATTCGAGACAGCGCGAGATACTAGTTGGTTCTCCGATTGCGAATCGAAACTACCCCGGCTTAGAGCAGATGATGGGTTTCTTCGTGAATACAATCATCGTGCGGAGCCATTATTCAGGCGATTGCACCTTTCAAGAATATTTGCATCAGGTCAAGGATAGATGCCTGAATATTTATAACCATCAAGATGTTCCATTTGAGCAACTAGTACGTGAGCTTCAGCCAGAGAGGAATCCTGCTTACTCTCCACTGGTGCAAGTGGTGTTTGCTTTTCAAAACAAGTTAGAAGAAGTGCTTCATCTAACCGACTTGCAAGTTTCGGCGGTAGATGTAAACACCCGAACCGCTCGGTATGACTTGACCCTTTTCTTGACGGAGACGAAGCAAGGGGAGTACGCGGGGATCTTTGAATATAATACTAACTTATTTAAGCAAGAGACAATGGAGCGGTTATGTGAGAATTTTACCACCCTCTTGGAGCACATCGTTGCAGATTCCACCCAATCCTTGGCGCAGCTTCCGATCACTTCGGATAAACAACGCACGGATATATTGAAATGGAACGATACTCAAGTGGCGTTTCCCAAGGATAGTACGTTGCATGAATCGATTCAAAAACAAGTGGAACGAAATCCAGATGCTCCTGCGGTTGTATTCAATGCCGAATCATTAACCTATCGAGAGCTAGATAAACGGGCGAATCAAGTAGCGAACTATTTAATCGGTAAAGGGGTTGGACCGAAACGGATCGTAGGGATTTGTATGGATCGCTCTTTGGATTTGGTAGTGGGACTATATGCCATTCTCAAGACTGGAGGGGCGTTTCTCCCTCTTGACCCCGAAGCACCTAAAGCCCGTTTACGTCAGATTCTAGAAGACTCGGAAGCCGTGGTTTGCTTGTCAGAATCAGCCTTTCAGGAGCGAGTGCCGCATGAGACGGTTTCAACGATTTGGATGGATGTAGAGTGGAGCCACATAGAACAAGCGCCTGCCTATACACCTACTAGTAAAGTGGCTCCTGATGATCCAATCTCGGTGTACTACACGTCTGGCTCAACAGGCAAGCCAAAAGGGGTTGTCAATACACAGATAGGTTGGATGAATCGGATGTGCTGGATGCAGAATCATTTCCAGCTAAAGCAGGGAGAATCTGTTCTGCAGAAGACAACTCTTACATTTGATGATGCGGCTGTAGAAGTTTTTTGGCCCCTGATGCAGGGAGGTCGAGTAGCGTTGATCGAGCCTGGGATGCACCGTGATCCATGTGCCATTATCAATGCGGCAATCCAATACGAGGTGGTACATCTCCAGTTTGTGCCAAGCATGTTGAATTTAGTGTTGGATGAAATAACAGAGGAAGACAGCAGAAAATTGTATGCAGTAAGAAGTACCATCTCATCCGGTGAAGCATTAAGCGCTACGACCGTCCGCCGCTTTTTTGAAAAGATACCCGGAACGCTTAACAACACATGGGGAGCAACCGAAGTCTCTATCGACTCCACGATTCATGTGTGTAAACCCGAGGATGTGGAAGAAGAAGGCGCGGTTTGCATTGGGAAACCGATTGATAATAACCGTTGTTATGTTTTAGATGAGCATCTTCATCCCGTTCCAGTGGGGGTTATCGGAGATTTGTATCTAGCTGGAGTCGGAGTGGCGATAGGGTATCTAAATAATCCAGAGCGGACAGTGAAGTCATTTTCCGCCGACCCATTTGTGTTGGGTGAACGCATGTACAAGACGGGAGACCTTGGTTACCATCGGCCGGATGGTTCGCTGATGTTTGTAGGTCGTGCCGATAACCAAGTCAAAATTCGAGGGATGCGCGTGGAATTGGGAGAGATCGAGGCTGTCCTCTTAAAGCATGAAAATGTGAAAGAAGCGGTTGTTCTCGTTCAAGAAGATGAGCCAGATTTGAAGAGGCTTCTTGCTTACGTAGTGCCGCTCGATCCAGAGACGCCCCTCATCAGCGAAGAGATGCGCGAAATGGTAAAGCAGACCTTGCCCGACTATATGGTTCCTTCCTTCGTGATGATTCTAAAGCAGATGCCGCTAAATGCCAACGGAAAAGTAGACCATCTGCAACTGCCTAGACCCGACCGAATCCAGCACTATACCGGAGTCGACTACATCGAGCCACAGGGACCAGTTGAGATCATGCTCGCCGAATGTTGGAGAGAGATGCTACAAATAGAGAAAATAGGTATTCACGACAACTTCTTCGACCTAGGCGGCCATTCCCTACTCGCTACACAACTCGTCTCCCGCATTCGCAGACAACTCGGAGTAGAACTCCCCTTACGCGACGTATTCATGAAACCAACCATCTATGAACTAGCAAAAATAGTAGAAGAGATCCTCTTCGACATGATAGAGCGCATGTCTGAAGAAGAGGTAAGCTCTCTATTAGACAAAGAGTAGAGTTAGTCTCTATTACGAATCACCAAATAAGTTGAAACGAATGAGGGGCAATGTATCTGATCACTGCGATGTTAGTGAGCCTACTTAGCGTAGTCTTTCGAAGCTAGGGCGTTTTGTGGCAATGTTTGAGCGTTTTTTGCGAGTTTTGCCACTTGCCCGAAGTGAAGAAAGACGAAGCGGACACCCTCTACATCTTCGCAGGCTCACTATTGAGCTGTGGTCAGATACATGCCCCGGGATATGTTTATCCAATATATTGTATTTGAACTTTGAACTCTGAACTTAATGATTGCACCGGAAAGGACTGATTCCATTGTCGTCCAACCCAGAAGGATACTACATCTTCCCAGCATCCTACACCCAAAAACGACTATGGTTCCTGGATGAACTCCTACCAAACACCCCAGCCTACACACTCTCGTTTCCCCTGCGAATTCGCGGGCAACTAAACGAAGATGCTTTGAAACAAAGCTTACAACAAATGGTACACAGACACGAATCATTACGCACCTTTTTCACCTATGACGATGGACAGCTAATGCAAGTGGTCATACCTGAAATGGAGCTATCGATTCCAATATGGCATAAGGAGGATTTATCAGATGCTGAGCGTGATGAGCAGGCACTGAAATTGGCTCATCAAGATGCTCTAAAGCCCTTTGTGTTATCAAAAGGGCCGTTGATCCGAGCTTCAATCGTTCGTTTTGCTGAGGATGATCATGTGTTGCTTCTCTCGATCCATCATATTATTTTTGATGGTTGGTCAGGTAACGTGTTCTTTAGAGAGTTAGAAGAGGGGTACCGTTCTCTTTGTTTGAACGAACCCATCGAGTTGGGAGAATTAGAGATTCAATACGGAGACTACGCTGTCTGGCAACGAGAATGGGTAGAGTCGGTCGAGTTTCAGGCACAGTTAAGTTATTGGAAGGAACGACTCAAGGGATACAGCCCCCTGCTAGAAATCCCAACGGATCGACCACGTTTAAACAAGCCAAATTTGAAGGGGAGAAGCTATGAGTTTGAGATCCCACCTTCTGTTGCTAAGCAATTGGCCGAGTTGGGGCGTGAGCAAGGTACTACCCCTTTTATGACCTACTTGACTGCGTTTCAATTATTTCTCTTTCGATATAGTGGTCAGGATGATTTTTGTATTGGTTCATTACATGCAAATCGCAATCTAGATGGAGTGGAAGGCGTCATTGGATTCTTTGTGAATACGCTGGTACATCGGGCACAGATTAAGCAGGGCGTTACGTTTCGTGAACGATTGCAACAGGTCGTACAAGAGTGTATCGAGGTACTTTCTTATGCGGATGTGCCGTTTGACAAGATTGTGGAAGAGGTTTGCACAGAGAGAAACTTGCATCACACTCCGCTCGTACAAGTGTTGTTTGAATGCCAAAATAAACTGATCAGTGGAGAGCCATTTCATCTGCTAGATACCGAGATTGAACAGATCGATACCCAAAGCACTACCAGTAAGTTCGATCTGTCCCTTTATATTCATCCGAGTGAAGAAGCCGTATCGGGTATGTTTGAGTACAACAGCGATTTGTTTGACGATCAGACGATCAAACGAATGACGGAACATTTTCTGCTTTTGCTAGAACGAATGGTAGACTCTCCTGATCAAGAAGTAGAGGGAATCTCTCTATTAACAGAGAATGAATGGTTGCGATTTGAAAGAGAATGTAACAGGGTGGTAGAAAAAAATGCTTCTTTTTCCTGTATCCACACCTGGTTTGAGGATCAGGTAGAGCGTAGTCCAGATGCGATTGCGGTGGTGTATGAAAAGGAATCGATTACGTATGGTGAACTAAATAGGCGGGCCAATCAGGTGGCTCATGATCTGCACAGCCGAGGTGTGGAGAAGGAGAATTTAGTTGGGATCTGGTTGGATCGTTCGATCGAGATGATTGTGGCGATTTTAGGGGTTCTGAAGGCAGGAGCAGCGTATGTCCCAATTGATCCATCTGCACCATCGGAGCGTGCCGCCTATATCTTAGACGATGCAAACATATCGGTGTTACTCACGGCAAATGGAATCATACCCAATCTCGCACCTCAGCTAGAGATCGAAGTGATTGATTTATCGGACCGGATGAAGCTGGAGTCTTTCCCTGTAGAAAATCCAGATTACGATGTGAGTTCAGAGAACGTGGCCTATGTCATTTATACATCGGGTTCAACAGGTAAGCCGAAGGGTGTAATGGTCGAACACGGCAATATCCATCGGTTGTTTACCAGTACGGAGCGTTGGTATCACTTTGCTGAGCATGATGTGTGGACCCTGTTCCATTCGTACGCATTTGATTTCTCCGTATGGGAGATCTGGGGCGCATTGCTGTATGGGGGCAAGCTGGTAGTGGTTCCTTATGAGATGACTCGCTCGCCTGAGTCGTTTTATCGCTTGCTTACCGAGCAAAAGGTTACTGTGCTGAATCAGACACCATCCAGCTTTAGGCAGTTGATCCAAGTGGATCAGATGCAATCGTCGTCTCATCTCTCGTTACGCTATGTGATTTTTGGCGGGGAAGCGCTTGATTTTCGGACATTGTCCCCTTGGTTTGAACGCCACGGAGATGTTAGGCCGCAATTGATCAATATGTATGGGATTACAGAGACCACGGTCCATGTTACCTATCGGCCTATTTGCCATCAAGATGCGAGGGGATTGGGTGGAAGTTACATTGGTGTTCCGATTTCAGATCTACAGGTTTATATCCTTGATCCACATTTACAACCTGTCCCAACGGGTGTGTTTGGTGAGATGTATGTAGAAGGGGCTGGTTTGACCCGTGGCTATTTAAATCGTCCTGAACTGACTGCGGAACGATTTATTACCCATCCATTTCACAACGATCCCAAGCGAAGACTCTACAAAACAGGAGATCTGGCACGTCGATTGCCAAATGGCGAGCTAGATTACCGCGGTAGAGCTGATTCGCAAGTGAAAATTCGTGGTTTCCGAATGGAATTGGGAGAGATTGAAGCCGCGTTTCTGATGCATCCATCTGTTGCCGAGGCAGTCGTGGCAGTGAAACGATTTCCGGGAGGGCAAGAGGGACTAGTTGGCTATGTGTGTCAGGCTCCTTCATTACAAGAAGAGATCCAGAAAGATCAGCTACGTAGCTTCTTAGCGGAAAAGCTCCCAGAGTATATGATACCCGCCATCATCATGGTCGTAGAGAGGATTCCGCTTACTGTAAATGGAAAAATAGATCTTCGTGCCCTGCCTGGCCCTGATTTTGGGAGGATGACGCGCACTCACACGTATATCCCACCTGAGTCGGAGGAAGAGCGGATCATGACGGAAATTTGGGAACATGTCCTGCAAGTGGAGCGTGTGGGGGTAGAGGACAACTATTTTGAGTTAGGCGGAGATTCGATTCGTTCGCTTCAAGTCCTGTACCAAGCGCGTGAAGAGGGGATTCACTTTGCTATGCAAGATCTTTTTAAGTATCGAACCGTGAGATCCATTGTGAAAGCATGGAAGCAGAGAGATCAGATAAAAGAAGAATCGCTTGATATGAATGAGCAAATGGAGATAGAAGATGCGTATCAGAAACAGGGGGATATAGAAGATGCATACCCCATGTCTCAATCGCAGATCGGGATGATCTACCATAGTCAGCTAGACGCTACTCATGATCTCTACCACAATGTGCACAGTTTCCATTTACAAGCTCCATATTGTGAACAAGCTTGGAAGAAGGCGATCGAGGAACTCGTGTCTCGTCACCCTATTTTGCGAACATCGTTTGACCTTGTTCACTCCAGTCAACCGATGCAATGTGTCCATCGTCATGTAGAGGTACCTCTATGCTTTTTTGATCTTCGCTCCTTCACTCAGGGCGAGCAAGAAGAACGAATCAATCATTCTATAGAGCACGAACGAAATCAGCCATTTCATTGGACAGAGGCCCCGATCATTCGTTTCTCCATTCACCGACGAAATGAGGATACGTTTCAACTCGTCATCACAGAGCATCACGCGGTTCTAGATGGTTGGAGCGTTGCTACGATGCAGTCAGAGCTTTTTAGTCTCTATCTATATCATCTTGGCCTTGCGGAGCCGTTGTCCAGTGCTCCCAGTACGAAATACAAAGACTTTATTGCTCTAGAACAAAAAGCGATTCGCTCTGATTCAAGCAAACACTTTTGGAAACAACAACTGTCCGAACATCACGATAACCGGCTTCCTCGTTTGCTCGCACAAGAGAAGATCGCTTCAGGGGCTGATATGAAGTATGAAAATGTCCCGATTTCAAGTAACTTATCCCAACAATTGAAGGAGCTATCTCTTCGTTTACAAGTCCCGATCAAGAGCGTACTGTTAGCTGCGCATCTTCGTGTGATCTCGTTCCTATGTAACCAAAAAGGAATCACAACAGGGGTTGTATGGAATGGTCGACCTGAGCAGAAGGATAGCGAACGTGCTTTAGGCATGTTTTTGAATACGTTGCCGTTTTGTGTGTCACTGGAGGATGAGACATGGAGCGATTTGATTCGCAGGGTATTTGATCAGGAACAAGAAATTTTGCCCCATCGTCACTACCCATTGGCCCAAATCCAACGGGACCGGCTCGGTCAACCGCTCTTTGAAACCTTCTTTAATTTTACGAGTTTCTATGTTTTACAGGAGATGGAGCAGAGTCCGTATATCAAAGTGTTAGATGAATGTTCCCATGCAGATACGAATTTCACATTTGGAGTAGAGTTTTCAATCGATCCGGTTACGTCTGATGTGCATCTTCATCTACGCTTTGATGGTAGACAATTCCCATCAGAACAAATAGAACGATTTGCTGGCCACTATCAAACAGCCCTTCATCAAATGGCAAATCAACCCGAGAGCCGCTACTTCACGACCCATTTGCTATCAGAAGAAGAACGAAACAAGTGGATCGAGGATTGGAACGATACGGGGCGGGATTATCCAGTGTGCTCCCTTCCTGAGCTATTTGAAGAACAAGTTCGGAAGACGCCAGATCGCACGGCTTTGTATTTTGAAGGAACTGAGTGGACGTATCAGCAGTTGAACATGCAAGTGAATAAAATTGCACATATACTTAAAAAGCAAGGAGTACAGGACAATGTGAAAGTGGGGCTTTTCTTCGAGCGTTCTCTGGAACTTGTCGCCAGTATCTATGGAATTGGGAAAGCAGGTGGTGCATATGTACCGTTCGATCCCGAAACTCCATCAGAACGTTTAACGTTTCTGTTTGAAGATGCGGACATTCTGATCTTGATTACACAGCGTAAATGGTTAGACAGTCTGCCACCCACATCTGCACCTATTCTAATTGTCGAGGAGATATTGGCGGCTCAAACAGAAAGTGATGTTCCTGCTACAGGGCCCTCTCATCCAGATTGTATGGCCTACATGATCTACACATCGGGTTCCACTGGAAAGCCAAAAGGTGTGATGATTGCACATCGTAGCATCCATAATCGTTTGATGTGGATGCAGGAGCAGTATTCATTGACACCGGAGGATCGAGTGTTACAGAAAACACCCTATAGCTTTGATGTTTCAGTATGGGAGTTTTTCTGGCCCTTGATCACGGGAGCAAGTCTGGTTATCGCGCGACCCGGCGGACATAAAGACCCACACTACGTAGCGGATCTCATCGAGTCGACGAATATTACCACACTCCATTTTGTCCCTTCGATGCTGAGTCTATTTGTCGAAGAAGCGTCTCCAGATAAGTGCCTTAGCATGAAACGTGTCTTTTGTAGCGGAGAAGCTTTATCCTACCCACTTCAGCAGAAGTTTTTCGAGCGCTTTCCGGCCGAGTTACATAATCTGTATGGTCCAACAGAGGCCACAGTGGATGTAACATACTGGAAATGTTGCTCCGATGCTGAATGGGCTGTCGTCCCGATTGGGCGACCTGTTGCCAATACACAAGCTTACATTTTAGATGACCAATTACAACCGCTTCCACTCGGGACACCGGGTGAGCTATTTATCGGCGGAGTACAAGTTGGCTCCGGCTATCATAATCGTGACGAGTTGACCGCAGAGAGATTTATCCCAAATCCATTTCGAACTGGGGAGAGGATGTATAAAACAGGCGATCTAGTACGCCTTTTACCAGACGGAAACATGGAGTATCTAGGTCGAAACGATGACCAAGTCAAGATACGAGGCTTACGGATTGAGCTAGGTGAGATTGAGTCAGTGCTGGGCGAACACCCTGCGGCTCATGAGTCCATTGTTATGACCCAACAGAGCGGTGACAGTGAATCGTATCTGGTTGCGTATCTCATCGCGGATCGAGCGAAAAAAGCAGAGATAGAGGAGTTTCTCACTAGCAAATTACCTACCTACATGATCCCGTATCTCATTTTTCTGGACCGTTTTCCAATCACTCACAACGGCAAACTGGATCGAAAAGCGCTCGCAAATCTAAAAACAGATCGACATCACAGTCAAGAACCGAATCTGGTGGAGCCTAGGGATGAGTTAGAGGCAGAGTTGGTAAGCATCTGGGAAGAGATATTGGGACGTTCCCCGATCAGTGTTCAAGATGACTTCTTAGGACTGGGAGGGCACTCCATTGCCGCAGTTCGTCTTATGTCACGAATCAATAAACGTTTTCATACAGAGCTACCATTATCTGTACTACTCCGAAAAACAACCATTCAAGGCCTAGCCGCTCGTATTCGACAGGGTGAAAGCTCACTAGAATCTGTATCTCCACTTGTATCATTTAATTCTAGTGAACATGGAAAAGCTTCACTCTTCTTGATTCACCCAATAGGAGGTAGCGTCTTTTGTTATACAGGATTGGCTGCTCACTTAGAATCAGATTTTACCGTCTACGCCTTTCAATCCATAAGCTTCGATGGCACACATGAACCGCAGACATCCGTCGAAGAGATGGCTAAAACGTATCTACAAGTAATGCGAACCGTGCAAAAACAAGGCCCTTACTATCTAGGCGGTTGGTCCTTTGGCGGTGTCATCGCTTACGAGATGGTGAACCAGCTACAGCAGCAAGGCGAAGACGTCGCATGTCTTCTACTGTTGGACTCCTACGCTCCCATGGGATCCGAACCACAGACCGATTGGACCGAAGATGAGTTGATCCATAGCTTTATCCAAGACCTGCTTTACACCACTACATCAAGTGAAGTCACGCAGTTAACCCAGTCCAATCCTTCTTCCAAATCCCTATTTACTCGCTTACAAGAACAGGGAAATGTGCCACAGGATCTGGACGAGCAAAGAGTCCAACGTCTCTACCGAATTTTCCAAGCAAATGTACGTGCAGATGAAAGCTATATCCCTAAACCCGGATGCCAAGTCTCAGCTCTACTCATCCGCGCACAGCAAGAGACATCACAAGAAGACGACAACAACAACCCAACCCTAGGCTGGCATCAACTCATCCAGCCCCCAATCCAAGTAGTGACCCTACCAAGCAACCACTACACCATATTGCAAGATCCGCACGTAAAGGCACTCGCCGAGACGGTGCAACAATGTATCAACAAGCGCCGCACTTGATGGTGAAATACCCAACTTAGACATCAGTACGCGAAAACTCTTACCAAAATGGGTTAGTAACCTATTAACAAACCTTTGTTACGAAAATATGCAACTTGTTTTAACCGAGCTTGTTTAACCGTAAATGCTAGTAGGACTAGGGGCAATGTATCTGCCCCGGGCTTACTCCAATCAGCTAATCACATCTTTTTGCACTATCGTTCTATCAAACTCAACTCAACTTGCTCCTTTGCTACAAAGTAAAAGGAAGGTAACCCAATGAATAAAAAAGCCCAGTCTAGGCAAATCGGATTCGGACAATCGTTCGGAACCTTTGGCGAGCTACTACAAGGTGTTTTACCAGAAAACAACCTAGACTTCCTAGTATCATTTCCCATCACCCGATCATCCCAAGTTACATTCGTATCCGACTCTAGCAAAGACTTCATTGAAGTAAGCCCCTCTTACAAAACCAAGACCCAAAAACTAGCTGAGCAAATGCTAGCTTGGTATAAACTTCCGACAGGAGGGAGAATCACGATTGAGAGTACCCTTCCAGTTGGAAAAGGCCTAGCGAGCTCTTCGGCCGATTTAGTCGCATGTGCTAGGGCTATTAATAACTGCTATGACCTAGGGATCAACGAGGAAGAGATAGGCCGTTTTTTGGCTGAAATCGAGCCATCTGATGGAGTGATGTACCCCGGGGTCACTTCGTTTTACCATAAAAAAGTCCAACTGCGAGAATTCATGGGTCCACTCCCTAATCTAACAGTCGTTAGTATTGATGAAGGCGGGATGGTAGATACACTCCGCTTTAATCAACAAGAAAAGCCGTTTACCTCAGAAGATAAGATAGAGTATCGACAATTGCTAGATGAGATCACGATGGCTATCCAACAGCGCGATTACGCTCGTGTAGGTCAAATTTCCACACAGAGCGCCCTGAAAAATCAGAAACTTCTCACCAAACAATCTTTTTCGAAGATGGTGGAAATATGCGAGCAAGTAGAGGCCTTGGGTGTCATTGTCACACATAGCGGTACATGTATTGGATTGTTACTTTCTTCTCTTTTCCCTGACTATCCAAATAAGCTCCAGAAAGCCATTCATCTACTTACTGAAATATCAGGTGAAGTCAATATTTACTACTCATGGGAAGAAGATTGCGTTTGGAATCATTCACCTATTTTTCAGAGAGGATGAACCGTGTGAAATGGAAGAGCCTTATTGATTCCATCGGAAATACCCCCACAGTCCGATTACGTTTGGATGATCAGGCGAGTGGGCAAGCTTACGCCAAACTGGAGATGCAGAATCCATTTGGCATGAAAGATCGAGTGGCTAAGCGAATTATATTAGAAGCCAAACGAACGGGGGAGTTGAAAGAAGGAGCGCCCATTATTGAAAGTTCTTCGGGAACGATGGCGTGTGGCGTTGCGCTCGTTGGAACGTATTTAGGGCACGAGGTTCATATCGTCACCGATCCACGGATGGATCCCGTTACCTTTGCCAAACTGGAATCCTTAGGATGCAGGATTTACGTTGTGGAGCAGATGGGGGTAAACGGCTGGCAAAGTGCCCGACTGGAGCTTCTGTATCAGTTGTTGGATGAATTACCGGAGGCCTTTTTCCCACGGCAATACGAAAATCCAGATAATCCAGCCGCCTATCAATTGCTTGCAGAAGAGCTGGTTGAAGATCTGGGACATGTAGATATATTGGTCGCTTCGGTGGGCAGTGGTGGTTCTATGTCAGGCACGGCGCGAGCCTTACAACAATTCAATCCTAATTTAAAGGTGATCGCAGTGGATTGCACAGGAAGTGTGATCTTTGGCCAACCCGACCAACCCGGGCGATTGCAAGGTGGTCTGGGTAATTCTTTAGTTGCTCCCAATGTAGATCACTCCCTTGTCGATGAGGTTCATTGGTTAAACGATGAAGAGGCATTTGCCGCTACACTCCTACTTGCAAAGGAAGAAAAAATATTTGCCGGGAATTCCTCCGGTTCTGTTTATGCGGTAGCAAGGTGGATCAGCTCCCAAGTATCTCCCGATACGAAGATTGTAGCTGTTTTCCCAGACCGCGGAGATCGCTACGTTCATACCATTTATAATCCAAACTATCGAATGGAAAAGGGGATTGATAGTCTACGACTTCCTGAAGCCCCTAAGCAAATTACAGTAGCGGATACAGTGGTCGAATCATGGTCATATCAAGCATTATCACGAAGAGGAGGAAGGTCCGAATGAGTAAGAAGATTGAATTGCGAAGTGATACATTCACCTTGCCTACGCAGGAAATGTTAGATGCGATGATTCGTGCTGAATTGGGTGACGATGTATACGGCGAAGATCCAACCGTGAAGAAGTTAGAGGAACGGGCGGCAGAGATGTTTGGTAAAGAGGCGGCCATTTTCGTCCCAAGTGGCACGATGGCCAACTTGACCTCTTTGATGGCCCACTGCCCACGAGGTTCAAAAGTATTAGTCGGAAACGAGTCCGATATTTATATTTACGAAGCAGGTGGCGCGGCAGTATGTGGCGGGATTATGTATGAGCCGATTCCCACACAGCCAGATGGACGCCTCGTCATAGAAGATCTACAAAAGGGATTTCCAAACGACCTAACAGATCCACAGTTTGCTTTGCCAGCCCTTATTTGCTTAGAGAATCCACATAATCGTATGGGCGGTCGTGTGCTCCCGCTCTCCTATTTGGCGGAAGTGCAAGCCTTTGCTAAAGAAAAGAGAATCCCGGTTCATATGGATGGAGCGCGTGTGTGTAATGCAGCTGTAGCCCTAGATATCCCCATTTCGGAAGTGGCCCAATATGCGGATTCTCTCCAATTTTGCTTATCCAAAGGATTGTCAGCTCCGATTGGTTCCATGGTGGTCGGGGATCGAGAATTCATTCAGAAAGTATATCGGATTCGAAAAATGCTAGGGGGTGGCATGCGGCAAGCAGGGATTATCGCGGCAGCAGGCTTCATTTCTCTAAATCACATGGTAGAACGGTTGGCAGAAGATCATGCTCACGCTAAGCAGTTAGCGGCAGGCTTAGATTCTATAAAAGGAATCGAATGTGATGTGAAATCGGTAGATACCAACATCGTTTTCTTCCGTGTACAAGATAAACGCTTTACTTGGCAAACATTCGTAGAAGCCGTACGCAGACAGGGGTTATACGTTGATGAACTAGGACATGGCCGGATTCGTGCCGTAACCCATTCTGGGATTACTTCTCAAGATATCAATCAAGCGCTACTCATTATACAAAATGTCCTCAATTCGTAAATACCGTGCTACTTACAACAAGGGAGAGATTCATATGTTTAAGGGGAATTTAGAAGGCCGATTAATTGAAGCAATTGAACCGATTCGCCAGCACGTGTTAGCCGTTTCGATTTATCATCTCTTTGATACAGGGCTGTTTGACCTGATAAATGAACAGGGTGAAGTGACCGTTCCCCAAGTGGGAGAGAAGCTAAATATGGACGAGTCCAAGTTAGAAGGCTTCCTAAAATATTTGAAAGTCGAAGGAATCGTATGGGAGGAAGGGAAACTCTTTTCTCTTACTGAGAAAGGGAAAGAGCTTTTAGACTTCCGTGCGTGGTACATCATGCTAATTGGCGGTTATGCGAAAACGTTTTTTCAAGTCGGTGAAAAGTTGTATAAAGATTCCGGCTGGGCTACGCGCGATGCGATGAAAGTAGGCATTGGTTCCTGTGGAATTAGCCATTACGACTCCATCCCACTTACGCGTCGCCTGATGGAACGAATTCCGGATCAATGCAATAAATTGTTAGATCTTGGTTGTGGAAACGGGATGTATCTAGTGGAATTCTGTGAACAGTTTCCGCATATTGAGGCATGGGGCACGGAGCCGAGTAAAGGAGGATACAACGAGGCAGTACGTCTCATTCAAGAGCGGGGTCTGGAGAATCGGATTCGCCTTTCTAACGTAAATGCGATTGATTTCTTTCATCAACAGATCGATTATGAGCCCGATTTCCTCGTACTAGGCTTTGTATTGCATGAGATTCTCGGCCAAGAAGGAGAAGAAGGCGTTGTTCAATTTCTAAATATGGTAACGGACCGCTTCCCTGACATTCACCTAATTGTAATTGAAGTAGATAATCGAATCGACGATCCACAAACAATGCGCCACGGATTGTCCCGTGCCTACTACAATCCCTATTACCTGCTCCACTACTTCACAGAACAAAAAATGGAGACAGAAGCATTTTGGGATCAGATCTTTGAGCGTTGTGGATTAACGATTGTTTCCAAAGATACCACAGATCAAAATGTGGACTCTACCGGTCTTGAAATTGGTTTTTTATTAAAGAAAAGAGGCTGAAAACATGCTCAGAATCACGAGTCAAAACAGTCCGTACACACTACTCCAACAACGCCTTCAATACATCGCTCTACATCCAGATCGTCCGTTTACGATCTTAATTGAAAATGTGCCCCAGTGGGATACGCCGATTCAGCCCGTTGCAAGTAAGCAGCCCTATATTTGTGAATATGCACCGTGCAATGGCTATGATTTTCTGCTACATGGACTAAAAGAACGGGATCAGAGTAAGTATCAGTCCAATGTTCAAAATGAAAATATACTAGTTACCAATGGAGCGATGCATGCGTTATCCCTCATCTTCCGTTCTTTGTACAAGCCGGGGGGAATAGCCCTCGTCCAAGCCCCGGTATTAGGGAACATTGCTGATATCTTAAAAGCTTCTGGATATCAAATGGTATATTTTTCATCGGATCAAACCGAAATGCTAGGGCAATTGGAACAATTGTACACAGACGACGTGCGGTTTATCTACGTCAACACACCGCATAATCCATTCGGCGGCATTTTGTCTGAGAGTGTCGTGAATCAGTTAGTCAGCTTTGCACAAGATCGCCAAGTTGCCCTAATCGCCGATATGATCTACGATTCCTACACATTTGAGGGGAATCTTACACACTCCCCTCTTGTTGCGAGTACAGATTGGCAACATCTCTACACCGTGAACTCGATGTCAAAAAACTACGGTGCCCCGGGTTTGCGGATCGGTTGGATTACATCGGACGCGGAAAATATTAAGAAATTATCCGGGTTATGCGAAGCGGAATGCGTTGCGATTAGTGGACTATCCCAATTACAAGCCTATGACTTGATTCAAAAAGGCAACGATGAACTGGTAGAAATTATCCGGCATCGTAAGGCATATGTGGAGCAGCAATTGACTAAGATGGAAAACATCCAATACACGATTCCAGCTGGAGGAACCCAATTCTTCGTAAAGCTACCAGTAGATGATATTGACTTGTTTGCGGATTTTGTGTTGATTGCGTATGGGCTTGCATTGACGACAACGAGTAACTATGACGGGATTGAGGGATCGTATATTCGGGTTCCGATTATTCATTCGGTTGAAATGATTGAGAAGGCCCTTGAGTTGTTGGTGAAGGGGATGGAGGAGTTTGGTAGGTTGTGTAGTTCTGATTCGGTGTGCAATGTGAATTAGCTAGGCTAGATAGCCCGGGGCATGCATCTGCCCCTCTACACGGCTTACTCATTTTTCTGAAATATAATCAAATACAGGCTCTCCTAGACTCGAATATGCTAGTCTTAAGTAGTATGACAGTCATTTTGTTGTAATCAAAAAGTTACATTACTTATGTGTACCTGTGGGTAATAGTAGGTAGATCATGATTCGCATGGTCTTGATCATACAATAGAACGAAGTAAGGGGGAAATGCTTTGGAGCTATTAATCGGTATATTGTTGTTTATGTTTATCATGGTAACCATTATCGTAAATGTCGTTGTCCGGAATAATAAAAAAAAGGCGAAGAACATGGGTTTACATGTGTTGCCTGATTTAGGATTACAAAAGAATGAAGAACCGTTCCGAGCAGAGATGAAGAAGCTAGTGGAACATGTTGAACAATCGATTCCGGAGTACTATGCCAGTCAGGTAAGAGAGAGAGTGATCCGCGAATATCAAATCTCACAAGACGATTTTCAAAATCGTTGGTTCGAGTGGAAGCGCTACTTAGCGATGGTTTCCATTCTCCCGTATGTACCGATGTATAGCCGAGATGTGGATGTAATCTGGCATGAGATGTTAATGTTCACTAAGGACTATGAACAATTCTCCAAGAAACTATTAGGAAGTATTCTCCATCATCAACCGCACGGGCCGGAAGAGCAGAAACTAGTTCCAGACGATCGTGCATGGTTTGACCTTATCTTTCATTTACTATTTAAGCCAACTAAATATACGAACTACACATGGGGAAAGTTTTTAAAACATCCAGTCTCTGTTCAGGTCATTCATGATTTTCGCACGTTATCAACGGAGAAGCTACAGGAAAGGTACTTTAACACACACTCTGCATCTCATTTCCCTGTGATAGAAAACATACAAATGCTGTTAATCGAGCAAGTGAAGCAAAAATTAGAGAAACTGGACCAATTTTACGTGACCCACGGATCTAGCGTAAAAACGTTTAAAAAGCACCATAACGTGAAAGCATCTGATTACATCCTTGTTGGGTTCCTATTTTTATCTGCCTACCATTATGATTCGTTTCTTGCTCAATATGCTCTCCTTAACGCGCAATCAAGTTCTTATAGTGGTAACTATATATTTGATTCAAGTGATAGTGATTCAGGTAGCAATGATTCAGGTAGCGGTGACTCAGGAAGCAGTGACTCGGGCAGTAGTGATTCAGGAGGAAGCAGCTGTGGAGGCAGTAGCGGCGGCAGTAGTTGTGGCGGTGGCGGTGGAGGATGCGGCGGCGGTGGCTGTGGTGGTGGAAGTTAGGAAAAGAACGGCATGATTATTATTTCAATCGGGAGGAATCTATATGTCTGATTCTCTAGATCAGTTATTGCACCGTGCGGAAGAGGTGGATAGCCCTCAAGCTTTTACACTTCAAAATTCAAAAGCATTAAAAATCCGTTTGACCGATTCTGTATATTGTCGAGCAGGGAGTATGGTTGCGTACCAAGGGAATATCAAATTTGAAAGTAGCACGGGTGGCGGGCTTAGCAAGTGGATTAAAAAGAAGATAACCGGCGAAGGTGTGCCTTTGATGAAGGCAGTCGGAAATGGCGATTTATTTTTAGCAAACCAAGCGGCCGATATTATGGTCATTGAACTGAAAGGAGAAACCTTCTTTGTAGAAAGTAGAAATCTCCTCGCCTTTGAAAAGACAATCGATTGGGATGTTACCTTATTAAAAGGTGGCGGCTCTATGTCCGGTGGCCTCTTTACCTGTAAACTAAGCGGTCACGGCTGTGTTGCGATCACCTCCTTTGGCGAGCCCATTGCACTAGAGGCTCCCTGCGTCGTAGATCCAGACTCCGTACTAGGTTGGACTTCGGGCACCTCACCTTCCATTCGTACCGATATCAACTTCAAAACATTAATCGGTAAATCCTCTGGCGAGACCTTTCAGCTAGCGTTTAGTGGAAATGGAAAAGTGCTCGTCCAACCTTATGAAAATGATCAACAAAACCTAAAAGGATGATGTACATGTTTGACAATTCCCTTCTCACTCAGCTCACGGAGCAAGCTATTCACGATGGCGTACAACAGTTTGCGGTGGGTGCGGTAGTACAGAAAGATAATAAGGTACTCATACTCCGGCGATTACCAGATGATTTCATGGGCGGGGTCTATGAGTTGCCGAGTGGTAAAGTCGAAGCGGATGAACCAATTGATAAGGCACTGATTCGTGAAGTGAAAGAAGAAACGGGGCTTGATGTGGTTTCGATTCGTCGTTATATCAATTCCTTCGACTACATGAGCCGTAGTGGCAAGAAGAGCCGCCAATTCAACTTCGCTGTAGCTGTATCTAATTCAGATAAAATCATCTTAGAGGAGCACGATTTGTACGAGTGGGTAGCCCTAACAGGAGAAGTACCTGTTACGGAAGCAGTGAAGGAAGTGTTGAAGAAGTTTCAAGAAGCAGCTAGTAACTAAGTCAAATCTGGATCATCAAACAAAAGGGACAGAACCAATCTGGCCCTTTTATCTATGTTAATTCGTAGGAAAGAAAAATTTCAATGCCCTCGGGAGCTCCCGTTGCCAGAAGCCCCACGTATGGTCGCCCTCTTCTTTGTGATACGCTACATGAGCTCGCTTCTCTAATAGAAGCTGGTGGACCTCGCGATTCCTCGCTACGAGATCCAAGGTTCCCATATGCGTTTCAATAGCCGTTTCGGATAGGCCGATCGACTGATAGATCTCGAGAAACTGTAGGGAATACACACGTGAGAGATCCTGTACCGTTTGTTCGAGAAAAGCCCCCGATTGAGATAGTACCCGGTTACAGATTTCTGGATACTCAAGGGCGATATGTAGAGAGACCGTACCTCCTAAAGAAGAGCCTCCTATGACCAACTTGTCAGTAGCAGTATCAACCGAATATCGTTCCTGCATAAGCGGTAGCAACTCTTCAACAATCATCAGCTTATGCGCTTCATGGAATTCCCCTGTAGGTGAATACTGTGCTGTTCGTTTCTTTTTATCCACCGGTACAAATGCCATCACAACCGGCACCATCTCATTTTGTGATAGTAATTGATTTGCCTGTGTAGCAATCCTGCCTAAATTAAGATAATCCGGTCCATCATGGAGGATAAGTAGGGGATACGATACTGATTCATCATAATCCGGTGGTAGATAAACATGAATCTCTTTCGACTCTCCTAAATGGGAACTTGTCAGCGTTTCTTTTTTAATCGTTCTAGTTAGATATTTGGTATCCATTTCTCATTGCCCTTTCTATACGAAAAACACAAGTATGTTGTTTAACAGTCCTACAAAAATAAATACTTTTATTACAATATACCCAAATAATCCACTCATAGCGAATAAAAGGTTTCCGTTCTCCTTTGGCCGAAAGTTATCAATATAAATAAAATTGTTTATCTGCAACCTGGCTGTTGTGTTTTAATTAGATGTAAGAGGAGTGGTACATATAAACCGTTTTAGATGGTTACTTATTATTGTAATCTCGATTATTACTTTGGGCTTTTTAGAGTATAAGGGGATAATCTGGCATAATTCGTTGTTTGCAGTAGGATATGAAGTGAAGGGTTTGGATGTATCGCATCACCAAGGACACATTAATTGGAAAGTAGTCCAAGAAGAAGATTTTAAATTCGTATATATAAAAGCGACAGAAGGTCAGGATTTTATCGATCCCAAATTTGAATACAATTGGGGAGAGGCAAAAAAGTATGGATTCTTAACAGGTGCATATCACTTTTTTTCCATGAGTAGTTCTGGCGAAGAACAAGCACTCCATTTTATCAACAAGGTACCGAAGCAGCCGGATCATTTGCCGCCAGTGATCGATGTAGAGATCCATTTGGAACATGATCCAGATAAGGTAAGAAAGGAGTTACGGACGCTAGCACTGAAAATGGAGCAAGAATATAAGAAGAAGCCGATCTTATATGTTACTTATGATACATACCATGCCTATATCAAAGGTCACTTGAATGAATTTGATATTTGGATTAGGGATATCGTCAAATTTCCTACACTCGGTAGCCAAAAGTGGGCATTTTGGCAGTACAGTAATAGAGGTAGAGTGAATGGGATTGATAGTTATGTAGACATCAATGTATTTAGTGGAACCTCGGAACAACTAACAGGATACCACACAATAGATATGAAATGATTAGATACGGGGATAAATCTGAAGAGTGATGGGTTTATCTCCCTTTCTGCTATATATTGCATATTCTAAGATACTTTTCAGTAGCTCATTTTTTTGTCTACTGAAGTGGTTGCATGGTATAAATCTAGTACATTTTCGATCTCAGGAATAAGGGTATGCTCGACCTGTTCTTTCTCTTCTTCTTTTTTCCTTCGTTCCTTTAACAACATCTTTTCGAGCTGGTGTAGCAGAGAGCTACGATTATTACACCCATATTTGAAATGGGCACATCTGAGTCGTAGCACCCTATTTGAACCTCTCATGCTTGTCATAGTACGACCACATTCGCCACACCTTATAAGTCCATTTAAGGGATTTACCATTGGAGCCTGTCCATTGTTTGGGGTATGGTACTTTCCTTTTACATCGATCCATTCAGATTGAGGCCTTCTTGTAATGCTTTCGTTATATCTTGGATCTTTTGATTTTGTGTACTTCTTTTTTTAAATTGTATTTTTCCAATGTAAGTAACATTTTGAATAATGCTTGATATAGTAAACTGTTTCCACATAGATCCATTTTGAAATTGGATTCCTGACTTGTTTAGATGCTTTGCAATATTATATACCCTAATAGGATTGTTCTAACAGATATCTTTTCAGAGATGTCTTTTAGGAACAACCCTATTCTTATGTCATCGCCATCAGGCTAATGGCATGACTTGAATCGAGATCTCTGCTCAGGTAATGGTTACTAAATGTAAACTGTAGATGAATCCTAAGGTGAATCGTCTTTCCATTGAGATATTGCCCAGTCATCCATCAGCAACTCAACATATATATAGTAAGACTTATGGGAGGAGGCATACAATGTCACAAGCGAATATCCCGAATATTTCACCCAATATTCAGATCACAAGGGAAGATGCCATTAACCTGTTGTTGTCCTCGATTGCGTTAGAAGAGTTAGGACTTAGCCATATTAT
>NZ_SLXV01000029.1 GCF_004341445.1 Baia soyae
CACTCGTTCCCATCCCGAACACGACCGTTAAGCCCTCCAGCGCCGATGGTACTTGGACCGCAGGGTCCTGGAAGAGTAGGACGTCGCCAGGCATATACATAGTAAAAGAAGCATCTAGTCCATTTGGATAAACTAGATGCTTCTTTTACTATGTCAAGAAACATCCATATTTATTAAGTGGTCCTTGAAACAGCAGTGAGAGAAAATCCTTCTTGAAGTTATCATTGTCGTAACAAGGTATCCCTTTTCCACAGAAGCTCTCCAAGCTCCTTTATCGGTGATAAGTAGAGATGAATTCTTATTTCATTTCATCATAACCAGTACAGTATTATATCGCGCGAGACAAGAAATAAAAACTCCTTTTAGGTTTAGAATGCGTGGAAACAACCACAATATCTAATCCTAGAGGGAGTTTTATAGTGTCATCAAACAAGAACCGTTAAGTACTGACAATCGGTTACTCCATAGCGAGAACAACATTGCCAGTTGCGGAGCATCCTTGGCTGTATCCGTTTTGGCATTTCAAAACGAGTAAATACTCACCAGGGCCTTTTGGCTCCATTCCGTTTGCTGTTTCTCCTTTTCTCAGATAGCCTGTTTTGACTACTTTCCCATTTTTCACGATTTCATATTGAACATAGTAACGAGTATCTTGACCAGCCTGTACATCCCAACCAAAGTAGGTATATTTATCTAGATTATATGCCTGAGAGAATACTACACGATCTTGCTTGCCAAGTATCATTCCTTCACTAGCATGGACAGTTTGAGATAGTAAAAGGAGAGATCCTAATGCTGCCACGATTCCTTTTTTCATTTGCCATTCCTTCTTTCTGGTTAGGTTGTTTCTTATCAATTCAATTTAGCGTTGGCTTGTAAATTATCTAAATAGCAGGAAAGAAACTTTCTAGAATATATCACACAATAAAAAACTGTGTCCATAAATTATTTTAAATTATTCATAAATTAATGTTTGAGTTTTGCACCTGCCTTAGCGGAGGATCCAGCCCTCGATTACCCAATAATCAATAATCACTAAGCTTGGGGTTAAACCTAGCTAACTACCTAACTAACTAATGGACTACCACCATTTTCCCAAAAAGAAATCTACTTTTTTTAGATACACTATATCAACAAATTAGACACTATTTTAGCCTTTTGCTATAATCATTATTAATGATTCAAAACAATATATAAAATCATTCTATTGATTCTAGTTTGTCATTAATGTTTCATGATTTTGTTGTTTAGAGTCAGGTTTCACGCATAGTTTGTTAGAAGGACATATATAGGTGATAGGCTAGGGAGGGCTTTGCATGGAGTTAGAGGCTAGTTTTCTAACGATTGCTTGGTTTATTGCGCTCGGGATATTACTACCTGTAGTAGCATTGACAGTTGGGAAGTGGCTAAGACCAAATAAACCATCTTCTCGCAAAGCAATCACGTACGAAAGTGGTGTAGATCCAACTGGAGAGGGATGGGTACAGTTCCACGTTCGTTATTATTTATTTGCTCTTCTCTTTGTTATTTTCGATGTGGAGACTATTTTTCTCTATCCATGGGCAGTCGCATATGACTCTCTACGGGCTACATTAGGTATATGGGTTTTGTATGAAATGCTTATCTTTATTGGGCTTTTGGTATTAGGCCTCGCCTATGCTTGGAAAAAGAAGGTGTTGAAATGGGAGTAAATTTTGAGGATTTTTCTCCGTTTGAGGAACAAGAGCTACAGCGAAATGTGCTAACTACGAATCTAGAGCAAATGAAATCTCTCATTCGTAGCAATTCTTTGTGGCCGCTTACATTTGGCCTTGCTTGTTGTGCGATTGAAATGATGGGGACAGGTGGCTCGCACTATGATTTGGACCGCTTTGGAGTCATTTTCCGTGCTTCTCCTCGTCAGTCGGATGTGATGATTGTAGCAGGTACGGTAACGAAGAAAATGGCACCGCTTTTACGTAGATTATATGATCAAATGCCGGAACCTAAGTGGGTTATTGCGATGGGTTCTTGTGCGACCGCAGGCGGACCTTATATTAAGTCCTACTCGGTAGTAAAAGGTGTCGACCAAATTGTGCCGGTTGATGTGTACATACCTGGTTGTCCCCCTAATCCAGCCGCGTTGATATACGGAATCCACAAATTACAAGAAAAGATTCGCTATGAAGCGAAGCACGGAAAGCGAGTGACAATCCGTGAGTGATCAAGAAAAAGAGCTTACTCAAGAAACAAAGGCTACCAATATCATGGGGGAGGAAGCTGTGAAGAATGAAGAGGCAAGTGAAGAGCAAGGAGTTCAAACTTTGTCCAACACCACATCTCAACAGATGAATGCGGAAGCTGTGAAACTGGCGAATGAAGAACAAGGAATTAAAAGTTCACCTAATACTCCACCGAAACAGGAGAGTAGAGAGAATGCTGTAACGAAGCCGCAGGCGGCATCTGTTCCTCCTAAGAAACCAGCAGCTACACCACGTCCAGCGGCGAAGAAACCAGCGGAAGAGAAGCCGTTAGAGCCTTCCCGCAAACAACCTTGGCTGGATAAGTTTGTGGTCAAGCTTAAGGAGCTGGAAGGATCGGAGCATTTAGAGGACGCTTTTATTAATCGAGCGAATAATGATTTACCCACCTTGGTTGTAAAAAGTGAGTGGTGGCGTACTCTCGCGCTACATTTACGAAATCATCCGGATTGTCAGTTTCATTATGTGCAGAATTTCTCATCTGTGGATTATGAAACCCATTTGGAAGTGGTCGTACATCTCTTTTCATTTCCGCACAAAGAACGCCTTGGAGTGCTAGTAAAAGTAGATCGGGCAGAAGCAAAAGTGGATTCAGTAGCTGATATTTGGGATGCTGCAAACTGGAATGAACGAGAAGCGTATGATTTGATGGGGATTATATTCGAGGGACATCCTGATTTGCGCAGAATTATGCTGACAGATCAGTGGATAGGGCATCCGCTACGTAAAGATTATGTTCCGTATGATGAGGGGGTGTGAGCATGCTACGTACAGAAGAAATGCTATTAAATATGGGTCCACAGCATCCTAGTACCCACGGAGTTTTACGTCTGGTCATCAAGATTGATGGAGAGATTATCCGTGAGGTTGATCCAGTGGTAGGTTACCTGCATCGTGGAACGGAAAAGTTAGCGGAAGATTTAACTTACACACAGATCATCCCTTATACGGATCGTCTCGACTATGTATCAGCGATGACGAATAACTATGCGGTGGTTCATGCAACGGAGAAGTTAATGGGTCTAGAGGTCCCTGAGCGTGCAGAGTATCTCCGTATGATTACCATGGAACTAAATCGGGTTGCGAGCCATTTGGTTTGGGTAGGAACGTATCTGCTTGACTTAGGTGCGATGAGTCCATTCCTCTATTGCTTCCAGGATCGAGAAACCATTTTGAACCTATTTAATGAGCTTTGTGGAGCGCGTTTGACCTATAACTACATGCGCGTAGGCGGAGTGAAGTGGGATGCCCCAGAGGGTTGGCTTCAGAAGGTAGAAGAATTTGTGCTATATATGCAAAAGGAATTGGCTACTTACCATGACCTGATCTCAGGGAATGATATTTTCCTCCAGCGGACTAGGGGGATTGGGATTTATACAAAGGAGCAAGCACTTTCCTATGCTTTATCGGGAAGTAATCTCCGCGTGACAGGTGTTCCTTGGGATTTAAGGCAACATCAGTCGTATTCGTTATATCATCAGTTTCAGTTTGAGATTCCAACTGGTGAAACAGGTGATGTGTTAGATAAATATCATCTTCGTATGCAGGAGATTGAAGAGTCGTTAAAAATTGTGAAACAAGTTCTGGATGTGATTAAAGAAGGACCCATTATGGGGAAAGTGCCGAAAGTACTCCGTGTGCCAGAGGGGGAGGTTTATACAGGTGTGGAGTCCCCGAGGGGAGAATTAGGCTGTCATATCGTCAGCAATGGGAAGAATAAGCCTTGGCGTTTGAAATTCCGTCGCCCATCCTTTTACAACCTTCAGATCTTGCCAGAACTACTAAAAGGAGAGAATATTTCAAACCTGGTTGCGATTTTAGGTGGGATCGATATTATTTTGGGAGAGGTGGATGGGTAAATGGACTTGTTCTTCTATCTCGGTCCGATCATCTTAATGCTTCTGTTACTTGGCTTTGTGACATATGCCATTTTGTTTGAGCGTAAAGTCATCGGATGGATTCAAAATCGACCTGGTCCCAACCAAGTAGGCCCATGGGGATTATTTCAAACGATTGCGGATGTAGCAAAGCTATTGCTGAAAGAGGATATCGTACCAGGGAAAGCAGATCGCGCTTTGTTCAAATTAGCGCCGATTATTGCATTTGTGCCGGCATTTGCTATATTAGCCGTCATTCCCTTTACAGAATCATGGCAGTTTGGTGATTTTGCGGTGGGGCTTCTGTATTACATTGCGATCTCCAGTATTACCATTATTGGAATTTTGACAGGAGCTTGGGCTTCGAATAATAAATATTCATTACTCGGTGGAATGCGTTCAGCAGCACAGATGATTAGTTATGAGATTCCGCTCGTACTCTCGGTGGTCGGAATCGTGATGACCACGGGATCTCTTGATTTAAACGATATCGTCCTAGCTCAGAAAAAAGTTTGGTTTATCGTGCCGCAATTTTTAGCGTTTCTGATCTTTCTCATCGCTTCATTGGCGGAGCTAAATCGAACGCCTTTTGATTTACCAGAAGCGGAGTCGGAGCTAGTAGCTGGATATCACGTGGAATATACAGGCTTTCGCTTTGCTTTCTTTATGCTTGCGGAGTATGTGTACGTATTTGCGATGGCATCGCTTACCACGTGCCTCTTTTTAGGAGGATGGCTTCCATTGTTTGGATTGACGATGATTCCTGGAATTCTGTGGTTCCTACTAAAGTTTTCGCTGGTGGTATTTTCGTTATTTTGGATTCGAGCCACGATGCCACGATTACGGGTAGACCAACTCATGCAGTTTGCTTGGAAAGTACTGCTTCCATTATCGCTTCTCAATATTTTCTTAACAGCGATCTTCAAAGAAATACCCGTTCTTTCGTCATTTTATTGATTTGATTGAGACAAGGTAGGTGGAACAGAATGTTTGGATTGTTGAAAGGGCTTGGCGTCACACTAAAAAACATGACGAAGCCGAAAGTTACCTATAATTACCCTGCGGAACCCATTCCCGTTCCAGATCGATTTCGAGGGATTCAGCACTTTGATGCGGAGAAATGTATCGTTTGTAATCAATGTGCGTTGGTTTGTCCAACTGATTGTATTACGCTCACAGGAAAGAGAAATCCAGACCCTGAGAAAAAGGGAAAAGTAATTGAAATCTACGATATAAATTTTGAAATTTGCATTTTGTGCGACTTGTGTACAGAAGTTTGTCCCACAGAAGCGATTGTGATGACCAATAACTTTGAATTAGCGACTTATAGCCGCGATGATCTATTCAAGAATATGCAGTGGTTGCATGATAACAATCAAAATATCCGTCAAGAAAACATGTCTAGTAAACCGCCTGGGGCTGCAGGGGGGGCGAAGTAATGGAGATTACGGGCGAATTTATTGCGTTTTTTATTCTCTCTATTTTAGCGATCTGTGGAGCCGTCTTTATGATTTTCTTCACGAATGTCGTTCATATGGGCGTTTCAATGGCATTTACCTTCCTCAGCATTGCGGGAATTTACTTCTTGCTAAACGCTGATTTTTTAGCTGTTATTCAAATTATGGTGTACACAGGGGCCATTTCCATTTTAATGTTATTTGGAATTATGATGACGAGACATAAAGAGACAGAAGAAAAGCTAAATCGTCCCATTCACTACGGGCTAAGTATAGCAGGTGCTGGAGTTTTGCTAGTGAGTTTGGTCCTTTTATCACGGGGAGCTACGTTTGTCTCGGACGCTGTAGATACCAAGGGATATGGGATTGAGAAGATCGGTGAATTGTTCTTTGGAACCTATATGATTCCGTTTGAACTTGCTTCGATCCTGTTATTGGTTGCTCTAATTGGATCGATTATCATTGCCAAGAAAGAGGGGCAGGAGTAATGTTAATAGCTTCTTATCTAGCGCTTGCCGCCATCTTATTTGTCATTGGACTTATGGGCGTGTTGACCAAACGGAATGCAGTGATCGTGCTATTCTCACTGGAACTAATGCTAAATGCCGCCAATATCAATTTGGTGACATTTTCAAAAATGGGTCTTGTGCCTAATTTGAACGGGCAAGTATTTGCGTTATTTAATGTGGTGGTTGCTGCTGCAGAAGCGGCAGTGGGTCTTGCGATTTTGTTTGCTATTTATCGCAATCGAGAAACAATCGATGCTGAGAAATTTAATTTATTGAAGGGATAGAGGTGGTATGAAGCATGATGTTCACGTGGGCATGGGTTTTACCTCTTTTTCCGTTGATCGCGTTTGTCCTTCTCATTGCCTTACGCGATGTGATTGAGAAAAGACTTGCGGTTGCGTTAAGTCTGATAGGGATTGGCGTTTCATTCGGTTTCGCTGTCTATCTAGCTTGGATAGGGGTTTTCCAGCAAAGTGTGATTCAAACGGCGAAATACCAGTGGTTTTCGATAGGTGGGAAACCGCTGTACCTTGATTTTATGTTAGAACCATTAAACATCGTGATGGTTTTCTTAGTATCACTCGTTAGTTTATTGGTGCAGATTTATTCCATGGGATATATGAAGGATGATGCTCGCATTATCACGTTTTATGCATACCTTTCTCTGTTTACCAGCTCGATGTTAGGCCTCGTAATCTCAGCCAATTTATTACAAATCTATTTCTTCTGGGAACTAGTAGGTTTGTGTTCCTTCTTACTGGTAGGATTTTGGTATTTTAAACCGGAAGCAAAGGAAGCAGCTAAAAAAGCGTTTATCGTTACGCGGATTGGTGACATTGGTTTATTGATCGCGATCTTTATGATCTTTCAAAAGGTAGGTAGTTTTGACCTACGAGTGATTCAAGATGCGGTTGGTTCGGGTGTATTGACAGGTGGGGCCTTAACAACGGTGGCGATTCTCATCTTTGTAGGGGCCGTAGGGAAATCGGGCCAGTTTCCATTACATACTTGGTTGCCTGACGCGATGGAAGGGCCGACTCCAGTAAGTGCCCTCATCCATGCGGCCACGATGGTTGCGGCAGGAGTCTACTTAGTAGGGAATCTGTTCTTCTTATTTGCGGGTTCAGAGGTTGCACTTACCACTGTGGCCTATATTGGTGGATTTACAGCCCTATTTGCGGCCACGATCGCGGTTACACAGAACGATATCAAACGAGTTTTAGCATATTCGACCGTTAGTCAGCTGGGCTTTATGATGCTGGGTATGGGTGTAGGTTCTGTCTATGCAAGTAGCTTCCATCTGCTTACACATGGATTTTTCAAAGCCCTCCTCTTCCTAGCAGCTGGCGCGGTGATTGTCGCCTTGCATCATGAGCAAGACATTCGTAAAATGGGCGGGTTATGGAAGCATTCTAAGTGGCTCAGTATTCCGTTCTTAATCGGATGTCTGTCAATTGCAGGGATTCCGCCGTTCTCAGGATTTTTCTCTAAAGACGAAATCCTGTATGCGATTCAGTTATCGGGTAAGAAAGACTTGTTAGTGATTGCGCTACTTACCACGTTTTTTACAGCCTTTTACATGTTCCGTCTATTTTATCTGGTGTTTGCTAAAAAATCCCGTGAGAAACACGAAGTTCATTCCATTCCGTGGAGTATGAAAGTGAGCTTAGCAGTTTTAGCAGTGTGTTCGATCGTTGGAGGATTCTTTTCTTTTCCAACTACGAATCTGAGTGCTGAAACGATTACTCATATAACGAAGTTACCGGGTCATGCTCCGCTGTGGTTAAATGGTTCAGCAGTGGGGGCATCCTTGCTAGGAATCCTACTTGCTACCTTTCTATATGTGTGGAGACAGGGGTCAGCTGAAGGATTGGCTAAGCGGCTTTCTTGGCTCTATCAGGTATCGTATCGGAAATATTGGATTGACGAGCTTTATCAGGTGGTGTTTGTCTCATCGCTGAAGGTAGTTGCATGGTTCCTAAATGGATTTGATCGTTTTGTCGTAGGTGGAATCGTTCGATTTGTGGGCTGGGGAACGATGTCCATAGGAAGATTGGGTTCCATGATGCAAAACGGGCAGAATCAAACGTATGTATTGGTAAGTCTCATTGCATTCTTGATTTTATTTGTTAGTTTGGTGTTCGGGAGGTTGATCGGATGAATGCTCTACAGCACTGGCTCCTGAGTCTCATTGTATTTGCTCCTTTGGTTGGCTTGTTGATCCTGGCTGTCTTACCGAGTAGGAAAACATCTTGGCACCGTACGATTGGTTTACTCGCGATGCTTCCCTCACTTGCTCTCTGTATTTATCTCTATCAACGATTGGATAATGGGGCAAGCGGACTTCAATGGACTCAAAAGGTAGAATGGTTTCACATTGGCGAGATGAAGCTGTTTTATCACTTAGGTGTAGATGGTTTATCCGCTATTATGCTGTTGCTTACTGCGTCGATTTCCTTATTTGCTGGGATCGCTTCACTATACATTACAACGAAGACGAAGCTATATTATTCTTTGCTCTTGTTGTTAGAAGTGGGTGTTTTAGGTGTATTTGCTTCCCAAAATCTACTTCTCTTCTTCCTGTTTTTTGAAATGACACTGGTTACTCTATTCCTTCTCATTAGTGGTTGGGGTGGTTTGGAAAAGAAAAAAGCATCGTATATGTTCCTGCTGTATAACGGGTTTGGTTCTGCTTTTCTCCTCTTTGCCATCGTCGGTTTGTTGGCTTTCACGAGCACTCTTGAACTAGATCAAATCAAAGCCGTTTTTGCACAAGTGGATTTAGGTGGACTTCCTCCCGAGGCTACTACATTCGTATGGGGAATTTTTCTTAGCTTCATGATTGCATTTGCCATTAAATTACCTGTTTTCCCGTTCCACACCTGGATGTTAAAAGTTCATGTGGAGGCACCGCCGCCTGTGGTGATGATTCATGCGGGTGTTCTACTAAAAATGGGCGCATATGGCATGATTCGTTTCGGTGCTGGATTATTCCCGACGCTCTTTGCACAAATTGCAACGGGGCTGATGATTCTGGGTTTGATTGGTATTCTATACGGAGCTGTACTTGCTTTTTCTCAAAAAGAGCTAAAAAGTGTAATTGCGTATTCGAGTGTGAGCCATATGGGCATTCTCGTAATTGGTTTGGCTTCTTTGACTGAGGCAGGGATGCAAGGAGCGATTTATCAGGCCGTTTCCCATGGAATCATATCGGCGCTTCTCTTCTTCCTCGTTACCAGTTTAGTAGAACGTACACGTACGACTGAATTGATTGAATTAGGGGGGCTGGCGAAGCAACTGCCGATTCTATCAGGCTTGTTAATGGTAGGGGCTATGGGATTATTGGGTCTTCCAGGATTATCGGGCTTTGTAAGTGAATTCATAGCATTCTTAGGGGTGTATCAAGTAAATCCACAGATAGCGATTATCGGTTCCCTTGGATTTATCATAGCAGCGGCTTACACTTTACGGGCCTTGTTAAAAGTAACCTACGGGCAGGCTGTAACTCGCTTTCAACATGTACAAGATATCCAAGTGAGGGAATGGCTACCGATGTTGCTACTAGTCATCCTATCGATTTGGATGGGGATTGATCCAGACTGGATTGGAAACCAACTTCAGCAGACCATTCAGATAGGGGGGTAAGGATGATGAATAAGGTATTTGAACAGATAGAGTGGTCTCTATTGACACCTGAAACAACCATTATCGCTGGAATTGTCCTGCTTCTCTTGACGGACTTGGTTCTACCTGCATCTATATCGCGTAGATGGTTTGGCTTTATTGGTTTAGCGAGTATTCTGGGATCCTTAGCGTTTGTAGTAAGTCAACTGCCGCTAAAACCAGCAGAAATCCTATTTGGAACATATCGCCTAGATCCAATGTCTCTCGTGTTTAAGCTTCTATTCTTAACAGCGACCGCTTTGATCCTGCTTGTTGCGATGGATCGGAAGAAGGGGGATAAGACCGATCGCTATATTGCGGAAGAGTATATCTTAATGCTTTCAGCCTTATTAGGAGCGATGTTCTTAGCTTCCTCTGTCGATGTGATCACGTTGTTTATTGGCTTGGAGCTATTAAGTATCTCTTCCTATATCTTGGTGGGGATGAGAAAGCACGAACGCCTCTCGACAGAAGCTGGATGGAAATATGTCATATACGGAGGCGTATCCTCGGCCTTCTTCTTATATGGATATTCGTTTCTCTATGGGTTATCGGGGACGACGAATTTGTTTACTTTGGGACAGAGTCTGGCAGAAGTCGTGCAGAGTACCCAATCGGACCTCTTTATTGTAGCGAGTCTTTGTCTGATGTTAGTTGGATTTGCTTTTAAAATCTCGCTCGCTCCCTTCCATATGTGGGCGCCAGATGTGTACCAGGGTGCTTCTTCCCCTGTTGCATCGTTCTTAGCGGTCGTATCGAAGGCAGCAGGCATCCTTTTCTTGATTCGCTTTTTATTAATTGGCATGTATCCCCTTCTCCGTTCGGAAGTGTGGGGGGAGAATATAATGTGGGCCTTGGCGATTTTGGCCGCTGTTTCCATGATTGTTGGGAATACAGTTGCCCTTAGACAGCAGAATGTGAAGCGGATTCTGGCTTACTCCGGAATTGCGCAAGCGGGCTACCTGTTCATTATCTTTCCAAGCTTACAATCTAACTTAATCTTTGTTAGTGTGGGTTTTTACCTAGTCGTTTATATGTTAATGACTATCGGTGCATTTGCGATTGTACATGTTGTATCCAAAGATACGGGGAATGAGGAACTTACCAGCTTTGATGGTTTGGTTCGACGATCTCCAGGGCTCGCGATTGCGATGACGCTCTTTTTATTCTCACTCGCGGGAATACCGCTTACAGCAGGTTTCATTGGAAAAGTAAACTTATCATTAAATACATTTGCTTCGGGCCAGATGTGGCTATTAATCAGTACTTTGCTTGTTACAACTGTGATTTCGTATTATTACTACTTCCGGATTGTACAACGGATGTTTGTCGAGAAAGCAACTTCTGATCAAAAGGTACCCATCTCCTTCTTTTCAGCTCTCACGATCCTTGTAGTAGTACTGGGAACGATCGGGTTTGGAATCATGCCAGATCTCTTATTAAGTAAGCTAGAAACAGTAAAATGGGGATATGGTTTGATTCCATTAGAGGGAATTCAACAATTGAAAAACTGATTCTTTTTCGAAAACGAATCGGCTCATCATACAAATGTTCATTTTACAAAATTTGTATGATGAGCCGATTTATTAACTGTTTGCGTCATAGATGAAAAAAGATTAAACTAGTAGTTGGTTTTTAAAAAGGAAACTTCGAAATATAGCAAAATTAAGTCAAACGCAGGATTTCTTTGATTCCGATTGGAATTTGCGATACCATAGGCTTATTGCGGGGAGAACAAGACGTAAAAGGGGTGCATAGCATGAACGGAGCGGCATCAATTGGTTTCCAGTCCTTATTATCTATTTTAGTATCGCTCTTTTGCATTGTACTTGCGTGGCGTCTCCTGCTAAATGTCCGGATTGAGGCTATTTTACGAGTGAAACAAGCGTATCAAGTGAAATGGATGATGATCTTTTTATCGGTTATATTAGGACATTTGTTAGCACGGTTTATCTTGGACTATTTGACATGGTCGCGTTGGCTTCCTAGCCTTATATCTTCTTAGTATGGGTATAGTTTGGAGATTTCATGTACACAATGATAGTGAGAAAATTCTGTGTACGTGAGGGGTATGAGGGATGAAGGCCAAGTGGGGGAAGTCTCTGGTTTGGATTGTACTTTGTGTCTTGTTGATGGGAAATACCCAAGCTCAAAATGATTCGATTCAAGAAATCTTAGATCATTACCAGACTACCGGAGCGATTCCATCTTTATTTGTGCTTCATCATGGAAGTCGAACCAACCAGTTGTTCACCTCACAAGAGGTGGAAGGACTAGCGAAACGACTGAATGGTGAATTTCATGGAAAAGACTTACAGATCTATCGGAGTGCAGACGGTGTGCGTTACCAAGGTGACCATCAACTCTCGCCTTCTTTAAAAGTAGCGGTTCGAGTCGTAGATGATAAGCCAACAGAGACCAAGAAAAAGCCATATGTATCATTGGAACTGAGAGGAACGGGTACACCAGATGCTCGTTTACCACAATATCGAAAACAATTTCAGCAAATTTGCGAAGCGTTCGGGATGACTCCAAGTCTTCATTTCTCGATTCAAGGAGAGGTCGATTTGAAGCAAGCGAGTGAATTAAAAAGCTTGGTTCAATCTACGACGAAGCCTTTTGGAGCAACTCAAGTTGAAGAAATGAAAACAGAACAAACGGTTAGTATCTCCTATTTTATACCGAGATGGGGATCTGGCATTGTTACACAAGGCGGCGAAATGAATTTACAAGTTTCTGCGCGCTGGAACTATCAGACCAATCGGGCGGTCCTTACTATGGGGACACCGATTATCACCATAGAATATTAGATCAAGCGGAGGGAAGATCATTGGAAAAAATCGTTGTACAGGGTGGAGCTAGACTAAAGGGTAGAGTAAAAGTTCATGGGGCCAAAAATGCAGTCCTTCCACTCATCACGGCATCACTTTTAGCGTCTAGAGGAAGTGTCCACATTGAAGATGTTCCGTTATTGGAAGATGTAAAAACCATTACCGAAACATTAAACAGTCTAGGAGTAGAAGCAAGTTTAGGAGAGGATTCTGTAACGATTAATGCAGAGAAGTTATCGAATACAGCTGCTCCATACGAGTTAGTTCGGAAAATGCGTGCTTCTATCTTAGTGATGGGACCGCTTTTGGCTCGTAAAAAACATGCTAGTATCCCCTTACCTGGTGGTTGTGCGATTGGTTCTCGTCCAATTGATCTTCACCTTAAAGGTTTTGAAGCGATGGGTGTTCGATTTGAAGTTGCACATGGGTGTGTAGAAGGATTTGTAGAAGATCGCTTAAAAGGTGCGGATATCTATCTCGATTTCCCTAGTGTAGGAGCGACTCAAAATCTAATGATGGCGGCTACATTGGCTGAGGGGCGCACGGTGATCGGAAATGCAGCATGTGAACCAGAAATCGTAGACTTAGCGAACCTGCTAAATGCGATGGGAGCTAAAGTGCGTGGCGCGGGTACGGATGAGATTCGGATTGATGGAGTCGACTTCTTGCGTGGCACCGAGCATACAGTCATCCCAGATCGAATTGAAGCCGGCACGTATATGGTTGCTGCGGCAATCACGCGTGGTGATGTATTTGTAGAGGGAGCTATCTCTGAGCACTTAGTACCTCTCATCGCGAAGTTGCGAGAGATGGGAGTAAGTGTGCTAGATGGAGATAACGGCATCCATGTAAGCGCAAAAGGAGATCTAAAGCCAGTTGATGTGAAGACTCTACCATATCCCGGGTTCCCAACAGATCTACAATCGCAGATGATGGCGCTTCAGTTAACCGCAAAAGGAACAAGCATGATTACGGAAACTGTATTTGAGAACCGCTTCATGCATGTAGAAGAGTTTAAGCGTATGAATGCACATATCAAAATCGATGGTCGTTCCTCTGTAATCGAGGGTGGTTATAAACTATCTGGAGCTGAAGTTAAATCAACGGACTTGCGTGCAGGTGCCTCCTTAGTACTTACAGGATTAGTTGCTGATGGAATTACTGAAGTGACTGAACTAAAGCACATTGATCGTGGTTATGTAGATTTAGTAGGGAAGTTACAAAAGCTAGGCGCTACCATCTCCCGAGTAAAAATCGGTGAAGAGGCAGAGAAAGTACAACAAGTAACTTTTGCATAAGGTTGTTCTTGAGAAGCACGTTGCTATAGAGCGGCGTGCTTTTTGTGAGTTTATACAATCTCCTCTGTCTATTCCCCAATTTTGAAATCTATTAAACTCAGTTCTAGAGTCCTGACGAAACCCATAGAGTAGTGTAGACAGAAAGACAAGGGGGATGAAGATGAAATCGTTTAAGGAAACATGGTTGACTAGATGGAGACGTATACGGGGAAATAAGAGGCTTATTTTTAAAGGAAAGATGATCCTCCTCTTCATCGCGGGCTTTCTATTATTATTGGCGATCCCGGCGGTTCTGGTGGGATTTGGGTCAAATGGGGAACCTGTTGTGGCTGGGCAAGGAAGGCATGAGAAGGAAATGAGTCCTGGTACGCAGAAAGCACAGGCCCAAGTAACAGACTCGAAGAAGGCGAATACTTATAATCCAAATGTACGGGTGTATTTGTCTAAAGAGAAGAAAGTGATCTCCCTTCCATTGGAGACCTACTTAGAGGGGGTTGTTGCCGCAGAGATGCCAATTACGTTTGAGGTGGAAGCACTTAAAGCACAAGCGATGGCGGCACGGACTTTTGTGGTTAATCGCTTGGAAAAAGGCTCTACGGTGAGCCTAACATCATATGGGCTTCCTCATCAATTAGCAGACGTAACGGATACGGTGCAACATCAAGCTTATTCAACAGATGACAAATTAAGAAATCAATGGAAAGGCCGCTATCAAGAGTATAAGACGAAGATAAAACAGGCTATTGAAGGAACGAGAGGGCAGATTTTAACTTATCAGGGCAAGCCGATTTATGCCGCGTTTTTCTCTACAAGTAATGGTAGAACTGAAAACTCTGAGGAATACTTTACGGCTAAGTACCCATATCTCGTCAGTGTTGACTCATCATGGGATCGTTCCTCCCCTAAGTTTGAGCGAGAAGCTACATTCCCTCTATCTGAAGTCTTTTCCAAACTGGAGAATCAAACGAAAAAGCCGTTAGATGTGGCAGTATCGGCATTCCAAGCCGGAAGCCAAATGAAAGTCGTGAAGAAGACAACGGGGAACCGTGTTGCTAATTTGAGTATTGGTGATAAGAGCTTTTCTGGTAGAGAAGTGCGTGAAGCTCTTGGACTCGCTTCCTCTGACTTTACTTGGAAGCAAGATGGCGACAAGATTACATTTACTACATATGGCTATGGTCACGGGGTAGGTCTTAGCCAATGGGGTGCTAATCTAATGGCGCAGACGGGTGCAAAAGCGGACAAAATCGTTAAGCATTATTATCAAGGTATTCAGATTAGTGAGTTTGAGAAGAAGTAGTGTCTCATAACTATCACCAAACTATAATGATTTTCATCCACTCGCAATATACCAAAAATTTAACAACTTAGGTATAAAATGAGTTTTTCACGTCGACAATGTAGTCAGAGGTGAGAAACTTATGAAAATAGAGGATCCAAAAACGAAGGTATCCTTCTTGAATCAAAACAAACGCCAACTTGCGTGGAAAAGACTCCTTACGAAAAAATGGTTCTTTCCCGCTGTGTATTTAACAGTTGTCGCGATCGTACTAGGCGGAGTATGGCTGGTACAGGGGACAGTCAGCAAAGACGTAAGCAAAAATATGCCATCGATTGATACCATCTTACCCGTAGAAAAACCATCCACTGCTGAAATGATGGGAATGCCTGTAGCATCCAATTCCGAAGTGACGGTCACCAAGAAGTTTTATGATGAAAAAATGACTAGCAAAGATAAAGAGCTAGCTCTTATCAATTATCAAGGTACTTTCTATCGGAATACGGGTGTAAATTTTGCACGAAAAGATGGAAAGACGTTTGATGTGGTAGCTACATTGGGCGGTACTGTGACCAGAGTAGAAACCAATCCAGTAGTAGGCTTGCAAGTAGAAGTGAAACATGAGAATGGCTTGATTACCATTTACCAAAGTTTATCGGCCGCTTCCGCAAAAGTGGGACAAGTCGTGAGCCAAGGAGATGTTCTTGGGCAAGCGGGTATGAACAAGTTTGAACAAGCTGATGGAAATCACCTACACTTCGAGGTAAGAAAGAATAGCCAACCTCAAAACCCAGAACAATTTATCAAGTAATATAAGAAAAGCCCACGAAATAGTGGGTTTTTTCTATTCCTGTCCAAATTCGAAGAATAACCTCATTTTTGCCTCATATACTTTATCAAGAAATGAGGGGAGGGAGGACGGAATCGATGCATGATTATATAAAAGAACGCACTATAAAAATTGGAAGATACTTTGTAGAAACAAAAAATACAGTTCGCTCGATTGCCAAAGAATTTGGAGTTTCCAAAAGTACGGTTCATAAGGATTTAACGGAAAGATTACCAGAGATAAATCCTGATTTGGCAAATCAAGTAAAAGAAATATTGGAATATCATAAATCTATTCGTCACCTTAGAGGTGGAGAAGCTACGAAGATCAAATATAAAAGAAAGCCAAATATCAAAGAGTCCCGTTTGAAAGAAGCAGTAAAGATCTGAGTTCAAACTGCACCGGGGTAGTACTTTTTATGTAACAAAATTGACGAAATGACAATAAAAGGAATCCTCCGGTGTGTTCAAATTTATGGTACAATCTAACAGAGTCGTCACAGATGAATCTAGACGTACTGATTTTTCTAGGATATATTCTATTTATGATCGTAAAGAGTTGCTGTATAAGACAGCATTCGTTATTTATATAGACAGGACTAAGATAGACTTAGGTTTACAAAAAATTATCTGCTTTTGGAGAGGTAGAAAAAATGACTCAATTAGATCGAGAGAAAGAGTTAGAGATGAATGAAACAAATCACACAGATGATACCCAAGAGGATCGTGTGATGGTCGGTAAATTAAAGTGGAGTCAAAAAGAGGAAGAAAAGCGCACAGACGAAGCTGTGGAGGACGAGTTTAAAGAATCGAAAAAAGAGGAAGAAGAGCAAGGGAGCGAAGATTCTAAAGCGGACAAGCTTGCGAATTTTGAAGATACACTAAGCCCTCTTGATTTTAAAGAGTATAAGGTAGATCTTGAACAGCTTCAGGAAGCTTCTGCGGCAGTGGAAACGCCTCTAAAAGAAGAAAGCACGACTGTAGTTGAGGATATAGAAGATCTGGAGAAGGAAGAACATGTGCAGGATGAGGTTGTGAAAAATTCATTTGATGCGCATGATAATGAACAAGAATTAGTAGAAAATATAGACCATGATGCAGAAGTAGTCGAAGAAATAAACCCAGAAACGAAAAGAAGTCCTTTGAAAGTAGCTATAAAAATTCTCTGGATTCCGGTATTATTGATAGCGGCATTAATGACGGGTCTAGTGATCGGGAATACCATGATTGGTGGGAAGCCCATTTCAGACATATTTAGCTGGAGTTCGTGGGAACACTTATATAACTTAATTTATCAGAAGTAACCCCTTTAAATCCCGCTTAAGTAGACGGGGTTTCTTCGTGTCAAACCACTACTTAGGAGGGACTATGTTGAATGTGCCCAATCTGTTGACGTTGGTTCGTTTTCTATTGGTTCCAGTTTACTTGCTCATATTCTTCTCGGACATTCCTTCACCAGCACGCCTTTGCTGGGCGATCGGGATTATCTTCTTAGCGGGCCTGACCGATGTAGTAGATGGGTATCTAGCTAGACGTAATAATCAAGTAACGCAAATGGGTGCTATGTTAGATCCACTTGCGGATAAGTGTATGTTAATGGCCATCTTTCTATCCTTATTACTGTCAGATAAAATCTCATGGGAAGCAGCATTTGCCATCCTATTCCGCGATCTGGGCATGATTGTCTATGGAGCGATCGTCCATTTCCAAGGTAGGAAAACGGTACCTGCTAACTTTCTAGGGAAGATGACAACGGTACTTTCTTATCTCGTGTTATTTATGGTTATGTTTGATGCTCCGTATGCCTCAACTATGTTATGGATTGTCATCGGGCTTTCCTATATCACGGCTTTGTTTTATATGTTCCAACTAAAAGTGGTAAATGAGTAAGAAATGTGAATAATAAAGGGATCGGGGCGATGAACCCCGATTCTTTCTCTTTGCGACATCATTCTTGTATACATAAAATTAGGAGGGTGCAACATGGGAGCAAGAAATGTAACCCGCACCATTATTGTTGAAACACCATCAAAACCAGGGAATTTAGGGAAAGTGACAACCGCCATTGGCTTATTTGGTGGTGATATTGGCGAGATTAAAACGAGACAAATAGGACCCTATTCGACTGTGCGAGATATTACCGTACAATGCGAAAGTGAAGAACAATTAGAGACAGCAATAGCGGCTGTGGAGCAGTTAGGGGAAGGGATTCATGTAAGAGCGGTCTCTGATGATGTTCTTCACGCCCATGAGGGCGGTAAGATTCATATGAGTAGCCGCTTTGATATACGTTCCATCGATGACTTGCGAAAAGTGTATACGCCTGGTGTTGCCAATGTGTGCCGTGCGATTGAAGAAGATCCATCTTTGGCTCAATACTATACAAGCATAGGAAATACCGTTGCAATCATTACAGATGGAACGGCTATTTTAGGTCTTGGAAATATTGGCCCCTTGGCAGGAATGCCTGTAATGGAGGGGAAAGCGGCCCTATTCGATCGTCTTGCAGGGATTAGTGGCATTCCAATCCTACTAGACACCAGTGATCCGGATGAAGTCGTCGCAACGGTGAAGCGGATTTCAAAAGGGTTCGGCGGTATTTTATTAGAGGATATTGGATCCCCGCACTGCTTTGAAATTGAAGAGCGTCTGATTAAAGATCTTGATATCCCTGTGATGCACGATGATCAACATGGTACGGCTGTTGTGACACTCGCGGCTGTTATGTCTGCGTGTCGTAGTGCAGGCGTTAATTTAAAAGAAGCGGTTGTAGGGCAAATTGGACTAGGTGCTGCGGGCTTAGCGATTTGTCGGATGTTCATGGCTTACGGCGTAAAAGAAATGGTCGGAGTCGATCGTCAACCAGCTGCCTTAGATCGATTAGCTATGTATGGCGGAACACCTGCTCGCTCGCTGGAAGAAATCATGGAGAAGTGTGATATCGTGATCGCTACGACGGGTGTACCTAATTTAATTAAGCCAGAATGGATTAAAAAGGGACAAGTCATACTAGCTCTTTCGAATCCAAAACCAGAAATCGAGCCAGATGAGGCGATCAAAGCAGGGGCTTTGTTTGCGGCGGATGGACGATCGGTCAATAATGTTCTTGGATTCCCAGGTATTTTCCGTGGAGCATTAAACGCTGGAGCAAAACGGATTACCCATGATATGTTAGTAGCAGCTGCTACTGCAATATCAAACCATACCAAGCCAGGCCAGTTAGTTCCTCACCCACTCGATTTAAGAGCACATCAAATTGTGGCAGAAGCAGTCGAGATGGCAGTGATGAAAGAGGAATCAAGTAAATAAGAGATGAGGTTTGTTTATGGAATGGGCTATCGATAAGATTAAAGAGACGATTCCACACAGATATCCTTTTTTATTAGTGGATCGTGTGTTGGAATGTGAACCGAATGTTCGTGCAGTCGGCATCAAAAATGTTTCAATAAACGAGCCATTTTTCCAAGGGCACTTTCCCCATTATCCAGTTATGCCGGGTGTGTTGATCGTAGAAGCGTTAGCTCAGGTTGGAGCATTGGCAGTTCTCACTTCAGAGGAGCACAAAGGGAAGACGGGCTTCCTTACAGGGGTTGACGGTTTTCGTTTTCGTGGACAAGTTGTTCCGGGGGATCAAGTGCGCTTAGAGGTGGAATTAACTCGTTTTAAAGGAAGTATCGGTAAAGGAAAAGGTACGGCGACCGTTGATGGAAAAGTGGTCGCATCAGGGGAATTAATGTTTGCGATTATCGATGTAGCAAGCCAAGGATAAAATAGAAGTAGAGGATAGGATGGGGTCGTAGCGACCTCTCCTTTTTCTTTATCTGAATGGATAGATGAGCGTATAGAGCAGGACCCACAGTAGGGAGCTAAAAAGTAACGAATTACGGATGCCTGTAAAGGGTTGTTCTTGAAACTCATCGATATTGAGTTCTAACTCCATCTCCCATGAATCATGGTTTTCCATCGTTACATCCCTCCTGACGATATGCTGTGCTACTATGTACAAGTGTTCACAGGTAGTTTGCGATTGTTAAATAGGGTTTTATACGGCTCATACTATGGAAGATTCCAGAGATTGTGGGTAACTTATAATACATATTTGAAAAAGTGCACTCCTTTGTAGTGTGCTATCCAAAAGATTTCAGTTATGTTACAGTGAGACTGTAGTTTGTAATCTTTCTGTAACATTAGGGACGTAAATCATCGTTTGTTAGAGGTACAATGAGAGTGAATATCTATATATGGAACAAGTTGTCGGAAATGAGGGAGATCTATGGTACGCTATGGTATTGTAGGCTGTGGTCATATTGCTAAGAAGCACGTTTCAGCGATTCAAGCTGATCCTGGAGCTGTTCTTGTGGCAGTATGTGACACGAATGAAGAGCGTTTAAAGGAATTTACAATCGATGGAGTCATCGGATATACGGATCTGGCTGACATGTTAAAAGCGGACATCGATGTTGTATCGATTTGTACACCAAGTGGTCTGCATCCTGCGCTTACGATCCAAGTGGCTGAAGCTAAGAAGCATGTCATCGTCGAAAAGCCAATGGCGTTAACGCTAGAAGATGCTGATCGGATGATTGACGCGTGTGAGGAAAATGGTGTCAAGATGGCAGTGGTCCATCCAAACCGCTTCCGCCCGGCTATCGTAGAACTACGGAAACAAATTGAAAATGAAAAATTCGGGACCATCGGTCATGCCAACGCAACCGTTCGATGGAATCGGAATCAAGCATATTATGATCAAGCGCCTTGGCGTGGAACCAAAGCGATGGATGGTGGAGTCCTGATGAATCAAGCGATTCATAATATGGACTTGCTTCTATGGATGATGGGGGACGTGGATGAAGTTTATACATACGACGCGACCCGGATTCGTCAGATTGAAGCAGAAGATACTTCTATCTCTGTGATCCGCTTTCAAAATGGAGCACTCGGCGTGCTAGAAGCGGCAGTTACGATTTATCCGAAGAACTTAGAAGAATCATTAAGCATCTTTGGTGAAAAAGGTAGCGCCGTTGTGGGTGGCCCAACTGCGAACTGGATTAAGACGTGGGACTTTGAAGGTCTGACGGAAGAGGAAGTGGCACAAGTGAAAGAGCAAATTACACAAGATCCATGGGGCATGCCGGGTCATGAGTGTATTATTCGCGATATGACACTTGCGATTACAGAAGACCGTACTCCGATTGTCTCTGGCACAGAAGGCCGTGCTGCACTTGGCTTAGTTGTAGCTTGTCAGATGTCGGCTGAATCAGGTAAACCAATCAAAATGAGTACGTTAAAACGAAATATTTTAACCAAATAAATGATAAAAGGGGTATTTTAAAATGAAAAAAATTCCTTTATTGGACTTAAAAGCACAATTTGCTACTATTCGTGAAGAAGTTCTTGCAGCTGTAGAAAACGTTTTTGAAAGTGGAGCTTATATTCTTGGACCTGAAGTAAAAGCATTGGAAAAAGAAGTAGCTGAGTATATCGGAGTGAAACATGCGATTGGAGTAGCAAACGGGACAGACGCGCTTGTACTAACTCTAGATGCTATGGGTGTTGGGCCTGGAGATGAAGTGATCACAACTCCATTTACCTTCTTTGCTTCTGCGGAAACCGTATCGCAAGTAAGGGGTACACCTGTATTTGTGGATGTAGATCCAGAGACCTATAACTTAGATATCGAGCAACTTAAAGCAAAAATTACAGATAAAACGAAAGTAATCATCCCAGTTCATATCTTTGGTCAACCTGCTAATATGGACGAACTTCGCGCGATTGCAGAGGAAAAAGGCATCTATATCTTAGAGGATGCTGCACAGGCGATGGGGTCTCAGTTCCAAGGTCAAATGATCGGTTCTTGGGGCGATGCGGCAACCTATTCATTCTTCCCAACCAAAAACCTCGGTGGCTATGGTGATGGCGGGATGGTTGTAACGAATAATGATGAGCTTGCACAGAAAATCCGAATTCTTCGCGTTCATGGTAGTAGCCCGAAATATTATCACAGCATGATTGGTTATAACAGCCGTCTAGACGAGATCCAGGCGACTGCGCTACGTATTAAACTACGCCATCTCGATCAGTGGAACGATGCACGTCGAGAAAAAGCGACTATCTATAATGAGCTATTAAAAGATACTCCGCTTGTGACACCTTACGAAGCACCAGATCGTAAGCATATTTACCACTTGTATATTGTACAAGCTGAACAACGCGATGAGTTAATGAAGTATCTAGGGGAGCATGGCATTTCCACAGGGGTATACTACCCAGTTCCGCTTCATCTACAAGAAGTGTATAAAGATTTGGGTCAAGGCGAAGGTAGTATGCCAGTATCGGAATACTTATCGAAACGTACTTTTGCTCTTCCGCTTTACCCAGAGCTATCTCATGAAGATATGAACTATATCGTGGATACCATTAAAAAGTTCTATAAATAAGGGGGTACCCAGCGTGACAAACGTGTTACTAGAGAAATTAGAGAATCGATCCGCTGTGATCGGAGTAGTAGGGCTTGGTTATGTGGGTTTACCACTCGCAGTAGAGAAAGCAAAAGCAGGATTTCGTGTCATCGGCTTTGATGTGTTAAAACATCGTGTGGATGAAGTAAACCAAGGCATTAACTATATCGGTGATGTTGTCGATGAAGAATTAAAAGAGTTAGTGGCCAGTGGCAAGATTATGGCAACGACGGATTACTCTAAGATTGGGGAAGTCGATGCAGTAGCGATCTGCGTTCCTACTCCTTTGGATAAATATCAACAGCCAGATGTTTCGTATGTAGAGTCATCTAGTAAAGATATCGCGAAATATTTACATTCGGGAATGTTAGTTGTCTTAGAAAGTACAACCTATCCAGGCACAACAGAGGAAGTAGTAGGCCCGATCTTAGAAGCAACTGGCTTGAAAATAGGTCAAGATTTCTATCTAGCTTACTCTCCAGAACGTGTCGATCCGGGTAATAAAACCTTTAATACCAAAAACACACCAAAAGTAGTAGGCGGTGTGACAGCAGATTGTACGAAGGTAGCAGCTGCGATGTACCGTGCGGTATTAGAAGGGGAAGTTCACGAAGTATCGAGTCCGAAAGTAGCGGAAATGGAGAAAATTTTCGAAAACACCTTCCGTAACATTAACATCGGACTTGCCAATGAAATGGCGATTCTCTGTCATAAGATGGGGATCGATATCTGGGAAGTGATCGATGCCGCTAAGACCAAACCATACGGATTTATGGCGTTCTATCCGGGACCAGGGCTAGGTGGACACTGTATTCCAATCGACCCATTCTATTTGACTTGGAAAGCACGTGAATATAATTATCACACTCGCTTAATCGAATGTTCAGGTGAAATTAATAATGCAATGCCAGAATTTGTGGTAGATCGTTCGATGAAAATCTTAAATCGATATGGAAAGGCACTCGCAGGTTCTAAAGTACTTGTACTTGGCGTGGCTTATAAAAAAGATATCGATGATATGCGTGAGTCTCCGGTGCTTCCGATTTTAGAGTTGCTTGAGCTTTATAAAGCGGACGTTGAAGTAGTTGACCCACATGTACCCTCTTTCCGCTTCTCACATAGTGCAGATGCAAAAACGGTGGAAACAGTAGAACTGACAGCAGAGCGTTTGCAAAATGCGGATCTGGTACTGCTTACTACGGATCACAGTGCCTTTGATTATGAATTGATTGCACGAGAATCGAAAGTGATCTTTGATACACGTAATGCTTTTAAAGGTGTAGGTATTTCTACTTCCGACATTCAGGCAGACTACGAAAAATTATAAGAAGTGGGTGTGGGCTCATGAACAATTTCGTACATGAACGTGCGACGATGGGGACAGATGTCTCCATCGGCCATTTTTCGGTTATTGAGGACGGCGTTGTATTAGGGGATCGTGTTATGATCGGGAACAATGTCACGATTCATGCAGGAACTGTGGTTGGTGATGATGTATTTATTTCTGATAATTGCGTCGTAGGGCGTTGGCCGAGACCTGCGAAAGCGTCAACGGTGAAGGTAGATGCTTCGTTACCTGCTCTTGAGATCGGAGACGGGACAACCCTTGGGGCAAACACGGTTTTATATCGTGGTTCTTCTTTTGGGAAGGAATGTATGATCGGTGACCAAGCCTCTGTACGAGAAAAGTGTGAGATTGGGGATCGCGTGGTCATCGGACGTGGAGTAGCGGTCGAGAATCAAGTCTCCATTGGCTCCTTTACAAAGATTCAAACCAATTCATACATTACCGCTTATACCACGATTGAGGAAAAGGTCTTTATCGCTCCGACTGTGACGACTACGAATGATAATTTTATGGGGCGTACGAAAGAACGCTTCCAGTTTGTAAAAGGAGCGCACATCAAGAAAGGCGCACGTGTTGGTGGAGCGTCTATTTTGCTACCGGGTGTGGTTGTAGCAGAAGAGAGTTTTATCGCGGCAGGCGCCGTTGTACACCGTGATACAGAGGAAAAGAAAGTGTATGTAGGGGTGCCAGCGCGTGTGCTACGTGATGTACCAGCCCGTGAATTATTAGAAAATCAAGAGTAGTTGAGGTAGGAGCAATCCATGAACCAACTAATCAAGCGTTTGTTTTCAGACTCGGCTGCATTTGCGATTGCAACGATGGGAAACAAGCTAGCGGCAGTCGTGTTGGCCCCTATTTATATTCGGATTCTGCAAAAGGACCAACACGCAATTGGCGACTGGGGTTTGACACAGACATATACGCTTATTTTAACGTACCTATGTATCCTAGGAACTGATACTGCACTCGCTTATTATTTCTATGACACGAAAGATGAGAAAGATCGTCGAGTCTACTTCACAAACACATTATTGTTTAGTGTAGGGATGTGCATTCTGTTTAGCGTGCTATCTTTCCTCTTTGACTCTACTCTCTCTTCCGTCGTCTATCGAAATGATCGTTATGACGATACCCATCTATTGACCATTGCAACCGTTGCGACATTGGGAGCGATTGTCATCCAGCATATTCTCGCCTATGCTCGCTACAACCGAAGAGTCTGGTTTTTTAATATCTTTTCAATGGCATTTGTGATCGGGTCCTCTGTACTAAGTGTCGTGCTTGCTTATTATATGAAACCGTCTGTGCTGGGCATATTCTACGGTCAGTTAATAGGTCAAGGTACGGTAGCCCTGATTCTGCTGTGGCTATATCGAAAAGAACTTACTTGGAAATTCTCTAAGCCTCATACGATTCAACTCATCAAGTATGGATCTCCCGTGATGATCTCTCTACTATCTTTTTGGATCATGTCATCGATTAGCAGACCGATGCTGAATTACTTAGTACCCGATAATGCTGCTATCAAGTACGATGCAAACGCCATCTACGAAGCGACTGTTCGTATCGCCAGTTTTATTGTTTTGATTACGGCACCATTTCAACTAGCTTGGCGGCCTTTTTCAATGTCCATTAAGGACCGTGATGATGCGAAGCAGGTGTATGGATTAATAGGTAGAGGGTTACTTGTGTTTGGCACATTAGCTATTATGGTGCTTACATTCTTTATTCAACCTCTATATAACCTCTATATCGGTACGCCAGGTCCAGAGACAAAGGTAGACCTTTCTAGCGGCTACCTATACGTATGGATGTTATCGCTGGGGACCTTATTAAACGTATTACATCCTGTATTCGGTGTAGGGCTGTTCATTAAAAAGCAAACCAAGTACATCTCCAGAATCTTTATCCTCGTTTCTGTGATGTTCTTAATTGGTAACTTTCTACTCGTGCCGTACTTTAAAATTTGGGGTACAGTTAGTATGACCGCAGCTAGTTATTTAATTGCGGTGATCTTAATTTATCGGGCGAGCCAAAAAGTGTATCCGGTTGAGTTTAAATTTGGTGCTGTGATGCTCTACATGACCGTGTTCCTTGCCTCGATGGCTTGGATTAGCTACGTACAGGCAAATCATCTACCGAATCCGTGGATTACGTATGTAGCGGCATTTGTAGGGAATGTGGCAGTTGTTTTCATTACCGGATTAATTCCTGTTAACATGTTGAATCGAATTGGCAGTCTTTTGCCCAAACTAGGAGGTAAAAAGTGAGAGATGGTAAATGAAGGTTTCCTTTCTCAACGAAAACGTTTAGATACGTTGTTTTATCTAACGGCCGCCTTCGCTCTACTCGGGCCTAGCTTTGGTATTCCGGTGACATCCGGTTTTACGTTAACCTTCTTCCGCTTAGCTTTTTTTGTTTTACTAGCTGGATTCATTTTTCGCTTTGTAAACACAAAGAGCTTGGAAGCAACTTATATGTACCCCATTCGTTGGTATATCGCCTTTCTGTGTTTTTGGATCGTTTATGCTGTCCTAACATTAACGTGGGTGATCGATATGGGGAAAGGGATTCGCTATGTGGTATTCCTGACGAATATGATCGCGTTAGCCCTTTCATTTCCGTACTTCATCCGAAATGAATCCTACTATCAGAAAATCACGAAAGTATTATTTGGTGTATATACAGCGATTATTTTATTTGCGGTGTTTGAATCGGTTACCTTAATCCACCTCCCTACTTCTCGGGCGGCAGATGAAAATGTCTCCGATGGTGTAAGTGCAGCGGTTACATCTGTGTTTACCAACCAAAATGATTTGGCGACATGTATTACATTGGCTCTGCCATTTATCGCCGCGGCCATGATCATGTTACCTTTGTCGCGAAAGGCGAAAACGGCACTGTACGGAGTATTCATCCTATCCGGCTATGTCTTATTTGCCACAGGATCACGCGTAAACGAGTTGATCGTTCTCCCATTGATTGCAGTCGCTTTGCTCATCCTTTTTTGGAAGAGCTTGGATCGTAGTCGTTTCAATCTAAAGAGCATACGTAGGAATGGTTTCTTTCTACTTCTCGCTGTTGTATTGATTCAGGTTATGCTGGCCACTATGTTGACTCCAGAGGGTCAAAGAGTGGTGGGGGATAAGCTGGGAAGTACTTCTGCTAGCCTCTCTGACCTTCATAATGCGGTTTCGGAGGAGCTTGTAGGGGAAGAGGGCTCCGGGATAGCAGGCCAGTCAGGAGAAAGCATAACGGTACGTGTGAATCTCTTGAAGCATGGTTTCGATTTCCTAGTGAAAAGCCACTTTATGGGTGTGGGAGCAGGAAATATTGAACGATGGATGCATCCTTCTTCAGATGAGTATGTGAGTGGGAATGTGAACAAGGAAAATATCCATAACTGGTGGGCTGAGATTTTAGTCAACTTTGGTGTTGTCACGTTTGCACTTTATCTATCTTTGTACGTCTGGTTGCTGTGGCGACTGTGGAAGTTGATCAGTTTGAAACGATCTCCACATCTCTCTCCGTACCTACGTTTCGGGGCAGTAGCTAGTTTAGCAGCTATGACTGGATACTTTTTCGGTGGTATGGCGATGAGTACCGCGATCCACTTCACTCCGATGTGGATTAGCTATGGCTTAGCGTTAGCAGTACTTGTGTTAGGTGAACATCAGAATAAACAAGTTGAACCCAAGTCTATATCTGGATCGAAATGAGCGGAGGGAGCCTAGATGGGTAATTCCTCCCCTTTCTATATAGAGCAAGTTGCTATAGGAGCTGAACCCGTGAATGAAAAAAGTAATGATATTTAGTTCAGTTCATCCTTGTGATGACTCCCGAATTTTTCATAAGCAAGCCGTCTCTTTAGCAAAATCGGGATACGAAGTAGAGCTACACGCGATTTCGGATGTAGAAGAGAAGATGGAGCAAGGTGTCCGGATTGTAGGCGTGAAACGGGCGGCCAACCGCTTTCGCAGGTTACTAAAGGGATACGAATTATATAAACGGGCTCGAAAAAGTGGTGCAGATGTGTTTCACTTTCATGATCCCGAACTACTTCCGTGGGGAGTACTCTTACGGTTGCGGACAGGGAAGCCTGTGATCTATGACGTACATGAAGACTTACCCAAACAAATCTATACCAAAGTATGGATTAATCCCAAGATTCGCAGGCCTTTATCTACTCTAGTCCACCAAATTGAAAAGGGGCTAGCGCGCAAACTAACAGCGGTCATCGCCGCAACAGAGCCTATTGCCAGCCAATTCACCGGGGTGAAGCATCGGGAAGTGATCAAAAACTACCCACTCCCGATGCCGATGATGGAACGACAAGATGGAAAGAATCAAATCTTATATGTGGGCGGAGTTTCTCGTTTGCGTGGGTATGAGGAAATGATTCAAATGATGAATCACATTCCAGAAGAGTTACAAGCAGAATTACACATTATCGGACCGCTCCAACATATCCAAGTGAGTGTAGAGGAAGCTGAACGATTTAGTGAAAGACGGATCTACCTTCACGGGAGAATACCCTTTACAGAAGTTCAGCAGAAATTAGCATCGGGGAAAGTCGGATTGGTCTGTTTGCATCCTGTTGAGAACTACCGTGAGTCTCTACCGATTAAGATGTTTGAGTATATGTCAGCCGGTATGCCTGTACTGGCAACCGATTTCCCGTTATGGAAAGAGATTGTGGAGGGAAGCGACTGTGGGTTTACGGTAAACGCTCTAGACCCGAAGGAAATGGCAGAGAAGGCAACGCAGATTTTGACCGATTCCGGGCTAGCTAAGTCCATGAGTGTTAATGGACGGAGAGCGTACGAGGAACACTACAATTGGCACATTGAAGAGCAGAAATTACTACGCTTGTACCAAGAAATTGGATCATGAGATGTTTCATGTAGGAAAACAAAGGGGGTATCAGTATGAAAGTCCTTGTAACGGGAGGAGCCGGCTTCATCGGGTCCCATATCGTGGATCAACTGATTGGCGAAGGGCATGAAGTGGTTGTCCTAGATAATCTGATCACAGGACATGAAGAACAGATTCATCCGAAGGCGGTCTTTTATCGGATCGATGTGACTCATCCAGAAATTCATCAGATATTTGAAGAAGTCAGACCAGACGCGGTGATTCATCAGGCAGCACAAACGCATGTACCAACATCGATTGAAAAGCCTATCTATGATGCAAATGTAAATATCATGGGGGTTATTAATTTATTAGAAGCAGCAAAAGATACGGGAGTAAAGAAATTCGTGTATGCTTCTTCTGCCGCTGTATACGGAGAGCCTAAGTATCTGCCAATCGATGAACATCACCCAACCCATCCCATTTCCCCTTATGGTGTTTCCAAATACACAGTAGAACATTATCTAGATGTGTACCATCGTTTATTTGGGCTTGAGTACACAGCACTTCGCTATGCCAATGTGTATGGTATTCGTCAGGACCCAAGAGGAGAAGGCGGCGTTGTATCCATCTTCACCGATAAAGTATTGAGTAAACAGCCGCTAACGGTATTTGGAGACGGGGAACATACGCGTGACTATGTTTATGTAGAAGATGTAGCCAAAGCAAATGTACAAGCGTTGACTAAAGGCTCTGGTGAGATTATCAACATCGGTACCGGCGTTCAAACTTCACTAAATGAATTAATCGAAGCGTTTCGGGTGGCCTCTGGAAGGGATGTAGTGGTTACGTATGGACCAGAGCGCGCTGGAGATATTAAGGATAGTTATTTTAATGCGATGAAAGCCGCGGACACCTTAGAATGGGTAGCGAAAATCCCATTATTAGATGGTCTTAAGCAAACCTATCAATACTATTTAAAGAAGTACTAGCATACGCTTCTATATAACAAACTGTGGACCAAGCAGAGCTCGTTACGAACCGATACATAAATCGCTCAAGCTGTAACAAAACGTCTATTGTTATTTAGGCCCTCCTGGAGTATACTGTGTACATTATAGGCTTGAAACATTACTGTAATGTTACTGTTACTTTTGTAATCTAACTATGAGTATAAACTGTTGACAAACATAGATGATTTATAGCGATCAGGAGTGAATAGCAGATGCGTTTGAAGGCGTCAGTCGAAAACGATGCAAGTGTTTTGACAGGAAAATTAGGAGTTGCTTCTATGATCTACTCAATCGTTAAACGGGCGTTTGAGGTCCTCTTCTCACTAGCCCTGCTCATCTTTACCTTACCTGTCCTCGTTCTCTCAGCGATTGCGATTAAAATGGAGTCTCCTGGATCTGTTTTCTACAAGCAAGAGCGAGTTGGACTTCAAGGGAAGAAATTTTGGATTTATAAGCTACGTTCTATGCGTACAGATGCTGAGAAAAACGGCCCACAGTGGGCGGCTAAAAACGATCCTCGTGTTACACAGGTAGGTAAATTTATTCGTAAGACGCGAATTGATGAGCTTCCTCAGATTATCAACGTATTGAATGGGGATATGAGCTTAATCGGGCCTCGTCCCGAACGAGATTGTTTTACGGAGCAATTTGAACAAGAGATTCCTGGATTTAAGAAACGCTTGTTAGTGAAACCAGGCCTTACTGGATGGGCGCAGGTAACAGGTGGTTATGAAGTGACCCCGCGTGAAAAGTGGGAGCAAGATATGTATTATATTCAAAATCAATCCGTTGCCTTGGATCTACGTATTTTACTCCGAACGGTTTGGGTTGTCTTATCAGGAAGCGGTGCAAGATAAAAAGAAAACACGGATACCATCTCATGATGATCCGTGCTTTCTTTTTATCTGACTGTGACTCACATTAGAATATCAGACGAAGTCCTGCATACATCAGTAACCAAAACGGTACACTGATCCCAGCGGCATTCATGACACCAATCCAAAATGATTTACCAACGACTGGATATTCCATGTGAGGCACCTCCGTTTTCGCTTTGTAAACTTATTATACGCCACGATATACTCCTTTAGTTACATTTGTCGAACTTGTTAACAAAATGTAATCTACAAGTAACATAATCTTGATATTGATGGATGAAAAGAGTGAGGGCTTGGTGGATCAGTTGTTGCTTCGAAAACAAGATCGATTGGAAAAGATTTTCTATTTTATGATTGCATTTGGGCTGATCGGCCCGACACTTGGAATAGGTACAGGGGACTTTCGGCTTACCTTTTTTCGGATTGCTTTTTTCGTTTTAGCTGTAGGTACTTTTATACATCTTGTTTGGAATAGAAAGTACATAAACCATAAGCAAAATAGAGAACTAACTACCATCTACCAAGTGCGTTGGGCTGGAGTTTTCTTCTGTTTTTGGCTTCTTTATGCAATCATTTCACTCACTTGGGCGGTTAGCTTGAAAGATGGTATCCGATATTTGATCTATCTTGGAATGATGCTTGCGCTCACTTTCTCTTTCCCGTTCTTTATCCGTACATATGAAAGTCTTTGGAAAACAGCAAAAACTCTTGTAGCAGTATATGCCATGATTATCGGTTATGCTGTTTTCGAGTCGATGACCTTTATCCATTTACCCGCTTCTAGGGGTTATAATTCTGAATTTGTAAGTGTTGTCACTTCTGTTTTTACCAATCAAAATGACTTGGCTACGTTTATTACGTTGGCTCTGCCATTTCTGATTACAGCCATCTTTATGTTACCACTACATAAAAAATATAAATGGGTCCTTTATGTTGGCTGTATCTTTAGCCTCTACACCCTTTTCGCAACCGGCTCACGTAGTAATGTGATGTTAGCCCTGCCGCTTGCTTGTGCAGTGCTATTGCTGGGAGCTTTTTTCGTGGTGAAGCGCGAGAAATGGACGAAGAAAAACGTGACTAAAGCGATTATAGCGGTCATAGCGGCTGTTATTTTGGCTAATGCAGTAGGTGTTGTTCTTTTGTCAGATAAGGCAAGGGCTGCAAATAATGCGAAATTGGCTTCTATTTTCGGCTTTTTAGGTGATTTTCAAAAAGGGGGCTGGGATGCAGAAGGAGAAGGTGTCATTGAAGGAGAAACGGGACGAAGCGCTACGGTTCGTAAGTTTCTGATTATCAATGGATTCCACTTCTTGCATAAGTCACATTATTTGGGAGTGGGGCCGGGTAATATCGAGCCACTAATGGAAGGTGCACCCCATGTCGATAAAAAGAATATGCACAATTGGTGGCTAGAAGTCCTCGTTAACTTTGGAGTTCTGATCTTTGTTCTGTACATGGCTGTATACTTCTGGCTCTTATGGCGTTTATGGAAGTTTGCTTCTTTAAAGCATGGGGCATTCACGAGTCCTGTGATTCGTTGGAGCGCTTTTGCTACATTATCCAGTCTGATCGGCTTCTTCTTTGGGGGGATGGCGCCTAGTAGCTGCATTCACTATACACCGATGTGGATTACGGTTGGGATCGGATTAGCTGTGGTTGCAATGGGTGAATTGGAGAGAAAGAAACAGGTCGTTGCACAAGGAAGTGAATGAATTGACGAAAAAAGTTCTGGTTGTTTCACATATGTACCCGAGTGAAGTAAATCCACAATCTGGGATCTTTGTACATAATCAGACAAAGGCACTGCGAGATGCAGGATGCGAAGTGCGGGTAGTCGTACCGATTCCGAGCTTTCCTCTGTATAAAAAGTGGAAGGGTTACACAAACTTACCTAATCGCACAGATCTTGATGGAATCCCTGTCCATTATGTGCCGACAAGGATGTTTCCGGGTGGTTTCTTTTTTCATCGCTATGGAGCGTTTTATATACGATCACTACAAACAATCTTGCATCAAATGAAGCAGGAATTTCCGTATGAGGTACTTCATTGTCACACGATTTTTCCAGACGGCTATGCAGGTGGGCAGTTGAAAGAGGCATTAGGAGTTCCAGTCATTAGCACGATTCACGGCTCTGATATTATGCTTTATCCAAAGAAAAATAAAAAGATGTATGAACGAACGGTCGAGGCGCTAAGAAAAAGCGATTATCTCATCACGGTAAGTGATCGTCTTCGTAGTGAGGTGGATCAAATGGTGCCAGGATTACCAGTATCCACGATCTATAACGGCTTTGATCCTAATCGTTTTTACTCTATCGATCATCTAGAGGCTCGTCTTCGTCTGGGAATCCCATCCGAGGGCAAAAAGATTATATTTATCGGAAATCTACTTCCTGTAAAGGGAATTAACTATTTGCTACAAGCTTTTCACCGCCTCGTTCAGGATGATCAGCACGAAGGTCTAGATCTGTATCTAGTAGGTGCAGGACCCCTCAAAAGTGGCCTAGAGGAAGAGATCACAAAGCTTGGGCTCTCCGATAGGATTCATATGATGGGCAGAAGGCCTTATGATGAGATGCCACTATGGATGAATAGTGCCGATGTGATTGCTTTAACCAGTCTAAGCGAGGGACTACCTTCCATCCTACTGGAATCAATGGGGTGTGGACGCCCGATGGTGGCTACGGACGTTGGTGGAATCAAAGAAGTCCTGCAAGATGGCGTGACAGGAAGACTTGCCCGTCCAAAAGATGCAGTTCATATCGCGCAATGTTTGCATGAAGTGTTAACAATGGACGATGTACGAGAAGAGCTAGGAAAACAAGCATATGTAGCTTCGAGCGGCTTCTCTTTGGAGCAAAATGCGAATCAAGTGATCGAGTGCTATGAGAAAATAAAATCATTGACATATTAAATAAATTGATCTAGTATAAGCGTTAGTTCGTTGCAATCATGAATTTACAAATGAATATCTTGAGATTTTCTCTTATCCAGAGAGGTTGAGGGACAGGCCCTATGATACCTCGGCAACCAGTCTGTATGGTCAACATACAAACAAGGTGCCAATTCCTGCAGAGCTTTTTTGTCTGGTAGATGAGAGGAAAGTGGATCTTTGTATATATACATATCCCCTTTCTGCATTCATCTGCAGAAAGGGGATTTTTCATTTTGAACTAAGGAAGGTGAACAAATTGATCCAAATCGAGCAAGTTACGAAACGATATCCAGCCAAGCAACGAGAGCGGGAAGTAATCGCATTGCAAGAGATTGATCTTCAGATCGAAAAGGGTGATATCTTCGGGATCGTCGGTTACAGCGGTGCCGGTAAAAGCACCTTACTCCGCTTACTAAACGGATTAGAAAAGCCAACAAGTGGCTCGATCCATGTGAACGGCAAAAAGTTAGCCGTCTTGTCTGATGGAGAGCTTCGAGTGCTTAGACAAAAAATCGGCATGATCTTCCAACATTATCATCTTCTATGGTCCCGTACCGTGAGAGAAAATGTAGCCTTTCCACTCGAAATAGCAGGGAAAACGAAGCGCGAAATCGAGCAACGAACAGAAGAATTATTACGACGGGTCGGGCTATGGGAACGCAAAGATGCGTATCCATCCGAATTAAGCGGCGGGCAAAAGCAACGTGTCGGGATTGCACGTGCGCTGGCCAATGATCCGTTTTTGCTACTGTGTGACGAAGCGACTTCTGCACTCGATCCAGAAACGACGACTTCCATTTTGCAATTAATAAAAGAGATCAACCAAGAGATGGGGATTACCGTTGCCTTGATCACGCACGAGATGAGTGTAGTAGATGCCATTTGTAACAAAGTAGCGGTGATGGAGACGGGATCGATTGTGGAATTAGGCGAGGTAAAACAAGTGTTTCGAGAGCCACAGCATGAAGTGACGAAGCGTTTTACAGAGGGTTTGGGAGGTGACCACATTGCTTAGTCAAGTTGACTGGGAGACCGTTTGGCAAGCTACGTTAGATACATTGCAAATGGTAGGGATTTCAACGTTGTTCACGGTACTACTGGGTTTGCCACTTGGTGTGCTCCTCGTGATTACGAATCGTGGTCATCTATGGGAGAACCAAGTGATTCATAAAAGCTTAGCCGTTGTAGTGAATGTATTTCGGGGTGTTCCGTTTATCGTCCTTATTTTATTGTTATTTCCTTTATCGACGTTTCTCATTGGCACCAGCTTAGGACCGACTGCGGCCACGATTCCACTAACCGTAGCGGCTGCCCCATTTTTTGCTCGGATGGTAGAGACCGCATTGTTGGAAGTGGATCGGGGCACATTGGAAGCCGCTCATGCGATGGGCGCGAATCGATTTACCATGATTCGCAAGGTTTTATTAGCCGAGTCCCTACCAGCTATTATTTCCGGGATTACCGTAACCTGTGTCTCGTTAATCGGTTACTCTGCCTTTGCTGGAATTGTAGGTGGTGGTGGATTGGGAGACGTTGCTCTACGAGTAGGCTTCCAATCGTTTAATAATGAGATGTTGCTCGTATGTAGCTTTATTTTAGTAGCCATTGTTCAAATCGTTCAGTGGATCGGCGATGCGATCAGTCGCAAAGTGGACCACCGTTAAGAAAAGAATCATATATAACACTGGAGGAATAAGAGATGAAAAAAAGTTGGCTCATTGCCCTAATCGCGGTTGTATCCCTGCTTGCTGTTGCTTGCGGAGGGGGGAAGAAAGAAGAGTCTACGTTAACCGTAGGAGCTTCCCAAGTACCACACGCTGAGATTTTAGAGCACATCAAACCGCAGCTTGAAAAAGAAGGCGTAAAACTGAACGTAAAAGTATTTCAAGACTATGTATTGCCAAACAAAGCGGTAGAAGAAGGGCAGCTCGATGCGAACTTCTTCCAACACGTTCCTTGGCTAGAGACCACAAACAAAGAAAAAGGGTATCATATCGTAAAAGTTGCCGGTGTTCATATCGAGCCAATGGGTGCATACTCGAAGAAATGGAAAGAAGTTTCCCAGATCCCAAATGGCGCAACAGTATCATTGCCGAATGACCCATCTAATTTCAAGAGATCCCTTCAGCTTTTAGAGACAAAAGGATTAATCAAATTAGATAGTCCAGATGGCGAGAAAACCCTTCAATCCATCAAAGAAAATCCAAAGAAACTTCAATTTAAGCAATTAGAAGCGGCTATGCTTCCTCGTACCATAGGAGAGGTAGACTTAGCGGTTATCAACACAAACTATGCATTACAAGCCAAACTAAACCCAATCAAAGATGCCATGTTCATCGAGGATAAAAACTCACCGTATGTAAATATACTAGCGGCAAAAAAGGGTAATGAAAACAAAGATGCCCTTACGAAACTGGCGAAAGTCTTGAACTCACCCGAAGTGAAAAAGTTTATCGATGAGAAGTACAAAGGCGCAGTCATGGCCGCGTTTTAATCGAACTCTCCAGTACGGACCTATGAATCGAATAGGTCGTGCTGGGGAGTATTTGTTTCCTTGAGAACTATAACTTAAAAGGATATATTTGTAAGTAAATATGTAAAGAAAAAGAGTTTGTTTTTGTTTTTGTAGGGGAAATAGAAACCCCTAAGGGAGGTGTCCATTCGAATAGGAAGTATGTGGGAATACCAAATTCCCCATCTACGAATCTATAGCAGAAAAGGATGATATCTCTTGAAGAAAATGAAAATGGTACTCGGAATGCTTGCTGGAGTATGTCTTTTTAGTCTTACGGGTGTAAGTGAAATGGTTCGAGCAGAAGAAAATAAAATCAAACATAGTGTAAGTGATGATGGCGTGAATCAAACATTTACCGATTTGGAAAAGAAATTTGATGCAAGGCTCGGTGTTTATGCCATCGATACAGGAACAGGACGTAGCGTTACCCATCGGTCGGACGAGCGTTTTGCTTACGCGTCTACTTTTAAGACTCTCATAGTAGGAATGTTGTTGAAGCAGAAGTCGGTTGATCAGCTAAATGAATTGATTACATATACAAAAGAGGACGTGACTCGATCTGGATATGCACCTATTACCGAAAAGCATATAGATACGGGCATGACTCTGAAAGAGCTTTGTGATGCAACCCTTCGCTATAGCGATAATGCAGCACTCAACCTCATACTTGAGAAAATAGGTGGTCCGACAGTAGCGAGAAAGGAATTAATGAGGATTGGCGATTATACGACGAAACCTTTTCGCTTTGAGCCAGAACTGAATGAAGCGACTCCTGGAGACATTCGTGATACAAGCACTCCAAAGGCGCTAGCAACGAGTCTAAAGGCTTTCACACTGGGGAATGTCCTTCAGGCGGACAAGCGTGATATGTTAATCGATTGGATGAAGAGAAATACAACAGGAGATAAGCTCATTCGTGCAGGTGTTCCGGCAGGCTGGGTTGTGGGTGATAAAACGGGATCAGGTGGCTACGGAACCCGAAATGATATTGCCATCGTCTGGCCTCCGAATCGAGCGCCGATTGTGATTGCTGTGTTATCGAGTCGAGACAAGAAAGATGCTACTTATAACGAAGAGCTAATTGCACAGGCGACTAAAGAAGTGATTCGTGCACTTGATAAGAAGTAGGGATAAGACAAATTGATTTTGATGTTTTATGATCCTAATTAGATGTCGTTATGGGTCAAGAAAAGAAGGATTCGATCTATCAATTAGATCGAATCCTTCTTTTCGTGCGCCCGGCATGGGCGTAGTCTATAGGGTGAAAGTCCCGAATGGTGAAGGTAGCAGTAGCCATTAGCTTAAGGCAAGGGTGTCCACCGTGAGG
>NZ_SLXV01000030.1 GCF_004341445.1 Baia soyae
GCTATCCCTCCATGTAGTCGATTCTATATAATTAGAATTCGACAAAAAAGACCGCAAACCTTGTCTATAAAATAGACTTTGTCTGCGGTCTGAAAACCTCCCAATGAAGAGGGAGGTTTTGATTTTATATATGAAATCCTATCTCACTCGGTAACGAGGATGGCAGCGAAGCCGTCGTATCCTTTGCCACCTACTGTTTGAATGGCTGTGGAAGTTAAGCGAGGTTCTTTGGCAATCATATCGAATAGTTCGCGAGTACCTTTCACGCCAGGATCCTCACTGTTTTCGTCAACGACTTCTCCGTCACGAACGACATTATCACAGATGATTAGAGTTCCTGGCCGTGAAAATTTGAGGGCATATTGCAAGTAGTTAGGATTGTTAGGCTTATCCGCGTCAATAAATACCATATCAAATACTGGGCTCTCTTCTGTTAATTTGGCTAAGGAGTCTAATGCTTCTCCCACTTGAATTTCCACACGTGAGGTAAGCCCTGCTCGATCAATATTTGCCTGAGCCACTTGGGCATGAGTGGGATCAAGCTCTAAGCTTACTAACCGTCCATCTTGTGGCAAGGCACGAGCTAGCCATATGGTACTGTACCCACCAAGGGTTCCGATTTCCAAAATGCGCTGTGCTCCTTGGAGTTTTGCAAGTAGGTGAAGGAATTTCCCTAGACTTGGAGAGACATCGATGGCAGGTAAGCCAGCTCCTTCATTTGCTACTAAGGTGTCTTCTAACACTTGATCAGATTGTACAAGTAGATTTGAAATATAATCGTCGACTTTTGACCATTTTGTCTGGACATCAATCATGTTTTTGTCATCCTTTCAAATCCAAATAGTGTAAGGGCTTTCTCCTATATTATATAGAAAATATAATGTAATATATATCAATTTTTATTTTATGAATGTATAGAAAATAAAAGAGTGGATGTTACCATTTCATGTAGGTGTATAGGTAGCGATAGGCGCGTTTACATATGTATTATGCTGAAAACGTATTATAATGGGTTTAGAAGAACCACGCTCATACTCATGATTCAAAAGGTAAACAGAGATACGAGGGTTCCGCCATTTTGTGGGTTCTATCTGTTGAGTTAAGTCGAAATATTCACATGTTAATCTCTTGAAACAACATGACCGAGGTCAATCATGGAGGGATTCTAATGAAAAAGGTATATCGAAACTTTTTTTTTCATTTTGATATTATGGCGATGTTTCTCATTTTAGTTGCTTTTGGTTTCTATGTGCTATATCAAGGAGTGAATGCTTTTACCTTTCTTTCACTTCTTATCGGAATGGTTTTATATGCTTTTTTAGAGTATGTTACGCATCGGTTTCTTTTTCATATGAAGCCACCAAAAAATCTTTTTTTCTTAAAGCTGATGAAGCGGCTTCACTATGATCATCATATCGAACCGACTAACTTGAAACTATTGTTTCTACCTGTCTGGTATAGCCTTCCTTTTGCAGTTGTGCTATCATCCGCCTCCTATCTGATTACAAACTCCCTTTCTCTCACTGCATCTTTTGTGATGGGATTAACAGCGATGTTACTAATCTACGAATGGAAGCATTACGTTGCGCATGTCTCGTTGAAACCTAGGACTTCATTCGGAAGATGGTTAAAAAAGACGCACATATTGCACCATTATAAAAATGAGAACTATTGGTACGGTGTTTCTAATCCACTCTTTGATATCGTGTTTGGGACATTAAAAGATGAAAAAGACGTGCCTACCAGCTCAACTGCGAAAGATCTAGAGGGTAAAGATAAGATTGCCCAGTAGAGAAAGCAAAGCCAGTATACCGAAATCTCCGGGATATTGGCTTTTACTCTGAATAAGACAAAAGGAATCGTGCATAGGGATAAAAAGGATAAACAATTTATGTGTACATGCACAGGGAAACACCTTTCTGGGCTCAGGTACATATAGTAGATGGATGGAACAGAATTTCATTGGAGGGGGATTTTTTATGCCCGGAATCTTGACTGCACTTTCCTTAATGATTCGGGAGATGGTACTCTTTGTATCATATATTAAGAACAATGCTTTTCCCCAACCACTAGCCGATCAAGAAGAAGAACGGTGTCTCAAACTCATGGCCAAAGGAGATGCCGAAGCTAGAAATAAATTAATCGAACATAACCTTCGTTTGGTCGCGCACATTGTAAAAAAGTTTGAGAATACCGGAGAAGACTCAGAAGACTTGATCTCCATTGGAACGATTGGCCTTATTAAAGCGATTGAATCATATCAAGTGGGAAAAGGAACGAAGTTAGCGACTTATGCTGCACGGTGCATTGAAAATGAGATCTTGATGACAACAGTGGTGCATGGATGATTGAGGTTTTGAGATGAAGAGTGCCTTAAATAAAATATTCTAATAAAGGTTTATTTTATTATGAATTAGGATAAAGAAACTATCTATATATAATAAGTATTATGTTTCATTAAAAGGAATGAGAAGTATGATAAAAAATCATGGTGGAAATCACCAAGAGATTACATTGAAGAATGGTCAACTCCATGTCTTTGCAAACGAGGAAGTCTTTCAAAATCTTGATTACAAAGTTTACGAGATGGCAGATAACAACCTGCAAATCCCTCGCAATGTCCATATGAGCTATACACCGGATGCTCATGTAGGTGTAGGGACATGTATTGGAACGACTGCTGTTTGGAATATGAAGGATGGTTTTATCTCCCCTTCCATTGTAGGCTCCGATATCGGATGTGGAATGAGGGTTCATCTTACTTCGCTTCATCGCGATGATATTCAAGATAAGAAGCTACGTCGCCAGATGATCCAAGCGATCGAAAAATATGTTCCAGCAAATGAGCGAGATGCTTCTTACTATCAGAATATCCGCGTAGAGAAGATCGTATCAGAGGGGATTCATGGTCTCCCGCCGCAGTATGTACCAGATTACTACTCACCCAAAAATCGCCGTTCCCTCACCCATATCGAACATGCGAAGTTTTCCTACGATACAGATTATCTAGATTCCATTCCAGAGAAAATGTGGAGCCGAGCTTGGAAGCAAGTAGGAACACTTGGTGGCGGTAATCACTTCTGTGAGATCCAGAGTATTACCATTAGGGATGAAAACCGAGAAATTGCTGAAAAATGGGGTCTTTTTGATGGACAAGTAGTGGTAATGATCCATTCTGGATCCCGAGCATGGGGCGGAATGTTAGGACCGAAGTTTATCAAGGATTTCCGAGGTGCTATGGACAAGTGGGGTATCGGAACTGCCGACCCAAACTTGGTCTTTGCTCCGACCGACTCAGAGGAGGGTCAACGCTACCTCAATCTGATGTACTCTGCACTTAATTATGCAGTGGTAAACCGCCATATGATCGCCTACGGGGTAAGAGAAGGATTAAGGGATGTGTTTGGACAGGACTTTGAGATGACTGTCCTCTATGACCTGATGCATAACTATGCGCTAAAAGAGTTCCATCGTGGTCAGCCATTGTTAGTACATCGAAAGGGAACGACGCGAGCACTTCCAGCGGGGCACTTTCTAAATGCCGAGCCATATAAAGAGACTGGCCATCCAGCTCTTATTCCTGGATCAATGGGGACGTCTTCCTACATTATGGTGGGAGAAATGGGTGGAGAGAAAAATTTCTACTCCATCTGCCATGGTGCGGGACGTGTTCGCTCCCGTCGTGCGACGAAAGAATTAATCAGCGTCGATCAATTTGCTTCCTCTATGAAGGTAGGAACAGACGAGGAAGTTTTAGTAAACCAACGCACCTTGGAGAGTATACTGGACGAGTGTCCACAAGCCTATAAAGATGTGGATCAGGTAATCGATTCTGTGGTAGGTGCAGGTCTTGCCTCTGTTGTAGCAGAGTGTCGGCCAATGGCTGTTATTAAAGGCGTTTAAAGAAAGAAGCAAGTAGAATCTTCTTGTAACAGATGATGGAGTAGCGTCTTATATGTTAAGAGGAGTTAAGGGGGGATTTTGCCTATCCAAATCAATAGGGTTTAAGAAAAGCCTTAATATGGTTGATCGAAAGGGGAAATGATGGCAACACAACTGATTATATCAAATATGTCTAATGTTGCCGTGCCTTGAAACGCATATGGTAAGTGCTAATAAAGCTAGTTCTACCCCTCCTAGAGAAGGAAATAAAATCGACTGAAAAACCCCTCTGAGAGGAATAGGAGCCTCTCTAAGGGGTTGTATTTATCTTCTTTAAGCTTATACAGATAAGAAAAAGCATGCACCAGGAATATCGAAAACGAAAGGCTTAGACGATATCCTATTTAATGCTAGGGCATAGTCCATTAGAGATATCACGAGCAATAGCACTATCCATTTTTAGTGGTTCTCCTATCAAAGAAGCATAAATTTTTTCTCTCATAATATTGGGTTCAAAATCAGAATCAGGGGTTTCTTTTATAATTTTATCCAATTGAGTAGCGATTGCTTCAGAGTGTTTCTTAAGTTGCTTTCCTGCCTCAGGACTCATCATTTCCTTCATTAAGTCCAAACTGCCACCTTCATGAAGTTGTTTAGCTTGTTCTTCAAAAAACAGCTTCAGTGGACTTCCTGTCTTTCCTGGTAAAACGAAGAATTCATCTTTGGAATACATTCCTCCTAGAACAACTATCTCATAGTGTTCCATAAGACCAAATCCTGTTACTCCTAGACTTAAAATACGATCAACCGGTACATTTTTTACTAATAGATAGGGGTGTATATTAGGATCAGAGGTAGTAGCATAACTCTCTGAACTTCCTTTTGAAAAACTAAAAGATGATAGTGCAGGAGATGACTGTAAATCAATTCCATTTTCATTCATTTTCGTAGACGATTTCACGCCACGAAATAAAGTCAACTCCTTTATCCCCTTGCTTTTTAAGAAGCTTTGGGTTTCTTTTTTCATCTCTTCTAAAATTATTCCGATAGTATCAATATATGATTCATATTCACCCACCTTGTCCTCTTTCCACCTATCTAGGTTTGCATAGGGTAAATCAAATGTTTTAGCAGCGGCCAATTGTACTGCTTTTACTAAAGGGCGATCAGTAAATCTGTTCCAAACAGTAATAAGTTCTTTAATAACATCCTCTGTATTTTCAACTTTGTGCTCAATATAGCTATCCTTATTAAGTGTTTCCTTCAATTTCTCAATTTCAGATATTAATCCAGGTTGTGTCGCGTTAATGTTTGTTGCTAACTTTTTAGCTACTTTCCTTTTTATGATATCTCCATATTGAAGAGAAGTAATCTGATCTATGCTTAACCCTGTAAATAAATTATTTTTATTCTTTTCAAATACTTCATTCTGATTTTCAAGATCTCTATTTATTTTTGAAAGATCAATATTCCCTATAGTTCCTTCTTTGATAGTAGATTTTGTAGGTTCTGTTACATATTCTGTACCGACATTTTTTCTTAAAGTATCGGTATTACTATCTAAAGCATATACCGAATGAATTGATATAACGCTTGTGGATAACAAACTAAGACCGCATATTAACGATACTATCTTTTTGCTTTTCAACATTTTTCTCCTCCGTATAACTATGATTTAGACAACAAAATATCTTAAAAAATATCCTCCTAACTAACTTCACTTAGATATTTCTGTTAACGCATTTGCTATCTCAGGAATAGACTAAAGCTTTTGGATAAAGATAAAATGCATTTTGTATAAAAGATAGATGCATTTTATTTCTTAACATTCAAAAACGTAGCGTGGATCTAGTGTTCATAGATAAGCAGACGGAACAAATTATCGTGAAGGAGGAAGAAAGTGTTGTTAAGCTTATTTTTCATATGTTTACGACTCCTCATGAAATCAAAGGGATTAACGGAATTGCGAAGTATTTAACAGATCGAGGTATTCCCACAAAAAAAGGAAGTAGTGTATGGCATCGGCAAGTAGTACGACAGACCCTTATGAATAAGGCATATATCGGTGAGACAATTTCGTTTTGAAAAAAATTCGTATTACTAAATTGTTTTTGTTATCCAGAAGGGAAATGCATCTAGTATAAAGAATATATTCTATTATAAAAATATACAAAAAATTAAAGGGGGTAATTATTAATGAAGAAACTGCGACTCTCAAGTGTAGTTTCCTTGGCGATTTTGACTTTTGTGCTTTCCTTAACATTAGGTGCAGGCACCCCTGCGAAGGGACTAAATGGAAATAATCAGTCTAGTTTAAAAATGAATGATCAGATGGATGAAAGCAAGATGCTAGTTCGCGGCTCTCCATGGCATACTAAGAAGCATCATCACTGGTACTATGACTATTGGAGAGGTTGTTGGTATTGGGCTTAAACAGAGTCCCTCTAGAATTTTGAGTTGGATTACGGAAGATGGGCATGTTTAGCATTAAGAGAGCATGGTTCTATGACCTAGAATCATGCTCTCTTAATGTTAAACAAATATATGGGAGCTTATTGAATGATTCTCACTGCAAATTCCTCTTAAACGGAACACATAATCCTATGTCAGGACAAAAACCTGAGTTTGTAGCACTAGGATTCTTTTTGCTGAGATTTTTAACATAGCAGACAATTTCATGATTGCCGAAGAGGTAACTGTTCAGCTGGAAAGAGACTGGATACTATTTGTCTACATGCCGATAGGCTAAACCTTGCTTTGTAAATGGAGGCGGATACGCTTGAGCTGGTAGAGTAGGAATAATATCATGGATATTGGCAATACAAATGCTATTGCACCATTAGTACCACAGATGTGCTAGGAGGATTGGAATGTATCTATAATGCGAGAAAATATGAGGAGCAGTAGAAGTTACCAAGTACTATGCATCAAGAGGATATAAGATTTTAGGATGTAAATCAAGCAGAATGAGTAAGTATCTGCAATGTTCATTCCAAAATACAGTTTTGTTAATGGAAGTAGTACTAACAATAAAGGCTTTAGAGAGCGCGCCAGATTCGATTGTTTTTATAATCAATATTGGCCAGTGATATGATGCAAATTGGTGTATTGTCCATTTATTACAAACTTGTAAGATAAGTGTAAGTTATTTGTAATCCGTATTTTATTGAAATTATTTATAAATTATATAATAATATATCATATAATGTTTTTCCTTATGAAAGACATTCATCATTAAAATTACTACATCCATGGAGGAATGATCATAGGAAAAGAAAAACGACCTCAGTTGTTCTATCTACATCCCTCATGCTAGGAGGAGCTTTTGCCACTTGTACAATCCAAGCCTTTCTATGTCAAATCTCAGCTTGGTCTGTCTGCCGTTTGTTAGAATAATATTGTTTTTACTGGAGATTTCGTTGTATCTTTATGCGTTGCAGATTAAGCAACTGAAAATCGTATCTATCGTCATGATCGTTTTTTTGGTAGTACTAAGAGTTGTTGTCAGTTTTACCAAGAGGAAGTCACAATCCAATCGTTTGGATAATTTGTCGCCAGAAGAGAAATTGAATGTACTTAATAATCGGATATTTTCCGACGTATTAAATAATATATTGTGTCTATTCTATTTTGGATGGGCATTGTACACAATCCTCTTCCAAATATAAAAATATTCTTAAATAATCTACTAGGAGGAATTACATTGAAGAAGACGATCCGCAATACTGCAACGGGGTTAGTGCTTTCGATTTCGTTGATCTTTACGACTTCATTTGTTTCGGTAATGCCTGTGCAAGCGAAGGAGAAGGCACAATCTCGCGTGTCTGAGGAACGAATTTTTCAAGATATCGCATGGATGGCAAATAAAGATGATGCTCGTATAGCGGGAACTCCGGGTGAACATCAAGCAGCACAAGTGATTGCGCAACGTTTTAAAAAATTAGGATTTGAGGTAAAGTTGCAGAGATTTCCGCTTACTCGCTTTGAGAGTCATGGAGCAACGCTAACGATCAATCAACCAGAGAATAAATCATTTGAGACGGCACCTTTAACATACTCTCCAAGTACACCGGCTCAAGGACTTAGTGCAGATTTAGTATATGCAGGTTTGGGAGCAGAGCGTGATTTTACTTCTGTGGATGTAAAAGGAAAGATTGCCTTGATCAAACGCGGAGATCTTACTTTCTACGATCAAACGCAAAATGCGGCGAAAGCAGGAGCTGTTGGAGTTGTGATCTTTAATAACACGAAAGGGAAGCTAGATGGAACTCTCGAACAGCAAACGAGTATCCCTGCGATCGGTCTTACGAACAAAGATGGTGCTCGTTTGATCCGTTTGTTAGGTAGTGGAAAAAAGATAACCACAACGATGAAAGCAGACACCAAGGTTATTAAGACTTACTCGCAAAACGTTATCGGTACTTATAAAGCGAAAAATGAAAAAAATGCGAAGACGCTTGTAGTGGGTGCACACTATGATGGTGTGGACTCAGCAGCGGCCAATGATAATGCTTCTGGAACAGCTACGATGTTAGAGGTGGCACGTCTCGCTTCACAAAAGAAGCTTGATATGAATGTAAGATTTATTGCATTTGGAGCAGAAGAGCCAGGAATGGTTGGATCTGAGTTTTATGTGAAATCTCTGAAACCAGAGGAAGTAGCTAATATTTCGGGTATGGTTAACTTAGATATGGTTGGAGTTGGCGATGAGGTAAATGTGTTAACTGCTTCCGAAGATGCGCAATCTTTTGTAGCGGATTTGGCAGTGAAGAAAGCAAAAGAGTTGCAGATTACAGCGGATAGAGGGCTTTCCACACTAAGCGATCATGCTTCTTTTGAACCACTCGGTATCCCTGTTGCTTTCTTAAATGTAGGGGAAGATCCAAACTATCATAGTGATCAAGACACCTTAGATAAAATCCAAAAGTCGAATCTCAAAAATGTGGGAACGATTGTCACGAACTTAGTTCTTGATATCGCGAGTAACGATTCGAAATAAAAGGAGAAAATAATGAACAAACATATATTAGGAAAAGTTGCTGCTGAGAAGGCTCGATTGCTACTCGATTCCACTGAAACATTTAGTGTACAGTATGCGTTGATTGACAATGGAAAAATCACGTTGTCTGGACAGATTGGTAAGCACGATCAGTCAGTGACCCACGATACATTGTACGGCATCGCTTCAGTCAGCAAAGTATTTGGTGCCGCTGCCGTCATGAAATTGGTAGATGAAGGGAAAATTGATCTGGATATCCCCGTCATCCAGTATGTAACTGATTTCGAGATGAAGGACGAACGGTATAAGTACATTACTCCACGCATGCTGTTGAATCACTCCTCCGGTCTACGAGGTACGGGAACTACGAATGAAACTTTGTTCGAAGACGATGATACGTATGCCCATGATACATTTCTGCAGACATTATCTGAGCAGACCCTGAAGGCGGACCCTGGAGCATTCTCGGTGTACAGTAATAGCAGCTTTACCCTTGCCGAGATTCTTGTCGAAAGAGTCAGCTGCATGAGCTTTACTTCGTTTATACATCAGTCTTTTACAGAACCTTTGCAGATGGATAATACAAAAACGCCACAGGATGATTTGAAAGGAAACAAGTTTCCCGATTTACATGTACTGGATCATCCAGGGCAGCTTCCCAATAGTTTTGTGAATGCGATCGCCTCAGGAGGGATTTTTTCCACGGCAGAAGATATGGTGCGATTTTCGCAAATATTTATGGGACAAGCCAACGATATTCTTTCTACCAAATCGATTCAGGCGATGGAGCAGGAGGAATACAAGAAAGGCATTTGGCCGGAAGACGTTGATGATAGTAGCAATTACGGTCTGGGTTGGGACAGTGTGAAGCTGTACCCATTCAATAATTATGGAATAAAGGGCCTGAGCAAGGGTGGGGACTTGTCACTATATGCTGCTTCTTTGATCGTGTTGCCTGAGAAAAAGATGGCAGCTGCTGTGTTATCATCCGGCGGTAACAGTGTAAGGAATCAACTGCTGGCAAGTGAATTGCTGCTACAATCACTTAAGGAGAAGGGAGAAATCGAGAGTATCAAGTCAAACAAATCATTCGGCAAGCCCATAAAGACCAAAATACCTCAAGACATATTGAAGCAAGCAGGATATTACGCTAGTAATGATCGGCAATTCCGGATAGAGTTTAATAAGGATGGATGGATATCTATTCCAGAGGATTTGGAGATGAAGTATTGGTATACCTCGGACGGAAGCTTTATCAATGAGGAAGGAACCTCCAAGATTAGCTTCGTTACCGAGAGGAACGGACGCACGTATTTGTGGAAAAGAAGTTATGAATCATTGCCAGGGTTAGGACAGGTAGCTTTTTCAGAATATGAAGCTGAGAAATTGGAAGAGAACTTGTTACCAAAGGAGACAATTGAATATTGGGCTAAACGAGAACACGGTAAGTACTATATCGTGAATGAAAAATACACATCCGAATCTTATTTTTTGGGGGAACTGTCCATCCAGATTAGCCTAACAGATGGTCTTCCAGGCTATTGGCAGGATAAAAAGATTACCGGTCCGAATACGGCGGTGAGTCAGATCCAGATCCCAGGATTAGCAGGTAGAGATACGACCGAAGCCCAATTCTACACGGAAAACGGTATCGAATATTTGAAGCTAAACGAGCGCATACTTGTGAGCGAAACGTATGTAAAACCGATCGATGTGGGGACTCAGTTCAAAGTGACAGTTCCGGCGAATGGGCATGCCCAATGGTTTACCATCCAGGAGGGGGCTGAAGGCAAATTAATGACGGTCCAGCTTCCACAGCAAGGATCTTTCGCAGTATATGATGAAAAGGGAGAGTATCCCCTCCATTATTCCATCGTCAGCGGCAATAACAAAGTGACTCTACCTAAGAGTGGGGCGACCGTATTTGCTGGCGTGCCAGGATCGACATTTACAATAACAATGAAATAAACGTACTAGACCCTATTCCAGGGTCTTTTTTGTTTCTAGATCTCATCAATACTTCGTAGATCTTGTTCCGGTCCATATAAAAAATAATAATATATAAATATTCAAATATATTAAAATATAATACAATATTATTAAATACGATTAAGGAGTGATAGTGTGTCTATGAATCAAACTGTTAAAAAAGTGATTTGTATCATGACAGCATTGCTTTTGATGATGGTATTTTCTCCTCTACATTCTACAGTCAGTGCAACTTCTAGTGAAGATTACTATTTTGACTTTAAATCTAGTAAGTTTACCGCTCCACCGGAATCCAACTTTATCAATTGGTATAATCAAAACATGCTTCGTAGACACACACCGCATCATAACGGATATGACTCCATCTTCAAAATAACTGACTCTCAGTACATTGATGGCAAGTTCCAGTATGGTGATTTCCGAAAAGATTTGGAGGGTGAATGGATTTCCATCTATGCATGGTCGTTCTCTGATGGGGAGCCACAATGGAAGAAAATTGGTAGAGCCAAGACTGATAGTGATGGTCGAATCCATTATGTGATACCGAACACAGAGAGGTTTGGTACTGGACTTCATCTGATCAAATTATATGTGGAAGGGGATGGTACAGAAGCTAATATGTATATACGAGTCTTAGATGGAAATAAAAAATATGTTGTTTTCGATATTGATGGGACATTGACGATAGATGATTGTGAAAACGTAATAGAGTATACTAGTGAATTTTGGAATGTTATCTATAATGCGAGAAAGTATGAGGGGGCAGTAGAAGCTACCAAGTACTATGCATCAAGAGGATATGAGATTTTATATTTGACGGCGCGTCCTTACTGGCTCGCAGAAAAAACACAACGATGGCTGATTCGAAATGGTTTCCCTAGAGGACTGATTCATACGTATGAAGGTTCTGGGATTGTATCAGGTAGTAAAGCTGTCTCCTTTAAAAGAGATTATCTCCAGTCGGTCAAGTCTAGAGGTGTTAATTTTGGATATGGCAATGCTACCAGTGATATTGATGCATACTTTGCGGTTGGGTTGCCGGGTAATCGTATATTTATTATTGGAGAACATGCGGGATTAAAGGGGACAACCCCTGTTTCTAGCTATCCCGAACACCTAAGTAAGTTACCGGAGTAGTTAGTATGTTGTTATCATGTACACGTTCCTCTATACGGGTTTGAGAGTTTCTGGAGAGAAAAAGGAGATATAGAAAGAAAGATCCCGTTACGGATAGATATTGCGGTTGTGGCTGAGTTGGCTGGACATAGTGACATCAATGTGATCCGACGCTATTCAAAACCATCTGAAGAGGAACTAGAACAAGCGATTGGAAAGGCATTCGGACGAGACGGTCTGAGAGGCTGTCTAAAGAGATTTACGGTCAGGGGCGATTCTTACCCTGAAATTTGAGGAGGTCATATCTATCATGGAAAAGATGTTTTTGTTTAAAGTAGGAGATCGTTTTGATGCTACAAATGATGATAATATCTGGGACTTCATTTTAGAATCGTACAACGGTCCGGATACTCCTGGAGAGTATGTGGATTGGAATATTGTTGATTTTGCAGAGATTACAGAGCAAGATCATGAGAAGTACCGAATCAATGCCCACTCCGATGAGATACTTACGATTAGGGCATCGGTTCATGATGAAGCAGAGGAACTGATTGCTACGACTATCTTTAAAGTCGAGAGAAGAAAGAGGGTTTCTCCTGAAATATGGACGGTCTTGGTTGTACTCCAGCAAGGGGTTGAGGAGGCGGTAAATTTAGTCCCGATTGATAAAGAATGGTTAGATTGGCTCAACCAATAGAGGTAGAACCAGCATTCGTGTTACTGCCCCAGCTCGTTTTCCGCCCCAACAAAAACCGCTCAACCATCGTTATTACAGGGATTGAGCGGTTTCTTACACAAATACAGAGTTTGTTAATATATAATTTTATTCATTAAAATATTAGTTGCAATTGAGTTAAAAATACTTAATAATATATCTAGTGAAATATAATTTAAAAATGAAAGGGGAAACTAGAATTGGAAATTTTTGAACTTATATCAAAAATTGTTTCATCCGTTGGAGATGTCGTGAAAGCAGTAAGTTCTCTCGCTTCACTAATCGGTAGTTTGTTCGCATAGTGGGTCCGATCAACAAAGAAATCAAACAGATATCGATACATAGCTCCCAATCAGGGGGCTTTTTTTGCTAAGTGAGCATTAGGAGGGTTTAATATAATTAATTTTGATATAACTAAATCATTACAAGAACTGGATGGAGAAATCTGGAGCGATATTCATTTTTCGTCATATGTCGTAACTACAGTTCATAATGCACGATTAAAACCTTTACAAGACTTAACCAATGAGGAGCTTCGAGTCTTGGTTGGACAAAAAGTGAGTTTAGAATATGTAGTACCTATAGCTTTTGAGCGTTTATTTGAGGATCCATTCTTGGGTGCAGACTTGTATCGTGGAGATCTCTTACAGGCAATTTTAAGAGTGGATTCTTGCTTTTGGAACGAACATATAGATCTCCGCTTTGAACTAGATTCGATTGTGCTAGAAGTTACACTATTCTTTGAAACACTCCAGTTTCAACTAGAAGAATATCAACAACTGCAGACCGACTGTAACCGAAAAGAGGAATCGTATTGAATAGAAAACAACGGGATTGGAGAGATGTATTGGGTACTTTTACTCAAGTAGAAATCGATCAAATTCCGTGTCCGTCATGTCAACTTCCTGTTCTGGAGTATCAATATCAAGCAAATTGCCATTTGTTGTTTGTTTGGTGTGAACCTTGTGCAGAAGGAACCAGTATAGGACAAGTAAGGGAGCCTTATAACAAGAAAAAAGATCAAGCTAAGAAAATACCTAATTTCCAAATGGTCGTACATATGAACTAGTTTCGCCAGAGATCAAGTAGTGATACATAGCTCCCAAGTAAGGGGGCTTTTTCTTTTGTCCATTCAGAGCTGCGCATAAAGCATAATTTCTTTCTTAAACTCATTCAAATTGACAAGCAGTGTTGGCATACCCATGTATCAGGGGGTGCTAAGATGCATGTGATGATGATTAAAGGAGATTATGCGCATAAAACCAGGTTGGATAGCTATCAATACCTTATTGATTTATATAGAAGGGAGCATATCAACATTGATCGGAATCTATGCACGGGTGAGTACCGAGGAACAAGTGAAACATGGGTTCAGCCTTCAGGATCAGGTGTCCGAATGTCGGAAGAAAGCGATGACTACGGAAGTGATGGAATACATAGATGAAGGGATATCTGGTGAGTTCCTAGATAGACCTGCATTGGATAAGTTAAGAGAAGACGTTCGGAATGGAATCATCAAGAAAGTGATCTGCCTGGATCCGGACCGGTTATCTCGTAAGCTGATGAATCAGCTATTAATAACAGATGAGTTCGATAAGCGTAATGTGGATCTGGTTTTCATAAATGGCGATTACGCCAAAACACCGGAAGGGAATTTGTTTTATAGCATGCGTGGAGCCATTTCAGAATTTGAGAAAGCAAAGATTAATGAACGAATGAGTAGGGGGAGGCGTGCGAAGGCAAAACAAGGCCGTGTTCTCCGAGATTTTCAGATATATGGATATAACTATGATAAACAGACGGAACAAATAGTTGTGAATGAAGAAGAAGAGAGGGTTGTTAAGCTTATTTATCATATGTTTACGACTCCTCATGAAATCAAAGGAATTAACGGAATTGCGAAGTATTTAACAGATCGAGGGATTCCCACGAAAAAAGGAAGTAGGGTATGGCATCGGCAAGTAGTACGACAGATCCTTATGAATAAGGCATATATCGGTGAATTTTATCAGAATCGTTGGAATACAGAAGGGATGTTAGCTAATAAGCACAGGGAAGCAGGGGATCGTATTCCAGCCCGTATTAGGCCTAAAGAAGAATGGATTCAGATGAATTGCCCTAGAATCATAGATGATGCTACCTTCTCTCATGCGCAAAGATTGTTAAACGAATCAAGAAGAAGGTGGACGAAGCAAAGCAAAAATCAATACCTGTTGAGCGGTCTATTACGATGTGGAGAGTGCCATAATACGATGACTGGACGAGTATCAAAAAACTGGGGAAAGAAGGTTGCCGAGTATACGGATAAAAAGAATTACTCTGGAGCCAAACATTCTGGGTGTGGTAGGAAAGTTAAGTGTGAAGAGCTAGATCAACAAGTGTGGGAGCAAATCGTAGCATGGTTGAATCAACCTGACGAGATTTCAGCGGCAGCAGAACAATTATCCGGAGATGAAACGTTTAAATCCTTTGATGAAGTAGAGATAGAGCGTATGGAGAAAGAAATAGCTAAGATCAAGTCGGGAAGAAAGAGATTGTTTAAGCTGTTTAATGAAGAACCCGATTTGGAAGAAGAGATACGAACTGAGATTCGAGATCTGAAACAGAAGGAAGAACACTTGGCGGAGAAATTAGCTATGTTGAAAGAAAAACAAGGGAATCAGACGGATTTGGAACATTCATTTGAACTGATTAAACAAGCATCCGAATATTATCTTCAAAAAGGAACGGACAATCTTGCGTTTGAAGGAAAGAAGGAATTAACAAGGCAGATCGTAAGAGAGATTTTGGTGTATGAGAATCGGGTAGAGATTTATACATTTTAGTGGATGGATACAGGATTCTGACCAAGAGGACTAGATCTTCTTGGTTTTTTCGTGATGAAATCTATTGACTGCTACCAACTAACCGGAATTCGGATCATCACCAAAAATTAACTCATAATCTTTTTTCTATAGATTTATCTCAACGAAACCCTTCTGAAAGACACAATCAGAAGGGTTTTGTCTACTGTTCTATCTTAATCGTATCTTACTATGTTGTAAGATACGATTAAGATAGACACATGGTACGTATTTCTTTCTTTATTTAAACTTATACATATAGTTTTTTAAAAAAATAAATAAAAATTACACAGTGGATCGCCAAAATAAATACCGCAGGAATAACCTGCAAAATCCACTGTCAGATGCTTTTACTAACAAGGAGGAACGGAATATGGAGGTTCTTAGAGTAGATAATCTTACCAAACAAATAGGTGGCAAAACCATTGTAAATCAGTTACATATGCAGGTGAACGAAGGGGAAGTTTACGGATTTCTCGGACCAAACGGAGCAGGAAAAACAACCACAATTCGGATGATTGTTGGACTCATCCAAGCAACCCAAGGAAGTATCCACATCTGTGGTCATAATATTGGGACAGATCGCGAAAAAGCCATGCAAATGGTAGGAGCGATTGTAGAGAATCCCGAAACCTATTCCTATCTTAGTGGCTACAAGAATTTAATTCATTACGCCCGACTGGCCAGAATCCCAGACAAAGAGACACGGATTCAGGAGGTAGTGGAATTCGTAAAATTAACAGATCGCATTCATGACAAGGTGAAAACCTATTCCCTCGGGATGCGTCAACGCTTAGGCTTAGCACAAGCATTGCTGGGTAAGCCTAAGCTGCTCATCTTGGACGAACCGACCAATGGTCTCGATCCCGAAGGAATTCGAGAATTTAGAGGTTTAGTACGCCAGTTAGCTGATCAGGGAACTGCTGTATTTGTCTCCAGCCACATCTTAAAGGAGATGGAGGCAATCTGTGATCGAATTGCGATCATCAAAAATAGCCGAATCATCACAGAACAAAACGTGGCTAAAGTACTAGAAGGACAAGGGCATAAAGTGCGGATTAAAGTGGATGAAGTCAAACAAGTAGAGCACCTATTGCAGCAAAAACAGTTTTCTTATCAAGTATTGGATCATCACACAATGGAGATCAAAATGGATGAGAGCGACTTTTCAGAGTTTATTCGCTTTCTCGTACTACATAATATAAATCTTAGAAGTATCGAAACCGTAAAAGATTCATTAGAAGAGTTGTTTTTTAACTTTACAGCAGACGAAGAAGGAGAAAAGAAAAATGCGTGATATTGGAGTCGTAATCCTAAATGAATGGATGAAAATGAGACATCGTTTAAAAATTTGGTTGGTTTTTGGGATAACAATCTTGCTTGCGATTGGATTTTCCTATTTGTCATTCTCTGGAGATCAAAATAGAGCAAAGGATATTGCTTCTATACAGAAAGATGAGCTTGTTCAGAAGACTAAGGAACTGGAGAAAATCAAGAAAGGCGGAGATGCTGAGGAAATAAAAGAATTAGAGAAATCGATTGATAGAACGAAGCAAGGTATCAATACTACAGATAATATATTAAAGGGAAATTGGAAGTCTGCTATACAGAGTAAACTAGATCAAGATAGAGCAGAGTTTAAAAATGCGAAGCAAGACAAAAAAATGGCGCATTCAGCATCAACTAGTAATTTGGAGAAACAGATTGCTTTCAATGAGCATTACTTAAAGCAAGACAAACGTCCTTTACTAACTAACAATGCGGGAACTTTTTCCCTTACTGAGTCAACGGCTTACTCTGCAACAAAAGATGTACTTGGTCTCGGACTGTCTCTTATCCTACCACTGATGGTAATTCTAATTATGGCTGATATCGTGTCAGATGAAACAACACGAGGTACATTAAAGTTACTCTTAATCAGGCCTATTTCGAGAACCAAAGTCTTATTTGGTAAATGGACTGCAGGTATACTTGCGACTATATTGTTGGTCGGTATCTTTTTTACTGTTACTCTTTTAACAAACTTTGCTCTATATGGTACATTTGGGGCCCATGCTCCTCAATTTATGGATGTTTCTTTTGTTGAGCATATGGTGGACAAATCGCGATTCTTCGAACCGCAATACAGCGGGGCAACTCTTGTACCTATTTCAGTAGCTTTATTCTATGGTTTTATACACATGTTGATCGCTTCCATTGCGATTGCATCTCTGACTTTCTTATTCTCTACCATTTTTGCATCGCCTATGGTTAGTACCTCCATTCCTATGGTTATCGTTGTAGCTGGAACCGTTTTACTTCAAATGTCTTTAAAAAGCCCTTTCTTTAAATACTTCATTGGTACACACTTGAGTTTTATTAGTACATTCTTAGACAACGCATGGGGTGATAGTTCTTTCTATCAATTCACAAAATCTAATATAACGATGACTGGTAGTATTATCATTCTCTTAGGCTGGATTCTCGTCCCTACTATGATAGCCATTATTCGTTTCCACAAAAAAGATATCCTAAACGCCTAGTGCTCATAAACAAGAAGCATTTCCTAGTTCACATTGGGAGAAGCTTCTTGTTTATCTCTGTAAATAAATGATCTACTATTCGGATAAATTACGGTTATGACACAGTTGCTGATTCTACCCCTACTATGACTGAATTATATTTTATCCGCTATATATTTCAAGAGATAGTGTCTTCTTTTTATTCATCAAGATATAAGTCTATATCAATATTCCTTTTTAGTAATACACTATAACATCATTTATTAATTAAACATGATGAAAATTCGATGAATAAAGGAGGGATGTGTATGAGTTGTGCGCCACGTAGATTTTTAAATAAACTTGTTCTGGTAAGATTAAAACCAGATCGAGGTATAGACTTTAGAGGAATATTGGTCAGAATTACTAGTAACAGCATCAGTGTACGTTTGAATGGTGGAGGAGTAACGGATGTACCTTGTTCGTTTATTCAGTCTGTTACTTTAATAACGAATGGTTGTGTATCGCCAGATTTATTGAATAGATTAGTTTTCGTAAGATTGAAACCAGATCGAGGTGTAGACTTTAGAGGAAGATTAGTCAGAATTACTAGGAATAGTATCAGTGTTCGCCTTAGTGATGGAGGAGTAACAGATGTACCTTGTTCGTTTATTCGGTCTGTTACTCCAATCTAAAAGTGATAGACTCTTCTGATTGTGTTTAGAAGGAGAGGAAATGAACTTCTTTAGAGTATTAGATTTAAAGAATACATTTGAAGCATATACACCCCTGTTGTTATTGAGATGGAGAGATCTTGATGACAACAGGGTGTATGGGTGATTACGGATTTGGGGCGCCCCTCTATCTGCTTTTTTCTTGTTTTTCTTTACATAGAATCTCTCTTACTTCCACCAGTATTTGTCCAAGCCTGTTTTGACCGCTACCATCTGCGCCACAACCCCAATAATAATCAATAGGGGAGTTTTCAACTATAAATTGATCTGCCGTTGATAATAAGGTCTCACGAATATCATCATGACTTCTGAATTTATGAAGAACCGCTTTTCTCATGATGTCATTCTTTACAAACTCCCAATCTTTCCGAATGGGACGTTTACGGTCACGTCCCATTCTCGCGACGATATTCGGTTTTTTTATGAGTCGAATTTTTTCTTCATGGGGTGTTCCTGCAAATTTTTGGGCTTGAAAATAATGCTCACTGGTTGGCCACCATTTTCCGTCAAGCATAAAGCCATGTGCGGAAAAGTTGGAGAAACAGCCATATGAATCTTGAGTACTATAAAAATAAATGGTCATTATGATCACCTTTATCGATAGAGTTAGAAGTATATACCCGTCTATATCCGAAAATACACGTTCCTGTTAAAGATCTAGAGGGTAGAGATAGGATTGCCCAGTAGTCAAGAAGAAAGTTATTAAAAGTAACGACCTCTTCCGTGTCAGGGAAGTGGTCGTTTATGTAGGAGGAGCTATTGTTTCCGGATTATTACTCAATATTAACATTACATTACTATTATGTAAGATAATGTTATATAAATCGATAGAATAAAAATCGTAATCAGTTTAGTATACAAATAGGTACAGCATGAAGAGTGATGTTTTAAATAAATATATGTTTAAGAATTGAGGAGGATAACCTCATCGAGGAGGGATATACATGCAAAAACGAAGACGACTTTTACTAGTTATGTTATCTCTTTCGTTTGCTCTTGTTTTAGGACTATTTCAACCAGTAGTAATTCAAGCTGCACAGGCTGCAAATTATAAAATTGAAGTGAATAAGAAAACTAACTATCTGTATTTGTATCAAGGTAAAAGTGTTATTAAGACCTATCGAATAGCTACAGGAAAAAGTAAAGCTAAGACACCAGAAGGTACTTTTCAGATTATAACTAAGTTTATTAAACCAGGTTGGAAAAGCATCCCTGGAGGTGTATCTGAAAATCCTTTGGGTGAACGTTGGAACGGATTCAGAGTTAATGGTGATAATGGTAGAAAATATGGTATTCATGGAACAAATAATCCAAGATCGATTGGAACCTACGCTTCGAATGGATGTATTCGTATGTTAAACAAAGATGTCATTGATTTATATGATCGGATTCCAGAAGGAACTCCCGTATGGATTCACAGCGGAAAAAGCAATAAGGTTTGGCGTGGGAATCTTGATGTAGGCAACTATCTAGTCGATAATTATGAAGAATAATGACATTAAATAAAGGTTGATGAGCGGCGAGTCATACTAGTGAACAGTAATGTACTTTTGGTGTATGAGAATCGGGTGGAGATTTATACATTAAAGGATAACAAACATAATCCCGATGATAGGGTTTTGCAGACCATCTCAAATGAAAAAATCTGGTTAGTAGAGATGCTACTCAGATTTTTTTCATTTGAATGCAATTATAAGCTTGAAAGAGAGGAAAATGAACTTCTTTAGAGCATATAGAGGTAAACGATACATGAAGCATATGCACCACTGTTGTCATGGAGATGGAGATCTTGATGCACTTACGGTCTTTAAAAAAAGCACGCAAGGATGTATCGCTACACGATCCGATTGGGACGGATAAAGAAGGTAATGAGTTTACACTAGGTCTTTATCGGTGTGTTTAACGTTGGGGGTTAGGTGTATCATCTTTATGTTGAAAGTTAATAACACTGATGCCTGAAGCGTCTACCTGTAGAGTTACTGTTTCAATTCCATAAGGAGGATTGTGAGGACCTTCAAATGTGGTTACTTGTATCTTTACAATGTAGACATTACTACCTTCAGGAGTTTGCTTTACACTTATGATTTTCTCTGAATCAAACAGCTTGGTATTTCCATAGTATCCTGCTATTGCATTATAAATAGAGGGGCTTAAGGCTTGAATCAATGCTCGTTTTCGTAAATACTCTTGAGTTGGAATTTGACTCGGATGAGAAAAGCCAGTTGTCATAGCAAACATAAGGCAACAGAGTATAGACACGATTAATTTGTGTTTCAATTTGATCAGCTCCTTTTACACATAGTATCTGCAATGAGAGACCTTACATATGTACAAGTTCAAACTCTGCATGATTTTCAAATAATTGGGTACGGTAAGTAAGAATCATCACAGATAAAGGAGCCCAAGGATCATGGATGTGAAAAAGAAGGAACTAATCGACGGATTGAATGAAGATTTATCTCACGAACTGGGAGCGATTCATCAATATATCTATAATGCTTCCACTGTATCGGGATTGGCTCGACTAACACTAAAGGACTTCTTTTTAAGAGAAGCACAGGATGAAATGTTACATGCTCAATACTTAGCAGAGAAAATCGCCTCCCTTGGTGGTGACCCTATTTTAACAGCGCCTCCAGTCCAGCTAACTCGTGATGTAAAAGGGATGCTTCAAATTACGTTACAAGCAGAAATAGACACTGTTGCTCGATATATAAAACGGATGGAACAAGCAGATGCGCTTCAAGTAATCGAGTTAAAATTAAAACTAGAAGATATGATTGCGAATGAAACTAGTCATAAGGAAGAAATCGAAAGGCTTTTAGAAGATCCCAGATTGTAATAGCTCATATTTTCTAGACGAATGAAAAAAAGAACCGATCCAAAGATGGAATCGGTTCTTTTCTATATCAAAACTTTTGAGAAAGGAGATGCCATGGATGAACTTTAAAACTGAATAATCCCATCTCTACAGCTGGGTCCTTTTGGACGAGTTTAGTAGCTTCTTCTAGATCTTCAACTTCTAAAATAACCATTCCGCCCGAATGATCCATAAACGGACCACCGCCTATAATTTTATCTTCTGCTAATCTATAATTACGCCAATACTCCTGATGTGGTTTTAAGTCTTGTTCCCAAATAGGCTTATCTTGCTCCCAATTTTCACCGTGCCCGAAAATCACTACAGAATATTCCACTCTAAACACTCTCCTTAAAGTAACTATTAGGTAAGTACTGCGGTATATGGATCGTGGCTCATTACATTACTTCCACTGTGCAATTTTATCGACAGGAAGGCGAACGGATTTATAACCATTGTCAGCTGCTTTACCAATTGAAATGAGCATAACGGGTACATAACGATCTTTATCTAAGCCAAATGCCTCTGGAATTTTATCCTTCTCAAAACCACCGATTGGACATGTATCATATCCATGTGCTCGTGCTACCAGCATGAGCTGCATAGCCGCAAGCCCTCCATCAATTAACACGGTCTCTTTATTCACTTGAGGATCTAGTGTTGAGAAGTGCGCTGTAAGCCTGCTCATCTGACCCTCTTTTACCTCTGCAGGCATATATCCAAGATCAACTGCTTTACTGTAAATTTCTTCACCATATTCAAAGTTGTTTAGATCTCCAAATACAGCAATCATGGCTGAAGATGTTTCAACTTGAACTTGATTGAAGCGTGCAAGAGGGGCGAGTGTTGCTTTTGCTTCGTCACTTTCAATGACAAGAAAGCGCCATGGCTGCATATTAACAGAAGAAGGAGCAAGTGTTGCTTCCGTAAGAATTTCTGTCATTTCTTCTTTGGTTATTTTTACAGATGTATCATAGGCCCGAATGGAACGACGTCCAGCTAAAATTTCTTTGAAGTCATTTGTTTGTTGTTGTTGTTTTGTAGGTGTGATAATCATAATAGTATTCTCCTATTCGTTGTTAGTTTTTAAACATCGTATTTCTTTTATATTGTCTTGAATGGTCCATAGCGAGTCAGGATCATAGGAAATGGTATCTTTATCAAATAATTGCATTCGTACGGCACAAAATTGCTATCTTCACCTCCTTATGAGTGCTTTAATAGATCAATTATTTGATACATCAATATTTGATACATCAAATAATTTAACCCAACAGAATCCGAAATTCAAGTATTTTATTTTTCTCCATAATAAAAATAAGCTGATTCTCCATAAAGGCTGGAGAAATCAGCAATATTTATTCATACTCTTCGGGTTATGTAGGATATCAATTAAATCCACATATGAACGAATTAAACTGTACGTTTCACTCGGGGAATACCGTGGTTGTTGCTTCGTTCGTGTTTAAATAGCACGGGAATCACCCACCGGTCTAGTCCCCATCTCCCCGCATTAAATCCTGCGACAAGCACAAAGATCGTAAACAAGATCATGGGTGGATTCATGCTAAGAGTGCCTGAGAATAAGTATGCAAAGTTCATCATGATCGCCATAAGCGCTGCAAATGTTGTAAACAGCCCCGCGATTAATCCGATGCCAACGAGAAGCTCTCCCCAAGATACTAAGAAATCAAAGACGTTTATATGTGGAATCGCTATATTTTTTAAAAACCATGCCCACCAAGCTTGTACACTTGGGAAATCCCCAGTGGACTTTTGTAATGCTCCGGCCAAAAATTTTTGGGCTGTAAAAGAACCCGTCACCTTATGCCAACCTGCTTGTATCCAAATCATTCCCAAAGATAAACGCACCACAGTTAGCAAGAAGGTCGCATACACATTGCTCCTTAAGAAGCCTACCACTCATATCCCCCCTAGATAAAAGTTTATATTAATAAAATTATCTTAAATCAAATTAATAATAAAAGTCAATCATTTCAGATAATAAAATGATTATGCTTTCATAATTGGCATTCTAAGCTTTTTGATAATAAAAATGTAATTCAAAAAGATAATAATTTATTGACCAACGATAAATATGATATTAAAATCAATGTAACTTATTAAGTGAGGTGCTTTAGTATGAAACATGTATCAACGCTCTTTTTAAAGATAGCTATTTTTATTATCGGACTACCCATTCTTGCTTTATGTATATTTTTAGTTCCCCATATAGGGAGTTTCGCAGCAAGATTGTATCCAGATATTGCTTCAATCAAATATCTCGTTTTCCTCGTGATGTATGGAGCGGCTATCCCGTTTTACATTGCTCTCTACCAGGCTTTTAATCTTTTACGGTACATTGATGAGAATAAAGCATTCTCGAAACGATCTGTGAAATCATTAGAGAACATACAGCGCTGTGCGATTACTATCAGTGGGTTGTATGTATTAGGCCTTCCACTTTTTCATTTTATAGCGAGGAAAGTTGATCCTCCTGTTGGAATGGTGGGACTCATCATCGTTTTTGCTTCGCTGGTTATCGCCGTTTTTGTTACGATCATGAAAAAGCTTCTACAAGAAGTGATTCATATAAAATCAGAAAATGACTTGACGGTCTGAGGTGAAGAATATGGCAATAATAATTCATATTGATGTGATGTTAGCCAAACGAAAAATGAGCGTAACGGAGCTTTCGGAGAAGGTCGGAATTACGATGGCCAATCTTTCTATATTGAAAAATGGAAAGGCAAAAGCAATTAGGCTTTCTACTTTAGAAGCGATTTGCAAAGCATTAGATTGTCAACCCGGAGATATTTTAGAATATCAAATGGATCAAGACACCCATGATTAGTATGGTAAGCAAAAGCAAAATACAGGTAGGGTCAAGCTTCGCAGTGATTTTATGATCACTGTTTATTTTTATTGCCAGTTGCATTTTAAGTTCTATTGAGTTAAATTATTATGATATATCAAACATTGATGTATCATATAATTTAGTAAGCACTAAATGAGGAGGGAAAGAATTGATAAATGCATGCTCTAAGGAAGCTATTATTTTATATAAATTACATTTTCTCAACAAAGAAATCAGTTCGAAATTTGAAGGATGCACAGGTGTTAGTCAGTCACGGCTTGAGCTTTTACATCATCTGTATCGAGTAGATGAAATAAGTCAAAAAGAACTTCAACAAGTGATGAATATTGATAATGCTGCCATCACACGGCATTTAAAACAACTTGAAGCAAAAGAAATGATTGTAAGACGAAAAAAACCAAGTGACAACCGAATTACTCTTGTTAGCCTCACTGATGATGGACGTCAAAAAATTAGTTCGTATCAAGAAGAAAAGGAACGTTTCGTTACCTCTATACTAAAAGGTTTTAATGAAAAGGAACTAGATGTACTACTAAATATGCTAAATAAAATTAAAAATAACATAGAAGAAATTTGAAAAGGAGAGAGTACATGATGACACAATCAAATGAAGCATTTGTGCAATCCTTAATAAAATCACTAAGAGGAGAGCGAGGACATATTCCGATTGCGAATGCGTTATCCGACATTGATTGGGAATTGGCAGGCAAGCAAATAGACGGAATCCCTTATTCGATTTACCAATTATTAAAACATATGATATATTGGCAAGATTTCCTTTTGCTAGGTCTTCAAGGAGAACAACCTAAACTGCCTGCTCATGTAAAAGAGAGTTGGCCTGATAAAAGCAATGCCGAAAGTCAAGATGAATGGCAAAGAGTCATTCAACACTTCTTACAGGGAGTAGAACAAGCTTGTACCATAACTCAAACAACAAAATTAGAAGACCCTTTGGAAAAATATCCAGATGTGACACGAGCTGAGCATTTGCGTAACATTGCCTCTCACAATAGTTATCATCTGGGTGAAGTGGTAGTGATTCGTCGACTTTTAGGCTCGTGGCCTCCGCCTAGTGGTGGTTATCCAGCATAAGTTGCTTCATATATTAAGGAGGAATAAGGATGACAAGTTCAAATCATAAAGTAGCAAGTATTTTTAAAGGAACCAATGTAAACGAGGGTGGTTTTTTCGAAAGCATTGAGGATACGAAGTTATTTGATCCGATTCAAATTGGATCTTGGTCTCTTCGGAATCGTATAGCGATGGCACCGATGACGAGATGTTTTGCAGATAATGAGACGGGAGTAGTTGGCTCTGATGTGGTTGAGTATTACCGAAAGCGTGCGGAGGATGGGATTGGATTAATTATTACAGAGGGGATTGTTATTAGCCCAAGAGCAAAAGGGAATCCTGGAGTACCAGGCATTTACACGAAAGAGCAAATTGATTCTTGGAAACCTGTTACGGAGGCAGTTCATAAAGAAGGTGGGACGATTATTGCTCAAATATGGCATGTGGGGCGTATGAGTCATCGTGAACTATCTGGTGGACAAATGCCACAAGCACCTTCAGCGATTGCGGCAAAAGGAGATGTTCCACGCTTTCGTAAGCCATATGATACACCAGAAGAAATGACACTTGAAGATATACAGGAAGTAATCAATCAGTATGCACAAGCTGCGAGAAATGCGATGGAAGCTGGCTTTGATGGTGTTGAAATTCACGGTGCACATGGATATTTGATCGATCAATTTACATATGAATTCGCAAATAAACGAACAGATCGATACGGCGGTGATTTAAAACAGAGGTTAACCTTTATGAAAGAAGTCGTTCAGGCTGTGATTGAAGCGGTGGGAGCAGATAGAACCCTTTTACGTTTCTCGGCACTTAAAGGGGATAACCCAACGTATCTATGGGAAAATCCTGAAGAAGCGATTGAAACATTTGTAAATATGTTTAAGGAAGTTGGTTTAACCATGATTCATCCTTCATCGATGAATTATACAGATGTTATTTCGGATGGGAATAATTTTCATCAATTAGTAAGGAAGTATTGGGATGGGATTATGGTAGGGGTAGGTAGTTTGAACCCGAAAGAGGCCGAAAAATCATTGCAAGAAGGAACAATCAATGTAGCCGCATTTGGCAGACCGTTGATTGCGAATCCAGATTTTGTTCATCGAATGAAGCATGCGGAACCTTTCATCGAATATGATGCGAAAGTGCATCTTGTTACGTTGGTGTAAATCAGTATGAAGGAGCCATCTCTTGAATGCAGAGATGGCTCCTTCATTGGCTTTATGTGACCAGGCATTGGACATGGACGAATAAGAAAACGATACTCTTTACTTACTATTGTGCTTGTTTACGACGACGAATCAAGAGAATACCAGCACCAGCCATCAAAGCCGCCGCACTCGCTGCGACTACGATAGGATAATTAGTGGCCGTTTTTGGTAACTTTCCGCCTTTCGTTTCCTTCGATTGTGCTGTTTCAGTTTTAGTAGCGGGCTTATTTTCTTTTGTGATATTTCCGTTATCTTGATGCTTAGTTGTTTCGGAGTGAGTCTTTTGTGGTGTTTTCTCAGGTACAGTTCCTTCATCCGATGCAAATGAAATACCTTGGAATGCAGTAATAGAAAGTGCTAGGGTGGCGACTACTCCGAATGCTTTAGTCATACTTTTCATAATAAACATCCCCTTTTCTTTTCTCTTGCGATGTAGGATGATCGTTCTACACATATTTACTAAGAACTTACACAAGATCATAAAATAGAGAGATAAATATTAAATAAAGATCATAACAATTTCAGATAAAGATTTTACCATATTAAAAACATATCTCGTACTCGAGGGTAAATGGCAAGCCAAAGGAGGACAGCATTGTGTTGTGGTAGCAATGGTACTCAACCTATTGTAAATTTGAGAAATTCATTAGAAATCAAGTGCGTTTTGTATATCCATCGAGTATAATTTAATTGAGCAAAACAGGGGTTCGTTCTGAGGGGAAATGAAGAACCAAATTTTTTTGGACTAAAAGTTGCGGGAGGTAAACATTATGAGCAGGGATAAACAAAATGGGTCTGATGAAACTCTTTCATCATTCTTTTCCCGACGTAAATTTTTGAAGGCAGGGATAGGAAGTGCTTTGGGTATAGCAGGTATGGCTACATGGCTATTTCCTAAATGGGTTCGAAGTGAGGGTATTGCTACATCTAATTCTCATGATCATTCCAACCATGGTGGTAGTGGTATGGATCATAGTGGTATGGATCAAGTACATGCTATGAATAAAAAAGCCTCGCCGAATGCTTATCAATCGGCACAACAAGCATTAACTACATTTGACTATGGAAAAGTCAGTAAATTGCCAGATGGTCGAACTCTAAGAGAATATACAATGTTGGCGCAAGATAATGAGATCGAGGTGGCTCCAGGTGTCTTTTATCCAGCGTGGACATACAACGGAACTGCACCAGGACCTACGATTAGAGCCACAGAGGGAGATTTACTACGTATTAAGTTCGATAATGGGAGCGCTCATCCGCACACGATTCATTTTCATGGAATTCATCCTGGGAATATGGATGGATCGTTTGAAATTGTACAGCCAGGTAAAAGTTTTACCTATGAGTTTACAGCCGAACCTTTTGGTCTTCATCTCTATCATTGTCATTCTATGCCATTGAAAAAGCATATCGAAAAAGGGCTTTATGGAGCATTTATCATCGATCCAAAAGAGCCGCGAAAGAAGATGAAAGAGCTAGTAATGGTGATGAATGCCTTTGATACAGATTTTGATGGTGAAAATGAGTTTTATACCGTTAATGGTTTAGCAAATGCATTTCTCGATCATCCCATCCCGTTAAAAGTAGGAGAGGAAGTCCGCATTTATTTGGTAAATGTTACGGAGTTTGACTTGATTAACTCCTTCCATCTACATGGGAATATGTTCAAACTGTACCGAACAGGAACATCTTTAACCCATTATGAAATAACGGATACCGTGATGTTATGTCAGGGAGAGCGGTCTGTTTTAGAGTTTTCGTATAAATTCCCTGGTAAATATATGTTTCACGCCCACCAAAGCGAGTTTGCGGAGCTAGGTTGGATGGGATTATTTGAGGTAACGGAATAGGAGGAATGAATTCGATGAGTGCTTCGAAGAAATGGATTTTAGGTCTGCTTCCGGTTGTCTTACTTGCTTTGATGATCGTCGGTTTGTTTTCAGGAATGGATCGGCTCATTCCTCGTGCCAATATTCCGTTAGAGGAGATTCATTTTGATCGTGTATGGACAGTAGAGGGAAAGATATTAGCAAAAGTGACGAATACGGGAGCTGATCCTGTTACGATTGCTCAGGTAACGGTAAATGATGCGATGTGGAATGCAGAAATTCCTAAGTCGGAACTTGGCCGCTTTGATCAATCAGATATCACGATTCCGTTTCACTGGGTAGAAGGAGAGCCATATGTCGTAACAGTGATCACGTCTACAGGAGCTAAGTTTACGGGCGAGATTGCCGCTGCCATGGAAGTTTCACGAGCAACACCTGCTACATTTGGTTTATATGCACTAATTGGCCTCTTTGTTGGAGTAATTCCGGTCCTATTAGGAATGTTATGGAAGCCATTTGTAGCAAAGTTAGGAGGCAAGGGCTACACTTTTGTTCTAGCGGTTACGATTGGGTTACTTATCTTCTTAGGAGTCGACTCTCTGAATGAAGCATTTGAACTAGCGGATCAGATTCCGGGTGCATTTCAAGGAGTCGGTATTATTTTACTAGGGGGATTGGGGAGCTTCCTCATTTTAAGCGCAGTCAGCTCTTATACTGAAGCACGACAAGAAAATTCATCTAATTATCGGACCAAGTTAACAGTGGCGTATCTCGTTGCCCTTGGGATCGGAATTCATAATTTTGGGGAAGGCTTAGCCATTGGAGCTGCTTTTACGTTAGGGAATGTAGCGATGGGGGCATTTCTCATTATGGGATTCACGTTGCACAATATTACGGAAGGCTTAGCGATTGTAGCTCCTGTTGCCCGTGAGAAGATAAAGGGCTCGAATTTATTTCGTCATTTGCTTCTTTTGGGAGCAATGGGTGGTGTTCCAGCGATATTGGGTACTTGGATTGGTGGATTTGTTTACTCTCCGATTTGGTCTCTTATCTTCCTATCGATCGGAGCGGGAGCCATATTCCAAGTGGTTGTACAGGTGTTCCGCTTAGAGCGTTCCGAATCGGATCGAGCGACTTTCTTGACGCCTGTAGGTGTAGCTGGATTAATGACTGGTATTGTAGTGATGTATATTACAGCGCTGTTTGTTACTGCCTGATAAGGGGCAAGGTACAAAGAAGTCATCTAATGAAAAGGATCATTTTCTTGGATGGCTTTTTTTGTTGTAAGATTTGTTTCAGTCTACTCATGAAACTTTCTCGGTTGACATTCTTTATTTTGATTACTATACTATTAATTAGCTAGGTTAACTATATGTGTGAGCTGAGTGAATTTACCATTTTCAAATGCAATTTGATTCAAAGAGCTAATTTGGCTATATAGATGTGAGGCAATCTTGTACTATCAAAATCGATTCATAAATTTTTTTACCCTATTAGTTAGTTTAGCTAATTAATAGGGTGCTATTTAGCAAATTGGTAAGGGGGTGAGGAAGAGAGGCTTTAAAAAGTAATAGGTTGTCCCGTAACGTAAGAGTACTTTATACCACTATCTGGATTTGAAAGGATGACGCAAACATGAATGATGTCCAAATAAAATGGTCCAAAGTCGACGATTATATCTACAAACTACTTGTACAATCGGATGAAGTATTAGACAAAGCCTTAGAGGCCAACGAAGAAGCCGGTTTACCATCAATCGATGTAGCCCCTAATCAAGGAAAGATGCTGTACTTACTTGCCAGAATTAAAGGAGCCCAGCGCATACTGGAGCTGGGGACTCTAGGTGGATACAGCACCATATGGTTAGCACGTGCTCTACCCCAAAATGGCAGATTGGTAAGTTTAGAACTTGATCCTATTCATGCCAAAGTGGCTCAGGCAAATATTGACCGAGCGGGGCTTTCTTCATGTGTCGAGATTCAAGTGGGAGAAGCGCTCGATTCCTTGGCTAAGTTAGCAGAGCAATATGAAGTATTTGATATGATCTTTATTGATGCGGATAAGGTTAACAACCCTAACTATTTACAGTATGCTCTACAATTTTCACTTCCTGGAACTTTGATCATCTTCGATAATGTCGTTCGTGAAGGAGAAATCATTGACGAAGACAGCACAGATTCTAGTATCCAAGCAACTAGGACCTTATTCGAGATGATCGCCAAAGAACCCCGTTTAGTTTCTACAGCCATTCAAACAGTGGGTGGTAAAGGATACGACGGCTTTGCATTTGCTCTCGTTATTGAGTAAGTTAGGAATCTACGAATCTATCACCTATTTATCCCATGAACAAAACTGTGATTAAGGAGCGTCCTACGTTTTTCAGCATAGGATTGCTCCTCTTTTTTGCACTTAAGTTAGAGTTTGGGATACACAGTTATTGTAAAATCGTTATTCCATTGATGCTTTTCCTTATCATACGTACAGTGATCCAAAATGACTTTTAACAAGGCGTTTTTTTGTTTGGCGTCTTGTAGTAAAGGATATATATCTAGGGCATGTTCAACTTTGGGGATGATATCCATTTGTACTTTTACACGATTTTGTTCTTCGTCGAGGTCGATTCGTGTTTTATCTAAAGCTTGGTGTATTTCACTGATCCGGTTGGCGATGTGCTGCGATCGATTTAGATACGTTTCTTCATCGTAGATCCCTCGTTCTAATAGGTCGTGTAGCCTACCTTTTTGATTTTCTAGATTTCTTGTTTCTTGTTGAAGATTACGTAAAGTGGTTTCTTTGAGTTCAATATTGTAAGAAAAGGTCTCGGGGCGGGCTTTTTTATCCCATGTTAAACGATATTGATCTAGCCAAGTATGTAGTACCTCGATTAAACGATCTTCTACGTACATGAATCGAGAGCTTTTGTTTTTGCATTGTTTTTTATAACACATTAGGTGAGGAAGTTGATTTGTATAAGGTCTTAAGACCATAGAGGAGCCGCATTTTGCGCATTTAATTAATCCGGCTAATGGGTTAGAGATCCCATTTTCGAGTTGATAAGGAACATGATATTGCTTCTTTAAAATTTGCTGAGCCTTTTGATACGTTTCCATCGAGATCAATGGTTCATGTTTTCCTTGCACATCAATCCAGTCGCTTTGAGCACGTGTTTTGACTTCACGGCGCTTGAGAGGATCGGCTGTTTTTCTATGTTCTTTTTTCTTCCATTGGATTCGTCCAGCATATACAGCATTTTTAATGATATTAAGTACGCTAGAACTGTTCCAAGAGTTTCCCAGATAGGTTCTATAGCCAAGTGTATTTAGCTCGTTAGCAATCTTATTAGATCCCAGCCTTTGATTCGGATCATCGTGTGTATACCAGTTGAAAATCATCTTTACTACAGGTGCTTGTTCTGGCTTTGGAACCAGATAACGGCTTCTATTGTCATCTCGAATCTCATATCCATATGGGGGGCGAGTGCCAATATAATTGCCTTCTTCTACAGAGCGGACTCTCCCACCTTGCAGTCGTCGATTAATAATTTTTAACTCTTTTCGAGCCATGAAAGCCTCAAATTCACTGTATTCTTCATCCCACTCATCTCGAAGATCATATGTTTTTCGGGGGGTAATAATTTTCGTGTTAGCCTTTTGGAATGTCTCTAGAATCAAGCCTTGTTCACGCATGTTCCCACGGCCTAGTCGATCCACATCCATAACCAAGACTGCGTTATAGAGCCCATTTTCGACGTCTCTTAGTAGCTCCATCATTTCCGGACGGTGGATGAGGCTTTCCCCGGATACAATCTCTTGCCTGATCTTTATGATATGTAGGCTTTGATTTTTAGCCACCTGAAGCAACGCCTTCTTATGTTTCGCTAAGGTCTCACCTTCACCACGAGTTTCCGCTTCCAGATCTGCACGTGATTTCCGTAGATAAATCGCGACTCTATCCATAAAAAACCACCTCTGTGTAGAAATATATGTCAAGACTTCTTGTCTTCTGCATACAGTTTATCGAGGTGATGAACGTTGCAAGAAGATCAGCGAGCGGATGTAACGTATCAGATTGGGAAAACAACGATTCATGTAGTTCCGCCTAAAATCACAGAAGAAGAAAGAAATATCAGAATAGAGGAACTGAAGAAATTGATCTTAAGTCTATGGCTGTCGATTGACCACGATCATTTATACGACCAAGAAATAGTAGGTATACCGATAGAAGAACAGTAGCTATATATGACTAAAGCGTAGAATGATAGATTTTTATAACCATTTATCACTAACCCAACTTTGATTAGTTGGGTTAGTCATTGTGAATTCTGAAGGGGAAGTACTATTGGTAAAGCACCAGTATCTAGAGAAGAATGGCAAGGTAAACGAGAAAAAACAACTCAATGGTAGGTGGGGGGATTTTCATGCTACAAACACAGATAACCCCCTAGTGTAAATGAAATAACCCTAATTGATATCCTTGGAACAGAGCGAGATGAAGTAGCTGAGCACGTGCAACTCAAAATTGAAAAGACCCAGATTTATAACCACATCCACATCCTTGATGAGCGTGAGCAAGAGGTAATTCGTTGGCGCTTTGGTTTGATGAATGAGGATGAGAAGACGCAGCGTGAAATTGCGAAGGAGTTAGGGATTTCGCGGTCGTATGTGTCGAGGATTGAGAAGCGGGCGTTGATTAAGTTATTTCATGAGTTTTACCGGAATGTGCCGAAGAAGGATCGGATATAGAGAGAAAGTAGGAGAACTCAGTTTCCCCGTTAGGGATTGGGTTCTTTTTCCTGTAGAACATTTGGTAAGATCCATATTTGTAAATCGTAACAATGAGTAAAATTCTATAAATTGCTACCATTTATAATTGCATAATTGAAATACATGTGCTATTGTGTATTTTATTTCACATAAGAAGAGGTTTCGTTTATGAGTAAAATAAAATTATTATGCCTTCCGTATGCTGGAGGGTCGGCAAGGGTATTTTTGGATTGGAAGAACGATCTGCATGCGGATATTGAGCTAATACCAGTTGAATTACCTGGTAGAGGGAAGCGTTTTGGAGAGGCCTTAATTTCAGATTTTCATCAGTTAGTTGAGGACATCTATCAGAACATCAAAAATGAGATTAGTGGTCCATATTGCTTTTTCGGCCACAGTATGGGGTCATTGATCGTATTTGAAGTAATGAGAAAGTTAAAAGCAGAGAAACAGCCTATGCCGATGTGTTGTATTTTATCTGGCAAGAATCCTCCGCATGTTCCATTACGGAATCATATTCACGCTTTGGATGATGAAGAGTTTTTAGCGAAGATTTTTGGTTACGGTGGTACACCCGCTGAGATGTTACATAACCAAGAACTGGCTAGTATTTTTCTCCCTATTATCAGATCAGATTTTCAAGCGATTGAGCTTTATGAGCCTCCTGCAGATCGTGAACAAATGGATTGTCCCTTTGTTGTATTTTATGGTACAGAGGATCCATATGTATCAACGGATTTAGTAAAGGAATGGAGTTTGTATACGACTAGTAGCTGTGAATTTTATGCATATAGTGGTGGGCATTTTTTCATTCAGGAGAAGAGAGAGCAAGTTGTGGAGCAAGTTAACTCGGTCTTGGATGGGATTCGGGCTACTTTGTAAATAGGTAACTCAAGCCTAAGCTTGCTTGTTTGATGGATCGAGTTGTGAGATTCAAATCGAATAGCTTATGGCAAAAGAAAGCGTTTGGAGGTTGAGTACTTCCAAACGCTTTCTTTTGTTCTTACCTATAGTAGGACTTACACATCAATCTCTTCTTTCGTAATCGCATATAACAAGTGATCTTCCCACTGTCCATTAATTTGCAAATATCGTTCAGCCAGTCCTTCGCGGCGAAAGCCACTTTTTTCTAGTACACGAATGGATGCAGTATTTTTAGGCATAACCCCTGCTTGAATACGGTGTAATGAAATTTCCTCAAAGCAGTACTGGAGTATCAATTTGATCGCTTCTGTCATGTATCCTTTGCCGTTTACCTGTTGGTCTAGATAATAGCCTAGATAAGCATTTTGAAATGGACCTCGTGAAACAGCTGATAGAGAGACTCGGCCAATTAGCGTATGATCACTATTCAGAAAAACCCCGAATGTGTAACCATTATCGTTTTCAAATGACTTGATTGCGTCTGCGATCTGCTTAGTCTGAGCTTCCAAACTATAGTAAGACTCTAGACGAATGGGGTCATATTGTCCAAAAAAATCACGGTTTCTAAGAAGTAAATGGTGTAGGTGTTCTGCATCGGACATCTCGAAAGGGCGTATATAAAGATGGTCTGATTGTAATTTCATAAGCGAACTCCTCTTTGCTAGACATTACATAGAGAACTATCTTAACAAAAAGTCGGGTTGTGGTGCCAGTCTCGATTTTACAGCGTGTATTAAGTATTCATACTGTTTCTCATTGATGTCAGCAAAAGCCTCTTCTCTACTAGAAGGGATATGATGATAAGAGATTTCTTGATCGAACTGTGAGGCTGTAAAGTCATAGATTTGATCGCTTAGTTTGTTATAAAAATGCCATTCTCCGGTCACACGTGTTTTTAAGATTTCCCCTCCATATAAATCATGGATCACGAGTGCTGTTACTCCACATTGCCCAAGTGCTGGATTTTCTGGGGTGAATTTTGTGCTGGATTCTTTAGACCAAACATGTAATAGGATGTTCCGTGTTACGTAATAGGGTGGGCTATCTGTTTTCATGTTGAATTCTCCCTTAATAGACTTACTTATCAATAGCTAATTTTGTTCAGGTAACTTTTATGCCCAATCTTACTTAAAATTATATATGATATAAGAATAAGATTCTTATAAATGCTGGGGGTAATCGTATGGAGGATTTTAAACCAGATTTGCATGCAAGATCTGAATGGGCGACGTTAAGTGATGTAGAAGTAGCTGAGGTTTCACCAGCTAGCCAACCGGTTAATGGCCGAATTTGCGTTCCGGGTAGTAAGAGTTGGACCAATCGGGCTTTGATTATCGCGGCGATGGCAGAAGGTACATCTCGGCTATCTGGGGTGCTCAGAAGTGACGATACATACTGGTGTATACATACATTACGACAACTTGGAGTTCAGATTGAAATAAATGAGGATGAAGTGATTATCGAAGGGGTAAATGGAGACTGGCTGAAAAAGGATGAAACTCTCTATATTGGTTCGGCTGGAACGACAGCTCGATTTCTTCCCGGCCTTTTGGCGGCATCGAAGGGTGGTCAGTGGATGATGGAGGGTAGTGCTAGTATGAATAAACGTCCGATGGCAACCCTTATTACCGCTCTTCAAGATCTTGGCGCACAAATCGAGTACTCGGGAGAAGATGGGTTTTTACCGATTCAAATAGAGGGAAAGGGGGTCCATGGGGGTGTTGTTCACATCTCTGGGAAAACGTCGAGTCAGTTCATCAGCGGCCTATTAATCGCAAGTAGTTATGCAGACGAGCCAGTGACCATCCGTATCGTGGACCATATTGTCCAACATGCTTATGTGAAAATTACATTGGATCTAATGGAGCAGTTTGGTGCCCATGTCGAATATGATGACTCATTCAGTACGATTAAGGTGTATCCTAAGGCCTACAAGAGTCAAGATATCCAGTTAGAAGCCGATGCGTCCACTGTGAACTACTTTTTTGCCCTAGCAGCGCTCACAAATGGAAGAATTCGCGTGGACAACCTATCTTATGACACGTTGCAACCCGATATTCAATTTGTTGATGTGTTGGAAAGAATGGGCTGTACTGTGGTAAAAGGGGATGGCTTCCTTGAACTGCAAGGTACGGATCAACTAAAAGGTGACTTTGATATTTCCATGAGGGAGATGTCGGATCAGACACTAACCCTTGCGGCAATCGCTCCTTTTGCAGATGGGCCCATCTCGATTCATGAAGTAGCGCACATCCGGAAGCATGAATCAGATCGGATTGGCGTTATTTCAGAGTGTTTAACCAAAATGGGGATACGAGTAGAGGAACGTGAGGATGGATTAACGGTGTATCCAGGGCAACCTCTAGCCGCTGAATGTAACTCATACGACGACCATCGAGTAGCGATGTCGTTGGCTCTGATTGGTGCAAAAGTGCCGGGAGTGAGAATCTTGGATCCTGGATGTATATCGAAAACATGTCCTACTTTCTTTGAGGAGATTGAAAAGTTAGGGTTGCAGGTTCGACTAGAAGAAAGTATGTAATACATAATACAGACTGCAGACAAACCTCTTCTGAACAACAAGTTTAGAAGAGGTTTTTGTGTGAATTGACTCAAATATCGTTTATGGCGATGGTTTCTCCATCG
>NZ_SLXV01000031.1 GCF_004341445.1 Baia soyae
CTTTCAATTTTGTTTCTAATGAATATTTAGCCATAGAAAAAGCACCTCCAACTGTTGGGTTTTAATTTCGTGTCCAACAATTGGGGTGCAGTTCAGCCTAGTAATCTAGACCAAGCTAGGCTTTTTTTATGAATCATATTCACTTCTTACGCCATTACGTCACGTCTAGAAAATGCTACAAATGCGACAATCAACGCTACAGCGGACCAGGCTCCGAGCACTCCTATAGAGAGTGGTAATGTCATGCCCTCTATGAGGATAGGGCGGCCAGAGAGATAGTCGGTTAAGCGTAATTGGGTGAAGGCGAAGTATTTGATTGCACCCCATGTGGGAGAAAGTTGCATGAGCAGATTCCCCGAGATGACAGCTGCGAGCATAATGCCCATGCCGGATGCGGTGCTTCGTACCAAGACGGATACCATAAAGGAAACCGTTGCAACGGTGATACAGGCGAGCCAAGAGAGACCGTATGCCATAAGGAGATATTTCCATTGGGGGATAAGATGGACAAACTCTGTCATCAGGGCTCCATTTTTCTCTTGGAATCCGGATAATACCGGGAGATCCCAACCCCCATATCCAAAGATGACTCCAGAGAGCAAGTAGCTCAATATGGCGGTACTTAATACGATAAAAGATGTGGCAAAGAGCAGGGATATGTATTTGCTAAGGAGTACTTTCCAACGCCGAACGGGCCGAGTAAGGAGTAGTTTGATCGTTCCGCTGGAGTGCTCGGAAGAAACTAAATCGGCTGCGATAATGACGACTAATAATGGGATAAAGAGAGAAACAGATTCCTCTACAAATTTTCGCATAAATGTAGGAGCACCAGGTGCCGTTGGATCAATATCGTGCTTTAGATAATATTCTTGTTGCTGGATATTCAGTTTGATAAATGCTTTCCATTCTTCGGGTAATCGGCTGGATGTTAAGCGGTTTTGTTGATCGATGATCTGTTGCTTTAGGACGACTTTCCAATCGCTTGTGCCAATTTGCTTAGCCGCTCTTTCGAGTGTTTGTGCTTGAGCGTATGTAAAAATCGGAATCAGGATGACTAAGATCCCTAAGATGACCCAAAGTCGCTTTTTCCGAACCATTTTTAACATTTCATTATAGACAAGTCCGATCATAGTTTGGTTTCGCCTCCTGTCAGTTGTAAAAATAAGTCTTCGAGTGTAGCTTGTACAGGACGAATTCCCGTTACTTTTATCTGCTTAGCTGTAAGTTTCTCATTTACTTCAGCAATGCGGTCTAGAGGCATATATACATAAAAATGTTCATCTGTCTGTTCAACGGGGCGGACAAAGGATAGTTCTTGCAGGACTTGTACACCAGATGGAAGCGGGTCCAATTTCCACTCGATGCGGGTTTCCTCTTCATGGACAAGCTCATGTACAGGTCCGGTGTATACAATTTTTCCTTTGTTGATAATGGCAACGCGATCACACATGAGTTGAATCTCATGTAGGATGTGGCTCGAGATGAATACACTAATTCCTTGTTCTTCGACTAGCTTGCGAATGAAAGCCCGAAGCTCTCGAATGCCGGCAGGATCAAGACCATTCGTAGGTTCATCGAGGATGAGTAATTTGGGAGAGCCGAGTAATGCTTGGGCGATTCCAAGACGTTGACGCATTCCGAGTGAGTAGGTTTTGACCAGTTCATCAATCCGTTCTTCTAGTTCGACGAGGCGAATAATTTCATTGATCCACTCGGTTGTAATTCCTGTCATCATACGGGCGAAGTGCTCTAGGTTTTCACGGCCGGTGAGGTAGGGATAAAGCTCTGGATTTTCCACAATACAGCCCACTTGGGAGATCGCCTCGATAAATTGATTTTGTAAGGGATATCCTCCGATTTGAATCGTTCCCTCTGTGGGGCGGATAAGTCCAACTAGCATGCGGATGGTAGTGGTTTTTCCTGCGCCATTTGGCCCTAGAAACCCAAAAATTTCTCCTTTTTGCACCTCAAAGGTAATATCCTCTACGATTTTTCGTTTCCCGATATGTTTGCTTAGCTTCTTTACCTCGAGTACTGGGGGAGTTTGGCTCATTTGGTCTCCATCCCTTCTTGGTCGATTACCAGCTGGGCGAGGCGATTTGCCATGCGCTGATATCCATTTTGATTTGGATGAAAGTGGTCTGTAAAGAGATATCGCTTTGGATCTAATTGAAATAAGTCATATGTAGGGACAAAAACAACGCGATCATATTTGGCGATCACTTGTTGAGCGGTTTGATTCCAATGAGCGACAAATTCATTGGTTTGTTTGGCTTCGGATAAGTCGCCAAATGGATTGTACAAACCAAAAACAAAGATGGTTGCTTTGGAATTATGTTTTCGAATTTCTTTCAAGATGAAGTCTACATTTTCTTGATATGTAAGGCGTGCTTTTTCGACTGTTGCAGGATCCGTGTTTTCAAGACGACCACTTCCTCGAAATAGGTCGTTTCCACCGATGGTTAAGGGGATGATCTCGGCACTTTTTAGCAAGTTAACTGTTTCAGGCTGTGAGATCTGTTTGCGAAGATCAGTAGAGGTGGCACCACTAACGCTTAAATTGACAAGGCTTACCTCTGATTTGCTTGATTTTTGTAGTTGCTCTCGAAAAAGCTGGACGTATCCTTTTCCGCTATCATCTCCGATCCCACGGGTTAGGGAATCACCTAGACTGACGATTCGTCCAATGGTGGGACTGGTTGGAGAGGCTACTTTCTGAGAATCAGGAGTTTGGAGGTTAGATGCTTGAGGCCGAAAAAGTTCGACAAGAGACATGATGGAACCGATTAATAGGATGGAGAATGAGGCGATTGCTACCGCAAAGATACTAATCCACCTCATAGGGCGCTTAGAGTGCATAAGTTATCCTCCTAAATATAGATTCGTTACTAACTTTAGTTTTACATATTATCCTTGAAAAATGAATATATTTTCTTGAATGATCGTTTGTCTATGCTGTGAAGGCAACTAATAGCCCATAGGCGCATAGGATAGAATAATCCATTTGTATTTGAGGAGGTACCGGGTTTGAAAATTCATATCGTACGTCCTGGGGAACAGTTATGGGACTTGGTACAAAAGTATAATGTTCCGTTAGAGCGAGTACTAGAAGCAAATCCCAATATTATGGAACCAGAACAGTTGGAAGTAGGGAGTAAGGTGCGAATCCCATCTGGGCGAGTACCCGTTTCTCCCATAAAGAGAGACTATCTACCCCAGAAGCCATTAGTAGAGCGACCAGCTGGTTCGCCACAAGATTTACAATTAACGATTGCGAAGCCGATTCGGGTGGAGGATGTTCAATTCTACCAAAACGAACCTGCTCAGTATGACGATTATGACGACTATGATTCATCAAGTGAAGTACCGCTCGATGAATGGGAGTCTTCTTCTATCTATTCCCATCCACCTTCTTACCCTACTCAGTTTGCACCATTTTATCCAACGGAGCCTGGATTTTATTCCTATCCACATCTTGCGCACGCTTCTACACCCTATCCAAGTCATCCTTGCACTGATTGTGGATCTCCTTCGCCCTATCCGCCGCAAACATCGATGTCGCCGCCACCCTATCCGTTTTGGACTCCATACGGAAATCATCAACCAGGGTACTGGCAACCTGAGATGATGATGAATCAAGTACCGGCGTATGGAAATGAGGACTTTGAGAGCTCTTCGGCAGAGTTTTAACTAAGATAAAGGAAGGGATCAATATGTCCCAGCCAAGCTTGCGAAAAATGGAACGAGCTCTTCAGACTCGAGTAATCGATATGGAGAAAGGGCAAAAAATATGGCTCATTTATACAAATGAACAAACATGGGTAGCGAAGCAATGCCGTTCTGCTTATCATCAAGAGTGGTGGAGTCAAGTTGATCGAGAGCTCAGGCATCGTGGATTTGACGATATGCCTACGTTTTTACATGCTGGAGATGGGTTGACATTAACCACGTATATTTGCGGGGAAACATGTAGATATCGATCTCGCAAAGAAAGTAAGCTTGTATTAGGGCAGCTAGCTCGGTTTCATCAAGCGGGACGTGGATGTACTACGCCGTCTATTCGTCGGACGGCGTTCCTTTTATGGGAGAGACTTGGACAACGTCTAAAAAAGTTTGAAAGGCATCTACACCAATACGACCGTTCGACGGGTAAGGTTGATAAATGGATTCGAATAGCAGGTAACGAGATGTATCGTATGGGCGTAAATGCGTGGAATCAGCTATATACCCCTACATTTCATGAGATGAACGAGCAAGCTCATCTCCATCATCATCTTTGCCATCGCGATTTAGCTAGTCATAATTGGATGATCGAAGAGGACCGGGCGTGGTTGATCGATTTCGATACAGCTAGTTACGATGCTCAGTGGGGGGATCTTTGGCAAATTAGTACCCGGGTCTTAACTGAAAACCATTGGAACCGATCGCTATGGATTGAAATGATGGAATGTTATGAACACCATCAACCTTTATCAGATTGGGAGAAATATTTTATCAAAGTGATGTATGGCTTTCCCAATGAGTTTTTTCGCGAGTCGATCGGAGTGCTGGAAAAGAAGCCCGGTTATCGCCTAGATTATACAGGTCCCTACTTGGAAAGAATTATTGATGATATAGGGCGCCACCGGGAGTTTCTCTCGCAATTGCGTCATTGGTAATGTTATGATAGAGGCCAAATCACCCATAGTTCGCCTTAGGGAGGCATCTTAGAAATGAAAGTTGCATTAGCGCAAATTCGACCACATTTGGGTAATGTGGCTAAAAACATTGAAATTCACAAACAGATGATTAAACAGGCAAAAGAAGAAGGAGTCGAGTTGCTTATATTTCCAGAGTTAAGCTTAATGGGATATAATCTGCTCGACTTAACTTACGATGTGGCTTGCACCATGGATAGTGAAGAAGTACAGGAGATTGTTTCCGAGTCTAAGGGCATTGATATTGCTTTTGGAATCGTAGAGCGTTCTCCCGATCACATCTTGTATAATTCGGCGATTTATGCGAGTTATGGTAGTGTTCAATCCGTGCATCGCAAAGTATATCTACCTACATATGGAATGTTTGATGAGGCGCGTTATTTTGGTCGAGGAGAAAAGATTCGAGCATTTGACACGAGATTTGGTCGTGTGGGGATGCTAATCTGCGAAGATATGTGGCATCCATCAGCTCCTTATCTGCTAGCTCAGGATCGAGCAGAGCTTCTGATTGTACTCGCCAATTCTCCAGCGCGTGGTGTACACGCTAAAGGGCTGGGAACACAGGACTCATGGGACTTGATTCTGACTAGCCAAGCTCAATTTTACGGGATGTTTATTGCATGTACGCAACGCGTGGGCACCGAGGATGGAGTCACCTTTTTTGGTAATTCAACAGCCGTGGATCCATTTGGAGATACATTAGTACATGGGCCCCTTTTTGAAGAATCTCTCGTGACATTTGATTTAGATCTCGATATGGTTCGGCGGGCACGCTTTACGACCCCTATTTTACGTGATGAAAATACAGATCTCGTGATTCGAGAACTTACTCGAATCCAACAACATCGTAGAGGAGAGTAGGACATGTCTACACAGTGGTTAACGGATCAATTAACAGAAGCTCCGTATCTATCTCTCAATGAAGAGCTCACTACCCAAATATTGACTACGGCTCTACATGAAGAAGTGAACAAAGTAGGCTTTCGTCGGGTGATCTTAGGATTATCAGGTGGGATTGACTCTGCACTTTCGCTCTATTTGGCGGTACGAGCCTTTGGAGCGGAAAACGTAATCGCGGTTCGGATGCCGTATAAGCAGAGTAGCCAAAATAGCCTAGATGATGCGGAGGAAGCGATTCTAGATACAGGAGTGAAATCACTCACGGTTGATATTACGCCTCAGATTGATGCTTACTTTGAACGTTTCCCGGATGCTAGCCCTCTCCGTAGAGGAAATAAGATGGCGCGGGAAAGAATGACGATTTTATATGATTTATCCGCTCACTATGAAGCACTTGTAGTGGGCACAAGCAATCGCACGGAATTATTACTCGGCTACGGCACGCAGTATGGGGACTCGGCTTCTGCGATCAACCCGATTGGGGATTTATATAAGACTCAGGTTCGTCAACTTTCTCGCTATGTGGGAGTTCCTAACTCGATCTTATCGAAATCGCCTAGTGCTGATTTATGGGAAAACCAGACAGATGAAGGGGAGATCGGCTTTTCTTACTTTGATATGGATCGTGTTTTTTATCACATGTTAGATTTAAAGTGGGATCGCAGAGCACTTCATAAGCAGGGCTTTTCTGATACCCTCATCGATGCGGTTAACAGACGTATCATCCGCAACCAATTCAAACGAGTAATGCCCGTTATCTTAAAGGTATCCAATCGTACAGTAGGGATTGACTTCCGTTATCTTCGGGATTGGGGAATGTAGTTTTTGAAGCACCTTGTTTGAACCCCTGAATAAAATGAGAGTAGAAAGTGATGAACGAACAAATCGAGACTTGCAAATTCTCTGCCTCGGGAGATCTCTTGTAACATCTGTAGCTAAACACTTTCTAATTTTTCGTTTAAGATTCATTTGAAAGAAGCCAGTTGTTGAAAATGTATTTAACAACTGGCTTCTTTTTGTTCTGGATAAAAAGCTAATCAACTTTCTGATTTTAGATATTAGAAAATCATTTGTTCCCAATTTTAGGCAGTGTGAATATGATTTTGAGAGAATTTATTACTTAGTTTAGGGGTGAAAAGATGTCTCAAGCAAATATACCTAATATTTCACCTAATATTTCTATCACACGAGAAGATGCAATCAATCTTCTACTATCATCGATCGCGTTAGAGGAGCTAGGTTTAAGTCACATTATTAATGCCGAGGGAGAAAAACTCCAATACGTTCTAGGAACTCTCCCTGGAGTGTCAACATCCTTTCAACCCACGATTAGTGATCTACTTACGATCAACAACAGTGTTCGCGATACGATTAATGTCATCGGAAAGAAAGAATGGATTTTAAACGAGAAGTTAGTAAATGTATTAGAAACTGACGTTACTATAGGACCTCAAGGACCTCAAGGACCGGCGGGTACAACTGGATCATCAGGAGGACCTCCTGGACCTTCTGGACCTCAAGGACCTCAAGGACCCCAGGGACCTCAGGGACTTTCTGGACCTTCTGGACCTCAAGGGCCTCAGGGACCCCAAGGGAACACGGGAGCTTTTACGACAGGTGATTTCTTATTCTTGGTGCAAGGGAACTCAGGCGCTAGCGGAAGTGTGCCACTCGGTTTCGGAGACACACTAAACTTTCTATCCAATACATTAGAAATTTTAGTAACTCCTGGATCGGCAAATGTGCATATAAACGTGGCTACTGGGCCTTCGGGCACCTTCGCGAACATCATTAAAGGAATCGTCGAGCAACTCGGTCTTACTGGGATTACAGGAGTTACGGGCGCTACGGGCGCTAGCGTGACGGGATCCACTGGGCCATCGGGCGCGGATGGCGTAACAGGATCCACCGGACCTTCTGGAGCTGACGGAGTAACGGGATCCACTGGGCCTTCTGGAGCTGACGGGGTAACGGGATCTACGGGACCTTCTGGAGCTGACGGAGTAACGGGATCCACCGGACCTTCTGGAGCTGACGGAGTAACGGGGTCTACCGGACCTTCCGGAGCCGACGGAGTAACGGGATCCACTGGACCTTCTGGAGCCGACGGAGTAACGGGATCTACGGGACCTTCTGGAGCTGACGGAGTAACGGGATCCACTGGACCTTCTGGAGCTGACGGAGTAACGGGATCCACTGGGCCTTCCGGAGCCGACGGAGTAACGGGATCCACGGGACCTTCTGGAGCCGACGGAGTAACGGGATCTACGGGACCTTCTGGAGCTGACGGAGTAACGGGATCCACTGGGCCTTCTGGAGCTGACGGGGTAACGGGATCTACGGGACCTTCTGGAGCTGATGGAGTAACGGGATCCACCGGACCTTCTGGAGCTGACGGAGTAACGGGGTCTACGGGACCTTCTGGAGCCGACGGAGTAACGGGATCTACGGGACCTTCTGGAGCCGACGGAGTAACGGGATCTACGGGACCTTCTGGAGCTGACGGAGTAACGGGATCCACCGGACCTTCCGGAGCCGACGGAGTAACCGGCCCAACAGGAGCTTCAGGCTCGGACGGAGTAACAGGAGCTACAGGATCCACTGGGCCCACAGGAGGATTTGACCCAGGCTTTATATTCTTGACAAGAAATACAAACCAAACGGTAGCATCGAAAACCCCTGTTCTTTTTAATGCTCCGCCCGTATCAGCGCTTAATGCAACATATAACGGGGCTAGTGGTACGATCGTTCTACAGAATGCAGGAGCTTATTCGGTGGAATTTAATGCTACCGTACTAGCTACTCCTACAGGTTCAGCTGAAGCTGTCATGGGATTAAGAGTAAACGGCGGGGAAATCAATGCAACTAGAGGAGGAGCGGCTATAGGCATAACAGCTCCTGGCTCGGTTCTAGTTAGTGGAGCTATTCTGCAAGTGGGTAGTAATGCTGTTGTTGAATTAATAAATGCAAATGGCGGAGCAGGAGGATTGTATAGTGTAGTAGTACCATCTTCGAATACTCCTGCAGCCTCCATAAGAATAGCAAGGATTGGATAAGAGATCTATTTACTAGAGATGAGCTTTTTAGTTAACAGAAAGAATAGAAAGTGGATGAACAAATGGAGACTTGCAAATTCTCCGCCTCGGGAGATCTCTTGAAACATCTCTAGTTAAAACCCTTTCTAATTTTTCGTTTAAGATTCATTTGAAGAATCCATTTGTTGAAATCCCTGAAACGAGCAGTGTTTCAGGGATTTTTTTCTTGTCTCACTTCTATTTTCGCATGATTAAGATGTAATATAGTAAAAAAATACATTTATATATAAAAAATAATGTATAGTATATAAAGTCTATAGGATTTATAAATAGATCCATAAAAACTAATAGGAGAGAAATTTCTTGAGATCAGTGTTACAAGCCTTCCTTGCAGGCCTAATTATAGCGGCTGTCTGGGGATATTTTACGGACTTACGACATGGTAATACAACGGGATTTTTAATTAAAATCATCATTATACCTATAGGTTTTGTATTTGTTGAAATGATACAAATGCTAATTTCTAAGAAGAAAAAATAGCTGGATTCAATTAAGAAATCAATTCATGTATTTGATTACGTGGAACAGAGTGCTGACACGGTTTCGTCAGTACTTTGTTCCTTTTTTGTTCTTTTTTTGATAAAAAGCCCTGTTGAATTGGTTGTATAATGAAATTACTTGAAATGAATGTCAGGATGATTCTGTATATATACAAACTTCACGTACTATCTGGTGTTTCTCAATAGATGAAAAGGAGGTTAGTGGGTTGTTAAAGAAATTGCTTGCCAGTATACGCGTCGGCGGAATAAAGGTTGATACTACTTTGGAAAAAGGAGAATATCGCCAAGGAGAAACGGTCCAAGGTCGAGTCTTAATCCAAGGTAGCTCTGTACAACAGGACATAAAGCGGATCCTGTTTCAGCTTAAAGTTCGACTGAGAGCTCGAGGGGCAGGAGTAAGTGGATTTCAGGATTTCTTGTGGCACACACATGAAATCGCAGACAAAATTACGGTATTACCCAGAGAAACGAAAGAAATCCCGTTTTCTTTTACGTTGCCAGATGTAACACCGATTTCGTTTCCTTATGAGAGCCATTTTTTGTTTGCGAAACCAAAAGCCTCCCCGTATCGTTTTCAGGTATACTTGCAAACAGGAATTGATATAGAAAATTCCATCGATCCGAGTGATCATGATGAAATTCAGATAGCGCCCCATCATTTCGTAGAAGAAGTACTTAGATCCATGAGTCGTTTGGGTTTTTCAGTCACATCTGTAGAGCCAAATAGCATGGATTATCCAATGGATCGGACGTTTTACCAAGAGTTTCTTTTTGCTCAGCATGATATGAAGAATTGGCTTAATGAGGCATCACTTGTACATCTCGGAAATGGCCATTTTGTATTACGAATCGAAACTCAGAAACCAGATTATCGGTCAATTATGGAGATGCTAGATGTAAATGAGCGAAAAATCCGCTTTGTGGTTCATGAAGAAGACATAGAAGATGAGGGCGTTCACCTGACGGAATACTTAGCGGAACAAATTCAGTTGATCCAAGATAAAGTGACGAAAGAGATTTCGTCCAATGAATGAAAACGGCTTGATTCGGTTACTCTAAAACATGCAAGGGATTCTCATTCCAATGTTTCTATGAGGGGAGCTGATTGCGATGTCAAGAAGCAACAAACTCGTAGTGCCTGGATCGGCTGCTGCCTTGGGGCAGATGAAACAGTCAATCGCTCAGGAATTTGGAGTGGAATTAGGGGCTGACACCACCGCCAGAGCCAATGGTTCTGTAGGTGGGGAGATGACCAAGCGACTCGTCGCATTGGCCCAGCAACAACTTGCGCGGAATAAATAAAAACAAAACCCCCCATTACTAACAAGTAGTGGGGGATTTTGTTTTACCATTTAAATTTGAGTACGTAATTTCTTACGAATCCACCAACGGGTAACAACTCCTTGATGAGGAGAGAACAGAAAAGCAAGTGCGAATAACCCACCTGCAACCATCGTCATACATCCAGCGATCGACGCATCTAGCACGACGGATAGGAAGTAACCACATATCGAGCAGAGGGTGCCGATGAGCACGCTTAGTCCGAGCATGACACCAAGCCGTTCTGTTAATAGATAGGCAGTGGCAGCGGGAACGATAAGCATTGCTACGACTAGGATCGCGCCTACACTTTCAAATGAAGCAACGGTTGTGATCGAGACGAGCCCCATGAGCAGGTAATGGAAAACAGCTACAGGTATACCGATGGCCATCGCTAAAGCTGGATCAAACGATGTGAGTTTAAACTGTTTGTAAAACAATCGTACGATGATCAGGCTAAGCAAGAAGGCAGCTCCTGCTCCCCACATCGCTCGAGGTCCCATGTCGATTCCGTGCCAAGTCCATGTATCGTAAGGGACATACGCAATTTCACCGTAGAGTACACAATCTAAATCTAAGTCTACTTGTTGCGTAAAAAGAGAGATCAAGATGATCCCGATGGAGAAGAGTGCTGTGAAACTAACAGACATCGCAGCATCTGCCTGCACACCTTGATTTCGCAAAAGTTGAATGATAATGGTACAAAGAAGTCCAAAGACTGCGGCACCGATAAACATGGGCAGGGGATCTCGACTTCCTGAGACGAGAAATGCGATGACGATTCCGGGAAGGATGGAGTGACTAATCGCATCCCCCAACATAGCCATCCGGCGAAGGATTAAGAAACATCCTAGAAACGCACAGGAAGAAGCGATGAGAGCGCCAGTCAAGATAATCCAGATACTACTCATAACTCTATCCCTACCTTTTTCATGGAATGGTAGGTCTTTGCTTGGTCTTCCTCCGAAATGTGTTTTTGTAGATAATACTGGAGCTGTGCTCGAAGAGATTCGGGTAAGTCGGATAATTGCTCGATATCCTGAATTGAACAGTCCGTTTCAATATCCTCGTACATATGCCACATCTCCATGTAAAGTCCAAGTAAGGCTGTGTCACTTGCCTCTTTCCAGCTAGTACTCGAAAGAGTGAAAGTATCTGGGGAACCTTCTACCACCTGTCCGCCTCGCTTTTTCTGGTTCAACCAGCGGCGAATTTGTGCAGGAGATAGGTTGGATTGCTCCGATAGAGCAGTCAGAGTAGTCGTTTGCGTTCCTAATTGATTCCAAGCTTGGTAGATCTGCTCTTGGCGCACTTTTTGCCGGGTCTGAATGAGGCGTAGCCATTTCGCGATCAGGCCTCTTTTCGGTGCGCAGAACATCGAGATAAAGAACAAAATAGTGACTGCCAAGACAATAAGGGGTCCGGTAGATAACTTAGTGGCAACTGAACTAAGGATCGTCCCAACTAATCCAGATAGAGCCCCTATACAGGCAGAGATGATAATCATATGATCTAGTCGTTCCGTCCAATACCTAGCTGTCGCGGCTGGCGTAATTAAAAGGGATGCCATCAGTACCACTCCTGCCGCTTGTAGACCAATTACCACGGCGACTACTAGAAGTAACATCAGGAAAAAATCAAGTCCTACCATAGGGAACCCTAGACTTTTTCCATAGTTTGCATCAAAGCATAAGAGCTTTAACTCTTTAAAGAATAAAGAGACTAGAAGGATTAAAATGAAGGCAATGGAACCCATCATCACCACATCTGTTCCAACTAAGGAGGCTGATTGACCAAACAGAAACTTATCCAATCCAGCTTGATTTCCGAAATCACTGTGTTGAATTTGAGTTAACAAGACGATACCAAATCCAAAAAAGGTAGATAAGACCAATCCTAAAGCAGTATCTTCTTTAATCTTGGAAAATCGGGTAATCCAACTAAGAAAGAGAGAAGCTAATAGGCCAGTTAATGTGGCTCCGATCAAGAGCCATAATGGGTTTTTCGATCCAGTAAATAAAAATGCCAAACAGATTCCAGGAAGTGCCGAATGGGCCAATACATCGCCCATTAATCCACGCTTTCGTAAGAAGGCGAAGCTTCCTAATACGCCGCTACTAATCCCAAGTAAGGTTGTTCCAGCAAGAACCCATAAAGCATTGGCATCACGAAATAATTCTAACATTCGTTTGCCCTCCTTATTTGGTAGATAGCAATTCATTTGTTTGTGGTAGGATGGCGAGGCGTCCTCCATATGTTTTTTGCAAGTTGTCGGCTGTAAATACTTCCCTAGTAGCACCGGATGCGATCAGACGAAGATTAAGCAACATCACAGAGTCGAAGTACTCGGAGACGGTCTGGAGGTCATGGTGTACGACAAAAACAGTTTTTTTCTGCTCTTTTAATTCATGTAAGACTTGAACGATTGCTTTTTCCGTTGCTGCATCGACTCCCACAAATGGTTCGTCCATAAAATAGACTTGAGCTTCTTGAGCCAGAGCACGAGCGAGGAAGACACGTTGTTGTTGTCCGCCCGATAGTTGACTGATTTGACGCTTCGCAAACGATTCCATCCCCACTTTCCGTAGTGCTTCGAGTGCACGATCTTTATGCTCGGACTTCGGTCTGCGGAACCAGCCAAGTTGTCCATATAATCCCATCAATACCACATCTAGCGCATTGGTAGGGAAGTCCCAATCAACGGACTCTCTCTGCGGGACGTATCCCACACATTTTCGTTGCTGAGAATATGGCTTTCCATAAATCGAAACTTTCCCTCCAGCTAGTGGGAGAAGTCCAAGAGCCGCCTTAATCAGGGTTGATTTACCCGCTCCGTTTGGCCCGATGATACCCACACATTCTCCTTCTGGAGATTGGTAGGTAATATTGCGCAAAACAGGCTTTCGATGATAGGCGACTGATACGTTTTCGATCGAAAGAGGCGGAGTTTTTTTATTTGTCATAGTACTTCCTCCTGGATGCTATTTTAAAGAACTCACTATTTTTGTGACATTGGCTTGCACCATTCCGATATAAGTACCTTCTGGAGTACCTGCTTGTCCCATCGCATCTGAGTAAAGCTCCCCACCAATTTTCACTTCATGTCCTTTTTGCTTGGCGCCTTCGACTACTGCTTCAATCGATTTTTTCGGAACGCTAGATTCAACGAATACCGCTTTGATTTTTCGTTTGGAAATGAGATCCACCATATTTTGAACATCTTTCAATCCATATTCAGCTGCGGTACTAATCCCTTGCAAGCCAACCACTTCGATTCCATATGCTTTTCCAAAGTAATTAAAGGCATCATGTGCGGTTACAAGCACGCGTTGTTCTTTCGGAACGCTGTTCACTTGTTTCTTCACGTCTTCATCCAATTGTTTTAGCTTAGCCAAGTAGTCAGTCGCTTGTTTTTCATATTCTGCTTTATGACTAGGATCTTGTTTAATCAATGTATCACGAACTACTTCGGTAGCAGACATCCATAGTTGTACGTCAAACCAGATGTGTGGATCATGTAAATTGTTACCGATTTCAAGAAGTTTTGAGCGATCGATCTTGTCGGATATAGCCGTTACAGGTTTGTTTTTACCAATCTTGCTTAAAACGTCTGTCATTTTTCCTTCTAGATGAAGTCCGTTATAAAAGATAAGATCGGATTGATCAAGCTTGCGAATATCACCTTGTGAAGCTTTATACAGATGAGGATCTACTCCAGTACCCATCAGTGCAGATACTTCGGTATGGGTTCCTCCCACATTTTTTACGATATCGGCGATCATGCCGGTAGTTGTGGTCACTTGAATTTTCTTGCTCTCTGACTGTGAACGTGATGGATTACATCCTACTAATAAAGTGAGACATAGGGTACTAATAAGTAGGGAACGCAAAAATTTGTGAATCATGGTATTTCCTCCTAAATTCATTGTTTACATTTGTTTGCTCAACCTATAAAAAATGCTATCTCTCAAATCTATTTGACACACTCATAAATTTTTCCCTAAGGCAAAATTTAATTATGTCTATTCTGTCACCTCCCTATGCTTCTGTCAATGATCATTGCATACATTTATCAAAGAATTGTCGAAATCAATGCTGTAGAAAAAAAGGATATATGTTAGGATTGACGGTATCATTTAAATTAAATTCGTTTAGCGAAATGAATTGGGACGAAGATTTGAAGGGAGTGAGAGGGTGAAGATATTCCGTTCTTTAGGGGTCACCCTAATAGCAGGAGCGCTTTTAACTGGTTGTACAAATTATGTAGGAGCAGCAGACTCCAAACTCATATCAGTGAAGGACTTAACGCAAGAAAAATTATTAACTGTTCAGGACAGAACATTACCAGCAGTGAAACTGACGACAAAAGACAGTTTACAAGCTGAAATGAATACACTTCGTTCTAGATTGGTAATCAGTCAGGGGTTATCTTCCCATAAGCAAGTTGCTTTTACGTTTGATGATGGTCCAGATACGCATTTTACTAATCAAGTTTTGGATATATTAAAAAAAGAAAAGGTGTCTGCTACTTTTTTTGTCTGTGGAAATAATGTAGAAGCACACCCAGATGTAGTAAAGAGAATAGACCAAGAAGGCCATTCTGTTGGAAATCACTCGTGGAACCATCCAGATTTATCAAAAAAAGATCAAGCCACGGTTAATCAACAAATTAGTAAGACGAATGATGCTATCCAAGATGCTATCGGAAAAAAACCGACTTTATTCCGTCCTCCTTATGGTGCACGTAAAGGCGGAATTGTGGATGGTGAAGCGCAAAAGCTGAATATGAAAGTGATTTTGTGGAGCGTAGATACATTAGATTGGAATCATAAGTCGAAAGATCAAATAATGGAAGCCTACCATAGAGAGTTCAAACCTGGCGGAATCGTTCTTCAACATAGCGCTGGAAATGAAGGTCTCAAGGAAACGGTAAAAGCTTTACCAGAAATGATTCGCGACTTAAAGAGTAAAGGCTATGAATTTGTGACAGTAGATAAATTGATTGGAGTACCAGCATATCAATAGCATATAAACTTGAAAAGAATCCTCTTCAAACCTTGAAGAGGATTCTTTCAGACTATAGATAAAGTCCTAAAAACGGTAGTGATTAGTAAGCATTATATTCTCCTGGTTATTTTGTTTTTCTCCAATAAGCACCATTTGTATCTATCTGTTTAATTTCATCATCAATGCCAAATTTGGTTCGAAAATCGTGTACTGCAGCTTTACAAAAAGTGACGCTGTAATCATCTATAATGATATAGCCACCTATAGAAACCTTATGATAAAGATTTGATAAACTATCCCATGTGGAAGAATACATATCTCCATCCAGTCTGGCTATCGCGATTTTTTGGATCGGTGCGGTAGGAAGAGTATCTTCGAACCACCCTTTTAAAAATTGTACTTGACCATCAAGCAGATCGAATTTTTTGAAATTTTCAGATACCTCTTCGAGAGAAACTCGTAAATAATCCATTTTATGAAAAGGGGAAGGTGCATCGGCGGGATATTTTGCTACATTAGGAGGAGGTAGTCCTTCAAATGAATCGGCAACCCAAACATTTCTATCCGTTATCCCATTAGCTTTCAAAAAGCCCCGCATAAAGATACATGATCCGCCACGCCAAACACCCGTTTCAATAAAGTCTCCTTCTATATTATCGGCAATAACTGATTCCATACATTGATGTAGATGATCCATGCGTTTTCTACCAATCATACTGACGGCAATCGGTGGCCAATCCATCCCTTCTTGTCTGTGCTCCATTGTCGGATTAAACGCTGCGTTGTCTGGATGTGGATGTCGAGCTTCTACCTCCAGCCACATTTCAAATAAAATTGTTTTTTTTAGTAATTCTAAATATAAATCAACAGGACTACTTGTATTCACAAAATCTCCTCCTCATATAATAAGGAACATTTTCTTCCTCGTTATATCATATTATGGCAAAGGAATACTGGTATAGTTATATCATTTGGTTTAATAGAAAAAGGCGCTTTGATCCATCAGTGCTTTCCCAGCTAAAACAATCCGTTTATAAGTGATCTGGCTACCAAAACTTAATTATTGAGTTTAACCCTGACTCCTCTATCAATGTTTTAATTCTCATATCCTTTTCATGATTACTAGATATTAATATTCCTAGTCCTCCATAAGACAGCGCTTTGTGAAAAGTAAGATTGAAGCTTGTTTCCTTTAAAAAATCTTCAATTGCTGTTAAAACTCCGTTTTTTTCACCGCCTTCATATAAAGCATTATTTATGTGAGAATTCACACCGTTATCTACTAATTCTGAAGTACCAGGCAACATACCCTTTTTTGTATAAGGATGTCGATAAGTTTCTGGAATCGTGTCAGGCATATAGTACATATCTCGCCTAGCATAGGGCCATTCTGTATCATGAAAGAAAACAAGAGGGAATCTATCTGTTTCTTTCGCCTTTTGCTCAATCAAATGTAGCTCATTAAAAACGGTATACCAGTTATGGTCACCATCGATAAGTACTGTATCGTACTGCTCAATATCAGGTAGGGCAACTAGGCTAGCTAGGCATCTCATTTTCATATGGCTATGATATGTTGCTTCTAAAGCACTCACGTCAAACTTTGGATGAGGATCAATTATATAGGCTGTACCGTTTATTTCCTGACAGTAATTAAGAATTTTCACTGTGTTTATTCCTGTGTCCGCACCAATCTCTACAATCGTTTTCGCGCCTTCCATCCTGAGAATGGGCTCAATCATTTTCTCCCAAAATATATGCATAGAAAAACCTCCTAGATATCTATCCAAAACATTGTCATAAAAAAAGAAAGCGTATTCTGCTTAATAGGATATGAGTAATGAATTCATTGCATAGCAGTATATGCGATGATCAATTAATCTGGTACAGGCTATACCTACACAAGAAAGCTTTTCATCGAAAAATATCATGACTTTTTTATTAAATTCATGTAAGAAATCGCCCTTACTGTCTCATACTACATGAGGATAGGAGTGGTACGATGAAGAAATGGAGATGTTTGTTAGGAGTCCTCGTAATCAGTCTGGTGTGGAGTTTGTTGCTTGATTTCACTGTTTATACCACTCATGCAGAGGGAAGCCCTCATCCCCAAAAGTCTACAAAACCAAATATTTCAGCTCGCGGTTGTGTCAATAAACATCCTGTTTACTATTCAATAGACCTTCCTACGGACCAGAAGAAGGTAGTGATTACATTTGACGATGGTCCAGATGGCATATATACCCCTAAAGTATTAGATATCTTACAACGATATAAAGTGAAAGCTACTTTTTTTGTCATGGGAAAAAGTGCGGTTCATCATCCGGAACAGCTGAAAAGGATTGTGAATGATGGACATACAGTGGGAAACCATACATGGTATCATAGTGATTTTCAGCTTGTTTCCGAAAACGAAATTGAGAAGGACCTTTTGAAGAATGAGAAGTTCATACAAGAAGAGCTAGGCTTTAAACCACTCTTTGTACGCTCTCCTTTTGGAAGGATCAACGATAAAATTTGCCGTGTAGCATCACGACATAACTATACATTAATCCACTGGGACGTCGATCCAAAAGATTGGGATGGTAGGAGTGCAGATCGCATCCTTAGCTGGGTAAAGAAAAAGGTGAAACCTGGTTCTATTATTTTATTGCATTCGGGTGGGGGAGAACCGTATCTAGATGGCTCGATTAAAGCGCTACCACAGATTATTGAGTATCTCCGCAGTGAAAAGTATCAGATTGTTCCATTACAAGAGGTGCTAAAGATGTCACCTTATGAGAAAGGTAAGAAAAAATAAGTGCTGTTTGGTATGTTGATTTCTCCAATCAGGAGGATTGATCTATTTTTATCATGTAAATAGATCAATCCTCCTTTTTTTGATTATTTTTATGCCTTTTAGAATGAAACGTTGCATATGTTTTCATATAATCCCATTTTGATGAACGTATGGTTACATTAAAATGGGATTATAGAATAAATGATATGGGTGACTATCATTCATGAAGTGAAAGGAAGTTTTATCATGACAAATATAGGAATGGCTGAGCTAACATCTATGCATGGTATGAGTGAGATGTTATTACGTTATCACCGTATAATGGGCATGAATCATGAACAACTGATCTTGTTACAAGCAAGTATCCAGTTACATGATCCTATGGAGATTGAAGAGGCAACTGGGTTTTCGAGAGATACGGTTATGGAATTATTTTCACAGATGTCGGAGTTGGGTGTTATCCGCTTTAATGAGCACAAAGAGCTTGATTATCAGGATTTATTTGAAACCTTAAAATCAATTGAAAAGAGATCTATGCCATTTCGCGAACGGTTAACGCGGGAATATTCGAAAGCGTCACGAACGAATCAGAAGCATGTAGGACATGTAGAACTGGTGCCTGTGAAAAAGGGAGTTGCGGTGAAGTTAACGGATGGTACCTTTCTCTCCATTAAGCAGACAAAGGATTTGAGCAACGAATTAATCATGTTTGCCCAATCTATGAAAGAAGAGGACTTACAACGTTTTAATCGAAATGTTCATCAGAAGCAAGAGGTGCAAAACGATGATCATCGCTATGAAGAGTATGAAGATTAACTTCAAGTTATGATATAATGAAAATTCCTAGAATGTGTGTTCGCTTGGCGTAAAGGGGAGAATGTTTTGCGGATTATGGGGATCGACCCGGGCTATGCGCTTGTGGGATATGGAGTGATTGACCAAAAAGGTGGCAGACTGGAAGCTGTTGATTATGGTGCGATTCAGACAGAGCCGCATTACTCTATCCCAACCCGAATGAAGCAGGTCTATGATGCGATGAAGATCTTATTAGATCGCTTTCAACCTGAAGTAGTGGCGATTGAGAAATTATTTTTTAATAAAAACGTAAATAATGCCTTGCTTGTGGTTCAGGCACGAGGTGTAATCATCTTAGCGGTGGAAGAGGCAGGAATCCCGATTACAGAATATACCCCTTCTCAGGTGAAAGTGGGCGCTGTGGGATATGGGAAGGCAGAGAAGCGCCAGGTACAAGAAATGGTGAAGATGCTACTCCGTTTGTCTAAGGTTCCCAAACCAGATGATGTAGCAGATGCACTGGCAATCGCAATCTGTGAGGCCCATTCTTCCAAGTCGATATCTCAAGTAGGACGAGGAGGGATTTCGTGATGATTGATTTTTTACGGGGATCGATGGCATACCGAGGAGCAGACTATATAGCAGTTGAAGTAAGTGGGGTTGGGTATCGAGTGACAGTAACCAATCCATTTTCCTATGAAGAACACGAGTCGCTCTTTCTTTATACCCATCAAGTTGTACGAGAGGATGCCCAGTTATTATATGGCTTTCAAACGACAGATGAACGAGATTTATTTCGTTTGCTACTAGAGGTTTCGGGAATTGGTCCTAAAGCTGGGATTGGGATTTTAGCAGGAGGGACGCCCGGGCAGATTGTGTCGGCGATTCAGTTAGAGGATTTAAAATTTCTAACGGCACTACCTGGAATTGGGAAGAAAACAGCACAACGGATTGTGTTGGATTTAAAAGATAAATTACAAAAGTTGGGCTGGGATCGTCGATTCCAATTGACTTTATCGTTGCCAGACCAAATGGTGGAGCAACCTCTTCGTCGTGCAACGGACGATGACCCTACTATGCGAGATGTAGTAGATGCATTAATGGGGCTTGGGTATCATGAAGAGGAAGCCCGATCATCGGTGATGAAAGCGCGAGAATCTAGCGAAAAAGAGCTTTCCACGGGAGAGTGGATTCGTCTAGCTCTACAAGTGTCCGGGAAGAGATAGGAGGGTGAAGGATGGAAGAACGGATCATCTCAAGCAAGATGATGATGGAAGAGGATGAGATGGTTGAGTTTAGTCTGCGCCCTCGATCTCTGCGAGAGTATATCGGACAGTCTAGGGCCAAGGAGAATCTAAAGATTTACATAGAAGCGGCGAAGATGAGAAATGAAACGCTGGATCATGTCTTGCTATATGGTCCCCCGGGTCTAGGGAAGACAACCCTTTCTCATATTATTGCAAACGAGATGGGAGCCCAGATTCGCACGACTTCAGGTCCTGCGATTGAACGTCCTGGAGATTTGGCGGCAATTTTGACTAACCTACAACCGCATGATTTTTTATTTATCGATGAAATACATAGATTAAATCGTTCTGTAGAAGAAGTGTTATATCCTGCGATGGAGGATTTTGCGCTTGATATTATGATTGGTAAGGGACCAAGTGCCCACTCGGTTCGGTTGGACCTGCCCCCTTTTACATTGGTAGGAGCGACTACAAGAGCGGGTTCTCTTTCTGCCCCCCTCCGAGATCGATTTGGCGTAGTCAGCCGTTTGGAGTATTATACTCAAGAAGAGTTGGCTTTTATTGTGATGAGAGCGGCTGATTTATTACGAGTAGGTATTCGGGAAGAGGGGGCTCTCGAGATTGCGACTCGTTCCCGTGGGACCCCTCGTGTGGCGAATCGACTTCTAAAGCGAGTACGTGACTTCGTTCAAGTGCAAGGGGATGGGATTATCACAGGAGAGGCCGCCCGAGACGCATTAGACCGAATTCAAGTGGATAGACTGGGACTAGATCACGTCGACCACCGACTGCTACTTGCGATTATCGAGAAATTCCGCGGAGGTCCTGTGGGGCTTGATACGATCGCGGCCACTATTGGTGAAGAGCCGAATACCATCGAAGACGTGTACGAGCCCTATCTAATGCAAATCGGCTTCCTCCAAAGAACCCCACGTGGACGGATGGTCACGTTACGTTGTTGCGAACACTTTGGCGTACAGTGGCCTGAGGCATAATTTCGTTTTTTTGTTTTTGTAATGACATTCTGGAGTGAGCATATATGAACGTAGCAGATTTTTCATTTGAATTACCTAAGGAGTTAATCGCACAGACTCCTTTAACCGATCGAACTGCTTCTCGATTAATGATCGTAAACCGTAACTCAGGAGAGCTAACGCATACACAATTTCCTGAGATTGTGAGCTATCTAGAAGCAGGAGATGTCCTGGTACTAAACGATAGCCGGGTTCGACCGGCACGCCTCATTGGGACGAAAGCAGACACAGGAGCGAAGATTGAGCTTCTATTGCTCCAACCGATGGGCGGAGATCGCTGGGAAGCCCTAGTGAAGCCAGCTAAGAGGGTGAAGCCAGGATCCGTCATCCAGTTTGGTAATGGTGGAGAACTGCGAGCTGTTGCGGAGGAGTCTACCGAAGTGGCAGGGGGGCGTGTGTTTCGTTTAGAGTATCAAGTAGACGATATAGAAACCCTGTTTACGCGATTAGGAGAGATGCCTTTACCTCCTTATATCCACGAGCAATTAGATGATCCAGAACGCTATCAGACAGTTTTCTCTCGTTCGATCGGCTCTGCGGCTGCTCCCACGGCAGGGCTCCATTTTACGGATGAGATTTTGACAGCGATTCGCGAAAAAGGGGTACAAGTTTCCTTCGTGACCCTTCATGTGGGATTAGGTACATTTCGTCCTGTCACAGTGGAGAACATCGAAGAGCATCAAATGCATGCAGAGTATTATGAGATGAACGAAGAGACAGCATCTACTATCAGAGAAGCAAAAAAAGCAGGAAAACGAGTGATTGCCGTCGGAACGACTTCGATTCGTACCTTGGAGACCATTGCGGGAAGGTTTGCGTCAGAGGTGCAAGCTTGTAGCGGCTGGACGGATATCTTTATCTATCCGGGATATGAGTTTCAAGTAGTAGATGGATTATTGACGAATTTTCACTTACCACAATCCACTCTATTAATGCTGGGAAGCGCCTTTAGTAGTCGGGATATCTTGCTTCATGCTTATGAAGTAGCGGTGCAGGAGCGATATCGGTTCTTTAGTTTTGGAGATGCGATGTTGCTTATATGATGACTTGTCTTCTATAATATTGGCAGTGACAAAGGTTTTTTCGTTATAATGGATAATAAGTTAGGAAGGAACTAGAATATTGGCTGTACGTTATGAACTATTGAAGCAGTGTAAGCAGTCTGGTGCACGACTCGGAAGGCTCCATACTCCGCATGGTGTCATTGAAACCCCGATCTTCATGCCGGTAGGTACACTGGCGACGGTAAAAACAATGAGTCCAGAAGAGTTAAAAGAGATGGATGCACAGATTATTTTAAGCAATACATACCATTTATTTATTCGGCCAGGTCATGAGATTGTAAAAGAAGCGGGCGGATTACATAAGTTCATGAACTGGGATCGTCCTATTTTAACCGATAGTGGCGGATTTCAAGTTTTTAGCCTGGGTGATTTACGTAAGATTACCGAGGAAGGGGTTCAGTTTCGTTCCCATTTAAGTGGTGAGAAGCTGTTCTTATCTCCTGAGAAAGCGATGGAGATTCAAAACGCTCTCGGTGCGGATATTATCATGGCATTTGATGAGTGCCCACCCTATCCGGCAGAGTATGAATACGTGAAAAACTCCACTGAACGTACCTATCGGTGGCTAAAAAGATGTAAAGAAGCCCACGGTCGTCCAGAAGATCAAGCGTTATTCGGTATTGTGCAAGGGGGCGAATATCGTGAACTTCGCGAGGAGAGTGCTCGTCAACTAGTGGACTTGGATTTGCCAGGATATGCTGTAGGCGGGTTAAGCGTAGGAGAACCACATGAGATGATGTTTGAAATCCTTGGGTATACCACACCGCTTCTTCCGAAGGACAAGCCTCGCTATCTCATGGGAGTTGGTTCACCAGAAGCTTTGATTCAAGGGGCCATTCTAGGAATTGACATGTTTGACTGTGTCTTACCGACTCGAATCGCGAGGAACGGCACTACGATGACTAGCGAAGGTCGTCTTGTTGTGCGTAATGCTAAATTTACGCGTGACTTCGGTCCATTAGATCCCAATTGTGATTGTTACACGTGTCGCAACTATTCTCGTGCTTATCTGCGTCACCTTATTAAAGCAGACGAGACGTTTGGGCTTCGATTGACAACGTACCATAATTTGTATTTCCTACTTAACTTGATGCACCAAGTTCGTCAAGCCATCATGGAGGATCGTCTTCTCGATTTTCGTGATGAATTTATGATGAAGTACTATGGTACCTTAAATCCGGTCCAAAAATTTTAGATTGAACACTACACTTAGGAGGAATACCCATGCAACAGTACCAAGCATTTATTTTCCCTGTTTTGCTAATCGCGATTTTCTACTTTTTGCTAATCCGTCCCCAAAACAAGAGTCGTAAACAACGTAATGCTATGATCTCTTCGTTGAAAAAGGGAGACAAAGTGGTAACGATTGGCGGGCTTCACGGTACGATCGTAGATTTAAATGACCAGACCATTACCATTAAAGTAAACGATAACACTCGTCTTGTTTTTGAACGTGCTGCGATTAACGAAAAGAAAACCGTTGATGCTGCTACTCCTGCTAAAACAGAGGAAGTAAGGGAAGAAGTAACGGCTTCTTCTACCGAAGAGACAAAAGAAGAAAAGTAAAAGATAAAAAAGCTATTTTCTCCGATCAAAGGAGAGAATAGCTTTTTATCTTTTGGATAGATTGATCCCAATCATCCCGCCTAAGGCACCTAGTCCAAATGAGCATACTCCAAATATCAACGGCTCTACTCGTAGCGAGGTATCAAAGGCGAGAAATCCAATGATCATTAATATCAGCGTATAAAGAATGCCCTGAATCCCGCCCATAATCCAGCCATTTCGCTCTGTCCGTTTTCCGGAGATCAAACCGCCTGTAAAAATCGAGCTAGCGTTGATCAAAAAAGTAATCCATGGCAAGCTACTTGTTTCAAGGTCCGTGTAGCGAAGGATGACAGCTGTACCGAGAGAAAGAATCAGCACTGATGACCAAATCACACTTTGACCGATAATCCATGGGTTTAGGACAGTTCGATTGGAATGAAAGATTGTTGCTTTCATAAAGGATATGACTCCCTTCCCTTCATCTTTGGTACAACTTATGAGCAAGTCCGTCAATATATGATTTATAGTGGGGATTTCTCAATCATAAAAAATCAGCTTACGGTCAAAATAACAAATAGGACTTTTGATGATCACTAGGCTCACTGCCTGAAAGGAGGGAACTGCGTGCTCTGGATGTCAGTACTACGAACCATCTTCATCTATACCTTTGTGTTCTTCATGATGAGACTAATGGGCAAAAGAGAAATTGGGAAATTATCGATATTTGATTTAATTGTCTCATTCATGATTGCCGATCTAAGCGCAATCGTATTAGATGATATTGAAAGACCACTCGTAGATGCCATAGTACCCATTCTCGCTTTGGTTTTATTACAAATTGGGATGTCATACTTGTTGCTCAAGAGTCGCAAAGCACGCAACCTGATTGAAGGAGAGCCAGCTGTCATTGTCAGAGATGGGAAAATTATTGACTCCATGATGACGAAATCAAGATATAACCTAGATGACTTGCTCATGCAATTACGTGAAAAAGACATCCCTGATGTATCGGATGTAGAGATTGCCATACTAGAGACTTCAGGGAAATTAAGTGTGTTTCCTAAGGTGGAAAAAGCCCGATTAACCAAGGGAGATATACAAAATGACGGCTCCAAGTTACGCCCGTTTCGCATGCCAATCCCCGTCATTATCGAAGGAAGAGTGCAGGAACAGGAACTACAGGAATCGGGATATAATCATATATGGCTCAAGCAAGAATTACGAAAAAAGGGAGTAAAAGATTTTAAAAATGTGTTTTATGCAAGTGTGGATCAATATGGAAATATCTATATCGATTTAAGAGATACATAGATACATAATGCCTTTGCCTAAGATGAAGGAATCATTTTAAGCAAAGGCATCTTCTGTTCATCGCGGCAGGAATCGAGCTACCCAAGCTCCTACATATGGGAGACGAGACACGTCATCTTTTCGAATTAGGGAGAAGAGAACGAGGCAAATGAGATAGATTCCGAATCCACATAAGATGGTTAATAAAACGCGTTGTAACAAGGGGCTATGTGCCTGCGTTCCTAAGTAATAACAGACAAATCCCATCCCGCCAATGCTGATAGTGAGCTTTACTAGCTCTCTGGCGTTAATCATGTAAGGAACGAGTTTGATGATGCTGATAAAATGCAGGCAAGTTACGACCAATATGCCAATATTGATGGCGATGGCTACGCCCATAATGCCAAGAGATGGCCTAGTGGCGAGTAGCCAGATACATACTATTTTTATCACGGCACCGATAATGGAATTCCGCATGGCGATATTTGCTTTATCCAGCCCTTGAAGGACAGCGGCAAAGGGACCTTGTAAGTAGTGGAATAACGAAATGGGTGCCATAATCTGAATCATTTGACCGACACTTGGTTGATGATAGAGTAAGGTAGCAAGTGGTTCTGCTAACACATAGACCAACATGGTACATGGAGCACCGATAATTAACGAAAGCCGGATTGCTTGTTGTAGTCGTCGCTCGATTAAGGTGGTATTATGTTGTGCAGCTGCCTCGCTCACAGCTGGAACGAGGGAGACGGTTAAGGCATAGGTAATAAAAGCGGGGAAGAAGACTAACGGTAGCGCCATCCCCTCTAGTTGTCCATATAAAGCAGTAGAGGTGGCGGCGGCGATTCCAGCGATGGCTAAACTTTGGGATACGATAATCGGTTCTACTGCATAGGTAAGGGAGCCGATGGTCCTGCTCAGCGTAACGGGAACAGCGACCCGAAAGAAGTCCGTTATCGTGTTGAATCGGCTTACAATATTTTTATCATCCTTCTGGTTTTTACGTCTCTTCCATATTTGACGTAGGATCGGACGTTTTGGATCTTTGCGATATCGATAATAGAGATACAACATCCCTGTAAACTCACCGATTACCATTCCGATCATGGCACCCGAAGCGGCATATTCTACACCGTAAGGTAGCAAATACTTAGCTAACATGAGAACGGTAAAGATTCTCACTACCTGCTCGATAATTTGGGAAAGTGCATAAGGGCTCATATTTTGTCGTCCTTGGAAATAACCGCGGAAGATGCTGGATATGGCAATAACGGGAATGATAGGAGTGATACCCATAAGAGCGTAAAGTGTCCTAGGATCTGTTAATAGGGTTTTCGCTAGGATCGGGGCGAAGACAAATACCAAACTGGTAACGATTGTACTGGTGATTCCAACTACAATCCCTGCTACAATGATGATGTGTGGGATCTTGTGCTCTTCATTTTTAGCCTCAGCTTCGGATACTAGTTTTGAGATTGCAACAGGGATTCCAGCAGAAGTGATAACAACCGCGAAGATTAAAATTGGAAAAGCAAGTTGAAAAAGGCCCATTCCTTCGTCTCCGATCAGACGAGACAAAGCAATTCGATAGATAAAGCCAAGAATTTTAGTTAAAAATCCAGCACCCACTAGTATGAGGGTGCCAGCGAGGAAGCTCTGTTTGCGCATGGTAACTCCCTTCTTCCGTCCACTACGTTTTAGTACAAGTTATGCCTTGTCCGATAGGCTCATGACTGTTTTTCGTTGATAGGAGGAAAGAAGGTTCCTCGTGCAGAATTGATACATTCAAAAGATGTCGAATGAGTAAGATTGGAGGGATACGATGTCGATGCTAGCGTTGCCTGAACAAGAGTATGATTTTGAAGAAGATGAGATTCAGCATTTAACATCAGATGAATTAGATGAATGCCTCGAAGATCTTTGTAGAAGTAAAGCATCTGAGTTTCATTTATATGGATATGAAAATGTGACACCCGAACAAATATGGGCTTGTGTTTCAGATGAACATCGTCAGGGCACCCCGAGACTAAACCGCCTAGTGAACGATATTATGTCTTTAAAAGCGAGCCGCTTTATGAACTGGTTAATGCTACATAATATCTATAAAAGCGAGTAAAGTCTTGAAGGTCATCAGCCACTGCTGGTGGCTTTATTTGTGTGGTAATTGACTCGTAGGGCTTCACTTGGGATAATAGGACTTGGTAATTGTAATGGAATAAGGAGGACAGTCCATGAAGATCAAAAAAGGAAAAATAGCGATTTTTATCACCATCGTCGTGGCGATCCTCGTTCTCGCTGGGACGACCGCTCTTCCAGTGTGGAACAAGATTACAAAGGGCTTGGACTTGCAAGGAGGCTTTGAGGTTTTATATGAAGCACCTAAAGATCAAAAAGTAGATCGAGCCATTCTCCTTGATGTAGCAAATGCACTTGAGCGACGAATTAATGTACTGGGTGTTTCTGAGCCTGAGATTTCGATTGAAGGAAATAATCGAATTCGGGTACAGTTAGCAGGGGTGAAGGATCCTGCGAAGGCCCGGGACCTCTTAGGGAAACAGGCTGAATTAACGTTTCGTGAACCAACAGGAAAAACGCCTGTGATTAAGGGAGCCGACCTAAAACCAGGTAGTGCTAAATTAAGCTTTGATGAATACAACAGCCCTGTGGTGGCCATTGAATTTAAAGATGGAAAAAAGTTCGAAGACATTACGAAGAAATACATAGGGCAACCTTTACCTATCTATTTGGATGAAAAAGAGCTAAGTAGTCCTGTCATTCAAAACGTGATCAGTGGTGGAAAAGCAACCATCAGTGGGCAAAAGACTCCAGAAGAAGCAAAGGAATTAGCGAGCCTTCTCAATGCAGGTGCTCTTCCGATTAAGCTTCAGGAGGTTCAAAGTTTCGCAGTCGATGCGAGTTTGGGACATCAATCGATGAGGGATACCTTAATAGCGGGTGGACTCTCCGTTCTTATGATCTTTATCTTTGTGATTGGTTTCTATCGGTTACCAGGTCTCGTGGCGGTTACGACACTCATCGCATACACGTACCTAAACTTGGTTATCTTCGCTTTCTTAAAAGTAACCCTTACCTTACCCGGGATTGCTGCCTTTATCCTAGGGATTGGGATGGCTGTCGATGCCAATATTATTATGTCAGAGCGTGTTCGTGAGGAATTACGCGTGGGTCGTACGCTGAAGAGTGCGATGAAAGCGGGCTCCAAGCGCTCATTCTTAACGATTTTTGATGCTAACTTTACGACCATGTTAGCCGGTGCTGTTTTATTTGCTTTTGGTACAGCAGGGGTAAAAGGGTTCTCGGTAGCATTGATCGTCGGGATTTTATGTAGCTTTGTGACTGCAGTAGGATTGTCTCGCTGGTTGATGTCACTCTTAATCAACTCAAATCTTGTGAAGAATCCGGTGCTGTTCCGTGTGAAGGAGGATGAGATTGGTGAACTATAAATTTGATTTTGTTCGATACCGCAAACCGTTCCTACTAGCCTCTCTCATCATTGTTTTAATCGGGATTGGCTCCCTCTTTGTCCAAGGATTAAATCTAGGCGTTGACTTTGTCAGTGGTACACGCCTTGATTTTACGGTGAAGCAAAACGTTGATGTGGAAAAGGCAAAAAGTGTCTTAGAAAAAAATGGCTTTAAGCATCCGAATGCACGTGCTGCTGGGGATCAAAAGCAAGTTGTCGTTTTCCGTACGGACAATATTTTGGATAAACCGAAAATTGATAAACTCAAAGGAGATTTATCAAAAGAATTTGGTGTGAATGTAACTGTACAAGAGCAGAAAGTAGACCCGATTATCGGACGTGAACTAGCACGTAACGCTATTATTGGTATACTGATTGCTTGTGCATTTATTGGAATCTATGTTGCATTCCGTTTTGAGTATCGGTTTGCGATGGCAACGGTAGTTACGTTGTTGTACGATGCTTTCCTCATTATCACGTTCTTCTCTCTGTTCCAGATTGAAGTCGACCTATTCTTTATCGCTGCTATCCTAACCATCATTGGTTATTCCATGAACGATACGATTGTGGTCTTTGACCGGATTCGTGAAAATGAAGAGAAGCTACAACCGAAGACGTGGGAACAACTATCTGGTATGGTAAATCTAAGTATCCAACAAACTTTGGTTCGATCCATTAATACGGTTCTTACTGTATTATTTGGCGCTTTATCATTGTTCTTACTGGGTGGAGAGGGAATTCGTAACTTCTCCCTTGCTCTCGTGGTAGGTTTATTTGCAGGAGCGTATTCTTCGATCTTTATCGCTTCTCAAATTTGGGTGATTTGGAAATGGCGTTCGGTGAAGGCTGGAAAAGACGAGCCAAAATTATCGCCTACAACTGAATAAGAACATCATTGTTTCCATACAATGAAGGAAAAGACCGCGGAGAATGAATCTGCGGTCTTATTTCTGGAGGAGCAACTATGGGTGATCAACGATTTCAAGAGATCAATCGAGCGGCATGGATTGGGATATTTTTTAATATCTTATTGACCGTAGTAAAGGGCACAGTCGGCTTTCTAGCTAATAGTCGTGCTCTGATCGCTGAAGCGGCTCATTCAGCGGCAGATTTGGTTGGCTCTCTTGCTGTTTATTTTGGAATCCGCGTAGCGAAACGTCCTCCAGACCCTGAACATCCGTATGGGCACGGTAAAGCAGAGATAGTTGCTTCTTTTATCGTAGCTGTGTTGTTGGCTATGGTGGGAGTAGAGATTGCTCGAGGCTCCTTCCAAGCATTATTTGATAAATTAGAGCCCCCGGGCATTTCAGCTGCGATTGTCGCCTTTCTATCGATCTTAGTAAAAGAGATGTTATATCGTTATACCTATCGAGTGGGAAAACGTCAAAATAGTCAAGCCACAGTAGCGCATGCTCTCGAACATCGAGCTGATGTGTTTGCCACCATTGCGGCTTTAGTGGGGATACTAGGAGCGGTGCTAAGTCGGTATATCGGTGTTCCCGAGTTAGTCTATCTTGACCCGATTGCGGGTATGGGAGTCTCCTTATTTGTCTTCTGGATGGCCTACCGATTAGCTCGCGAAGCGATTTATAATTTACTAGACCCTGTACTACTTCCGAAAGAGGCGCAGGAATTAATTGATGCGGTTCGAGAAGTAAGGGGTGTTCTAGATATTGATAACTTACGTGCTCGTCAACATGGTCATTATGTGATTGTAGACGTAAAAATTTCGGTAGATCCTCATATTACGGTTGAAGAAGGGCATCGGATTGGGAAACAGGTAAAACGAACATTGGTAGACCGTTTTGATCATGTAGAAGATGTATTTGTACATATAAACCCATTCGATGGCAAAATTTTGCAGAAAAATAAGGAATGAACCACCGTTTTCTCTTTCTTTGTGCTATAATCATACCGCGAAGAGAGGTGAACGGTTTTTTATGATTCGTTCAAAGACGAGATGGATTCCTGTGGAAGCTGATCCACAAGAAATCCAGAGGTTGGCGGAAGGCTTGTCCGTTCATCCGACGATTGCTAGGTTGTTGATTCGTCGCGGGCAAACCGATATCGAAACGGCTCAGAAGTTTTTACGTCCTTCTATGGATTATTTACATGATCCCTACCAATTAGATGGCATGAAGGAAGCGGTTGAACGAATCCGCTTTGCGCTGACCCAACAAGAAAAGATCCTTATTTATGGCGATTATGATGCGGACGGTGTGAGTAGTACAAGCTTATTATTAAATGTGTTTCGTACTCTGACACAGCAAGTTGATTACTATATCCCGAATCGTTTTCGAGAGGGCTATGGTCTCAACCAAGAAGCTCTCAAGGAAGCCAAAGAACGTGGTTATGATTTAGTGGTTACCGTTGACACGGGTATCAGTGCTACGAAAGAGGCAGCATTTGCCCGTGAAATCGGCTTAGACCTGATTATTACAGATCATCATGAACCGCCTCCTGAATTACCAGAAGCAGTCGCGGTGATCAACCCAAAGAAACCAAATTGTACATATCCGTTTAAATCGCTGGCTGGAGTCGGTGTTGCTTTTAAACTGGCTACTGCCTTGTTAGATAGAATTCCCACCGAGTGGATGGATCTAGTTGCTATTGGTACCATCGCGGATCTGGTTCCATTGGTAGATGAGAACCGAGTACTGGCTACATATGGATTAGAACGTTTAAACGAACGTACCAATAAAGGGCTTTCTGCATTAATGGATGTAGCGGGTGTTGATAAACAAGCTACTGCGGGCCATGTGGGCTTTTTTCTAGGGCCCAGGATCAATGCGAGTGGCCGATTGGATTCTGCTGGACAGGCAGTTGAGTTGCTCACAACGGACGATCTGAGTGAGGCGCAACATCTGGCCGAAAAACTGCAAGAAATGAACCAAGAACGTCAGCAGATCGTGGAAGAGATTACAGAGCAGGCGATGGCCATGGTGGAGCAAGATCCAGAACGCTATCAGCATGTGATCGTTGTCGCTAAGCCGGGTTGGAATGTCGGTGTGATCGGCATTGTTGCTTCTAGGCTTGTGGAGAAATATTATCGACCTGTGATTGTATTAGGGTGTGACGAGGAAACGGGGATAGCCAAAGGTTCAGCGAGGAGCATCGCTGGATTTGATCTCTATCAATCTCTAACTGCGTGTAAGGAGTATCTTCCACAATTTGGGGGACACTACATGGCAGCAGGTATGTCGCTCAAGATGGGTGATGTTCCTGCCTTTCATACCAAATTGTCAGGAGTTGCGAAGGAGACTTTGCAAGAGGAAGATTACATTCCTTTGACCCATATTGATGATGAATTAACCATCGATCAAGTGGAGCTATCGATGTTGGAACAATTGGCTTTGCTAGAGCCATATGGTATGGGTAATGCCACACCTAGCTTTCTGTTAAAAGATGCTTCCATCGCGAAGATTCAAACCATTGGTGCGGATAAAAATCATCTTAAATTGACTCTTCAGATGGACCGAATCTTCATGGATGCACTCGCATTTCGCAAGGCCGAACTAGCAGAGGAATTAGTGCCAACCAGTAAAATTCATGTGGTCGGTGAATTACAAATTAATGAATGGAACGGCAGGCGTACTCCGCAATTAATTTGCAAGGATCTTGCTGTACATGAGAGACAAGTTTTTGATTGGCGTAGCAACCATAAGGGCGAACACCTGAATAAATTACGTGATAAGCCCGTCCTATTGATCGGGCATCAACTTCCAGCAGGAAGCACATCCTCCTTTCTCTCATGGGAAGATTGTGCTGGAGGGGCAACCGAATCACTCGCCGAATATACACAAATAGCTTGGATCGATCCCCCGCCCTCTATGAGAATTTGGCGAAATCATCTCAGTCAAATTCAGCATATCGAGCGTGTCTACTTTATTTTTGGGGATCGTGACTTTGACCAAAATTTGTTAGCAGTTCCTTCACGCGAACAATTCAAACAGTTATACAATTTATTGTACGGAAAGAAACCGTTTTCATTATTGAAATCATATCCATCTCTGACAAAAATAACGGGATTGTCAAAACGAACACTTTCCTTTATGATTCTAGTGTTCGGGGAATTACAATTCTTACAAAATGACAATGGAATAATCCATATAGTAGAAAATCCTTCTAAACGACCTTTAACCGACTCGTTGACTTATAGACAACAACTGGAGAAAGAGGAAGTTCTTCAGACATTGGTATATAGCTCTTATAAAGAGATATGTCAGATGTTTTCTATGGATGGATTATAATCAGGAGGTAACCCATATGAACTTCAAAGAAAAAATTCGCGTGATTCCAGACTTCCCTTCTGAAGGGATTCGCTTTAAGGATATTACTACTTTATTAAAAGATGGCGAAGCGTATCGTGCAGCCATTGAGGCGCTAGCGGAGCATTATAAAGGGATGGAAATCGACGTTGTACTCGGTCCCGAAGCTCGTGGCTTTGTCGTTGGAGCCCCTCTTGCACTCGCGCTCGGAGCTGGGTTTGTGCCTGTTCGAAAAAAAGGCAAGCTTCCTGGTGAGACCATTGAGGCGAAATATGACTTGGAATATGGAAAAGATATTTTAACGATGCACAAAGATGCTATTCAGCCAGGTCAAAAGGTTTTGATTGCTGATGATTTGCTCGCTACTGGTGGAACCATTAGTGCAACTCTTGATCTCGTTCGCCAATTGGGTGGAGAGCCTGTTGGAGTAGCATTTTGGATTGAGTTAATGTACCTAAATGGTCGTGAGAAGCTAGGGGATGTGGCGGTTCACTCTCTTGTTAAATATGAGTAAGATTGTTTCATTTTGTTAGATGATAAAGAAGCTGGGATTGTACTAATTTGATTAGTGCAAGCCTCGGCTTTTTTTCGTGGGAATTTTTATTCGGAAAGATCATTTTTGGAGGATTAGAAAAGGAATTGCAGGTGTTTCGTAGAAAAGTTTTCTTAGTCCATAAACACCAGATTATTGCAAAATAATGAAAGGAGTGGTCTGTTGATGCAAATTTCGATCATAAAGGGTCATCCTCAGTCAAAAGCAGGTGCTAAGTTAAATTTAATGGCTCTAGGTTACATGGCATATGCGATTGCAGGATCTGAAGAAGAGAGCATACTGGAAGATACGTTCCTTCAACTATGGCAGCTGGAGAATAATCGCTTTAGTTATCAATATGCTTTTGAAGCCCAGGTAAATGGAGAAACGTTAGGGATGATTATTTGCTATCCTGTACCCGTTATGAAGCGTCTTGCATGGCCTACTTTTCAACAGGCTTTCTCTTATCGGAAGCTTGGACTAGTGGGCTATAATTTGTTGAATATCAGATTATTCCATGCGATGGCAATTATGAAAGAGGGAGAAGATGATGAATTTCACATTGGAACCATTGCGACTTTGCCAGAAAGTAGAGGGATGGGAATAGGTACTCAACTTCTTAATGTAGCTGAGGAACAAGCTGCTCTTCAAAACCTTGTGAAATGCTCTTTGACAGTGAAAAAAGAGAATCAACTTGGAGTCAAATTGTACGAGAGGATAGGTTATCGAATTATAGGTGAAATGAATAGGCCTGCGCTGTATAAAATGGTTAAACTGCTATAACATAAAGCCCTTTGGAGATACTAATGAAATACATACTTGACATAGGTATATAGAAGATAGTAATATACTTACATAAAGTAAGTTTTATATTTAATTATAGGGGGCTACACAAGTGGCAAAAGTATTATACATTACAGCGAATCCAAAACCAGTATCAGCATCTTTCAGCTCACAGGCTGGAGAAGCTTTTCTTACAGAATATAAAGCAAATAATCCTCAAGATGAAGTGATTACTCTTGATATCTATAAAGAAGAAATTCCTTATATTGATGAAGATGTATTATCTAGTTGGGGTAAAGGTGCTAAAGGAATCGAATTAAATGCGAATGAAGCGGCTAAAGCTAAACGCATGGGCGAATTAGTGGACCAGTTTGTAGATGTGGACAAGTATGTATTTGTTACTCCGCTATGGAATCTAAGTCTTCCTGCACGTCTAAAAGCATACATCGATACGGTTGCGATTGCAGGTAAAACGTTCCGCTATACAGCAACAGGTCCAGAAGGTCTACTTAAAGGCAAAAAAGTACTTCATATCCAAGCTCGTGGTGGTATGTACAGCGAAGGTCCTGCTAAAGAAATAGAATTTGGAGATCGTTATCTTCGAGCCATTACATCCTTCATGGGGATTGAAGACTACGAACATGTTGCCATGGAAGGTCACAGTGCTCTTCCTGACCAAGCTGACGCGATCTTACAAAAAGGAATCGCTGAAGCGAAAGAAGCAGCAAGTAAATTTTAATGTAATGAATGAACTTCAAACTAAAATGATTCATATATAATAAAAACAAAGAGTAACTAACTTCGATTACACGTAAGTTGGTTACTCTTTGTTTGTTCTAATATGGAGAAAATAATTGAACGTTTATAATCCCACTAAAAGAGGTATGAAATGCATGACAACAGGAGGTGATCATGTTGCCGTGGGATACACTAGGAGGAATTCTCGTATCTGGTATAGGCTTTCTTATTTCATTAGTGGTTTTGGTTGTATTAGGTGTTATGATGTTATTTAAAAAAGGGAAGAACCTTAAGATTTGGGTCCTGATTCTATTTATCATTTCCGTTCTTTCGATTGTCTTCTTTGCAATGGAGCTATTTAGTTTATTTGGATGGTTTGTCGATTTTGCCAATTGGAATTTTTTATAAATTAATTAAGCCATACCGAGAGGATGCTATTTATGAATGGCATCCTCTCAAATAGACAATAGAAGCTATTTCAAAAAAACATAAATATGCAAATAGTGAATAGAAAACATTGAAAAAATAAGTAAAGTGTGTAAAGTCTGTAATATGAGCAGACATGAGATAACAGACAAACAGTGGAAAAAGGTAAGCGGATATTTGCCGAAGGCAAAACGAGGAAGAGGAAGACCTGAAGCGGATTTACGAAAGACATTAAACGGAATCCTGTACGTATTACAAACGGGATGTGCATGGATGGATATGCCTACGAAATACGGTTCTTACACAACGTGTTGGAGGAGACACCGTCTCTACTCCAAATTAAGAATATGGGATCGAATATGGAAATGGTTACTCCGGGATCTATACGAAGAGAAAAAAATCCAACTAGGCATCGTACATGTAGATGCCAGCTTTGTTCCGGCCAAAAAGGGGGGAGACAAAAATCGGGAAAACGAAGCTGGGTAAGGGATCGAAGGTATTTGGTGTGGTGGAGAATAAGAATGGGTTACCCATCGCTTTGCTGATTGAAAATGCGAATCCTCATGAGATTACCTTTGCTCAGAAAATCGTAAATGAGATTCGTATTCCACAAAAACGAGGAGCACCCATTCGAAAACCTAAGATACTTGTAGCAGATAAAGGCTATATAAGTCAAGCCTTTCGGGCTTATTTGCGAAGAAAAGGCATTCTGGTAAGCATTCCATTGAAGAAAAATCAAAAGCCCTCGAAGGGGCTTCAACCAAAGGACTTCCAAAGCTCATATAAACAACGATTTAAAGTTGAACGTAGTTTTGCTTGGATGGATAATTTTCGTCGACTGGTTGTTCGATATGACCGTTTGTCTTGGATATACAGGGGATTCAATGTTCTCGCTTGCATAATTATGTGCCTCCGGCATTTTTGAAATGGCTTCTATAAAAAATAAAAAATCAACTAAGCGGCTTTTATGCTGAATTCCACAGGACTAAAGCCGTTTCTTTTTGTTACGATCGACGTTATAGAATCAACCTTATAAAATTAGGTTGATTACGGATGATTGTTTGATAAGTATGAATATTATATTAAAGTCATCTACTATGCTATATAAGGAGTGGAGATATGTCACAAGCAAATATTCCGAATATTTCACCTAATATTTCGATTACCAGAGAAGATGCAATCAATCTATTGCTGTCATCCATTGCATTAGAAGAGCTAGGTCTTAGCCATATTAT
>NZ_SLXV01000032.1 GCF_004341445.1 Baia soyae
CTCACGGTGGACACCCTTGCCTTAAGCTAATGGCTACTGCTACCTTCACCATTCGGGACTTTCACCCTATAGACTACGCCCATGCCGGGCGCACGCTACATATGCCTGATAGCCACACGCTATCAGGCATATGCTTTGAAATGAGTAAAATAGATTGCTTATCACTCTAATTAATAATAAAATTTAAAATAAATTATAACCTTCTAAGGAGGAATGATACCAAGTGGAGCTAAATGGGATAGGACCAACTCTCGTTCAGATCTCTATCTTTCTCTGGCTGTTAGGAATATTAATCGGAGGGGCGATTGTTGTTTATTGTCTCGTAAAAAAACCAAAAAAAATAGACTATCATGATCAAAGTAAACGATTAGTAGCAAATAACCCGCCTATGTTTGAAAGCTGGCCCGGTACAATCCTAGTCATAGCAGCACTCTTTCTCGCACTGTATTCTCAAATTGCAGGAACAGACCACTTTACACCATTTAAGATTACGATAATAGCCGCTTTATCTCTCTCAATTATCGTCAACTTCATTCGTGGGATTCGGGAATATAAAGGCAATAAAGAATAATAAATAAGCCCTCTTAGGCAGACAGTTGCAATCGTAAGACTGCTATCTAAGAGGGCTTTTCCATCATTTCATCTGCACTCTCACAGATAGATTCGTTATCCCCATCTCTAAGGTTGGAAACGCTTCTCGGTCCACTTTACTCTTGAGCGTGTCCGTAAGGCGCTTCACTTTACTTCCCCTCACTAAGAACTGACCTTGAAAAGCACCTACACTCTCATAGTAATCTCGCTGGATTCGATCATCCTTCGCATGCAAGTTACCAAACAACACGACTTCATCATCACTTTTAAGCGTGTCCAACACATAGGGAGCCACAAAAGGAACCACCTCACCGACAGAAACTTTTCCATCTCCGAGAATCACTTCTGTCACCTTTATCTCTGATACTACATCCTCTTTATAGAAATCACGATTTTGCACAACCCCCCGAACCACCAAATCCGAATCTCCACCCAACTGTTCAACCGTTTGATAAACCTTTGGAAACTCAGGTAAAACACCCGCAATATGCCTGTCCATCGGAAATGCTGCCTCGGTTACACTTTCTGTCTGTTCGTTTTATGAACGGAATTGGGCACCAGTTATATGAATCTAAAAAAATGGAATCAAGCAGAGCGATGCTTTTTAGAAGCCCTTAAATTAAAGGACAGCATCAAGAGAGAATATATAGCTGTAAAAACTTACAGACAAATCGGAGAATTGTACACTATTCTTGACAAAAAAGAGAAAGCTGTAGACAATTTAAAGAAGGCAGTCAAATTAGGCAAGGAAACCAATGATGCTTTACGAACCTGTGAAGCACTTATATCCCTTGGTGATTTTTATGCGAAATACGGAGATTTCAAAAAGGCAGGGACCAAATATCAGCAGGCACTTGTGCTTGCCGAGAAACATTCATTCCCAAGCCAAGAAGATATCTTAGTGATTAAGATGGTAGCTTGCTCTACTACCTTCGGCTCTGATATCTCCATGTTTTCGGATCGCTTAGTTTCGATTCTACAAAGGTTAAATGGAAGGAGTGATAACAATATGTTTACAGCAACTTCTCAAGTGATGTCTACAAAAGGCTATATAGCTGATCCTACGTGGCTGATCCTCCTGAAACCTAAAAAACATACATTTCCCCAAGAGCCGACTATTAGGCTCTTTTTTCTTACCTACTTCTAACAAGTTGTAGATCAAAGGGAAAGGAGGGTCTGTTCGATCCTTGCGATGTTAGCAATCCTACTTAGCGTAGCGAACATCCTCTACTTCCCTGCTGGATCGGTATTTGAGCAGGAATCGAACAGACCCTCCAGCCCTCGATCACCCAACAGCCTGAAATAATGGTAAGAAAGAAAAAACACACGATATTTATTGCCTTACACTTCAAGAACTACACAGGTACAGTCTATATAAAGAAAGGACTCCTAAGATGCGCAGAATTATTCAATGGATAGTAATCATACTCGCTATATTCCACACCTTTTTTGCTATATGGTCGTACAATCATCCAGAAAAAAATAATAAATGGTTAGTATTTCCAAGCGCTATCATGTTTGCCGGAGCTGTCTACCTTAATCTCCCTCCCCGAAACAAGCATAAGGACACCGCGGCGGCAAAAGATAAATGTAAGTAAGCTACTACACAAGGCTATGTAGTTACCATCCTTTAACAAAAACAAAAGAAGATCAGGACAAGTAATCCTGATCTTCTTTATTTCTTGATTGAATGAAAACAAATATATTATTCCCCGAAAAATCCAATAGAACCTGTAGCATTACAGCCAACTTGAGTTTTACAAATTAACTGCAAAGAATAATCGCCTTTTCCAAAGCGTTTAGAAAAAGTCTTGTTTCCATTAGGAGCAATATAACCATTCGCAACTACTTCCGTATTCCCTAATCCATCTGCCTTGAGGACATTATATTGAATTTCTTCATGGCCCTGAGACTGATTATTAATCGTTACAGTCAATTGTCGATTTTGGTTGTCTTGTACAGTAAAATACTTTGATGTTGCACTGGATTGAAGCTCAGAAAGATGAACCTCTTGTGCACCTCCATGAGCGAATACAACAGAAGTACTTAAAGCAACTACAGCAGTCGAAACGAGAGAAGCAATTTTCAATTTCATTTTTCATTTCCCCTTTAGGTATATTTAATTACTCACTCATAATACTACTAAAAAACTATTTTTTATATAAATATTTTTTAAATACTTCTAAATAAAATACTAAAATAGAAAACTTTGTGAACAAATTGACCAATACGAACAAATTGAACAAAATGCAATCCGCAGTCAAATTTTTCAGATAACGAAAGAAAGATAGGAATATCATATGAAATTGAGAGGTATTTACATTGCTTATCGTTCATGATATTCAATATATTTCCATTTAAACATGATAATTCAATCAATAAAAACATAATAGTTTATATAAATTAAAAGTTAAGAATATTTATAGTAATAATATAGACATAATAGTATTTCATATACTATTATATAATTATGCTGGATGATGAAATTTTTCAAGGAATATGTGAGGAATTCGGAGAGAGATTCAAGGCATGTTTACGTCTATCTGCTGTTAGCTGATTCCAGCTGAAAGACCTTATAAAAATGGAAGGGGCAATCAGATGAAGAGAAAAATAGTAATATCCGGAATAGGATTGGCTTTAGTTGTCGGTATCATGATTGTCGGATCTGTAAGTGCAGCTACTCCTAATGCGGGTAAAGCCCAAGATTTTTCAAGCATGAAATCATCAAATGAAGTGAAGCCAAACGATCGAGCTGCTCTCGAAGAAGTTAGGGTAGGGCGTGCTTCAGACTTAGCTAGGGCACTACAGTCTGTAGATATAGCCAAGCAAGCTCGTGGTATTGATGAGATTCGGTCAGGACGTATTTTAGATGTAGATAGAATGCGTCAGCTAGATATTGGTAGAAGTATGGATGGAGGCCCGTTTGCAAATTCAAGAGTATCAGATCATAGTATGGAAGTTATTTTTGACAGATAATCAATCATTTCATGATTACATTCCACCTAGAATGAAAATAAATGGACTTTTTCATAGCAAAAAGTCCATTTATTTAGACTATATTACAGACAGTAGGCAGCCTACCCCATACCACTTTGTCTACAGCCTGATTATTAGGGGGATCTGACAATGGAATCATCTAACCACCATAAATCCTTATTCTACAAAGGAGTTTATTTTGGCTTGCCCTTTGTTCTTATAGGCTTCATCTTATTTCATTTTTCGATTATTACCCTACATGTTATGCCGATAAATCCCATTTCCATTGCGCTAGAACCCGAAATAAATGCATATACAGGATCTTTGTTTAGACAGAATTGGCATTTATTTTCTCCGGAACCTGTTACAGAAAACGATGTTGTTTATATGAAAGTAAAAACAAAGTCAAATCAAGAAAGTGATTGGATCGATATAACCACTCCTTTTATTTTGGCTAATCATAAAAACTATCTTAGCCCTCTGAATCGAATTATGAGGATCCCGTCAACCGCAGTAAATGAGATGCATGGCGAAGAAGAGCTGATCAACCGATATAAAAAGAAAATTTATGAGTTGAATAAGGAGCAGGAGAGCGAAAAGATCCTAAAGAGGGTTAGTGAGTATCAACAAAAGAATTCGAAAGATACACGCCTATTGTTGTATCGATTTGTATTTTCAACGGCTGCCAGGTCATTTTCCCCAGACGATATCCAGTCCATAAATGTAAGAGTGGTTACCGAAGAACCCGTTCCTTATTCCCAAAGAAAAAATCCGAACTACGAGCGAAAAAAGACCTACGAAGAACTTGGTTGGGAAAAATTTACTCCTGTTTTAAATTGGTAAAAGGAGCGGTGAGTAATGACGTTAGAGGGCAGTTCCACGTTACGACAGAGATTCCATCAATTATTTTATAACGAGAAGTTTTTGATCGGGGCTAGCTTAGCTAGGATCAGCTTTGGTTTCATCATGTTATACTATTATCTGATTCACTATACACAAAGATACTTTATATGGTCTTATGATGGAATCTTCAATGAGTATCTTTCAGACAAAGAGAGCTTTTCCTTATATAACTTTTCTACCTCTTCGATGTATTTCGATGTCATCTACCATGTAAGTATTTTAATTACCATTTTATACTTGTGTGGATATAAGACCCGGATTACATCGATTCTATTTTTTATAACAACCTACTCCATCTTACAGCGGAATTTTTTAGTTGCAGATGGAGGAGACAATCTAGTCATCAATATATTATTTTTTCTTATGTTTGCGAATACATATGCCTACTTTTCCTTTGACTCTGCTAAGTGGCGAGCTCAATCAGATCGTAGAAACAATCTATTTCATCTCGTAATGGCGCTAATACATAACATTGCGATTGTAGCTTGTGTCGTTCAACTATGTATTCTCTATCTAACTGCTGGTTTCTATCAACTAATGGGAGAGAGTTGGAATAGTGGGGTTGCGATTTACTATATCTTTCAAGTCGATGAGTATGCCAACCCGTTTATTCGAGATCTAATAATCAATCATGACATTTTTATCTTTGTAGGAAACTACTTCTCGATTCTCATTAAGATTTCGTTTCCATTTCTACTATTTAATCGCTATACGAAATACTTGGCAGTAATAGGAATTGCCTTCTTTCATATCGGGATCGCGATTGGTATGGGCTTGGTGACCTTTTCCTTGATCATGTTGACAAGCGACTTATTGATTATAAGTGATCAGGATTTTCGATGGATGAGGTCCAAATGGATGTCGATTCTAAGTCGATTTAAGAATATGTCTATGATACGAAAGTAAATACGACCTGATAATGGATGTAATGATTCCACAAAAGGATCCACAGAGGTTTTTCCATTAGAGCCTGAAAGATAAGGCTCTTTTTTGTTTCCTGCTACATAGGTTTAATCATCAATATACAACAATCAACAAACTACCTTTACTATCATAGTAATATATCGTATGATGCACATGTGGAGGTGCACGACACGTATGAGTGAGAACAAAATGACATCCGGCCTGTTGCGCGGACATACAGATACGATGATTTTACGACTCTTATCCGAAGCAGATCGCTACGGCTATGAGATTGTGAAATTGATCGCTGAGCGTTCGGGCGGTGAGTATGAGTTAAAGGAAGCCACGATGTATTCCAGTGTTCGCCGGCTTGAGGTGGACGGTGATATCGAATGGTATTGGGGCAGTGAGTCTCAAGGCGGGCGGCGTAAGTACTTTCGAATTACCAAAAAAGGCAAGATGACCTACGCCCGTAACATACAAAACTGGGAGTACGCCAAACTCGTACTTGAAAACTTATTGTAGGGGGCTTGATGGGATGAATGAGAAATTAAATCACTATCTAGATGGCGTTTTCGCGCCGTACGATGGGGTAAAAAGCGTCGACGAATTAAAGGCTGATCTGCTGGCCGATTTACAGGAGCGATTCCGTGAACTGAAAGCAGAAGGCAAAGACGATGAAACCGCATTTGAGATGACTGTTGACAGCATCGGTGATATTGAGGAAACGGTACAAGAAGTGGCGAACCTCTCTCAAACGCTGGAGCGACAAGTGGTAACCAATCTAAGCGCAAGCAATCTACCAAAGAGCGACCTTGCTGGCGTAATCGCGCGTAAGGGTAACTTCTCAGCGAGTGCATTACGCGGTTCCAACTTTGCAGGCGCTGACTTAACGGCTAGCTCTTTCCATGCAAGCGACATTCGCGAGACAAACTTTGCCGGTACAGACTTGACGAGCAGCTCCTTTAAAGCAAGCGATGTACGCGAAGCTAATTTTGATGGCGCGAACTTGACCGACTGCAGCCTATACGCTAATGATCTTACAAATACAAGTTTCCATGAATCGATCTTAGTCCGCACGAAATTTAGTGCCTCTGGTCTAGATGGAGCCACCTTTACAGGCGTAAACATGATGGATGTCACACTAACCAAGACCGATCTTCGAAAGACGATCTTTACAGACTGTTCCTTTAACGGAGTCGACTTCAAATATTCCGATCTACGAGATGTATGTCTAGACGGGCAAACCTTTATCGGTGTCAAATTTGGTAAAACAGCGCTAAAAGGGGCTTCATTTAAAGGGGCGACATTTAAAAATGTCTCCTTCCATCCGGGATTTACCTTGACGAACAAATATTATCGTGCGATTAAAACCTTCTGCTTTGACGGCGCCATGATGGATAAATTGACCTATGCATGGTTGAAAAGCATGGGAGCTGATTTATCCAAGGTTACAATTAGATAAATAAGAGATGATGAAACAAACTCCAGTCATATAAAACGCTCCCCTTGCCTGACAGCCACACGCTAATATGCTGGCTGCGATCGAAGGGGAGCTTTTCATACATGAATCTATTTACTCAATCTGTTCTTCACCCTTCATGATCCAACCTATACCACTTTATCGCATTTTCATAAAGTACTTTTCTGGCTGTAGCTTCACCAAGTGTATCCAATACTAGGTCCACATCTGAATGAGCAAATGGCCTAGGTGCTCTGGTGGAAGGTAAATCTGTTCCGAACATGAGTGAATCCGGATTTACTGAAGATATCGTCTGCAAGGCTTCTCTTACATCAAGCCCCACTCTCCCAAATCCAGTTGCCTTTACCCTAACTCCTTTTTCTACTAGGTTTAATAAGGTATGGAAGCCATCTCTCGTCAGACCGAGATGATCAATCGAAACGGCCGGTAAATCAATTAATGTTTGGGCAATTTCGGGTAGTGACTTTGAGTCAATATATAACTCAACATGCCATCCTACAAGCTCATAAACACGCTTAGCAAAGTACTCCAATTGGGCTAAACCCTCCGACCCTCCTCTTTTTACATTAAATCGAACAGCTTTAACCCCCTTACTATTTAAATAAAAAATCTCTTCGTCTGAAGCGGTGTAGGGTAATTGTGTTACGCCAACAAAATGAGGTCCAAGCTTATCAAGCGCGTCAATTAAATAGCTTTGGTCAAAGGCTTGAAATGAACCCGAGACAATAGAGCCCCCGACCATATTTAATGTTTGAGTGCAATCTACATAATCGTTGACAGTAAAGGGTTTCGGTATATATCCTTGGTTTTCGACGATGGGAAAATCCGGATCAATGATATGTAAATGAGCATCGAAAATTTTCATTATATAACCCCTTCTCTATTCTCTAAGCGTTATTTATTATCGTAGTTGGTCTCTAGGCTGTCAGGCAAGTTCTTTTGAGCATATGTTTGTATATGCGACTCATTCGAATTACAATAGAATCACTCTATTCCTTTCTTTTATAAACAAAAATTTTGCTTCATAAATAGTTTGTTTTCTTTTAGCAAAAATATAAATAACAAATCCATAAGAGATGAGCGATATGATGATTCAATTCTTTGTAACAGACCTAGATAATACTTTGCTAAATGACCAAAAAGAAATCAATCCCCAGGATCAACTAGCACTCGAAAAGCTAATGGCTGCAGGTGTGAAGATCTGTTTGGCATCTGGACGGAGCGATCACGAGATATTTAGCGTAATGAGCCACCTAGAAGCAAAATACCATCGAATTAGCCAAAATGGCGCCTATGTCCGCACTCCTGAAGGGGTAACATTGCGTTCGACTGTATTTGAAGGCGACTTGGCCAAGCGAATTTATGAATCTGCCGAGGAAAAAAATTTATTTGGCTTTATCGCAACCGAAGACCGCATCCTCGTTACTAATCGGAATCATCCCAGCATCCCCCAAATTGAAGAAGGACTAAAAATCCAGTTTGAAGAACATCCCGGAGCACTTCATGAAATTGGGCAACAACTTCAACCAAGCAAATTATGCTATTTTGGAACAGAAGATCAATTACACGATCTTCAAAGCCACATCCAGCATCATTTTCCAAATGAAGTAGACAGCTATATCTCGGATGTACACTGCGTGGACTTGATGCCCAAGCATGTGTCCAAAGGGACTGCGTTAGCGTATTTACTAGACCATCTTCAAATCCAGCCAGACAGCGTAGCTTGTGCAGGCGACTCCTACAATGATATATCCATGTTTGAACTCATTCCACATAGTTTCGTTATGAAACACGCCAATCCAGAAGTAAAGGCTCACGCTAAGCGCGAAATTCAATCTGTCTCGGAAGCAGTAGAATGGATACTTCAATATAACAAAACGTGTAAAATATAGAGAACATGATGTAAAGGGAGAGCGAAAGAGATGCGGGTCCAATTCTTAGGCACAGGGGCAGGAACCCCTTCCAAACAGCGAAATGTGTCATCATTGGCCATCCAATGGTACCAACACGGCGGCCAGACGTGGTTGCTCGATTGCGGGGAAGCAACCCAACACCAAATCCTTCAATATCCCGTCAAGTTAGGTAAAATCAATCAAATTTTTATCACCCATCTTCATGGCGATCATATCTACGGATTACCCGGGCTACTCGGAAGCCGTTCTTTTCAAGGTGGAGAATCACCCTTACGGATTTACGCGCCAAAGGGATTACAAGAATGGATCAACGTTTCCCTACAAATTAGCGGAACCCACCTTCGTTATCCCCTTGAAATCATCGAAATTCATGACGGGATGACTTGGTCCGATGACTCCTTTCACTATACAGTTAGACAATTAGAACACGGTGTCCCTTCTTTTGGATTCCGATTCGAAGAGAAGAGTCAATCAGGAGCCTTACAAGTACATAAACTACAACAGATGGGAATTCCACCGGGTCCCCTATATCAACAATTAAAACAGGGTAAGAAAATTCAATTAGAAGATGGCACATGGCTAAACGGTGCTGATTACTTATCCGCCCCAGTACAAGGACTTCGCATGGCTGTAATCGGTGATACCCGATTCACCTCAGCCATCCATGATTTAGCAGATGGCACAGATCTCCTCATCCACGAAGCTACATTCCGTGCAGAACAAGAAGAACTTGCCCGAAACTTCTTTCACTCCACCAGCACAGAAGCCGCCACGATGGCCAAGCAGGCAAACGTGAAGCAATTAATTCTGAATCACATCAGCTCTCGCTATCAACCCGACGAGATCGAGCAATTACTCGCCGAAGCGCAGGACATCTTCCCTCAGACCCTTATTGCCTATGATGGATTTTCCTTTGAGTGGGATCAAAAATGAGAACAAATCGAGTAGGAGGGGGTGATTAACCCCCGACCTCTCACACCACCTAGCATGCGGTTCCGCACTAGGCGGTTCACTTAAGTCTGACGAATCCAGTCATATCTTGCCTTTATACTCTTTAATCCGAGACCTCGCCAATAGGCGAGATCAAGCGACCTATGGAGTATCGGGCTACAAGCAGTACGCCAATATTTCTTACGGGTGTTACCCCATTCATAGGCTTTTTCTTTAGGAATCCCTAGAGAGATGAGCCTTTTTACTTTTGTATTAAGCTTCTTCCATTGCTTCCAAAGGCACATTCTGAGCCTTCTATGAAGCCATGAGTCTATTTGTTGAAATGGGGTTGGGGTATCGGCAAGAGAGAAATAATTCACCCAACCAACCAGAAATACATTCAATCGTTCAACTCTTTGTTCTATAGTGAGTGGTTTTGAGCGGGAAGTAATTTCTCTAATCTTTTCCTTCGCTCTTTTAATACTCTCTTTAGCAACACGTATTTTAGGTCGGTAGTGATGAGTGAAGCTGAATCCTAGAAACTTTCGTTTCCAAGGCCTGTCTACTGCACTCTTCTCTTGATTTACCTTGAGTTTCAATTGCTGTTCAATGAATTCGGTGATGGATTGTTTTACTCTTTCACCCGCTTTGCGGGTTCTCACATAGATGTTACAGTCATCCGCATAACGGACGAATCTATGCCCACGCTTTTCAAGCTCTTTATCTAATAAATCAAGCACGATGTTAGATAATAGCGGACTTAATGGACCACCTTGTGGAACCCCTTGTTCATTGGAAACTCTTAGTCCATTGACCATAATTCCAGACTGCAAATATCTGCGAATCAATTTCAATATTTGTTTGTCTGTTATCTTCTTTGCAAGTAAACTCATTAATTTATCATGGTTCACTTGGTCAAAGAACTTCTCAAGGTCTAGATCTATTACCCATCGGCATCCTTCCTCTATATATCCCTTAGCTTTTCTAACTGCGTCATGCCCACGTCTTCCGGGACGAAACCCGTAGCTACAATCTGAAAAACAGGGGTCGAATAAAGGTGTTAGAATTTGGGCGATTGCTTGTTGTACAAAACGGTCAAATACAGTGGGTATACCTAATAGCCGAACGCCCCCGTTCGGTTTCGGAATTTCGATTCGACGGACAGGCAACGGTTTGTAGGTTCCATCTTCGATGGAAGAACGGATAAAGGTCCAATGTTCTCGGATGTGTTCTCGTAGGGATTCTACTGACATTCCATCCACCCCATGGCTCCCCTTATTCTTTTCCACTTGTTTAAGTGCTTTCAAGAGATTTTCTCTTGAAAGTAGCCGTTTCATTAACATGGATATAACCTTCCTCGTGAACGCTTCTTTCTATTGTGCCGTTCCTTACTCCACCCTCCTAGAGTCTCCCATGGACTTCACCACTTCCTCCTCTAGGTAAGCCTATTATAGGTTGTCTGTATCAACGTAAAGAATGAACGCTTAGTGAATCGTTCTTCCTAAATGTTCAGCCCTTCCCTTTTCGAGCGTCCCCTACTCAGGTACTATGGCTTCTGCTGACTTCTGCATGTTCAGCTAAACCTTTCGATCTAGGTTACCATGTGAGCATGGCTTGCCATGCAGATCTCCCCGGGTAAGAACGCAGTCTTTCTCTCCATCTATCTGCCTCATTTACTCTCATTCGCCTTCGGTAGCAAGGACTTTGTCTTGTAGTGCAGACTCATCCAACGAATGTTAGCCTTATATGAGATTCGTGTTCCTCAGACCGGAGATTTGCCGCCGGCTTCCTTCAGATTCCACCTCACGGTGGACACCCTTGCCTTAAGCTAATGGCTACTGCTACCTTCACCATTCGGGACTTTCACCCTATAGACTACGCCCATGCCGGGCGCACACATAAGAGCCTGTCTCACAATGAGACAGGCTCTTACTCTAACTAGCTTGCTTTTCTACACTTGCGTTCGGTTCAAGTAGAACCGCCGCTTCCCGAACTGGATACACGATTGCCAATATCACGAAGACCAGCAAACTACCTCCGAGGAAATAGAACAAACCATTTCCGCCTGTACCTTGGATTAAGAATGATCCCAGATACGGCCCCGCAATCGAACCACAGCTAAAATGCATCCCTGCAACGGCGTTCCCTAGCGGTAGATAGCTTTTGGGCAATAAGTCGGTCAAATACGTTAATCCAAGCGAAAAGAGCGAACCAACTAACCCTCCGACCAGCCCAAATGCGATGACGAGTGCAAACATCGAGCCCATCAGGTACGGGATCATCAGCATCCCTAATCCACCTAGCAGACAAACGGTCATCAGCAGATTCTTCCGTCCCCACTTTTGACTTAATATCCCCAGCGGAACTTGGAACAACAAACTTCCCCAGACAAACGTACCGATCAAATAGGCAATCGAATCTGCCGATAAGTTCGAGCGAAGCCCGATGATCGGAAAATTCCCAGCGAGTGCCGTTTCCAAAAAAGCATATAAGATAGGCGGACAAAGCGCGATCAGTCCAACTCGATAAACCACAGAAAGACGCAGCTTCTCTTTGCTCGTTTCAGGTTGACTTAAGAAAGTAGTACGTCCACCTTCCAAACGCATCATGAAAGGTACCGTTATCGCCATTAATAAACCAACGGCCACAAACGGAACATGAAGCCCAAAGGGTAATAACTTTAAAAACAAAGGACCAATCCCAAATCCAAGACTATAACTAAATCCATATAGCGATATCCGTTTCCCTTTTTCATCGTCAGGGCACGTAGAAGTTATCCATAATTGAGTCGTAAAGTGTAATAGGCTATCCCCTGCTCCTACAATCATTCGGAGCAACATCCAAACCCAGAATCCCGTGACAAACGGAAATAAAAACATACAGATTCCCGCACTTAACAAGCCGATTGCAAGAGCTGTACGATATCCGACCTTCCGGACCACTTTCGCACTAAAAGGGGTCATGACGAGCATACCCACATACAACATCGAGGTTCCTAGACCATTTTGAGTCGCACTCATGCCTTGCTTCTCAAGCAAAATAGTCAATAGCGGAATCAACATGCCTTGGGTTACACCTGCTACTGCTACGATCCAAATCAAAATATAGAATCGCTTCTGTGACCATTGTTGAATTTGAATCATTCGCATCCCCTTCTCACCTAGTAGTCAATTTGACCATTATATCGGTATATCAATTAATTAGCAAGGCGAAATAAATAAGGAGACCTCAAAAAAAAAATTAGGTGTAATATCATAAAATTTTATCTCAGAAACTTGACTAAATTTCAACTTCGAGGTATATTTTATTAAATATTAGAAATTTTTTCTGGTATTTGGGTTTTTTACATATTGTTTAACTACTTAGAGGTGGTTTGCTGTGCGGAAGTTTGAGCTATCTGTGTTTGGAAGCTGGACCTTAAAAAAATTTGCATCAAAACGAAAATTAGAATTGTGGGCAGATCAGCAATGCATCGGGGCAATAAAATTATACAACGTTATCGCGAGAGGAACACATTACTCGGGAAAAATAGAAGTAATTACCGATTTGGATTTATCTAGCTTTTTTCAAAAGCATAGACACTCCTATATCAAGCGGAATTACACAGATAACGGAAAATATACAGAAGAGCGTACCCCCGTCTACATCAGTCCAAGTGTATTTATTTATTGAATGAAACCTTAATCAGATCCAATAACAACAGGGTAGTAATGCCTCTCTCTACTTGAAAACTAGATTTAAGGAACCGTTACTACCCAATAACGAACTCATTTTTGACCCCTTTGTCAGGACAACCATATTAATTTCTTATTAAAAAGAATATTTTTAATATTAGTTCAATATGGTAAGATATATTTCATTTGCATGGTACCCTTTACAAAGGTGGGAATTTAATGCGTTCACGAAAAGCTAAGATATGGGCAGTCATCAGCGCTGCCGTCTTCCTTGTCGTTTTTTTGACTTCTTGGTTTGTCATTTGGAAATCGACCGAAGAAAAGCCAGCTGAACCTGAAAAGGAAGTCACCCCAACCGCTCAATCAAGAGTCGTTGTGAAAGTGAAACCCTCCATCCAACTCCCTTATCAAGATGGCGCAGAACAATCCCTAAATCAAGAGCACAAATCAGCACTCCCTTCGGATTTGAAGTTAAAAAAACTGTTCACCTCTGCCGATCCACAGCAAATTCAATCCATGCAACAACAAACAAATAAGGGTCAAAAGTCAGATGACCAAGTAGATCTCCTCCGCTATTTTGTAGTCGATGTTCCCCAAGGTTCAAACCCCGATGAGTTAGCCCAGCAACTAGCCAAGTCCCAGTTTGTCGAAACAGCCTATGTAGAAGGAACCCCCGTCATCCCTCCAGCAGTTAACCCTAATAATGATCCCCTATCCCCGAACCAAGGTTATCTCAATCCAGCTCCAAACGGCATCGATGCCAAGTTTGCTTGGAATCATCCCGGCGGAGACGGCTCTAATGTTACCGTAGCTGACCTGGAGCAAGGTTGGAACTTATCCCATCAAGATCTCATCGCCCAAAACATCTCCATTATTTCAGGTCTAAGCCGAACTTCCCAAAGTCATGGAACCAGTGTGCTAGGTGAGTTAGTTTCTGCCGATAACACAGTCGGCACAGTAGGAATCGTCCCACATGCCACAGCGAAAGTCGTCTCCCAATGGCGCACCAACTCTGTCTATAGCACCGCTGATGCCATCCTAAGCGCGGCTCAGAATTTAGCAAAAGGAGATGTCCTCCTATTAGAAGCCCAGACTACCTATCCAACAATGTCGAATTATTTACCTGTAGAAGTAGAGGATGCCGTTTATGATGCGATCCGTTTCGCTACCAATAAAGGCATCGCCGTCGTCGAAGCAGGCGGAAATGGTTCCAATAATCTAGACAACTTCCGCAATCAAGCTGGGAAATATATCCTGAATCGCAACCATGCTAACTTTCGGGACTCCGGTGCCATTATGGTCGGAGCAGCCACTTCCTCTGCTCCTCATGCCCGATTATCTTTCTCTAATTATGGTAGCCGCATTGATTGCTACGGCTGGGGACAAAACGTCACCACGACCACTGGAAACGTAGGGCAAAATACAAGCTACACAAACTCCTTTAGCGGAACATCCAGCGCCTCACCCATCATCGCAGGAGCAGCTACGGCTCTAAATGGAATCACCAAAGCAGGCTATAATGGCTTCACATACAGCCCTACTGACATCCGTACCATTTTAAAATACTCCGCCTTTTCTACCCCTTCCGCTAGCGCAAATGACAAAATTGGTCGTATGCCTAATCTAAAAGCCATCACTGAATACGTCCTACAAATCGGCTCGAATTCCAAATCACAAAAATCAATCCCTCCTAAACCGCCTATAAAGTAAGAAATTCTATTTTTTATCGCTGGATAGCAGGCATTTACCCTGTATCCAGCGTATTTTTTATGTAAAGTTATCTAATATTTATTTGAGAGAGGAGGGAATCGTTTGAAAAACCTTATGGTTCTCGACGTGAAAACCACCTGCTACCCGGCTGAGCAAACGCCTGTCCAATTTATCCCTGAAGTCATACGCATCCAAGCCATTATTTTACACACGGATCGTATGCGCATTCTCGAAAAATACCACTGCCATGTACAACCCACTATATTCCCCCAGCTATCCCATTTTTGCACCGGATTCACCCATATCGAGCAACAAGAAGTAGACACAGGAATCCCTTATCAAGAAGCCATGCAATCTATCGGGCAACTTACCACGCAATACCAGTCCATTCCTGCATTTTGGGGGTACTATGGCCATCTCCAATTAGTTCGCCAATGCAAGAGGCTTCAAGTCCCTCTTCCGATCCCTAAGCGTTTTATCACCATCAAACATAACTACAGCAAGTTTTACCAACTAAAACACATGAAAAAGTTAGGACATGTCCTCCAATACCATGGCCTCGAATCCTCAGTTCCTCCTACGGATCCGATAGCAGATGCGAAAAAAGTTGCTAAAATCATATCCATCCTACTCGAAGAAGGATGGGAACATCGTTATCTAAAATAAAATTCGACAACGGAAAAAAGCCACCCAACCCCTGTATCGGATAACAAAGGTAAGGTGACTTATGTATGAGTACTGGTACCGAAGGTGGGACTCGAACCCACACTCCTCGCGGAACGCGATTTTGAGTCGCGCGCGTCTGCCATTCCGCCACTTCGGCATATTATTTTGTATAAATTGCTTGGCTCATGCGAACCACTTTATTGATAATAACATCCCTTTTCATTCTATGTCAACAAAATCTCTATAAATCTTTCACACAAAAAACAAGAGAGGGTCATAAAAAATGCGATCCTTTCATTTGGAACTGATAAGGATCGCATTTTCGGATTTTGGCATTGCTTAGATGGATAGATTTGCCCTTTGTTAGATCGACTTAATCATCTCTCTACATGCTTCTATTTTCTCTCGTACTTCTACTATCTTCTTCTGATAACTATCATTTCCATTACGCTTGTCAAACTGTTTTGCTATCGATTCTACTTCATTGGTTAACCATTCATACGTAACATGCTCTGGGATATGTAAGGTATGTTGGTATTCTTGTATTTCTTCGAATAGAGTGCTAGCAGCTAAGAAGAAGTCAAACTGGCTATCTTTCTCATATAGCGCTAAAGCCTCTGGCAAATGTCTCTCTAGCAGGAGAACTGCCTTCTTTTTATCTGTTACCGTTAAAAATTGAATGTGCTCCGCTACCCACGGGATAAACCCTTTTTCCTCTCGAATCAAAGGATAACCTATTTGATGATATTGCCATGCAAGTTCCACCTTACCCGCTTGAAGCGTAGGTAGAAGAAAATCAGCATACGTGGTAGAAGGAACACTATGGCAACTTTCCCGACCATTAAATAATGATTTTGCTAGTTCTTCTGCTCGTTCCAAATCTTTCTCTAGATAATAGGAGATTTGCTGGTCTAGTTCACAAGCCCAGCAATCAGACATGCTATCCCTCGGCTCCTTAATCCATAACTGAAAATATTTTTCTGCTTCTTCTAGATCCCCTTTTTCCAAAGCGAACTTCCGTTTTAACCTATAGTAAGGACGAAGCTTATACCCTAATTCCTGATATCTCCTTTTTAAATCCGCCAACGTTTCTTCCACTTTCTCTAGATGAACCTGCAGAAAGCTAGGAAGGTGCTCTGCAATCCATTTATACGTCCACATGACATCGTGACTATCAAAACGCTCAGGCTCTTTATCATACTGGGCGAGGCACCAAGCAAAGGACACAATCGCCTTCTCTGCTCTACCTGAGAAAATGGCTACCTCTATATAATCCATACGTTCATAAAAGGCTTCCTCTACCTCTTGAAGACTATCCAAAATACGAATCGCTTCTTCCATTAATGCAAGCTTTGTATCTCCATTTGGTAGTGACTCAGCTTGTTTCAGCAATCTCTGGTAATCCATCATTTCTCCAACCTCCAATTGATGAACTGTCGTAAGTTCTTATTTAGTAATTTCATTTCTGACTGCTTTAACGGATGATGCCCTAGCAAGAGAGCTTGTACATACAAAGTCTCAATGACCGATCTCTGTAATTCTGGATCATCAGAGTGAAAGAGTTGTTGAATCGTTGGGTTGTCATAGTTAAAACAGAGTTGGGCGAAAGTAGGCTTCACTCCCTCCACTACCATTTGATCGATAATAGAGGCAAAGAGATCATTTGTCTCCTCTTTGGTATAAGAAGCATTACGGAAAAAGGCCGCCTCTTTATTACTCGTATATAATGCTGGTAGCTCACTCGGGTTAAATTTCTTCACATCACATTCACATTGGAAGCGTTGAAGAACCAAATTTGCGATCCGTAAGAAAGCATAGCCTTCTTCTCTTTCCGTCAACGTAAGATCTACGAAGTTCTCGGAAAAAGTACTAGCATCTACCTCCTGAATCTCAAGCTCTGGAAAGACGTTTGGTAACTTTCTCAGAAGCTCTTTATCGTGGACATACCCTCCATTTAGGAGAAGAACGGATTGCGCCTTTGCCACTTTACTCACTTGGCGGAACTGATCCACAGATGAGGTGTAAAGAATCATCTCTCCTTCACTCCGTATCTCCTTTATCGTCTTTCTCCCTAGAGAAGTGTCAAAAGGTAACCAGTCAATAAAGAGTGCATAAAGCTCATCGTCTTCCACTGCTAACGATTTAATAGAAGAGTAATGGACATCTAAGATTTTCCAGAAAGTATCTGATTGCTTCTCTGCCAGATTGACTAAATACTTTTTAATACAATCTCCCAGTTCTGCACGAACCAATTCTAGTAGGTCACTCTGGTAAAACTCCTCTCTTGATGCAGTTAAGCGGAGTTCATTTGCATTTAAAATACCAGTAACAAAGAAAGCCCAATCCGGTAAAATATTACTTACCTTTTCTGATAGAAGCATCTGTTTCACATAAACCTGATGGGATTGTTTTGCATTCGTACTAACGGCATACGGTAAGACATACGCGATCCCTTTGACACCTCCGATAGTAGAAGAAAGTGGAATTGCATCTAGATATATTTCTCCATTTCTCTCTTCCGCATATTGGAGAGCTAGTTCTGTTGTCATCTCCCATGGAGCTCTTTTTGCGTTTAAACGAATCTGTTCTTCTCCGTAAAAATAGATAGGATAAGGCAAAAACTCCCCATAATGCTTCACATATCTCCGGACACTATTCGGCTGAAAGTATTCTTCAAACCCTCTTTTACTCTGTAAAAACACTTTCGTTCCTGGTGACATTTCCTGATCTAGTTTCTTGATCTGGTAGCTTCCATCTGGCTTCCCGCGCCACTCGATCACTTCATCCGAATGAACCGATCGAGTAATCAACACAATCTCCTCGCTTACAATAAAGCAAGAGAGCAAACCAACACCAAAACGCCCAATAAAGTCTTGTTCTTCGTCGCCTCGCTTGGAAGTTTGTCCAATCTGCGATAAGAACTGATGAACCTCTTCTTCCGTAAGACCAATACCATTATCTTCTATGTACAACGTAGGGGGCTTAGTCGGGGAAGTAAATAGTTCAATTCCAATCGTACCCTCATACTCTGCCATCACCTTTTTATGTGCCGTAATCGCATCTACACCATTTTGGATTAATTCCCTCAAATATACATGAGGCGTACTATATAAGTGATTAGATAGTAAATCGATCATGCCTTTTAAATTTACCTTAAAGTGAAATTGACTCATCATTATCTCCTTAAAAAAGATCTATGTAATATTTTAGTTAAAATAGTCACACATTCCATTTGTTATTTTATCACGATCTATCTGCCATCCTGACAGGTAATTCCCGAAAAAAGGTATTTGTAATCTATTTGCTAAAGAAGGAAGATTATAATAGTTAAGAATGATATACTATTTAGGGTCAGGAGGAAATTGATTTGAGTGATATTAAACTATTCCGTGTTCACGATAACAGCGTAGAAGAACTAACAGGACAATCCGTTACCATTGAAAAATCATTACAAAGTATGTTAGAGCGTCATTTAGAAACATTTCTAGGCGTGCGATTTCTAGCAACTGAGTACAGTACAGGCAAAAAGCATGCAGGCAGAATCGATACGTTAGGTATTGACGAAAACAACTCACCCGTCATCATCGAATATAAGCGGGCTGTAAATGAAAGTGTTGTCACACAAGGTTTATTTTATCTCGATTGGCTACTAGATCATAAAGACGAATTTGAGTTAATGGTTATGCGTAGATATGGCGCCGAAGTATCGGATGTAATAGATTGGGGTAGTCCACGCTTATTATGTATTGCAGGTGGTTTTACTAAATTTGATAAGCATGCAATACAACAGATTGATAGAAACATAGAGTTGTACGTTTATAAATATTATGATGACAGGTTTTTATTACTTGAATTAATTAATGCAACTACTGCACAAACCACACAAGTACGCGATAATTCGGTTTCTACAACAACTGCCCCACGCAATTCGAAGACAAAGACAATTTCCGATTACTTGGATCAAGCTGATGAGAAAGTTATCGATAGATATGAAACATTAAAGGCGTACATGTTGGCTTTAGGCGATGAGGTACATATCAAAGTTGTAAAAAATTACATAGCATTTAAGCGGATACAAAACTTTGTATGTCTTCAAGTACACCCCCAAACGGGCAGAATACTATTAAATGTAAAAGTAGATCCGGATCATATTACATTAGAAAACGGCTTTACTCGTGACGTCAGGAACATAGGACATTTTGGTACTGGAAACTTAGAAATTGCCATCACGAGCGATGCAGATATTGAAAAAGCAAAACATTTAATTAGCATGGCTTATGACGTTAGTTAGAGAATAAAAAGCACATAAAAAAGTGTAATAAGGGTTGATATGCTCCCTATTGCACTTTTCTTTTTGACTAACTAAATCATCAATATCTTTTTATACGCCTCCGCCTCCCCGTCTACTCTATGACCATCCCCTTCAATCCAAGCATGTGAAGCAAAGGGCGCCAGCCTTACACCAATTGACCAGTCAACCGCTTTCCCCTTAGATGTTGCATATAGAAATAGAGCAAGCGATTCCTCTAAACAAGCCGTTCGAGAAAGAAATAAGCATTTTGCCTGTTCGATTTTAACGAAAGCCTGTTCCACTTCATCTAAAGAGCATACCTGCTTGCACTTCCCTTTTCTTTTACGAAGAAATGGCTTTAATTGCTCAACATTTCTCGTGCGAATAAGAAATATCGCGATAACCAGACAAATCCATCCTCTTATCATATTTCAAACACCAACTCCCTCTCACTAAGACTACGGACAAAGTGTTTCATATCGTACTTTGCTCTTTCAAATGGAATCTCGTAAGTTTTACTTATATATTGGATAGCCAATTCTACTTCGCCACAAAGATTTACTTGCTCCAGAAACTCTGCACCTGTTTTATTAATAGCGAAAAAGCGATTGGTTAGGCAATCTAATAGAACCCATCTTCCCTCAATCTCAGTCAGATGAATATGTTCAGGAATTGAAAACTGCATTCTTCTCGACTCCTCCGTATTGGATTTGTTTCATTTGACGAAGCCACATCTCTAATGATAGTGTCTGATGAAACTCTGGAAGGCTTACAGGTACACCCATAGATAACCTATGAAAACACTCTCGAAATCTCCGAATATCTACTAGGTCCAGTTCAGCTAAAATCATTTGTTGAAAGTTCTCTTGAAACCACGAAAACTGCTGTCTCATTCCATAGTAGACATCTGAAGTATAATTGCCTTTCGTATTACGAGTTAGAAGACAATCTGGAAGTTCATGCTGAAATGCTCTCTTCAGTAATGGTTTCAATTCATAGGGATTCATTTTCTTTTCAGATGAAGCTCGCATACAAACCCTAATCACATTATGATCTAAGTATGGAAAACAAATATTCACTTGCTCTTGCTCCGCTAAGTCTTTTAATCCATGCGAGACGTGGCCCAGATACTGAATGCCATGAATCGTGTTGGATACACCTTGATAGATTGAATAATTTTCTTTTGGGAGTGGTGTGGAAAAAGGAAGCCATTTAGGATGGTTACTCATTGGAGAAAGGGGATGCCTATCTTTAGGTGTAAATGGAAGTTGGAGAGCAAGTTTTAGAGAGCCCATGATCCAAGAGTAGAGGAATCCAACCCACCACTCAAATCACTCGTAATGTACTTATTCTTGCATCTTAGTAGTACGGATTGGGTTAATTCTTTCTTTAATTGATCCTGCGCCATCTCCCAAGATAGTAGAGACTCTTCGTCTACATCCCATGCCTGGAAAGTATGAACATGGTCTCCTTTAAAATGAAGTCCAAATCCGCCCGAAATCATATGAATCGCTTTAAAGGGCGCTTCTAACTCGATATGAGTTCCACCTGTAAGTAAGTATCGACGAAGCCAAGGAGTATGTAGTTCAGAATTTATTTTTTGATGGATAATCGAAAGATGGGAAGAAAATAGTAACTGTGCTTTCTGTTTTGCATAATAGATTGGTCGTACACTCCCCAAATCAGCAAACATCCATAGCTGATTAGATATGCGTATAATGGATTGATAATTTCCGCGAAGGGACAGGATAAATCTTGGGCTTCTATGGGACACAAAATGCCGAAAGGCCCGATATGACTCTTCCTCATTCGATAACATTTCTCCGATAAAATAACATTCTGCATCGTGATCATTGTAGTGAACGGTTGGGTCCGTTATACATTCCATGGTCAACCCGTCCATCTTGTAAGTACTGAGGAACACTAGCATCATTCCTTTCTAGATAAAAGGAGGGGACGTCTGTCCCCACTCCCATTTAGTGTTGATATGCGTTTTCATCAGCAGTATCAGCAAACTTTCTGCCCAATGTCATCTCTTCAAAAGAGCCGATTTCAATTACTTCTGGAGCTTGATATTCCACATTACACACCTCCTTTCAATTTCACCTTCACTTGATTCCCTACAAAAAATGGCTGTAATTGTTCATAACTAGGGCGTCCGAGATCGTTCCAGTCATCCCACCAACCCTTAAGCACACCAGCATGTTCCGGATCCGAGATCATCCATTGATTTGGCTCATGATCGCAAACAAAGGCAAAACCTCCTGGACTGCTGTAGCCTATCCAATATCCGTAATCAGGGTGGAAGGCATATGTGAAACCGTCTGGATTCGTTCCCAGTAGATAGGCTCTGATATCTCCTCCGCTTTCTTCAAATGGGGACGTCTCTAGCTGTGAGCGATAAAATACCTCAGCCCACTCTTGACCCGAAATCTCTTTGTTCATCCATTCCGAACTTGCCCAGACTGGATGATCTTCGTCACCTACTAATCCAGCATGTATCTTCTCTCCAGAAAGACTTATATCCTTAACAGGCTCGGAGGACATCATGATATACCCATCCCCACTAACACCTTCCCCATGCAACACTCCACCTTCATTCCTTAGTCGAACCGTAACCGTACCTCTAGCAATAGGAAGAACTCGAAATGGAGCAACAATGATTCCGTTTTCACGTATTTGATTCTTCCAAGTATCTGGGAACTCAGGCGGAGTGGTCCAAGCGATAATGCGATCATAAGGCTTTTGGGAGTCATAGCCGTCTCTTCCATCTCCGGTTATAAAAAGGGTGTTATGAATGTTGTTTTTCTTACATAGTTCTCGTGCCCGCTTGGTCAACTCTGGTTCAATATCAACTGAAACGACAGAGCCTCTTAATCCAACCAATTGGGAAAGCAATGCTCCGCTAAATCCTGATCCTGTCCCGATTTCGAGGACACGGTCTCCTTCTTGCACGTCTAACATTTCGAGTCCGCTTCTGATTGCGAAGTTTGCTGTGCTTTGTGTGACTTGACTTCCGTCTTCTCGTAGTACAAACGCGTCTCGATCTATATGTTGAAATGCTTGATCTATCCTATTCATGTGGCTGGCCCTCCTATTTTTATTGCAGACCTGTTCTAACTAAAGCAACCTAGGGGCAGTAGCAGGAACGTTGGAGTAAACGGAGTTTCACGATACAAAAATGAAAATACTTACATGGCTCTCCATCCAAAAAATCGGTGCCTAGAAAACAATCTGAGCTTGTCCCATGCTTCAAACACACCCACGCAATCCTGGAGCGAAAGACCGTACACATCTAAAAACTTTTGTATTTTCTTAGGACTAGTAATCTTTTTCTTGATTTGGCTCTTGATGTGTAGGATGTGAAGGGTTCGTTCAGTCGTGCTATACCAAAAGCGAATTTCGTTCACTTCGATCCTCCTTTCAAGAACTGAATTTCCTTTTTAGACGGCTGATGATAATCGTTCCAACTGCGATCAAGCAAACGTTTCGATGATATTTTGTATTCACTGTGTACCGCTGGATTTCATAATCATCTACCACCGTCGTCACGCGATCATATTTATAAAGCGCCTTCTCTTCATTACATAGAGGACACATAAACGTTTGCTCTGTCTGTGGCTTGCGGCACTGAAATTGTTTACGGGTTGCAATTCTGCCGCAATCTCGGCATTTTACTTCGGAAAAGTAAAGAGTTAGAGGCATTTTCAATTCCACCTTTCAACACTTTATTTTTCTGCGGTTTGGATCGTAAATATTTTTCAACTAATCAAAGAGTGGTATAATTCACACAACCATTTCATATCAAGCCGTTCCCTAGACGGCTTTTTTACACCCAAGACATCGATCACTCTTCCGCTACCCTGACTCCAAGATTCATTTCAACCTCACGTGCCCAAGTGGAATGCTGATCCCGACACCTTCCTGATCAATTGAACAACTACGAGATGATCACCTCCGCAGTAAGGACTGGCCTCTCACCTCCGATTGTATTAAATAGTTAAATTATTTACAAATTTGTAAAATAAACGATTATTATCGTGTCATCCTAGTAAAAATCAGGCCTGTTTTCTCATCATTTCGGAGGAACACAACCCCTTTTTTACTTTTGGTTGTACAAGCTTCACTAAAATCTAGCTAGACGGTCCGTTCATGCTGAAAATATTTTGAGAAATTTTTTTATCAAGGGAGGCAAACCCTGTGGACGTGTATTCTTTAAATGGTCTCGGACACGTATTTCGGGGAGAAACGCGAGGGATTAGGACGAAAAATCGAGGAACTATCCGAAGAAGGCCTATCCATTGCTACCATTAGCAACTTCGAAACCGGCAAGAAAAAAGTGAGCAAAGACAAGATCATCCGTCTATTCGACAAAATCGACATCACCATGGATCAAATCCCTCAGCTGCTATCTGAGACAAAAAAACAGAAAGACCACACCATCAAGCGATTGGAACTTCAATTAATCGCTGTGGAGAACGAAATTGACTTTGTCGATGCCTCTCAAGCTCTGAAAAAGATTAAAGGTCTACGGAGTGAGATTCAGGAAAAAAAGTGCCTGTCCTACTTAGCTGTAGTAAATTATTTGACAGGAAAGACCTACTACAAAAAGGAAAATTGGACAAAGGCGAAAGACTACTACTACAAAGCTATACAAAGCCACGAGGAATTCCCTGAAATTGTACACCTCAATATTAAGGCAGGTAGCTTTTATGGCTTAGCTCGTATTTCCTTTCGTGACAGTGATATTGTAACTGCTTTAAAGTTCGTAAATAACGGGCTGACCGCTTTTCAAAGCTCCGGCAAACGAAAATATCTACAGTATCAACTGATGATTAGCAAAGTGATTTATTCAGAGATGCTAGAGCGAAATGAAGATGCCTTTGATACACTATCCGAGATGTGGCAATGTCTAGATGAGATTGATACAGAGATCCTACTCAATATGTATCAATTGCAATCAACTCTCTACATAAAGCGAAAAAAATGCGAAATAGCCATCTCCTACGCTGTAAAAGGGATTGATATTGCTCGCCGAAATAAAAACTTTGACCGTTGCTTCGAACTCTGGACCACGCTAGGCAGTGCTTATATCCATCTTGGTGATCTGGAACAAGCCAAAATCTGTTTTGAGACCGCTTCACAGTTCGAAAGCAAAATTCGCCGCAAATTTTTATCTGTACACAATCTTATTCAACTTGGATTGTTATATATGAAAGAAAGAGATACTGAGTATGCACAAGCGATTTTAGAAGATGCTGTAGGAAAGGCGAAGAAGGAAAACGATGCTTTATTACGTTTCAAGTCACTTGAAGCTCTAGGAGATTGCTTTCTTCAGCAATCCAAACATAAGGAAGCTTTAGATCAATTCGAATGCGCCTATGAAATCGCACAAAAGCATTCTTTTCTTCCTCAAGAGCATCAGTTAGCACTAAAATTAGCTGAGTTTTACGAGAGAGTAGATTTAACAAAACACACCAAATACTCTACACGATTCTACCAAATTAGTGTACAATTACGGCATAATGGAGGTGACGAACACATGAAGATGAATGAACAAATTCAATACCTAATGACTGAGCGACAATCCGCTGGAGATCCGCCAGATGACTAAATGAAATAATACATTCGTATCCCTTAAAAACCCTTTACAACTCTAAGTAAGGGTTTTTTGCTGCTGACCATAATGAAATAATATACTATATTATCTAAAATTAATGTATATTTAGATTTAATCAATAATCTAGTACCACTAGAAGCGTTGATAGTTTGATACTGGAGGTGATTAATCATGATCCTGAAAATTCGTCAGTTTGCTGGAGAACCACCAGATAACTAGAACACATTTCTAAGCTTTCTTGATATAAAACCGCATAACCCCGACAGCATCGATATTCGCATACTGGAGGTGTTTAATTATGATCCTGAAAATTCGTCAATTCGAAGCAGATCCACCAGACGACTAGACAACAGTTTACCCTCTAAAGCAACCAGTACATCGGAACAGACTAGGGGCAATGTATCTGACCACAGCGATGTTAGTGAGCCTGCTTAGCGTAGTCCTTCGAAGCAAGGGCGTTTTGTGGCAATGTCCCCGCGTACTTTGCGAGTTTTGCCACTTGCCCGAAGCGAAGAAGGACGAAGCGGACTTGCATTTCCACATCCTCGCAGGTTCACTATTGAGCTGTGGGTAGATACATGCCCCCGTCTTCCTCCAATATCCACTCTCCAATCCACCAACAACACAAAAAAGGTCACCCACTCTGAGCAACCTCAATCCCCAAACTAAATCCTAGAGACAGAAAAACTAACCTCTCTTTACACTTTTGCAAAGGTAAGCACATACCCATTATTATCCGCAATCGCAAACTCAGTTGCTCCGTAAAAAGTCGTATGAGGCTCATAGAGAACCTGACACTTTTCCTTCAACTCCATATAAAGCTGTTCAAAATCATCTACATCCATGTACAAGCTTACCGACGGCTGAACTTTTGACGTCTCCAGAATTGGATACTCTTGAGTCAGGCTTGCTCGTTGTTGAATCATTAAACTAAGCTTGTCCTTCTGTAGAATAGCAAACTGCAACTGTCCATTATCATTTGGCACGGATGTAACAAGCGAAAACCCTAAGATCCCCTCATAAAAAGCCAATGTTTCCTCTACACTTTCCACCATCAGATTGGTCGTCATAGCCTTATACATTTCACACTCTCCTTTCATCTATTATAAATCATTAAGCGATTAATGAAGTAAACTATGAATAATACTAATAAGCGAAGACAAACCAAATTTCATTCACCGGAGGAACCATGAACGTTTTAATAGTAGATGACGAAAAGGACATGTTAAAAATCCTCAAAGCTTACTTCGAACGCGAAGGATATCCTGTATTTCTCGCTGAAGATGGCGAACAAGCACTCGATCTTTTCTACAACAACAAAATTGACTTAGTTGTCTTAGATTGGATGATGCCGCACGTTAGCGGTTTAAGCGTATGTAAAGAAATAAAGAAACAAAGCAATGTAAAGGTTCTAATGCTAACCTCCAAAAGTGAAGACGAAGACGAATTGCTCGCATTAAACATGGGAGCAGACGATTACATAAAGAAACCATTTCATCCCGGAATCCTATTAACGAGAGCAAAAAAACTAATGAACGAAGATAAAGTCATCTATCTGGGAGATATAAAAGTAGATTTCCAAGCAAAGAGAATGTATAGATCGGAGCAAGATTTACAAGCAACGAAGAAAGAACTGGAGCTAATTGGATGCTTTCTCAGAAATAAGGGAAAGATCTTAACCAGACAAGATCTACTCGATCTCGTCTGGGGCATCGACTATATAGGTGACGAGCGAACCGTTGATACACACATAAAAAGATTACGTGAAAAAATTGGCTCAAATCTCATTAAAACGCATCGAGGTTTAGGGTATAGCTTGGAGAATGTGGATGAATAAACTCGGAAGCAAGCTAGCTCTCACCATTTCGATTTCGATTATTTTCCTTTTCGCACTTTCCATGTTAACGAACTATTTCCTTCTCCCCCAATACTATCGGTACCAGATTCGAAAAGAGTTACAAGCCGTAGTACACGAACTGGAAACGACGAACCCTACTCCCAATTTGGATGAATTCATTCATGACTTGGAAGAGAAATATAATGTAAGTATTGTTTATGAAACCATTTTAGACAATGAAGATGATCTAAATTGGAGATTACGTGAAAAGCTAGCAAAGAAAAAAATCAATCTAAATAGATTCTGGATAACCAAGGATACCTTACAGAAAGTAAAAGAAGGACAAAATCAGTATGTGTTATATGACCAAGGAAAGCTAAAATCAAGTTTTTCAACCAGCTTGATCGAGAAGGACAATTTGATCATGGTTGTAGGGGTTTCGATTGTTCATTTTCGGGAAGCAGCTGAGGTCATTAATACCTTTATGATTTACACCTTTGGATTCGCCATCTCCATTCTTCTCTTTTTGGTTTGGATCTGGTCACGTAAAATTACAAATCCTTTGAAGGTATTAACCGATATTTCACAAGATATCTCTCGTCTCGACTTCAAAAAAGTGAACATCCAGACCAACGATGAAATCGAAGAATTAGCGGATAGTATTAATAAAATGAGTGATGAACTCAAAAAAGCCCACGATGACTTAAAAAGGAAAAATCAAAACCTAAAGCGATTTATGTCTGATATTACGCACGAACTAAAAACTCCTCTGGCTTTAATGAAAGCATATTCTGTCGGGATTCAAGATGGATTAGACGATGGTACATATCTTCAAACGATTGTAAGGCAGATCGATAACGTATCCTCTTTGATTGATGAGTTACTAGCGTTTTCAAGAGTAGAGCGGGAAGAGTTAAAAAAGAAAGATTTCCACTTGATCTCACTCGTTCATTCTTGTTTAGAGAAGCATCAAATTGAAATTCAACTAAAACAACTAGATCTTGATATCCAGACCGAAATCCATCCATCCATCCGAGTATATGCAGATCCAAGCAAAATCGAGAAAGTGGTAAATAATCTAGTAAGCAATGCGATCAAGTATACAGCAGGGCCCACGATTCAAGTTAGATTTGAGGAGGCAAATGATGATGTCCTCTTCACGATAGAAAATAAAACAAATCTACCAGATTCAACGGATATCGCCCGAATTTGGGAGCCGTTTTATGTAGGTGAATTCTCTCGCAACAAGGATAAATCGGGCACGGGGCTTGGACTAGCCATTGTGCAATCCATCTTACAACGTCATCAAATAAAATACGGGGTCAAACTAGTAGACGGGACGATTCGGTTTACTATCTATTTCCCAAAAGCCCTTGAGACAACATGAATAGAGGACTTGATTTCCAAATGATCTTGGGAATCAGGTCCTCTTTGTTATGGTTATCGATTTTTTCCTGTATGTCACAGTGGTGTCACATGGAAGTTTTATAGTGATAACAACTGGAGGAGATTCAAAATGAAGAAAATAAAACGTTTGATCATCCCTATGATGATCCTTTCACTTGTTATTACAAGCGTTATGATCTATTTCACAAAAAAAAACACAGTAAGCGCCACGATCAATCAGCCTTTTAACTTCCAATATCGGGACTTTGGATTTGATGCAAATCCAGAAACAGGCGAGATTTTTATCAACAAAGATGGGGTGAAGGAAAGTGCATCACTTCCTCTGCCCAAGCAGAAAGTGACGAATCTAAAAAAGACAGGCCAGTCCATCTCTTGGAGTTATCCAGATAGTAAAATGGATTTCAAAGTGGAGAAAAAAGATCACTATCTTGATATAAAGTTAACATCCACAGGGGCTAAAGAGTTTGAGTGGCCAAAAGTGAGTGCAGATCACTACACGTTGCCTCTGGGTGAAGGAAAATATATTCCAAGCAATGATCCAAGTTGGAAAGAGTATCTCAAAGATGAGAAGGAAATGGAGTTTTCATCTAGTTTTTCAATGAGGTTCTTTGCACTAAATAACAAGAAGTACTCGATGGTCTATATCGCAGATAATATGTTTAATGATACGATCCGCTTCCAAACCGATGATAAAATTAAATTTAGTTTTATGCATGAATTCCCTTCTATTAATCCAAAGAAGGAGTATGGTTTTCGCTTATATGTAACAGAAAACAACCCTGTAGAGATCGCACAGGTATATAAAAATTACATCAAAGAGCTAGGTCAGTTTAAAACACTTCAAGAGAAGGCAAAAGAAAACCCAAATATCGAAAAGCTGTATGGAGCCCCGCATTTCTATCTATGGAATGACTCGGCCTTCACGAAAGAGAATATCAATTGGCCGAAGTTAAAAACAAAGTTAACGGATCCATTGGTTTCTTGGATCGAACAGCTATTAAAGCAGTACTCACAAGATGGTTCTACTGAGTTTATGAAAACTATCAGTCAAATAAAGAACCAAAGTTATATGGATCAATCTCAAAAAAATACGATTGTACGTTCACTTAATACCATCTTGAAACTGGAGCAACTTTATAACAAAGATGTTTTTCAGAATCTAGATGACGAATCAAAGAAGCTTATCCAAAACGGAATTAATAGCTTAAGCGAACAAGAATTATACGCATTGAATAAAAAGCTGCTAAAAAGTGTCTTAACTGATTCTATCGATGACATCAAAGAGTGGGGAAAAAAGGACACCGAAATGATCCAAGATATGCAACGCTCGGGAATAAAAAATGCTTGGATCGGCTTGCCCAATTGGGCAAATGGATTAATGAACCCAGACTTAGTCCAAAAAGCGAATCAATCTGGATATCTAGTGGGTCCATACGACTCTTACCACTCGATCCACGAGAAGAAAGGCGCGGATTGGAATACAGCTTCTTTTGAAGATCCTAGCTTATACGAACAGGCAACCATTACAAAGAAAAATGGCGAGAAAGAAAAAGGATTTTTAGGGAAAGGTAGAAAGCTGAATCCAACTCTATCATTGCCGAGTGTAAAACAACGGGTAGCAGGAATCTTAAAAAATGGCATTCCCTATAACTCTTGGTTTATCGATTGTGATGCGACAGGTGAAGTATTCGATGATTATTCGCCCAATCACATTACGACACAAGAACAAGATATGAACGCAAGATTGCAGAGAATGAGCTATATTCGAGACGACAAAAAAATGGTGATTGGCTCGGAAGGCGGCAATGACTTTGCTAGTAGTGTCATTTCATATGCACACGGCATCGAAACGCCTGTCATCAAATGGGGCGATCCAGACATGCGAGAAAATAAAACAAGCCCCTATTATGTAGGAGCATACTGGTCACCAGATGGCTCTATTCCTGAACGGTATAGCAAATCAGTACCCATTAAATCACAATATAGATCGATTTACATCGATCCTGCGTATTCAATTCCTTTGTATAAATTAGTCTATAACGATTCGGTTATTACCAGCCATCATTGGGAATGGGGAAGCCTCAAAATAAAAGATGAAGTTGGAAACCGAATGCTTAGCGAATTGCTATATAATGTTCCACCGCTTTATCATCTGGATCGAAATGTATGGAGCAAAAACAAAGATATGATTACGTCCTATACAAACATGTGGTCTAATTTTCATAAAAAAGCGGTTACAAAGCCAATGACTCGATTCCAAACTTTATCCCAAGACCGTTTGGTACAAAGTACAGAGTTTGGAGAAGATATGAAGGTAATTGTGAATTATTCTAATCAAGACTTTGATTATAACGGCGAGAAAATCAAAGCCAAGACAGCTGTCTTATACGATGGGAACTCGAAGAAAAGTTTGGATGTATCTAAATACAATTAACCCAACGTGTATGGATGATCAAAAAATAAAGAGCGTGATTCTTCCCTATCTACAAGTGGAAGATCACGCTCTTTTTACACTTTCACAAACATAAGAGTAGCTAATAGTTAACATCTTAAAGTAATCATGATAATATAATATTGCGAATAATAATTTGAGATATAGGAGCCATATACATATGTCTAAGCTAAAAGGATCAGTAAAATGGTTTAATGAATCAAAAGGTTTTGGCTTTATTACACCTGAGGATGGTAGCAAAGATGTATTTGTTCATTTTTCTGCCATAGTCAGTAATGGATTTAAAACCCTTGCAGAAGGGCAAAGAGTGGAATTTGACATTGAGGATGGTATCAAAGGCCCCTCAGCTGTAAATGTTTCCGCTATTTAACTATTCTTCTAGATACTAAAAGCCTGATTCTTCCCTATCTACACGGTGGAAGAATCAGGCTCTTTTTACACCTTCGCAAACGTAAGCACATAATGCAACTCAAGTTTAAAATAGCTTCTTTGACTATTGCACACCATTACTGCCTTCATTTTTTATATAGTCGATCGTAATGGTGCCGGTAATTGGGGTGGGTTTTATTCCATTTAGTTGGTCGCCTGTCCAATTGAGGGCATTGAACACGTATAGCTTACCTGGTAGTACTCTGGCAAAAAATTCGATTGTTTCTCCATTTTTTATGTTACGATCCGCAGCAACTGGAACTAGGAATTTATCAGTCGCAACTGTATCATCCACTCTCATGAAACCCCAAGTAGAGGAAAAGCTTTTTTTGCTAGAGTCTACTTGGCTTGTTGTAATCCTGATCCGTACCATAGATGAATGTGTAGCAGTAAATTGAGCGAAATGGTCACTAAATTTATCCAGAGTATAGTTCTCTGTTATTGCATTCCCTACAACGGTGTATTTTGGAGTGGAAGATTGTGAAGAAGATACCGGGGTCGTATGGTCTGCTGCATGTGTAAAGGAAGGAAGAGCTAGTTCTGCACCTGTTAACATGGCACTACAAGCGATCATTCCTGCAATAAAGCGTTTTGATTTCATTTCATCTTGGCTCCTTTTTATAAACATAAGCCTAATAGTACAACGAATAAAATGATCCATATACTACATTAAATTGCATATTTAGCAATGGATCCGTCTTTGTTATCGCTATGCAATAGAATCTTTCATCGCGTTGTACATTTTATCTACATACTCGTCCACTTGATCTCGTGACATACGCAAGCGGGCTGCGGAAGTACTGTATCCAATTTCCGTTTTACCTTCCTCCAACCCTTTGAAGATACCATCTGCAAAGTCATCTAACTTTTCTACTTGTGTACGTAACCATGATCCTCCTCCCAAATCCGTAGCTACTGCTGGCGGAACGACTTCAATCACTTCTACGGATGTATCGGAAAGCTGGTGCCTTAGGCTCATCGTAAAGGAATGAATTGCCGCTTTTGTGGCTGAATAGATCGGAGTAACGGCAAGCGGGGTAAATGCTAGCCCAGACGACACATTTATAATCGTCGCCTCTTCTTTTTTAGCAAAAAATGGTGCAAATAACATCGTCAGATGGATCGGCGCTTCTAGGTTTGCTATCATTTCTTGATTGAAGTAGCTCCAATTATCCTTCACATCTGCTGTCAACACGTTGAAACGTTGCAGGATTCCTGCATTGTTGACTAGTACATTTACCTCTGGATGATTGTCGATCACCCAATCAAACAGCGCGATACACTCAGATTCGATTGTCAAATCGCATGTATACGTAATGAGGCTTGGGAATTGTTCTTTCGCCTTTTGCAGAGCGCTTTCACGTCTGCCGCAAATCAATACTCGATTCCCTGCCTTTATAAAGCGTTCTGCAAAAGCCAACCCTATTCCAGAACCTCCACCTGTAATGAGGATTGTGTTTCCTGACTTTTTCATATAGATTCCACCTTTTTGATATTTAATTAGTCAAGCTAACTAATAGGGTAAAAAAAATTATATATCCATTTTTGTTAGCAACTCCAGCAAGCGAGCGGTCTCTTCTTCTGTTAATTTGTTTGTGAGATCCGCACAGGTCTGCCAGTAGTGAGGTAAAGCGAGATTTAGAAGACGAAATCCTTCTTCGGTTATCGTGACATGAACCCTTCTTTGATCCTCAGGAATGATAGTTCTTGTAATCAATTGGTGTTCTTCTAACCAAATTAACTGCTTGGTTACAGATGCTCGCCTGATTCCTAGATAATCTGCGATTTCGGACGGCTGTAATGGCTGTTCTACTCTTGTATTGAATAGTAGCATGAGTAGAGCAAATTTGCTCTCGGAAATCTGGAACTCTTTCAGCGTAGCATTTACCGCATCTAGAATATCATCCGATATCTGTAATAGCACTTCTCCTAGACGGGCTCGCGCGTTAGGAGGAATCGTAATAGAATGTTCTTCCACAAAAAATACCCCTTCTGCAATTAGTTTCCTTGGCTAACTAATAGTATACGGACGGTAGAAAGGAATGTCAACAGAGAAAAAGTTCCTACTGCTTTAACTAACGCAGATCTATCTTCCCATCTACCAGGAATCCCTATAACCACCTGTGACTCGCTCATCCATTAACCTCTCCTCTACGTAAAGAAGGAGCCTCTCATATGGAGGCCCCTCACTTCGGCATAGCCAACACTATTCATCATATCACGGAAGGATTGGTTTCTCTTAAACTACCTAACCTCTTCTACAGAACCTTGGAATTGAGCCCCTCCAAAAGAAGGAGTTACTTTAATCCTGTATTGGGTATCTTGGTACGCTCGATGGGTAATCGTAATGTTTGCCCCACATTTTTTATCCTTTGTATCATACCAAACACCTTTTTTTTGCTGCTGTACCTTCATGCATAGACCCCCAGAACTACTAGGGTCATTTTTATAGATATTCCAACGTAGCTTTGAGTAGGAGGTACCCATAGGTCCAAACGCTCCCTGATTCTCTGGATTATCAGAATACCAAGGACCATGATGTGTATCTCCAACAAAGGTTGTAGATGCAAACACATTTGCTGTAAGCGATAAGGATAAAGCGAAAGCTAGAAAACCAATTGCCCACTTCTTTCTCATGCCATTCATCCTCCTAATGGAATCTCTTCATCTCAATCTTCTCCAATGAAACCTAATCACAAACATAAAAAAGGAGCCTCCTAATGGAAACCCCTTGTTATTCATAAATATATTTGTTCGTATTTGATTAAGCCTTTTCTTTTCTCTTTGTATTGATAATCGACATGAAATCCGCTTTCTGCTTCTTGATTTCCCCACCATTCTTTCTCATAAACAAGAAGTAAACGAGGTACATCACTAGCACAGCAGGCACACCATATTGCACATAGATCTTGGTAGCCTCATCAAACCAGTTACTTACAAATACCGCTACGCAACAAATGAAGCCAAAGATTGGAACAAATGGATACCAAGGTGTACGGTATTTTAAATCTTCTACTTTTCCACCTTGTGCAAGATATTTGCGACGGAAGAAAAATTGAGATGCACAGATCATGATCCAAGAGAGAATAGCCGTCATGCCCGCTATATTCATCAAGCCTTGGTATACTTTATCAGATGGTAAGAAGTATGTTAGGAAAGATAGGGCCGCTACTACAAAACTAATTAACAAAGCAATAAATGGTACGCCCGAAGAATTAATTTTCCCAAACGCTTTTGGTGCCATTTTATTACCCGATAAGGAATATAACATACGGCTTGCTGCGTATAGTCCCGAGTTAGCTACGGAAAGTAGAGCAACTAATACGACCGCATTCATAATGTCCGCGGCATATGGAACACCAATCTGTTCGAGCGCGAAAACAAATGGGCTTTCGAGTACACCCGCTTGTTTAAAAGGTACAATCGCATTTAGTACGGTCATCGCAAGACCAAAGAATAAGATTGTGCGCCATACGGTCTGACGAATTGCGCGTGGAATTACACGTTCTGGATCTTTCGATTCCCCTGCTGCGACCCCGATTAATTCCGTCCCTTGGAAAGCGAAGTTTACCGCGAGCATCGTAACAAAAATAGAGCTGATGCCCGTTGGGAAAAGTCCATCTTTTGTAAAGTTAGAAAACAGTGGGGCTGAGCTTGCGCTTTTAATATCGATGAAGCCAAACATAGCCGCTCCACCAATGAGGATAAACAATACCACCGCAGAAATCTTAATACTAGCAAACCAAAATTCTGCTTCAGCAAAACTACGTCCGGAAAATGCATTTACTAAAAACATCACAGATCCAAATAAAATAGACCAGACTACTATATGAATATCCGGGAACCAACGCTGCATAGCTCCACCAATCATAACAAGCTCTAGAGCTACTGTTGCCGCCCAACCTAACCAATAGAGCCAGCCTACAACGAAGCCATGCGATGGACCGATAAACCGGGTTGAATACTCTTGAAAGGAGCCTGCTGTTGGCATCGCTACCGATAATTCACCTAAACATAACATCACAAAGTACATAATGAGTCCGCCAATTAAGTAAGCCAATACGGATCCGAGTGGACCAGCTGTTTGAATTGCATAACCTGACATATTAAAGAAACCCGTTCCCAATACTCCACCAAGTGCAATCATAAACAAGTGACGGCTTTTCATGGAACGCTTGAGACCGTTCTGAGTTGTCTCCAACATAGTTCGATTCCCCTTTATAAATGGTATTGTCAAAATAAATGATAGTGTCAAATTTATGTCATTTCATAAGTACTAGCATGATTTTATATTTATTTATATTCGTTGTATACAGGTTTTTTTTGTAAAATCTCTTACCTCCATTTTGTAAGCGTTACCAACGCTTGTATATCAATGTATATTCTTTTTCATCCTATATCCATTTCTGTTTTGGTCAATATGTATACGATTCATATTTAACCATATTGTCCATTCATGAAAATGCATTCATTTGCATAAATTTATCATTATCATTCGTAAAGAATTCATGACTTTTCCAAATATGGATATTATATTTTGTATATAGGGTGAAAAATTCACTTTCATGCCTCAAATCAATCAAGATGAGAAAATATTATCGTATATAATTGTTAAATCATATTTTATCAGGTGTGTTGATTAACCAAAAAATGGGATAAAAAGGAGAAAGACACCTTTCTTCGAAATGGTAAAGTGCCCACTAAACCATAGAGAGGTGTCCC
>NZ_SLXV01000033.1 GCF_004341445.1 Baia soyae
AGCTATCCCTCCATGTAGTCGATTCTATATAATTAGAATTCGACAAAAAAGACCGCAAACCTTGTCTATAAAATAGACTTTGTCTGCGGTCTGAATCTGCTTCGTGATGAAGCAGATTTTTTGGTGACTACAGAAATGTACGGCCTAATTGACTAGCGAAGTCAGGATCTATATATAAGCTCCGTTCGTTATTCGCATTTACGGAGAAATCGCCTACAGGATCAGCTCCCCCAAGACTGACGGAGTTATTGCAAGGATTAACTTGAACCGAATTACCAAGGTTTACGGTGCCCGTACTACTAACTGCAACAATCCTTACATTGAACAGATTATTACACGTTGGCATATGAAAACGTCTCCTTTCAAAATCCTGTTTACGTATTCATATGAACAACGCCTAGAAAAGGTACATCGATCTGACTACTTGAGTTATAATAGATCCATTCATACTAGAACAGACGAAGTGTAATAGGAGTGACTTGGCAACGTGGAAGCAGGAAATTTACATACGAGTGAACCAGTTCATCTTTCCGAGCGACTGGCGCAAATCGCTTCATGGATCCTCCCACAGAGTAGAGTGGCGGATATAGGAGGGGACCATGGTTGGCTTTTGCTAGCAGTTGCGCAGAAAGGTCTTCTTGGGCAAGGGATTATAGGAGAAGTGAACAAAGGCCCTTTTGAAAACGCAGCAGGGCGGATTCAAGCATATGGCTTAGGTAAACGAATCGATGTGCGATTAGGCGATGGATTGTTTGTGTTACAAGATGAGGAAGTGGATCAAGTTGTGATTGCAGGGATGGGGGGAGCTTTGATTACCTCTATCTTGGAGGCAGGAAAAACAAAGCTGACCTCTGTTAAGAGACTTGTTTTACAGCCGAACATTGGAGGACATCGAGTCAGGCAGTGGCTAGTTGCGAATCAATGGAAGCTAGTTCATGAAGAGATCATATACGATGCAGAGATATACTATGAGATGATCGTTGCAGAGCGAGGGACCGAAGATATATACGAAAATCAACCGATTCCACGGCTCATCTTAGAACGAATTGGTCCGTTTTTATGGCGAAATCGGGATCCTCTTTTGCTAGCGAAGATGCGGGAAGAGTTAGCGCAGATGAAAAAGGTTTACGGACAATTGTCACATGGACAGTCCCAGCAAGCGACTGAGCGTCGCGGGAAGCTAGAAAAAGAGATGGAAATATGGGAGCAGGTGATGAGATGGCTATCCGAGGAGCAGAGCTAATTGGGTGGATGGAGGCGTTTGCAAGTCCTACGTTAGCGGTAGAAAATGATCGCATCGGTTTACAAGTTGGATCGATTGATGCTGAGGTTGAGGGTGTCTTAGTTACGCTTGATGTAACGGAAGAGGTAGTTGATGAGGCGATCAAGCACGGAGCCAATTGGATCGTGGGGCATCATGCCATAATCTATCAACCGATGAAACAAATTCGCACAGACTCTCCAGCAGGACGTTTACTACAAAAATGTCTGAAGCATGATATCCAAGTATATATTGCGCACACGAACCTGGATGCTGCGGAAGAGGGTGTGAATACGGTTCTGGCCGAGAAATTAGGGCTACAAGGATGCCGGACGTTTGTCCATCATAAACAAGACCAGCTTAAGAAATTAGTTGTCTTTGTCCCAGAGTCACATATAGGAGAAGTGGAACATGCTTTAGGTGAGGCGGGAGCAGGCTGTGTGGGGAATTATAGTCACTGTTCGTTTCAAACAACAGGAACAGGGACATTCCTTCCACGAAGTGGTGCTACACCATATATCGGCGAAGAAGGTGTTTTAGAACGAGTAGCTGAAGTTCGTTTAGAAACCATTTTTCCAGAGAGTAAACAACGCACAATCCTGTCTGCGATGCATAGTGCGCATCCGTATGAAGAAGTAGCGTACGATTTGTATACTCTTGATTCACCAGGAAACCTGATTGGGATGGGGAAGATAGGGTCTTTGCCTGAACAAATGACACTACAAGCGTTTATTGAATTGGTAAAAAGAGTGTACCATGTCCCTCATTTACGGTTTGTAGGCGATCCCAATCGCATGATCGAAAAAGTAGCCTTGCTAGGTGGAGCAGGCTCTCGTTATATGAGAGATGCTGCTTCGCAAGGGGCTGATCTTTATCTAACAGGTGACATTGATTTTCATACTGCACAAGATGCGCTCGTAGAAGGAATTACATTGGTTGATCCAGGGCATCATATCGAATACATCACGATGCAACGCGTAGTAGATCGATTGCAAGATACTTTTAAAGACCGGATTCGTATTCAACTTTCACAAACGGATACAAACCCATTTTCTTTTCAGTAGAGGATCAGAAAGATCTCTTGCATAATTGGAAGAAATGAATGTATAATTAAGTGTTGTTCTTAGGAAAGTAAACAGGACAATCGCTGGTGGAGTACCGCAAGGTCCCACGGGAGGAAAGTCCGAGCTCCGCAGGGCAAGATGCCAGTTAACGGCTGGTGGGGGCAACCCTAAGGCTAGTGCCACAGAAATGTTAGACCGCCGATGGAGGTATATCCTCACAGGCAAGGATGCAACGGTGCGGTAAGAGCGCACCAGCAACATGGAGACATGTTGGCTAGGTAAACCCCATCTGGAGCAAGACCTGATAGGAGATCAACACGCAAGTGTAGCTGTTGCCCGCAGTGATTTCGGGTAGGTCGCTTGAGCCTACTAGCGATGGTAGGCCTAGACAGATGATTGTCACTCCAACAGTGGGAGATGTTACAAGCCATCGATTACCACTAGGAGAACAGAACTCGGCTTATTGTTTGCTTTCCGTATAAGCTTGTAAACTTATATAATTGAACCCCATTGATAGGGGACGGTTACAAAAACGGTTTAGGGATTCTCCCTGAGCCGTTTTTTCGCGTTTCACGTTATGCTTTTATCTTCTTTTGTATATCTCACACTAGTTGGACACACTCTACTACTAGTGACATTGGAACCAAAGGAGAATGTACAAATGATGGATCTATTAAAAGAACTGACCGAAGCACGAGGTGTTTCTGGATACGAGCAGGAAGTACGGCGGATTATGGAACGCGAGCTACGTCAGATGAATTCGAAGATGGAAATTAAGACAGATAATACAGGAAGTATATTTGGTGAAAAACAGGGTTCTTCTGGTGGACCACGAATCTTATTAGCTGGCCATCTAGATGAAGTTGGGTTTATGGTATCTGAGATTACAAGTAGTGGTTACTTGCGGTTTGTTCCGCTAGGTGGCTGGTGGAGTCAAGTTCTACTAGCCCAACGTGTACAGATCGTCACAGAAAATCGAACCTTTACGGGTGTCATTGGATCGAAAGCGCCTCATGTCCTAACACCAGAAGAACGAAATAAAGTATATCCGATGCGCGAAATGTTTATCGATGTGGGAGCTCATAGTGACGAGCAACTAAAAGAATGGGGAATTAAGATAGGAGATCCCATTATTCCAATCTGCCCATTTGAAATCCTTCCCGACGACGATACCATTTTAGCGAAAGCATTGGATAATCGGATGGGTTGTTACGTTGCTTTGGAAGTTTTGCGACAGATGGAGCAAGAATCTCATCCAAATACCATATTAGCTGGAGCGACTGTTCAGGAAGAAGTGGGACTACGAGGTGCCACCACAGCACCTTTTGCCTTAGAGCCAGATGTGGCATTTGCTATTGATGTAGGGATTGCCCAGGATGGTCCCGGTATGGAGAGCTTAACTAAAGCGAAAATTGGCAAAGGTCCTCTTATTACTTTTTTAGATGCTTCCATGATTCCTAACATACGGCTCCGAGACCTTGTGATCGAAACAGCTGAAAAAGAAGGGATCCCCTATCAAGTAGATACCATGTTAGGTGGAGGGACCGATGCAGGAAGATTCCATCTCTATAAACGCGGCTTGCCTTCCTTATCTATCGGAGTGGCTTCTCGCTACATACATAGCCACGCGTCTATGGTGAGTAAAAAAGATGTCCAAGACCTAATCCGCCTCCTTGTCGCCGTGACAAAGCGTTTAGACACGGAACAGGTGAAAAACTTAACTGACTATCTCTAGAACAAAACAGTGACTTGAGCTACTCATAGTAGTCTCGAGTCTGTTTGTGTATGTGCGATTTATTATTTTTATTCTTCTTACAACCATAACCATGTGTTTACTCAGTCTCAGAAAGTGGTATCGTTATGATGAAGTATGTCTCATAGCTGTAATCAAGAAAGGAGCCATTTCTTTGACAAACACAAACTCGCATCTTGAATTTCTCACTTACATGGAAGAAAATGTAAAACAATCCCCCGCTTGGACCATTGATGAACTTCTTGCTAAAGCGGGCGGAGTAGAAAATCTGTATGTAGTATATGTAGACATTATCAAAGGTTTTTGCGACATAGGCCTTCTATCAAGTACTAGGGTCCGAGAAATGGTACAACCCGTCAAACAACTAACTGACTCCTTATTAGACAGAGGTCTCTCAGCAGCCAATCTAATCTTCCTCCATGACGATCATCCAGAACAGGCAGTGGAATTTGGTTCATTTGCCCCTCACTGTATACGTGGGACGGCAGAAGCGGAGATCGTAGATGAACTTCGACCCTATCAAGGTCAACTAGGAACCCAAACATATTATAAAAACGCAACAAATGGACTATTTGGAGGAGATCAGGAGGGAACCCCTTTTCACGAAACGGTAACGAAGATCTTCGCACAAAATCCTAAAAGCACATTTGTGGTCGTAGGAGATTGCACAGATCTTTGTATTTACCAAAATGCAATGGGGATTCGGCTACTCGCTAATGAACAGAATGCTAATGTAGAGGTAATCGTCCCTATTTCCCATGTAAGAACGTATGATCTACCGATCGATGTAGCCAATGAAATAGGCGCATTTGCCCACAATGCCGACTTCTTTGACTTAGTCTTCTTTTATCACATGAAAGCAAATGGCATAACTTTAGTCACAAATCTGTCGGAAAAGAAAGAGGTATAAGGTGTTTCTTTCTGCCCCTTAGTGGAATGCGAAATGATATTGTGTTATGTTAACTGTAAGTTATCTTGTATGTTATAGAAATTGGAGTGCTTTCATGGAACAACAACTGGTTGATCTACTACAACACTATGGATACATAGGTATTTTTTTGTTTTTGGTACTTGGAATCGTAGGGCTTCCGTTGCCTGACGAAATTATGATGACATTTCTTGGCTATCTCACCACGACAGGGAAGCTAAACTTGTACCTTACCTTTTTTAGCGCTTTAGCGGGGTCAGCTTCTGGGATAACCATTAGTTATATACTAGGTTCAAGGTTTGGCTATCCATTTCTAAAAAAATATGGACCTCGTATTTTTATCACTAGAAGACGATTAATTTTTGCTCAACTTATGTTTCGTAAATATGGAAATTGGTTACTATTTGTAGGCTATTTTATCCCAGGGGTCAGACATGTAACTGCGTACCTTGCTGGGATTTCTGGAATGCGTTTTACTCGTTTTGCTTTATTTGCTTATTCAGGTGCTGTTGTCTGGTGTGCCACTTTTATCGGAATGGGACACATATTAGGAAAAAACTGGGAAATCGCTTTTAACTACCTTCACAAATATAGCCAAGAGGCTCTTTTTATCGTCGTTCCAATTGCCATTATTTGGCTGATTTGGTATCTGTATCGTGTAAATCAAAGAAAATCAATACATACAAAATAGAGAAAAGCTCTGTCACAACAGGTGATGGAGCTTTTCATTGGGGGAGACATTATGCCAAAAGTACAAGTTACGTCCGAAGGTACATTGTTTCAATATGAAGCAACAGAGGGAAGTAACTTTTTATTAGAAGCGATTTCGGAGTCCATTCCCATTCCTTTTAAATGTACAAAAGGAAATTGTGCGAAGTGTTATGTGAAAATCACCTGTGGAAGCGATCACTTGAGCGAGCCAACCGAACGTGAATATCACCATCTCGGTGACGAAGGCCTAGCTGAAGGAAATCGCTTAGCGTGTCAATGCTTTGTATATGGTGATGTAGAGGCGGTAATCGAACCACGATAAAAAAAGCTCTCCATTTTCGGAGAGTTTTTTTATGTGTTTATAGGTGTTTCTTTGGCTGTGTTTGTATTTGCTTTTTTGGGTTGAGAATAACGAGAAATGTTTAGTAGCATTCCCATGGCAAACAGCTTAATAATAAGTGCAGAGCCTCCATAGCTGATAAATGGAAGTGGGATTCCGGTGGCGGGTAATAGCGCTGTGACTACCCCTAGATTAAAAACAGCTTCAATACCAATTAATGTGACGATGCCTACACCCAGTAATGTGCCGAATTGATCAGGTGCTCTTGCTGCGATTAAGATACCCCGAACGATTAAGGTAAGGAACAAGAGGATCATAAATAACCCGCCAACGAAGCCTAGTTCTTCCGCGATGATCGAGAAGATAAAGTCCGTATGTGCCTCTGGTAGGTAGTCCAGCTTTTGGATACTATTTCCTAATCCTGCGCCTGTTAGTCCACCAGGGCCAATCGCATATAACGAGTATACGGTCTGCATTCCTTCACTCAATGCATATTTAAATGGGTCCCATATCGCTATAATCCGGTCGATTCGATAGTCCTTTATAAATAGAACGCCTAGTGCTACAGGGATAATCGTAGCAAACATCCCAAATAGATGTCGCACCCTAGCTCCAGAGCAAAAAATAATCGCTAGACAAGTCGTTAAAACAATCATCATCCCACTGTAGTGTGGTTGGGCTAGTAGTAAGCCACAAATGAACCCGATTACAACAAGTGGGGGAAATAACGCCTTTGAAAATTGATTCATGACACTTTGTTTTTTAACCATGATGGATGCGGTGTAGATAATCATAACAATTTTCGCAATTTCAGAAGGTTGGACAGAGATCGGTCCAAATACGAGCCATCGCTGCGATCCATTAATCTCTTTAGCGAGAAAAAAGACGGAAATAAGCAGAGGAACCGTGAGAAGTAGAAATTTCCCAATGTGTTTTCGATAGAAGGTGTAAGGGATATTGATAGCAATGAAGAAGGCGAGAAATCCAACGCCTGTAAATATTAATTGTTTTTGAAAGAAATAATATGAATTCTGATAGTCAACTAATCCTTTATAATAGCTTGTGCTAAAAACCATGATGAGTCCAAAGCCGACTAACAGAAATATCACCAATATAAGCCAAAAATCTGGCTTTCTTCGCTTCATACTCACGACTCCTTTAATGAAAACTATATAGAAACGATTATACCAAAATCTTCTAATCAAACACAAAGTTTGTCACCTGATTTGCTCATGATGTTCCTCCATCATGCTCATACTAAGCGCAAGGATCATGAATGGAGGAATGAAGATGGAACTGACCCGTGTTAGTAAAGTATTTTTATTAAGTGTTGTTTTGGTCTCAAGTACGATAGGGTGTGCTGTTTATTCTCGGAAAGAATCAAATCACTTAAACGATCCAAACTATAATCCCATCAAAATATCAGCCCCTGAGAATACGAATCAAGGGATGAATCCAGCATTTCAACAGGATGAGAGGATTGAGGCGCAAATCCAAGATCTTCCAAAGGTGAAGGATGCGAAGGTGCTTATTACGGGAGACACTGCGTATGTAGGATTAAATATGGAGCAAGATTTTACTCATTTTACGATGACGCCGATGATCCGAAAGAAAGTAACGGATGTAGTGAAGCAAGCCAGATCCGAAATCCGTAGCGTTTATTTATCGGTTCAACCAGACTTTGTAAAAACCATAACTGATATAACGGAACAGGCCCGCGATAACAAACCAATGAATGACTTCGATCAGCAGTTAAAAAATGTTGTACAGCGATTTTCTCTCTCCCCTGAGTGAGAATAACGGAGACTAGGACACATGACCTAGTCTTTTTTATTATTTCTAATTTGTTCTTATATCAACATTGTTGATTTGCTTGTTTTCGTTATAATAAGTACTATACAAATTTACGGAGGAAGTGGAGACGATGAAACGGATCACGCCTACAGATATTATTAATAAAGATTTTAAAACAGTCCTTCGTGGCTATGATGCAAAAGCAGTAGATGAATTCTTGGATATTATTGTTCGTGATTATGAGGAAATCCTACATGAAAATGAACAGCTGAAGAGAGAGCTTTCCAAGGGAGGAGGAGCTACCTCTTCGAGAAGGGAACAGGTTGCTGTTCCTGATTTGTCCGAATATGATGAGATTATTAGAGAAATGTTAGCGCGTATCGATAGGCTTGAAAAAAGAGTGCTTCGTTAAAGAGAGAATAATAAAAAAATGATCCTTTTGCCATCGTATAGTTCCTTTTGGATGTGGACACAATACCGAAAGGGAGGAATGTACGAATGGATCATTTTGAAAATAATAATCAATCACGATCAGATCAATCATCTGAGCAAGAAAATAAGCCCAACCTTTCGGTACATGATGATGTCGAGATTGCACAAGAGGTAGGGATTTCACCACCAGGCTATTCGAGACGGACGGAACGTACTCGAATTGAAAGAGTCTCGGATGAATTTAAGGAGACAAAAGGCTCGCGTACCCCGACACTTGCTAAATTGGGCATCGCGTCTATTTTGATTTCAATCGTTTCCTTTTTTATCATCCCATTTATTTTAGCGCCGATTGGGATTGTATTAGGAGTGCTAGCTCTGCGATATGACGACCGTTTGGGATGGTATGGAATTGGTATTGGTGCATTGGTTTTGGTACTAACTACGCTTATTTTACCTATGATGATATATAGCTAAGAGTTGTCCCATTGTGCTAGTCTTGGTGCAGTGGGATTTTTGTATTTTGTTGCAGCAAGGGAGATTAGTGAAACATGGATCAAAAGAAAGTAGAACAAACTTATATTCAGGAGTTATACGTACAGGAAGATGACCTATTAAAATCAGTCACTACGGGCTTAGTGGAGAAAGGATTGCCCCTTATTTCGGTACCACCAGAAGTAGGCAAGGCGATTTACCTTTTGGCTAAAATTTCAGGTGCGAAACGTGCTTTGGAGATTGGACTACTAGGCGGATATAGTACCATTTGGCTAACAAGGGGAATGGGTGCTGATGGAGAGGTAGTAAGTTTAGAGTTAAAAGAAGAACATGCGGGCTTTGCTCGTGAAAACTTATTACGTGCCGGCTTGCTGGATCAAGTCTCCATCTATGTGGGAGATGCACTCCAATCATTAGATCAGTTAATCAGTAAAAGTGAGAAATTTGACTTTATTGTGATTGATGCCGATAAAATTAATTATCCTGTTTATATTGAGAAAGTCCTGCAATTGACTGATTCAGGAGCGATTCTCTGTTGTGATAACCTCTTTTTTAATGGACGGATTTTTGATGAGAAAGATGCGATGAATCCTGCTCCTGCGGCAGTAAGAAAGGTAAATGAAATCTTATCGTCTCATCCACGATTGGAGTCTATTTTATTCCCGATTGGAGATGGACTTGGGGTAGCAAGAGTAAAATAAAAAAACAAACCCTCTTATGGTAGACTGTGATCAGTCTGAGGATTTGTCTTTTCTCTTCTTTAGTTCTTGGATGTCCCTTTTTTTTTAGGAAATAATTTGAGAAGAAAGGCATCTGTCTTCTCTGCAATTTTCGGGTATTTTGTGCGGAATCGATTTAAGAGGCGTGCCGCCCAAGGCGAGGTTTGAGATAATATGCTCAGGCCTACTAAAATAAAGAGGATTCCTTGTAAAAAAGGAAGGACACAACCGATAACTCCTAATACTAAAAAGAAGTATCCTAAAATGTTTAGCCATAGTTTTTTTCGTGCTGTCATATAGGGTCAATCAGCTCCTTACCTTTTTTCTAGATGTTCATATTATTTTTTAGTATATCTAAAAAAAATTAGCGGGGACAAGCTTTTCTTTTTGTCTAATTGGAGAATATGCTTCTCTATTCCCTGCGATCAGTTGACTAAACATCATGATTCGGGCTTTTGAGTAGCCAAATATTGGAGTACTTAGCGGAGCTAGTTTGTTATAATGAAGACGAGCATTTTTTCTTAGGTGAACTTTCAGTCTTATAAGAGGTGATAAGGGTGAGGAAGTTAGAGGGAATTCTAGCCTATAATGATAAGTTTGTACGCAGAAAAGAATATATTCCTTATCAAACGGGGAAGTATCCGGGAGATAAGATATTAGTTGTTACGTGCATGGATACTCGATTGTTAGAATTATTACCTAAAGCGATGAATCTTCAAAATGGCGATGCGAAAGTAGTGAAAACAGCTGGTGCTCTGATCAGTAGTCCGTATGGGTCGGTGATGAGAAGCATTTTGGTAGGGGTGAGCCTACTAGCGGTAGAAGAAGTATTTGTGATTGGTCACCATGATTGTGGCATGATTGGCCTGGAATCAGGTATGGTATTAGATCGGATTAAGCAAATGGGGGTCATGCAAGAAGACCTTGATTCGGTTTATGACCAAGGTGTAGATGTAGAGAAGTGGTTATGTGGATGTAGCAAAGTGGAAGAAGGGGTTATGCATAGTGTAAACATGATCCGAAATCATCCACTTTTTCCTAGCAATATACCAGTTCATGGACTGGTAATCGATCCAAACACAGGGAAGCTAGATGAAGTCATCAGAGGGTATGAATAGGAGGCTTTTGCAATGTCACAGTTAGAAAAAGCAACATTTGGAGCAGGGTGTTTCTGGGGTGTAGAGGAAGCGTTCCGTGTGATTCCAGGAGTAAAGCATACCGCAGTAGGCTATACAGGTGGGTCGACCACTTCTCCGACTTATCAAGAAGTCTGTGCAGATCAAACTGGGCATGCGGAAGTGATAGAAGTCGAATTTGACCCAAATGAGGTTTCATATGAGACCCTTTTACAAGTGTTTTGGGAGAATCATAATCCGACCACACTAAATCGCCAAGGCCCAGATGTAGGATCCCAGTATCGGTCTGCAATCTTCTATCATTCCGATCAACAAAAAGAATGGGCGAAAGCTTCGAAAGAGGAGTTAGATGCATCCGGTAAATGGAAAAATCCAATTGTAACGGAAATCACTCCAGCTGCCCCATTTTATCGTGCGGAAGAATATCATCAGCGATATCTACAAAAAAGAGGGCTAGGATCCTGCCATCTCTAAAAGAGTAGATAGAATGCAAATCAATTTCTCATATTGCTTGCCCCTCTTTCATATACATGAAAACGGAGGGGGATAGCGATGTTAGTAGCAATTGATTGCGGTAGAAGCTTTGTAAAAGTACGAACCGAAAATCGCACGTTTATGTTTCCTAGTAAAGTGAGTGGTTGGCGAAAGCGTAACTATCGCCAAGAGCTTGAAGGTGATATAGAACTTCAGTATCAAGGTAAGAACTGGTTTGTAGGCAATCTGGCTGAACGAGAAGGGGAGTTTACTCGTCAAGCAATGCAAGAAACCAAAGCAGTAGAAGAAACGCTTCTTCTTGCCTTGACAGGCATTCATTTGTCTGGAGCTCAGGGAACGGTTGATTTAGTAACGGGATTACCCATCAGCAACTATACGGAAAAAGAGCGAGAATCAGTTCGTAAGCTGTTAGAAGGTCATCATGAGGTAACCGTAAATGGACAGACGAAGCGATTTTATGTACAGCGAGTCTATACGACGATTGAGGGTGGTGGAGCATTCTTTTCTGCACCTCGCTCAGGTTTGGTGAGAATTGTAGATGTAGGCGCGAAAACAACGAACTATGTAACGTTTAAAGATAAGGTTTTTATTGATCGTGAATCGGGAACGATACCAGTTGGTTGGGAAACGGTTCGAGAATCGAATGCAAGAGAGATGGCTGATATGATTGCAGCTCATGTCTCAAAAAGTTGGAACTCTGACGATGTGGTTCTATTAATCGGTGGTGTTGCTCTTCATCTAGAGCCTTACATACAGTCTCATTTTCGATATGCTTTTGCTATGAGTGATCCGCAAACAGCCAATGTTCGTGGGTACTATGAAGTGGGAAGGGCGCTGATTACATTATGAATAATGGTCGTCAATCAGCCCCTTCTGGCTCATCACAAAAAATGCTGACGGTTACATTTGATATAGCGGATCCACTAGAAAAAGAGCTTTACATGTATATCCATCAAAAGACTGATAACTTTAGTAACTTAGCAAAGCATTTATTATTTGCTTGGCGGCATGGATACCAAAAGGGCAGTGGAAACCAGTCTCCTAAGATACCAGATCCCATCACTAAGAAAAACGAAATTCGTAATAGCGGATTGCCATTTGGCTAATGATTGGCAAGAAGATCCCACAGATAGGCATCTGCCTGTCTTTTTTATTGAGTGATGAATCTCAAAATGTGGGATACTCTTAAGAGAAACAAACCTTATCGAATAGACATGACTGTGATATGATGTTTGAAGCTATTTTTAAGGTAAAGGGAGTGCTCGCGTGATTTACCTAGATAACAGTGCAACCACTCCAGTTCATCCAGAAGTGTTGACGATGTTAACAGATGTCATAGAGCAATGTTACGGAAATCCTTCCTCTTTGCATCATATGGGAGTGAAAGCAGAAAGATTAGTGGAACAAGCTAGAAAAGTGGTGGCTGAGGCACTAGACGCAGCACCGCAAGAGATTCTTTTTACATCTGGTGGTACAGAAGCCAATAATATGGCGATTCGCGGTATAGTGGAGCAATACCAAGGCCGAGGGAAACATATTATCACCACAATGGTGGAGCACCCTTCCGTATTTGAAGTGTTTGCCTATCTAGAGGAACAAGGTTTTCGTGTTACATACTTACCTGTAGATGAGGTGGGGCGTATTCGCCTTCATGATGTAGAAAAGGCGATGACGAATGAGACGATTCTGGTATCGGTGATGCATGTAAATAACGAAGTGGGCACGGTGCAACCGATTGAAGAGATTGGTGCCATTTTAGCGCAGTATCCAAAGGCGCTTTTTCATGTAGATGCGGTTCAATCCTACGGAAAAATTCCGTTATCCGTTCGGAAGGCTAAGATTGATGCCCTTTCATTATCTGCTCATAAGCTACATGGTCCCAAAGGAGTAGGTGCTTTGTACCTGCGAAAGCAAGTTGTGATCAAGCCCTTATTCATAGGCGGCGGGCAAGAGAATGGCATGCGAAGTGGAACACATAATGTACCTGGAATTGCTGGATTAGCGAAAGCGACTATTTTAGCTAAAATAGAACAAACAAGACGAATGAATCAGTTTCAATCGTGGAAAGAACAATTCATTGAAGCCATAATGGACAAGCTGGACCATGTTGTCGTGAATGGAGATCAGACCCAAGTAGGTGGGGCTCCGTACATTATCAATCTATCTTTTCCGGGGATGAAGTCAGAAGTACTAGTCCATGCTTTGGAAAATGAACATGTATTGGTCTCAAGTAAATCAGCTTGTTCATCTAAGAATGAAAAGGCAAGCCGAGTACTGAGTGCGATGGGACTTTCGGACGAAGCTGCGACAAGCTCGATTCGAGTTAGCATGGGTTATCAAACAGAGCAACAAGATATAATGGATTGTGTGGAAGCTTTGGAACGTGTGGTTCCAAATTTACAACAAGTGATGAAGGTGCGAAAAAAATGAATGTGAATTGTATTCTGCTCCGTTATGGAGAGCTATCCCTAAAAGGAAAAAATAAGAAAGACTTCGAGGAACGTTTGGTACGTAATATTCGCCAGAAGTTAGAACATTTTGCTGGGATTAAGGTAAGTAAACATTTTGGAAGACTCTTTATCGAACTGGGTGACAATCCAGCTGATCCCATTATCGAAGAATGTAAAGATGTATTTGGACTCGTTGGGTTTAGTCCGGCGATGCGTGTGCAAACAGATCTAGAAGTGATTAAAGAAGCGGCGCTGAGGCTGTTGCAGAGTCAAGGGGATCAAGTAAAAACGTTTAAAGTAGGGTGTAAGAGAGCAGATAAACGTTTCCCGATTGGATCGCAAGAGATGAACCAGTTAGTAGGCGGGCATCTGCTGGCTAATAGCCATTCCCATTATAAAGTGGATGTTCGGAACCCAGATCTTTTTGTACATGTAGAGATACGTTCTATGGAGGATACATATATATATGGTAATGATATTCCTGGGTTAGGTGGCTTACCTGTTGGAACGAGTGGACGAGTTCTTCTCTTGCTTTCAGGAGGGATTGATAGTCCTGTTGCTGGGTATCTGGCTTTAAAACGTGGCGTGGAACTTCATGCAATTCATTTTCATAGTTATCCCTTCACGAGTGAGCGAGCGAAGCAAAAAGTAATGGACTTGGCGCAGCAGCTCACCCGATTTGGTGGGAAAATCCGTCTCCATGTCGTTCCGTTTACGGAGATTCAAACGGAGATTAATAAGCACTGCTATGAATCATATACGATTACCATTATGAGACGCTTTATGTTGCGGATTGCGGAAGCAGTAGCAAAGAAGAATAGCGCGCTTGCATTAGTAACGGGTGAGAGCTTGGGACAAGTTGCGAGTCAAACGCTAGAAAGCATGACTGCTATTAATGCGGTAACCCATATGCCTATTTTACGTCCTGTGGTTGGATGGGACAAAACGGAGATCATTGATATCTCTAAAGAAATTGATACGTATGAGACATCTATTTTACCGTATGAAGATTGTTGTACCATTTTCACCCCGAAAGCACCTAAAACAAGGCCGGATGTAGAAGTATGTGAACGCCTAGAGACCAAGTTAAATGTAGAACAACTTGTCCAAGAGGCGGTAGAGGGTGTTGAGGTGATCGATTTCTTTCCGCAAAAAGAGGAAGAGGTGTCTTTCTTCTAGGATGGGGTATACATTTATTTCAGTAAGTAAACTATTTCGTGGTAAAGTGGAGAGAGAAACAATCTAGAGAGGAGGTTAAATGATGGACACGCAGTTTTGGCTTTCGTTTTTTAATATTATCGTTTTAGACCTAATTTTAAGTGGTGATAATGCTGTTGTGATCGGGATGGTTGCGAGAAACCTGCCTGAAGATAAGCAGAAGAAAGCAATCTTATTTGGAGCAGGTACTGCTATTGTTCTACGTGCCACGTTAACAGCGATTGCTGCATATGTACTAAATATCCCGTTCCTGATGTCAATTGGTGGCCTGTTGTTACTTTGGATCGCGGTAAAGTTACTGGTAGAGGATAATGGCGAAGGAACACATGTTGAAAGTCATCAAGATCTGCGAGGTGCGATTAAGACGATCGTGATTGCAGATGTAGTGATGAGTTTAGATAATGTTTTAGCGGTTGCGGGCGTTGCTCATGGAAATATTTATTTGGTTCTATTTGGACTAGCTCTTAGTATTCCAATTATTATGTGGGGGAGTCGATTGATTGCAAAGGTCATGAACCATTTGCCATGGCTCACCTATGTGGGATCGGCTATTTTAGGGTATACTGCCGGTGGCCTTATCGTGGGAGACAAGTTAATTGCTAAATACTTCGTGCAGGGGTTAGAGAGCTTAAAATTTCTGATTCCGATTGCATTAGCTGTCATCGTTGTGTTGGTGGGCATTTTATTGAAAAAAGTTATGGGGAATCATAATAGAAGAATGGTGTAATAAGAATCCACATTCAGGAACGGCATCGATCCTGAATGTGGATTCTTATTTTTCCTTATCTACCTAAGAAAGGAGGAATTTAGGGGAAGGAGGTCGAAAAAATCAAAAATTATTGAAAATAATAAATGTAAAGAGGGACTTACATGGATGTTGTCCAGTTTTTAACTGAGCTATTGGGAGATGCAGTGAGGCGAAGATCAAGTGATATCCACTTAGAGCCATTTCCAGACTTTATGTGTGTCAGACAAAGGGTAGATGGTTTCTTGCTGGAGACTCATCGTGTTCCGGTTGAACATGCACCAGCTCTGCTATCGAGGATAAAAGTAATGAGCCAACTAGACCTAGGAGAGCGTCGCTTGCCGCAAGATGGGGCTATGACGATTCATTTAGATGAGATGGCCGCAGAGGTGCGTGTTTCCTTGTTACCCACTTTATACGGAGAGAAGGCCGTTTTACGTCTCTTACAAACAAAAAAGGAATTGATTCAACTTCATCACTTAGGAATGGATCCAGAAGAATTAGGTCGGTTGGAACAGATTTTACAACGATATACGGGTCTGGTTATCGTGACAGGACCCACTGGATCGGGCAAAAGTACTTCCTTATATGCCATGTTGCAATGCTTAAACGACTCTGCCAGAAATGTGATCACCTTAGAAGATCCTGTAGAAGTACAGATCCCCGGAATCAATCAAGTACAAGTCCATCCAAAAGCAGGGATGAATTTTAGTGTGGGGTTACGAGCGATCCTTCGTCAGGACCCAGATGTCATTATGATTGGTGAAATTCGCGATTTAGAGACTGCCGAAATTGCGATTCGGGCAGCATTGACGGGGCATTTAGTTTTGACCACCCTCCATACATCGGATGCGATTGGAGCTGTGGTGCGTTTGATGGATATGGGTATCGAGCCGTATCGTGTTGCCAATGCATTGTCGGGTGTGGTTGCACAGCGTTTAATTCGAAAAGGCTGTCTGTATTGCCAAGCTAGCGGTTGTCAGGAGTGCCATCATACAGGTTACTACGGACGTACAGGCGTATTTGAAGTGCTAGAAGTAGATGATGATTTTCGTCGGCTTATTATTGAGAGTCGTACCATTCAACGATACCGGAATCATTTTCGCCAAAAGGGCATTCGTTTCTTGCCAGAAGGATTTCGTCGAAAAGTATCAAGCGGAATTACCACCTATGATGAGATGTTGCGGGTGATGAATGATGTGGCCGAGGTACAACTTGACCTTCAATCAACGAACAGAATACCACAGTAGATATGGGGCGAAAGATATGAGGCGAATCTTTGTAACTAGATTCATAGAGAGCGCAATGATGGATTGCCTCTCTTTTTTTTGATTGAATACGACATAAATATGGAAATAAATACAAATTTTTTCTGCTAAAGGGAGGAATCTGTCTAAATAAACCGAATAACTCTCTATCTAGTTTGATGCTACATTGTTAATATCGGTTTAATTATTAGACTTATTAGATAAATGAAGGCGGGTAAGGGAGTGTTATCCTATGGGTTGGACCTTCAATCAACTGGCTCAATTTAGCGGTCAACTACGGCATTTATTAAATTGCGGTGTTCCCCTTGTAACGAGCATCGAATTATTAATTCAGCAAAAAGTACTATCTCCTAGTGTAGGTCGATCCGTCATGAACCATTTGGAACAAGGTTCATCCTTTTCAAAAGCACTACAAAAAAGCAAATTGCCCCCGTTCATGGTTTCACTAGTAGCAGCCGCAGAGCAATATGGAGATTATGAACGAGGTCTTAAGCAGTGTGAACAGTTTTATCAGACGCAGGCGAAGATTACCCAAGAAATCAGACAAGCGTGTACCTATCCAGCTATCGTGTTGGTTTTAGTAATCGCTTCCTTCATTTTTTTACTTAGCACCGTTCTGCCACGTTTTGAGGAATTGTATATGACGATGGGTCTTGATTTACCTTGGTTAACGAAGGTGTTATTTATTTTTACAGATATAGCAGGGGTTGTCCTTCCGATCATCGGGATTGGGTTACTCATACTGATTGGCCTCCTTATATATCTAGTGATGCGAAGCCCTAAACAAATGCAATCATATGGGGAGCGCTTGAGTTTTCGAGTGATCGGTCTTCGATCTTGGATGAAGTTTCGCGTGACACATTATTTGGCACTCCAACTAGGCTCGCTCTTACATTCTGGAGTCCCGCTTCTTCAAGCAATCGAATGCTTACACCTTCGTGCTCCATGGAGGATTATCGCGGTGCGAATCGGATTTGTAAGAGATGCCCTTTTAGAAGGGAAGACGCTGGAACGAGCATGTGAGGAGTATCTAAATCAGTACACGATTCCAACTTTTGCCCAATATATTGCGATTGCGGAGCGGACAGGAAAATTAGATCAGACCCTTCAATCTCTGGCAGGCATGGTAGAAGCAACAATGAAACAACAAATCGAGCGGTTTACCAAATTACTTGAACCCATCTTAATCTCATGTCTTGGTTTTTTATTAGCACTGGCTGTATGGGCACTATTTCTTCCTATGCTACAGATGGTGCAGAGCTTATAGAAGAAAGAGGTTGGCTGGTATGAAGTCATACCCAAGAGAATCAGGGTTTACGCTGGTTGAGATGCTAGTCGTGTTGTTTGTGATTGGGATTATTTTAGCTATTGCGATTCCTAATTTAAGGGCTGCTGGTGAGTCGGCGAAGAAAAAAGCCGACCTAGCAAATCGGAGAATGATCTTAACTCAAGCAGAGCAGTATTACTTAGAGAATGGCGTTTATCCGAAAAATGTCCAAGTCTTAGTAAAAGATGGATATCTTCACGCGGCCCCTACTTGTCCAGACGGGAAGGGAACGTATACCATTTCGCCTGATTTACCACTTGAGAAGCGGGTGTTTTGTCAAAAATGAGGAGAGAGCAGGTAAGAAACGAATCGGGTTTTACTTTGATGGAAACGGTTTTTGTTTTGTTTCTACTATCGTTATTTTGTACCTTGGCTCTTCCGTCGTTTTCCACTACGAGTCAAAATAAGGTAGAGCAACAATTTGGCGTGGAAGTACGAGAAATCTTCAGCCTAGCTCATTCGTTAGCTGTTAGCCAAGAAAAAAATTGGCGGGTTCTTGTGTTACCTAATCAGATTCAATTACAACAGCCCGAGTCGAATGGTTTAAGGAAGGAACTTGCGATCCCGAAGCAGTGTAAATTCACCCATCGTCTTCCTAAAAATGAAGTAGTCTTTAGACAGACGGGACAAGCTGTCGGGGGAACGCTTACTTTAGACTGTGAGAGTGGATATCAAGCTACTTGGAAGGTGCAAGTAGGATCAGGTCGAGTCATTATGGAGGAACACAGATGAAAGAATCAGGCTTCTCTTTTATCGAAACGATTATCGCGTGTACTATTTTGTGTAGCGTAATTGGATTCGTTGTTCCCATTTTTCGAAGTGAAGCTTTTAATGAGACCAGAGTGCAACTTCAGGAGGATGCGAGGGAACTAGCACAAAATCAAATGGAAAATGTCTTGGCTAGACCTATTTCTAAATTAAAGCCTGGGCATCAAGTAGAACAGATTCATAGTCCTAATCAACCAAAGCAGGAATTTAGCCTTCATACTTCGGTGAAGCAAGAGTCAGATCATCTTCTCGTGTTGGAGGTGAAGGTTGAGTGGACACCATCTCCAACAAGCTCCAAAAAAGCAGATTACACTCTCCATACGTATCGATTTATAGAAGGTTTGTAGCTTCCCAATCAGGGTTCACCTACGTGGAAACCATTTTTACGCTGATCATCATTGGGATTATTCTCCCTGTTCTATTTATCGTACTCCATTTTGCTGAGACAAAAGGAGAGAGTCAACAGCAACATCAGCTGCTAATGAGAGAGCGACAAGCTATTCATCAGTACATTGACCAAGAATTACGAGGAGTTAGCACTTTACAAATAAATAAAAATAATTTGATTGCCAAACAGTCAAATGGAGATGAGATTCAGATTCGTTGTCAAAATAATCACCTTATTCGGAGCATCAAAAAACAGGATGATTCCACCTTTCAGGGTACTATGATCATTGCGACTCAAATTGAAAAATGCAACTGGGTACGTGAAGGGAAAGGAGTTCGAATGTCCGTTCATTTTGCTTCGAATTCAAAAAAACAGTCTCGATTTATGGAGATGTTACTATATGCTAAGAAATAAGAGAGAGTTAGAACAAGGTTTTATGATTCCCATTGTGATGATGGTCATTTGGCTTGTATTTCAATTTGTTCATGCATATATCTCGCAAACAGTAGCCATTCAACAAGCGGACTTTTTGGATTCAGAGAGAGTGAAGGCAAGATATGCGGCGGCTGGAGCGATTGATAAAGTGCTGGCCAATTGGAAGGAGCGCTCAGATGAGGATTCCAAATGGAGTTGGCAAGAACCAAGTATAGACCAAGCGATACAGGTAACCTTATTGCCCAACTTAGAATCAGATTCAGAGCGGGATCGATCGGGAATCTTACAAGCCAGAGCGACAGGTAAATTAGGGGTTCGACAAACGATATCTGTCCAGATTAATCTGGAAACAGGTAAGAAAATCAAAGAAGTAAGAGATGAGAAGTAATCTTATGAAGAAAGAAGCGAACAGCATGAGTGTACATAAAAAGCATTTAATCTTAATGGGGATGATGGGAACAGGAAAAAGTACCATTGGTCAACATCTTATCCAGTATCTTCAGTATCCAGCGATTGATCTTGATCAATGGATTGAGGAGAAAGAACAGCAAACCATTCCCAGTATCTTTGAGGAGTTTGGCGAGTCTTATTTTCGCGAATTAGAATCGAAAGCGTTAAAACATTTTTTAGAACAATCTCAGTCCCACATTCTTATTACAGGCGGAGGTGTCATACTTCGGCGCGAGAATAGGGAATGGATGCAGAAAGAAAATGGAGTAGTGTTTCATTTAACAGCCGATGTAGAGACGCTCATTCAGCGGTTGGAGCAAGATAGAAACAGACCCCTCATACAAGGAGATAAAGCAGAAAAAATTCGCCGGATATGGAGTGAAAGAAAGAGCCTTTATGAATCCGTTGCGGACTATTCGATTCAGACAGATGCCTGTTCACCAGAAGCGATCACAGCCGAAATCCTCTCCCATTGGCATCAGCTCCCTGTTTAAATGACCCATTGGGAGGTCATGCTAGGGATGAGGTGATGAAGTTTGTCATTTAGAGATTGGATTACCTATATGATGAAGCAGATGTTGTGGTTTATGGAAACTCCGCGAACCGAACGAAAAGCACAGCGATTAGAGCGAAAAGAGCCTTGGCTAGAAAAGTGGTTTGGGATCGTCCCGATTGGAACCAAGCTCTTTGTAGAGAAACAGTTAGAACGACGTCATCGGTCACAAAAGCCAACGGAAGGTCCGAGACATCCTAAATTGTAAAAAGTTATCCATTTATCGGGGGCTATTTGGCTCCTTTTTTGTTTGACAGCTATGATATACTCTCTAGGAAAGCCTGATAAAAAGGAGCGAATACATCGTGTATCATCGTTCGGAAACAAGAGCCGTAAAGGTTGGAAATATACAAATTGGTGGAAATGATCAAGTTGTTATTCAAAGTATGACCACTAGCAAAACACATGATGTCCCAAAAGTAGTAGCTGAAATTAACCGTCTTGCTGAAGCTGGATGTCAAATTGTTCGTGTGGCTGTACCCGATCAACGTGCAGCTGACGCGATTAAAGAGATTAAAAAGCAAATCACCGTCCCTCTTGTAGCGGATATCCATTTTGATTACAAACTTGCCTTAAAAGCTATCGAAGGTGGAATTGATAAAATTCGTATTAATCCAGGGAATATTGGTCGCCGTGAAAAAGTAGAGGCAGTTGTAAAAGCGGCTAAAGAACGTGGTATTCCAATTCGAATTGGAGTAAATGCAGGATCTTTGGAGAAGCGAATCCTAGATAAATATGGCTATCCAACCGCTGAAGGTATGGTTGAAAGCGCCCTATACCATATTGGAATTTTAGAAGATCTGGACTTCCAAGATATTATTGTATCTTTAAAGGCATCGGATGTGCGCTTGGCAATCGAAGCTTACCAAAAAGCGGCAGCCGCGTTCCGTTATCCTCTGCATTTAGGAATTACGGAATCAGGAACCTTATTCTCTGGAACCGTAAAAAGTTCAGCGGGGCTAGGTGCGATTCTCTCTCAAGGAATTGGCTCTACTATGCGTATTTCACTTAGCGCTGATCCAGTAGAAGAAGTAAAAGTAGCTCGTGAACTGTTAAAAACGTTTGGTTTAGCAGCAAATGCAGCCACCTTAATTTCTTGCCCAACTTGTGGTCGAATTGAAATTGACTTAATTAGTATTGCAAATGAAGTGGAAGAGTACATCTCGAATATTAAAGCACCGATTAAAGTTTCTGTGCTTGGTTGTGCAGTAAACGGTCCTGGGGAAGCGAAGGAAGCGGATATCGGGATTGCTGGAGCACGTGGTGAGGGTCTTCTCTTTAGACATGGAGAAATTATCCGTAAGATTCCTGAGAAGGACATGGTTGCAGAACTGAAAAAAGAAATTGATAAGCTAGCGGAAGAACATAAACGCAAGCAAGAAGCAGAAGCTGCTGCAAACGTACAAGTATAGAAATATAACCTTTTTTGTATAATATCTTCTTGCATTCTCATACTAATAGTGACTCACAAAGGAGGAACATTGTTAGTATGAAAAAAATCGCCCTTCTATTAGTCATTATCGGCGCGCTCAACTGGCTCCTGATAGGCGTATTTGGATGGGATATTGTAGCTGCCATCTTTGGTGGTGACCCGACTCCCGCAACCTCTATGTTTAGCCGGATTGTCTACTCATTAGTAGGTCTTGCAGGAATTTACTCCATTCGCTTCTTATTTGACGACCGAGTAACCGCTGATAACGGCAACCATTAAATATAAAAAACTCCAGATGTCATGTCTGGAGTTTTTTGTTGCCTATTATGCCAAAGGAACATACAATTTTATAAATCCAGTATGTTTTCACTATTTCATAAGGGGATGTAGATGATGTGCGCAATGATTGGGATTACAACATTTATCGAATTAGATGAATTTATTAAGATAAGGAGAGCGTATGCGAATTCAGTTGCTACAGCTGGTGGAGTCCCTGTTTTATTATCGCCAATTGTGGATGAAAAATTAGCAGAGGAATTGGCTGATCGATTAGATGGTTTACTCTTATCGGGTGGCGGAGATATTAATCCAATCCACTATCAGGAAGAACCTCATCCAACGCTAGATTTAGTTTGCGATATTCGGGATCAATATGAATTTCAACTCGCAAAAGCATTTATGAATCGAAAAAAACCCATATTAGCCATTTGTCGAGGAGCTCAAGTGCTGAATGTGGTACTAGGTGGAACGCTGATTCAAGATGTGCCATCGCAAGTGACTACCGATTTACCCCATTCCCAGGAAGCAGATCGGCATATTGCCACACATACGATCCAAATTGACCCTCAATCAAAATTAGCAGAAATTTTAGATCAGTGCCAAATTGATGTCAACAGCTTTCATCACCAATCTGTAAAAGACTTGCCAGAGACTTGTCAAGCGACTGCCTATACCTCTGATGGAGTAGTAGAGGCATTTGAATACCAAGGGGATCAATTTGCCTTAGCGGTTCAATGGCATCCCGAGGCAATGACCCATGATGAGTATTCCTTGAAACTATTTCGCTATTTTGTAGAGAAGTGTGCTTGCTCCTAATATTTCGGACCCATGTATCTGTCATGCTCACTCCTATTGAGAGGACAGATGCATGGGTCTTACTCTATTCATAATAAGCAGATGAGGTATTTTTTTATAGATGTTCTTCCTCGTGTTCACCACGTACATATTTTGCATTAAATAAAAAGAGCCAAAGTAAGAGCCCAAGCGATGGAATCAATACCAACAACCCAGCAATAAAAGTGATGATTAATGCTTTTCCGAGGACGGGACTAGTCACAGCACCTTGAATCGTGATATATGGATCTAATAAATATGGGAGATGAGAGGCGCCATATCCAAAGAATGCAAAACCAAACTGGAGCATGACCAGCACAAAGGCAAGTCCGAAACATTTTCGTTTCCAGATTAAAAATACAGCCCCGATAAAGCAAAGTAAGGATAGTCCAAAGCACCAACCAATCTCAAGTGCTCGTTGAAAGTGATTTGGATTATGATGAGAGAGCGCCCAGAAAACCAAAAGGCTGGCTAAGATAGTAGGCCCACTCCAAGCTAACGCATATTTGCGTAGTAATTCGCGTGCAGGGGTGTCATTTGCTCGATTTGCATAAAAAGTAAGGAAGGAAGAACTAATATATAAAACGCTTACGATTGCTAAGAATGTAACCGCCCATGAATAAGGATTTGTGAATAATTGAACGATCGATAGCGTAATTCCAGAATCCGTTTTCTTAATAAATCCACCTTCTGACATGGTTAAGATGGTGGATAGACTCGCAGGAATGAGCAACCCAGTAGCCCCATACAAAAACATATAAACGCGATTGCTTCGAACTCCATAATGGGCAAAAGCATAAAAGGAACCTCGGATGCTAAGGAGTATCAGGAAGACGCTTCCTGGAATGAGAAGAGCTGTGCCATAGTAGTAGGCTGTATCAGGGAAGAAACCGATAACTCCTACAATAAAAAAGATCAGAAATACATTGGTTACCTCCCACACAGGAGAGAGGTATCTTTCGATCACCGTATTCACAATGTGGTCCTTTTTCGTCTTCATGCTGTAATAAGAGAAGAAACCAGCACCAAAATCAATGGAGGCTATGATAAGATATCCGTACAAAAATGTCCATAGTACCGTAATTCCAATCATCTCGAGAGACATGATTATTCCCCTCCTTATAATCCGTAGCGTTTTGCTAATTCATCCTCTGCGCGGTTATGTCGAAACAGGCGATATAATACGATACACGTGATGATTCCGAGGGCGAGGTACAAGGCGCTAAAAGCCCAAGTGGTAGAAGAAACATGATTAGCCGTAGTGGCAGCTTTGTCTACCCTTAAAACCCCGGTGATAACCCACGGTTGCCGACCTACTTCTGCGAAGATCCATCCCAATTGAATAGCGATAAAAGCTAAAGGCGCTCCTAAGACAATGCCTCGCAAAAGCCATGGACTCCACTGATTCCCTTTCTTTCGGTACCACTCAATCGCGAAAATCGCTGAGACGAGTAGGAGATAAAATCCGATTGCGACCATACCATCAAACAGATAGTGAATATAGAGTGGGGGCCATAAATCCTGAGGGATGTCATTTAGACCTTTTACTTCATGATTAGGTGAATTCCCAGCCAAGATACTAAGAGCAAAGGGTATTTTGATCCCATATTTCACTTCTTGCGTTTCCTTGTTTAAAACACCGCCGAAAACTAAAGGAGCTTGCTTGGTTGTTTCAAAATGCCATTCGGCAGCTGCTAATTTAGTTGGTTGATACTTAGCTAAAAATTTCCCAGATATATCGCCAGCCGCAAAAGTAGCGACAGCGAGGATAAATCCAGTGATCATCGTTAGGCGAAGTGCCTTTTTATAATAAACATGATTTCTACCTTTGAGGATGTGATAGGCGGCGATGGAAGCAAGTAAGAAGCCGCATGTTAGGTATGCAGAGGATAAGACGTGTGCTACTTTACTTGGTGTAGCAGGGTTGAGCATAGCGGCAATCGGATCGATATCGACCGCTTTACCATTTTCCAGACGAAACCCAGCTGGCGTATTCATAAATGCGTTTACGATCGTGATAAATAAAGCCGACATAGATGAGCCAATCACGATGGGGATGGAAGTAGCCCAATGGATCCAAGGATTTTTAAAGCGATCCCATGTATACAGATAAATACCAAGAAAGATCGCTTCTACGAAAAAGGCGAATGTTTCCATAAATAGCGGTAGGCTGATTACGTTGCCAGCTAGTTGCATAAATTGTGGCCATAACAGAGAAAGCATAAATCCAATACAAGTCCCGGTTACTACACCGACTGCTACGGTAATCACAAATCCACGTGTCCATCTCTTCGCGAGCATGATATAGTGATTATCTTTTTTCCAAATCCCCCATGCTTCAGCTAATGAGATAAATAAAGGAACACCTACCCCAATTGTGGCAAAGATAATGTGAAAAGAAAGTGTTTCTGCCGTAAGAATTCGAGACCAAAAAACAGCGTCCATTGATATGCCTCCTTTTAATGAAACAGACTATCATGTTCAATATTTCACAAATGAAGATTTTGATTTCCAACAATAAATGGATCCATAATCATTATAAAATGTGAATAATATCACATAAATAGGAAAGTGTGACGGGATTGTGATCATTATTCGACGTCTCTCTGGGTAGACTACAGGAGGAAGGAGGAAAATCAGATGAAGAAACCAGCTCTTGTAACGTTTATATCCACTATGTGTTTGTTCATTCTGTCTTGTACTCCCATGCAAGCGAGTCAAAAAGAGACACCTCTCCAAGAGAAAACAACACCATCCCAAACAAAACATCAACTGGATGCTAAGTTGATGTTTCAGCATGAGAATCAAGTTTGGGAATTAGAGCTGGGAGATATAGGGTTTGATGGAGTTGATCCTACTTCTTTAGATCATGAACTCGTTCATAGCTGGATTCGTACTGAAGTGGCCCCACAAGTTGAAAAAGAGCCCATATCTGCTTTTTTTAAAAATAGAAAGCTGATACCAGAAGAATATGGTTATAAAATTGATTATGTAGCGATTGAGGAGGCGCTCCAAAATGTCCATCAAGTTCTCAATCAGCCTCAGGAATTACCATTAACAAGACTTCAGCCACAAATCACCCAACAAAAAGCTTTGACCTTGAAGCAGAAACGCCTAGCCTCGTATCAAACCTATTTCAATCCTAATAATGAAAACCGATCGCACAATATTTCTCTATCTACCCATGCGATCGACCACATGATTGTCTTGCCGGGACAAACCTTTTCATTTAATGATGTTGTGGGCATTCGGACGACCGAGCGTGGTTATCTCCCTGCTCGTATCATTGTAAAAGGGGAGTATAGTGAGGGAATAGGAGGCGGCATATGCCAAACTTCTTCCACCTTATTTAATAGTGTTGACCAAGCAGGATTACAAATTGTTCAACGCTATAGTCACAGCAAACATGTGGCCTATGTCCCCAAAGATCGGGATGCAACCGTATCATGGGGAGGGTATGATTTTAAGTTTCGTAACCAATTCAATAAACCTATTTTGATATCTTCACGCATAACGGGAGGTATTTTGAATATATCTATTTATGGGCCCAAGTTAATTATGCACAAACCAAATGAAATACCTGATTCACCACCATTATCCCAACAAGATGAATCCTAAAAAGCCGTCGCCCAATATGTGACGGCTTTTTGCCGATATGGACACAAATTAGAAAATATTTCCTATTTAACCAATTTACATAGAAATAACAGGAATAGTCTGTTATAATGGGACACGTTAAACCCACTAAAGGAGCGATTGGATGAATAAGAAATTTCTTCTAGCCGGAATAGCTACGGTGGCCATCAGTTTAACCGGGACACTTGTGGTATATGCGATGGAGAAAGAAGTAGTCATCACCTTTAGCGATGGTAAGAAAGTCGTCTCAAAAGGCTTTCATGATACAGTTGCTGAAGCTTTGGAAGATGAAGGGTTCAAGGTGGCCGAGATGAAACAAAAGTATCAGCCTAGTATTCCTTGGGATCAAAAATTAACCAAAGATACCAATGTTATCTTGAATTGTCGCTGTAAAGTAAACCTGACCATAGGTGGTAAAGCTGAAGGCGAAAAAGAGACCACGAAAGGAACAGTTCGTGAGTTTTTAGAGGAGCAAAAAATTGCCTTAGGTGAGTGGGATGAAGTAAGCTCAGCACTTGATGCAAAAATCCAAGATGGCATGCAGATATCAGTTGACAGAATTGAGCAAGTAATCAAAAAAGAGGAAAAAGAGATTAAGTTCGATACAGAAGAACAAAAAGATAAGACCCTGGCAAAAGGCGAGAAGAAAGAAGTGACTGCTGGAAAGCTGGGAAAAGAGATTTATCAAGTGACCATCTACTATAAGAATGGTCAACCTATGATGAAGGACGGGAAACCAGCTTCTGATTCTAAGTTGATCGAAAAAATTGATCCCATAAAAGCAGTAGTGAAGGTTGGAACGAAAGAAGAGGAAGCAGAAGAGAAAGATTCGAGACCTGCTTTTGCTGGTGGAGGATCGTTACCAAACGGAACATCATATAAGAAAATGATAATGGCTGAAACCACCGCTTATACATCCAAACCAGGTGCCAAAACGGCTTCAGGAAAATTGGCTAAAGTGGGACTGGTGGCTGTCGATCCAAGAGTAATCCCACTTGGAACGAGGATGTTTATTGAAGATTATGGGATGGCAATCGCAGCAGATACAGGTGGTGCAGTAAAAGGAAATATCGTTGATGTATACTTTAATTCCGAAGCAGAATGTCAAAAGTGGGGACGTAAAAATAAAAAAGTGTACATCCTAGATTAAACCGTACACAGTGGAATTCAATTTGATTGAACCTGCCAAAAAAGTGCAGGTTCTTTCTTTTTTGAAAAGACAAATGGAAAGTTTTATCAAATTCGTCTTTGAATTTCCCTATTTTTTCGATATACTTAGGAAAGGAATAACACATCCGAGGTGTATGAATGGTAGGTCGAAATGAACCCTGCCCTTGTGGAAGTGGGAAAAAGTACAAAAAGTGCTGTGAACGCGTAGTCACGATTCGTCATGCAGAGGGATTGCGAGAAGGACGCGACCGAGATCTATCAAAAAAATTACTCGCAGACCTAAATCAGTGGTTTCATCCGTATTGGAAAATGGAAAAGCAAAGTAAGTGGGGGCATCGTTTTAAAGAGTTATTGCACTTACCTCTACAAGAACCAGTCCCGCAATCTTTTTCCTTTTCCTTTCATTATTGGTTGTTACTTGACGCCCCCTGTGTCCAAAATAAGCGACCGGTTGAGCTGTGGGCATCAACAGTCCGCCGAACACCAGAGAAGGAAAGAGTACTGACAAGCTATTTGGATAGTAAACTCACATGCTATGAAATGATTGACGTAAGGGAAGAAAGCATGCTGTTTCGATCTCTATTAGATGGAGTAGAGTATGAAGTGATACGAGGGGAAGAGATACCTCGTGAACGGATTGTTTTCACTCGTTTAATACGCTTAGGAAATCGATATGAGCTGTTTGGCCCTTATACATCTTTTGTGCATGAGATGAGAGGGGAGATACTCGTGCAACTAGAGAAATTTAACCATCTAGACCAAGAACAACAAAAATATGCAAGTCGTGAACAAGGATGGCAAGTGCTTGGATGGTCCATGAAACGCGCTCAGGAACTTGAGAAGGTGGAGAAGTTAGCACCAGCATCAACACCCGAGATGGTGGACAGTATCCGTGAAACGCTGTTCTGGCCAAATGTCGAGTATACGTCTGAACAATCAGGATTGCCAATTAAAATCATGCAACAGTTGGAGCAGTTTTACGTTTCGCAGGTTAATCCATTACAAAAGAGAACCCAACAATTCTACAGTAAATCGTTAGAGATCCTATTTGACTACCTCTCCAAACGATTTGGACAATCTTTTCAATGGTCTATGCTAAATGAAGAAGCTTTCATTCACTTCTTTAGCATTTGGTATTTGGATAGTGGAAAAGCTACCCCAATGGCTTCTAAGATCTTCTTAAATACCTTGAAAAACCTGTTCCAGTGGCTCTATAACCAAGGCATTTCCAATATATATCTCCATTTCAAAAAAGTTTACTCTATTTTAATTCATAAGTTACCTACCACGATTGAGGCACGTACTTGGTTAGCGGAACACGCTATTGAAACAGAAGAAACGGAACATACAGGGACCATGATACAAAATATGTTCATGCTTGCGATCTCAGGGGCAGGTCCTATGTTGTTGATTGGTGAGCGATGGGTGCCTGTACAGCTTCGTGCTTTCCCTGCGATTTGGTCAGATGAGCGCTTTTGGATTCGAGGAACGATTCAAATGAGTGAAAACCATTGTATTTTTACTCATATTGAAAACGTGTTTCCTATGACATTGATGGAAGAAGAGTTACCAAACGCCCATGTATTAGGTCAAAAATAGAGAAACAGCCTACTTTATTTGTCAGAGGCTGTTTCTCTTGTTTTCGTTATGAAAGTAATAGCTTGTCCTTCTCATAAGGAAAGCTTTTTTTTCATATCCTTATGGTCGATGCCAGCATCTAGGTAGACATCACCTTCTGCTATATATCCGAGTTTCTCATAAAAAGGAAGGGCTTGTGTTTGGGCAGAAAGGACGATTTTCTTTGCTCCTTCTTGCCGGGCATGTTCCTCTAGTGCAAGCATTAGTTCACGTCCAGCTCCTGTCCCGCGTCCTTCAGGGATGACGGCTACGCGTTCTGCTTTGGCTACATGAGGCTCGTACCATCGCATACGACAAGTGCCAATTGCTTTCTTGTCTAATGTTGCTAAGAAATGGACAGAACAACTTTCTTTTTCATCAATTTCTTGGTCTTCAGGAACGCCTTGTTCGTGTACAAATACTTTTTGACGAATTGCAAAAGCTTGATTTAATTCGTGGTCGGATTCGACTTTTTTTACACTTATATGCATGAACATCACTCCTGTCTATGTATTGTACCCTTTTTCCTTAGAGAAAAAAGGAAACCTATCAGGTTCATCTGCATAATAGTGATTTTACAATGTTGAGTAGGAGGAAAAAGAAATGAGTAGAAGAGTTCATAGTAGTGAGGTTTATCAAGCTGTGATGAATAAGTTAACCGAGCGAGGAGTCCCTTTGGAAGCTATTGCTGACATCGTTTATGAGATGCAAATTCCGTATAAAGCCGATCTTCGGAAAGAGGCTTGTCTGGAAAGTGTATTGGCTGTGTTAGAAAAAAGAGAATTACAACATGCAATTCTTGTTGGAGTCGAACTGGATACCCTAGCAGAGAAAAATGTACTTTCGGAACCACTTCTAAGTATTGTCAAAGCAGATGAAGGGTTATTTGGCTGTGATGAGACATTAGCTCTAGGATCCGTGTTTGGATATGGAAGTATTGCCCTTACTACCTTTGGATATTTAGATAAACAAAAAATAGGCATTATCAAAAGTTTAGATAATCAGAGTGGAGGAGAACATTGTCATACATTTTTAGATGATATTGTCTGTGCGATTGCTGCGGCAGCTGCAGGGAGACTGGCCCATCGAATTCGTGATGAAGACGAAGAGGACGATTCCATGGGAGCATATTAATGTGGATCCGATAAATACAAAAAACCGAGTACTGCACTGTACTCGGTTGCCATTTGAGGAGGGAATTTGGTGGAACAAGCGACTGACTTGCTTGTTCTGTATATACTATGTCAATCTCTATAAGCCCGTTTGGACGCTCACGTAAATTGTGCGTTAGTCTAGATTTACGAAATGAGAATAACTTTACTACTAGGAATGATTTTCCACTATCTGAGTCACACTACAGGTAGGAGGAGATATAGATGGATCAATGGATATATTGCGCAAAATTATATGAATCCCGTTTCCAAGCGAAAGTATTAGCGACACGAATGCAAGAAGATTGGTGGTTATATGGATATGAAAGCCCTGATACTGTAGAAGTGTTTCGCTCGAGAAAAGGACGTTTTGGTGTGAAATATATCTGGAAGCACTGAGAAATTTTAAAAAAGTACTTGTGTGATTTTCCATTCTGTTGTATAGTATTAATTGTCGCTGAAACAAGTTAGAAAAGATACGAAGCAATTGTAATGTCGCGGGGTGGAGCAGTGGTAGCTCGTCGGGCTCATAACCCGAAGGTCGCAGGTTCGAGTCCTGTCCCCGCAACCAATGTGGAGCTGTGGTGTAGAGGCCTAACATGCCTGCCTGTCACGCAGGAGATCGCGGGTTCGAATCCCGTCAGCTCCGCCATTTTTCATATATACATACGGGCCTATAGCTCAACGGCAGAGCACCTGGCTCATAACCGGTTGGTTACAGGTTCAAATCCTGTTGGGCCCACCATAAAACCCTATATGGACTAGGGCAGTTAGCTCAGTGGGAGAGCGCTTCCCTGACACGGAAGAGGTCGCTAGTTCGATCCTAGTACTGCCCACCACGTTAAGTTTAACGATTTCAGTTATTAGCCCATCAAACGAGCTACAATGACCTTCTAATGGACTCTAAACAAGTTCGTTAGGAGGTCTTTTTATGTTAATCGAATCAATACAAAAAGAATTTCTGGCAGACAAAAAGTACGAAGGTTTGAAACGAAATTCACTTGTAGCTTATGAAACTTTTTTTAAAAATTGGAATCAATGGTTACACAGACAAAACATTGAACATTTGGAGGAATTGAATCCTAGGTTATCAAAAAAATACTTAATGGATTGTGTTGAGAAGGGAAACAACGCTGGAACTCATAACACAAAGCTTAAATTATTGCGATCCTTTTCTAAATGGTTGGTAGAAGAAGGGATTGTTAAGGAAATGCTGACCCAAAATATAAAAGCCCAGAAGGAAGATCATAAGCCTAAAATTGTGTCGACAGATGATCTAAAGTTAGTTCTTAGCACTCTTAGACGGAATAGACGGAGAGATGATACATTTACATCTAGAAGGAATTACGCTCTAATTCTGTTCCTGACTGGTACAGGTCTAAGGATTAAAGAACTTGAACGCTTAACATGGGCAGATATCGATTTTCAAGACAGTTTAATTCGAATCAATGAAAGCAAATCTAGAAAACAGCAGAGTGTACCGTTATCAGAAGCTCTTTCCCGTGAATTACTGGATTGGAGATTGTTTCTAGAAAGAAAGTTTGAAAAGATGCCCTTATCTCTTTTTGTTACGGAAAAAGGAGAACCATTTTCTCGAAATGGTATGCAAAATTTCTTTAAAAGACTGAAAAAGAAACTAGGGTTACAATCTGATTTTAGTCCTCACGCATTACGTGCCTACTTTATCAAGGAATTATTAAAAAATGGCGGTAACTTGAGAGAGGTGCAACTTCTTGCTAGACATTCTAAAATCACAGTCACACAGCTATATATCGGGTATTTTGCTCATGAGTTAAAAGACTCACTGGACACAAACAATCCTTTGAATGACCTGATTTAATGTAGTTGTTTATGAGGAAAAGATAAATGTTTCTAGAAGCTATTTCAAAAGTCGAAAATAGCTTAAAAATATTTTTAGCAACCTGTTTTAAGTGCACACCTATATCTTAGCACCTTTATTTATATTACTGAATAAGGTAAGAATGTAAAGGAACGAACCTGGTAGATCGACAGCCCCCGTAAGGTCTCTAGGAATATCTGTTCCTAACACATTATGTGATTTCTTGTTTAAGATAAATTCTTTCTTTCCGATTGCATTGATCGTGTCATGAAACATTGTTTGATTAATAGAGTCCAGTTGTTGAAAATGTCATCATTTCAATAGCTGGACTCTATTAAGTTTTGGGATACGGCGAGCTATGGAACAAAAAAACAATCGGCCTTATCGGGTTTTGTGTTTAGAACATTAGGCTGATACTAGGTTTCTATTATAAGAAGTATGAATACTAATGATAAGAGTTCTTATGTATGTAAGATAAGGAGTGAAAACATGTCACAAGCGAATATCCCTAATATTTCACCCAATATTCAGATCACAAGGGAAGATGCCATTAACCTGTTGTTGTCCTCGATTGCGTTAGAAGAGTTAGGACTTAGCCATATTAT
>NZ_SLXV01000034.1 GCF_004341445.1 Baia soyae
CAGCTTCCAATCTAATCTCTATTGAATACTTAGTCATAGAAAAAGCACCTCCAATTGGTGGATTTTTCGTGTCCAACAATTGGGGTGCAGTTCAGCGACGGGGATTGGTTTTTCTATTTCCATGTTTTCTGGAATTATTTCTTCTTTCCTTTGGTACCACCTAAGATGGAGAAGATTTCTTCGGCCAGCTTTGTATTATCATTTAAACCTGCGAATCGCTCTCTCCCAGGCCCATAAGCATATACAGGAACTTCTTCCCCGGTATGGCCGTCTGTCGTCCAGCCTGTGAGAGAGCGGGAATCAAAGATGTTTTCGATGGCTTGATCAATATCCTCTACTTTTTTGCTCTTCGAAGCTACTTTTTGGACAGATTTGATCTCAGAAGATGTAAGGTCAAGATTGATATAAGTGGACAATGTTTCTTGTACCGACTTACCAGATACGATTTGTGCAGCCATATAGTCAGGTGTTTTTTTCGCTGCACGTAGCGATTCAGGATGGAAGTTGTATTCCCCATTAGCTCCTACCGAGAGTCCGCCTGTGGAATGGTCTGCTGTTGTCACGACTAGAGTATGTTTATCCTTTTTGGCAAAATCAATCGCTACTTGGAATGCTTTTTCGAAATCCTGCATTTCACTCATAGCGCCTACGATGTCATTATCATGACCCGCCCAGTCAATTTGGCTTCCTTCTACCATGAGGAAAAAGCCTTTTTCGTTTTGATCGAGACGATTTATAGCGGATTTTGTCATTTCTTGGAGGGAAGGAGTATTCGTATTTCGGTCAATCATTTTGTCCATTCCCCCAGAGGCAAATAGACCAAGTACTTGTTTACTTTGATTCTTTGTTAGTTCATCTCGATTGGTTACATATCCATATCCATCTTTTTTAAACTTTTCTACCAAGTTTTGATCTTTACGCACAAAGTTTATAAGACCTCCACCTAGCAATACATCTACTTTATGTTTTCCTTGAATGAGTTCGTTGTAGTAATCATCTGCGATCGCATCCATATTTTTTCGACTGATATCGTGAGCACCAAAGGCAGCCGGTGTTGCGTGTGTAATCTCTGAAGTGGCTACGAGCCCAGTCGATTTTCCTTTCGCTTTGGCTTCTTCTAATACCGTTTTCACTTCCGATTTATCGTTATCGACGGCGATTGCATTGTTGTATGTTTTCACTCCTGCGGACATAGCAGTCGCAGCAGAAGCAGAATCCGTAATATTTTCATGTTCATCTTCTGGATAAGTGGTTTGCATACCGACTAAGTGTGGGTCAAAGGCAGTAGGCTCTTTTACCTTTGTTTTCGGATCATCTTTAAAATAACGATAGGCGGTCATATAGGAAGGACCCATTCCATCGCCAATTAAGACGATTACATTTCGAATCTGGTCTCCTTCTCTCTTTGCCTCAGCACCGGGCGTTAATCCAATATAGGTTGTTGTAGCTATTGCTAAAATGGAAGCAATGGCGATTCCTTTTTTTATTGCTTTCAAGTGAGAACCTCCTCTTTTTTGGAAACTTCCTAAATATCGTAAAAAAGTACTGTTGACTATAGTCAGGAAATATGTAAAGCGAACGTTACATCTTGTTTAATATTTGTTCTAAAAATCGTAACCAAATTGAACATAAACAAAGAGCCAGAGGGGATTAAAATACAATCCTCTCTGGCTCTTGATCGCTTTCAAAGGGGCTACCAGTGACGCTGAAACACCAGTTAGACCCTAGAAAACCGAAAACATAGGCCGTATGGTTGGGTTTATTAAGAAGAAAAAGGGTAAATGGTTTGGTTTAGAACATATATACAATACCGTTATAAAAAAATCGAACGAGAAGAATGTACTACGATTCTCGAATAAATGCAATACCTAAGTAAAAAAAATGATGATTCGGATAGGATCCTGTGAAAATGGGAATATAAGTTCTTATTTTCTATTGACTGTATTCTATTATGTATTATATAATTTAATTAATGTTACATAAATAATACTTGTCTAGCAATTTTGCATGGTGTTCCGCCATGTTTGCAGAAATGTCTTCTATTCGTCAATCGATCTCGCGTTACTTAGGCAGAACTACTAAATAGGGGTACCTGTTTAGCTGTCTAAGTAGCCGCAGGCCACAACTAAACAGGTACCCCTATTTAGTAGTTCTGTTCAGTACGAGATCCATTCCAAGGTATTTTTAGTAGACAAGTATTGGAGACCTAGTCAACTTCGACTGGGTCTTTTCTTTTAGAAGAAGGGGGAGAATCGAATGGCATCCGAACAACCAAATAATAAAAAAGAATATATCCGGATTCCGAAAGATGATCATCGTTCGATTGCGGATCGCGAGTATGAGCATCAGATTGCATGGTGGATGAAGCAAGAAGCAAAGCAACCGCTCCCTGATGAGTGGGCGACCTTGATGGATGAAGATGAAGAAGCCTTTATCAAGCAAGTGATGGAGAAAGCTTTTTGGAGCTTGATTATGAGTTACTATGATCAGGAAGAAAGACGCCACATAGATGTAATGAATCACTCCGAACAAAGACGAGTGGATGGCTCATGGATTTGGACGTTATATCTTACTCCACATCCAGTAGCCAAGAAAGCATTTTTAGCTATTATGCAGTATTATTCAGGTCAACAGATTCGAAATCTAGAGAAATCTCGTTGGTACGTGAGCAAATATCATTTACATACATATACAGGAGAATATTGTTTGATTCCCGCTCACCCTGCATTCTTCCGCTATATGAAGGCGGTATATAAGCTGTCTGAGTTGAAGCGAGATACGCATACTTGGGGAGTATTGGCTGCTCGCTTTGATTATGATGGTAGTTCGTTTGGTATGAGTGATCCACATTCTTCAAAGTGGACTCGAGTGTATGATAAGGGGACACGTAATTACCTTCGCAGGAGATCGTGGCGTACCCTTCGTAGTCTTGGGGAACAAGGTTCATCCGATTATGTGAAGTTAGCAACGGAGCTCCTTCTTTCCTATAAAGACACGATGGGGCGTTATTCTAGAGTTTACGATATCGATAATAAAGAGTATACATACTCCTACCAGAAGAACACTCTCCACCTTTGGTTGATGAATCATGTTCTCTACAGCAATAGCAAGCGTTTTGCATTGCGCAAAGGACGGACTTGGAAGCCAGTTACCATCGCCGATCTCGCCAAATCAGCCCCATTTGAACGTGAAGAAGCTTTTCCGGAGCTGTGGGATCAAGCACCGGATCAAGTGCTACGGTTATTTTTAGAAAGTCACTGTACTCCAGTCATTCAATTTGCTGGACGAGCCTTGCTGTTGGCGCATCCCAATATGGTAGAAACGATACAGGATAAAGATTTGCAGCAAATGATAAAGGGTTACTCCAGTGCTCATAGAGAATTCGCTACCCGCTTATGGTTACAGCGGATTACTAATCAAAGTAACTGGTTCCCTGCTTGGTTGGAGTTTGTTCAAGGGCAAACGGGAGAAGTTGTATCGATTGCAAAAGAGTTCTTGGTACATAAACTTGAAAATTTATCAGTTTTGGAAAAGAAAGATGTAGTGATGAGCATCTTAAAACGTATTCCTCATCCGGAAGCATCTACTACCGAAATCTATACATATCAAGAGCTATTGCAGGGCTCTCTGTCGTCTGTAATGGTTACTTTGACGCTTGATCAGCAAAAAGCAATTGTTCAAGAGCTATTGCAGGGATTAGAGCATTCAGGATTATACACGATACAAATTGAGCTGATCGAGCAGTTACTGCGTAATCAATTTCAATCTACATTGCAACATTTTTCAAGCTTAGAAGTAATCACAAGCTTTGCGAAGGCGCAGATGGTTTCTCTGCAACGTCTAGCTGGAGAAATGTTACTTGCGATTCCTACTGAACAAATTACGTTTACGGCCCACGAGATTTTGCCATTGTTTGAAAAGCCAGAACATAGCGTTTATGCTGAAGAATTGCCTAATATGGTTCGTGAATTTATCCAGAGGAATTACGCATATCTTCAAATCGATGTTTCATGGATTGTGGAGTTTGTATCCATTTCGGGTGAAGAGCACCGGGTATTTGTTACGCAATTTTTAACCGATCATTTCTTAGAAATGTTACCTTCGTTGAAGCAACTTGTCACAACGCTATGGGAGCGAATGATGGACGAAAACCAACCGCAAGATGTTCGCGATTACATTCGAGATCACCTACTAGGTTCTCTCTATTTCTCCGAGCTATTGGATACACCGCTTGAGCAGATGCTACTGCTGATCAACCATACAGACTCCCACTATCAACAGCTAGGTACACGAATCTATCTAGCATCTCACCAATCTGTAGATTCTCTTAGCTTCTTAGAATTGAAGGAGCTTGCTCACTGTAAGATTGCGAGCGTAAGGGGTTCGGCCAGAGAGTTGATGGATTCGGATTCAGATTCAGCACATATGTCAACGGACTGGCTTGTGAACTTAGTAGAAACAGATTGGGTAGATACCCGCGAATGGATTTTCCATAAACTACAGAGTTATTCATCCGAGCAAATTACACCTGATCTTATTTATGGGCTTCTTGATACAGCTCGTAAAGATATTCAGCAATTTGCGATGGATTTGGTTGAGAAGCATCGAGCACGTTTGGATCAACGGGAGCTTCTTCTCCGAGCTAGTGAGAGCACGGATTTAGTGGTTCATGAGTTTGCATTAGAGCTTGCTGATCAAGTGTCGTGGGATGTAGAGATGGTAGAGAAGTTAGATGTATTTTTCCGTACCATCTTATTCCGAGTCAATAGTGGACGAAATGCCAAGAGGAAAGCTCTGGATCTACTCCTACACCTATCCCAAGAGACGGAAGAATTAGCTTTACAAATCGCCCCCCTATTAGCTGATGTGGCTTCCAATGGAACAAAAGTGGATTTTGAGAAAATCTTATTTGCTTTGGCGAAAATTCAAGTTCGATTTCCAGCAGTGTCATCGCCATTACAACTCGTATAGAAAGAGGAGGGAATTCGATGTTATTTCAGCAAACGTATGCTAAATCTAGTGGTATCAGCCATACAGGTGGTAGGACGCTCGTGGATTTTGCTCCAGACCTAGGACGGGAGCCTACATTTTTTCGAGGGAAAATTGGCGATGTGATCCGATATCGGGACGCGATGATTGCCTTGCGAGATGTGGTAGTGTCTGATTTGAATGTGAAGCCTAAAGATCACACTGCTTACCAAGCGTGGTTACAAGAGCAGTACATGCTTGATATTGCGAGCTCGTTAGGAGAACAAGAAAAGCTCCAAGTGAGAATAAAAGAGTTAGTCAGCCGTCAACGTAGCCTACAAAAGAAAGTGTTTAAGCAAGATGAACATTTTTATAAAGCACAACGTCAGTATTTTAATTATCTTTATGAAGTAGATCGTCAAGCTTGGTTTGTGCTAGATCCAGTTATCACTGTGGCTCCGGACCAAGTGTTTTTTGAAGCGTTCTCCTTGGATGAATCCTCTTACGGACGTTTGGCGGTGCATGAGGAATTATTCCAAGATGTAAAAGACTTTCAGTATGGTACGACGAACATCGATTTTTCTGATGCTTTGCTAAACGAGATAAAACGAATGAGAACCTACAAACCAACAGAATTCCAAGTAGATCCATCTGGGTTTGAAGTGGACATAATTGGCAGAGAAGTTTATAAAGAGAAGAAAATTGATGTTCCGACTAGCTGGATTCGAGGGTTTTTACAAGTACAATCAGCAATGAGTTTGCCTACTACCTCTTTTGATGTTCGTCCGATCGATCTATACAACATTTGTAGCTTCTTACGTCGACATAGAGAGAAGCATAGCCCGCGCTCCATGAAGTGGGTACTCGAGCCCGGGCAACCTATTAAAGTAGTGATTGAACCCTGGAACGAAGAGATCGTATTTCCTCAGTCAGTTCATCTAGGCAACGAACGACAAGAAATTCGAACATGGGGTCGTCGTCGTTTAGCACTGTTGGAACGTTTGCTCCCTCTTACAAATAACATAACGATTCACCTACTTGGAAATGGTTTACCTAGCTTCTTTGTAGTTGATATGGGGGCAGTAAGCTTTACACTGGGGCTGTCTGGATGGACAAGGAATGATTGGGCAGCGGCAGGTAACTTTGACCTGATGGTCGGAGGCTTAAAAGAAGCAACGCCATCTGAAAGCACACTTATCTTCTCCCAATTAAAACTGCGGAAAACGACAACTGATTCGGAACTGGCTGTCTATACAAATTTACCAGTAGCCACCGTACAAGCGGGATTACGCCAGTTATGTAGTGCGGGAAGGGTTATGTTTGATCTGGAAATTGGGAAGTATCGCCTTCGTGAACTAACCCGAAATCCACTGCCGATGGAAGAGTTACAGATGACGAATCCGAGAGAAGATAAAGCGGAGAAATTAGTGGAGGCAGGTCAAGTGAAGCTGGGGTCAGTAGTGCCGCAGCAAGAGGGCCGGATAGAGTTGGCAGGCTCTGTGGCGTATAAGGATCGACCGTTTACTCCAAAGGTGACCTTAGATCGTGATGGACGTGTTGAGCAAGCTTCTTGTAACTGTTTCTTCTATCGCCAAAATCGACTTATGCAAGGTCCATGTGAACACATGCTTGCTATTATGCAGTTACATCGTCGGAATTCATAGAAGGAATAGGAGGCAGAGAAGATGAGCAACGAAACCAATTATGAACAGCATCAACCACTGACAAAAGAAGAATTTCAAGCCCGGATGAAAGAAATGGGAAAAAGTCAGTTCATTAGAGAAGAGATGTTGCGCTTAGGCTTTTGGACAGAAGAGACTCTCACACCAGAAGAGCAGGCAGAACGCTCCCAAGATCTAAGTGAGCTACAAATCGTGCAGAAAGAATTAGATGAGTTACGGTCAGAGGCTCGCAAGCTCGGAGATATCAAAGAACAATTAAAAATAGCACGGCAAAAGCGGATAGAGGAGAGTAAGCGCAAACGGGACGAAAAAAAGGCACAAATGGAACAAGCCAGTGCTGAAGCTCAGAAACAGTGGACCAAATATAAAAAGATTCACATTCCTCATGTTGGAAACCGTTACTCTATTGGCTTAGAGCATACTGGAATGGATAAAGAGAAGCTAGAGGCTTGGCGGTTACCTGTCTTACAAACTGCTAAGGAACTTGCGTGTGCCATGGAGATAGAACTGAATCGCTTACAGTGGTTAACTTATCATCGTGATACTGCTACTTTATGTCATTATCACCGTTTTTCAATCCCTAAAAAATCAGGTGGTACGAGAGAAATATCAGCTCCGAAACCTGAGTTGCGACAAGCGCAGCAATGGGTGAAGGAACATATTTTAGATTTACTTCCCATTCACCCCACGGCTTATGGGTTTGTAAAAGGAAAGAGCACAGTGGACAACGCGAGGGTCCATATTCAGAAACGTATTGTTGTGAAAATGGATTTACAAGACTTTTTTCCAACGATTACTTTTTGGAGGGTCCGAGGGCTATTTGAATGGATGGGATATAGTCGCCAAATCAGTACGTTACTGGCACTTCTTACCACCGAGCCTCCTCATCAACAAGTGAAATATGATGGGAAATATTATTATATTGCCATTGGTGAACGACAACTTCCACAAGGGGCGTGTACAAGTCCAGCCATTACCAACCTTATCACATGGGGTATGGATCAGCAGTTACATGCATGGACTGAGAAGATGGGGTATGCCTATTCTCGCTATGCTGACGACCTTACATTCTCTTCTGAGACCCTTTCTTCATCTCAGCAAGTAGGTGTGTTACTAAAGAGAGTAAGATCGACTGTTAAGCTTCATGGATTCCAAGTGAATGAAGAGAAGACGAGAATCCTACGTCATACTCGTCGTCAGCGTGTTACAGGCATTGTAGTTAATGAAAAACCAAACCTAACCCGAAGACGCCTACGCCAATTTCGTGCCTTGCTCCATGATGTAGAGCTCCATGGCCTAGAGGCGGCTAATCGCCAAAACCATCCCAATCTTTGGGCCTATATCAACGGATATATTAGTTACATGGCAATGGTGAGACCTGACCTGTCACACAAATACAACGAGCAAGCCTCCCGAATTTCTCAAAAATACGGTTTATCATATGTAGGAATACCTGTATAAAGGTAAAATAGATGAAAAACCTAGCTATCAAACTCATAGCTGGGTTTTTTCGGGTTGCACACCCGGAGTCTAGATCTATCCAGGCTCAATAGCAACATTGATAAACGTATCTAACCTAGTAGATAATAGCCAAAAGGGGAGAATCACTATGATTTTCGGAATCGGAACAGACATAATAGAGATCGAAAGAATTGCCCAGATTCATTTAGAACGCTTTACCAAACGTATCTTAAATGAAGAGGAACAAATCCATTTGTCCTCTCTTTCAAAACGAACGATTGAATACATAGCGGGTCGTTTTGCAGCGAAAGAAGCGATTTCGAAAGCACTGGGTACCGGGATTGGCTCACAACTAAGCTTTCATGATATCTCGATTGTAAAAGATGAACGAGGAGCTCCAAAAGCGAAAATAGCAGAGCACATTACCAAGTCCTTTTTTGAAGACCAAAGCATTAGAATTCATCTGTCTATTTCCCATAGTCAGCGATACGCAGTCGCAACAGCTGTAATTGAAGTTGATTGAATGATGGTATAACCCTGTTGAGTGGCTCATATAATGATAGTGCGGTTAGGACAAAGATGACGAGCTATATGCCCTCATATTGCAGAGCTTGCGGATTCTGTCAGGAAATAGCACCAGACTAACCGACATATTTCCCGGGGAATTGGAGGGGGAAATGGGATATGCGTCAAAAATCATGGTTTCTCGCGGTGGTTCTAATACTGTCCATTTTTTTGTCGGCTTGTGAAAAATCTTCTGAAGATGTCATCTCGGATCTTCGGAAGCAACCCGAAGAGATTGATTCCTATACAGGTCATGGGAAATTAACTCTACAATCGGGAAAAAAGAATCAAGAAGTGGATGTGGAGGTTTGGTATAAACGTCCTAATCTCTACCGGGTTCAATTGAAAAATGAGACAAGCGATGTTACACAGGTTTTGCTCAAAAACGAAAAGGGTGTATACGTCCTAACGCCTCATTTAAAGAAGAGTTATCGCTTTCAAAGTGATTGGCCTGCTACAAGTGGACAGATATATCTTTATCAAACCATCTTATCGAGTATAGTGGAGGACAATTCGAGAAAGGTGGAGGCTGGCGAGAAGGGCTATCAATTCGAAGTGGCTACAACGAAGTATATGAATAAAACGTGGGTGAAGCAGAAGATTTGGCTTACTTCGGATTATAAACCAGAAAAAGTAGAAGTCTATGACGATAAAGATCAGTCTGTTGTAAAGATGGTTTTCGATCGATTTGAATACGACACCAAGTTTGATAAAGATGTTTTTGATTCAGAGCGGAATTTAACCCATGCACCTATGCCATCAAAGGAGACTTTGGGCCGTCTACATTCTGAATTGAGTTCCATTACACCAGGAAACATTCCGCAAGGAACAGCCTTAGCAGATGAACAAACCATTCAAGGTACACACGGGTCCATTGTGGTGCAACGATTCCAAGGGGCAAAGCCTTTTACGCTCTCACAACGAAAAGCCATGCCAGACCAACTTGAGAAAGCATCTTATGGAAAGCCTGTACTAGTGCAAGGTTCCCTAGGTATGCTATTGGAATTTTCTAATAGAAAGAGCCTAGTCTGGGTAGATTCTGAGAAACAAGTCGAATATGAGATGGTATCAAGTATGGATACACCTGAGATGATCGAAATAGCTACCTCTCTTACCGGCCAAAGTCCGAAATAATTTTGTCAAATGGGTGACCGGACAGCTTTCTCGTGATTTGGTATAATATCCACATAACAAATCACCTGGAAGTGAGACTCCATGAATAACACTCAAACAAAATCGATACAACCTTTTTATCGTGACACTTATATTGAAGTCAATCTAGATGCCATACATCATAACATTCAAGAGTACCGGCGCTGGATTGGAGATCAAGTATCTCTATTAGTAACCGTAAAAGCAAATGCGTACGGTCATGGGATGGTTCCGATTGCCAAAGCAGCAACGCGGGCGGGTGCAGACTGGCTTGGGGTTGCTTTTGTAGATGAAGGAATTCAACTGCGGAAAGCTGGAATACCAATACCAATCTTGGTTTTAGGGTATACACCACCTCATGCTATCCAAGCTGCCATTCAGCATGATTTAACCATTACAATTTATTCGAGCTATCTACTAGAGCAAGTGCAAGAGGAAGCAAAGAGGCAAAACAAAAAAGCAACCATTCATATTAAGGTAGATACAGGAATGGGTAGATTAGGGATTCAGCCATGGGAGGTTATCCCTTTTTTACAGGAAGCGACTCAGTATTCAGCCGTTTATGTGGAAGGGATTTACACACACTTTTCAACAGCTGACGAAGAAGAACGTAGCTATTTCGAAAAACAGATTAAGGGCTTCGAGCAAGTGAGAGAAGATGTGAAACAAGCTGGTTTTGAGATTCCTATCTATCATTCTTCCAACAGTGCAGCAACGATGGTAGAAAAAACTCAGCATCATCAAATGGTTCGTGTGGGCGTAGGATTATATGGAATGTATCCATCTGACGAAGTAAGTCATTCTGATTTAAAGCTAATCCCTGCTTTGCGCCTTGTTACCAAAGTAGCCCATCTAAAGAAAGTCTCAGTCGATAATGGGATCAGTTATGGGAAGACTTATACAACACAAGGAGACGAGTGGCTGGCTACATTACCAATTGGTTATGCAGATGGCTACTCGCGTTCTCTTTCGAACAAAGGTTTTGTATTGTTAAATGGGGTTCGCGTGCCTGTAGTGGGAACGGTTTGTATGGACCAGTTAGTCGTACGTGTAGATGAGGCGATGCCGATACACGTCGGAGATGAGGCTGTGGTATACGGGGCACAGGGTGCGGAGGAAATCCCTGTGGAGGAAGTGGCAAAATGGCTAGGTACGATCAACTATGAAGTAACTTGTATGCTTCAGAAGAGAATCCCGCGTATCTATACGTACCAAGGGAAAGTGGTTGAGGTAGTGAACGGTCTTATGCAATAATTACCAGTATGTTTTAAAAAAGAGGTGTTTGTGGTACTTTTTTAAGCATAAACCTTCTATAAGCGGCAGGAATTTTCTTGGATGAAGCGAATAAATTACTCTGTGTGTCAGGCAGTACTTTCGTATACGATTTACATGCGTATTTAGAGAAAGTATAATTTTGCAATAGAATCAACATAATGATAGTATTGATAGGGAGATCGCTAACGGTGATGATTGGTTGGGGGTGCGCAAGTTGTCTAGTACCAAGAGAATTATGATCAGCCTACCCAAAAATCTTCTACAAGAAGTAGATGGAATGGTTGAACGAGATAACTCCAATCGCAGTGAGTTTATTCGGCAAGCGATGAAGTTGTATCTTCAAGAGCGGAAAAAGCGACTTATTCGGGAGATGATGCAAAGGGGATACATGGAGATGGCGCGGATTAATTTAAACATCTCGCATGAAGCCTTTGAAGCAGAAGAAGAAGCTGAGGATACTTTGGATCGATTAGTTAGTGGGGTGTAGTGGGTTTGATAGTAAAACGTGGCGATGTCTACTTTGCTGATCTTTCCCCTGTGGTCGGATCTGAACAGGGAGGGGTTCGTCCTGTTTTGGTCATACAAAACGATATCGGTAACCGATTTAGCCCCACTGTGATTGTCGCCGCGATTACTGCACAAATCCAAAAGGCCAAACTGCCTACCCATGTAGAAATTGATGCAAAGGTGTACGGATTTGATCGGGATTCCGTTATTTTGCTTGAGCAGATACGGACGATTGATAAACAGCGACTTACTGATAAGATTACTCATTTAGATGATGAGATGATGTATCGAGTAAATGAAGCCCTACAAATTAGTTTAGGAGTTATTGATTTCTAATTACTGATAGATTAGGCTGATTTTCCTTTGGGATGATGGCATGAGAACGGCATGGATCTTGCACGTTCTCTTTTTTTATGCCTATTTCTGGTGTATGATACTATAAATGATACATTTTTGATGAGGAGATCAGATCCAAGGGGATAAATTTATGAGAGAAAAATTACAAACAGATTTCGAACGGCTCCTTGCTTCGTATTTACATGACCCTAAAGAAGAAAATCTTTATGGAGTTCAACAGCTAAATAAGTGGATCATGGATCAAAAGATCCCGCCTGATGAGGTGCTCAACCACTATATAGAGACATTGAAGAAGTTAATTCCAGATTTGCATTCAGATGTAAAGACATCTTTTGACCTGTTGCTAGAAGTAATGGTTGGTTATGGTGTTCAATATCGAGTTGATAAGAATATTGCTACTCGTCACCAAGAATTAGAAGATGAAATTGAAGTAGCTGTACATCTCCAAAGAACACTATTACCTGAGTCTCCACCCCCTCTTGAAGGTGTTGATCTAGGAGTTGCTAGTTATGCATCTAAAACAATGAGCGGGGATTACTATAACTTTGTTCAGTATGGTGATGGAATACTCGGGATTGCGATTGCGGATATCATTGGTAAAGGAATTCCTGCGGCACTTTGTATGTCGATGATTAAGTACTCGATGGATGATATGGACCATCACCAGCCAGAACCATCTGAGATTTTACAAGAACTAAACACAGTAGTAGAAAGAAATATTTTGCCTAATATGTTTATCACGATGGTATACGGGGTATATGATTCCTTAAATCATTCATTCCGATACGCTACCGCAGGCCATGAACCAGGCTTCATCTATCGGGCAGATACAGGTCAGTTTGAGGATATGGATACCCAGGGATTGGTTCTAGGAGTTACTTCTCATGTGGAGTATCCGGAGTTTCAGTTACATTTAGCTGAAGGCGATGTCATTATCTTGTTGACCGACGGAGTAACGGAAACTCGCTTTGATGGAGAATTTATTGAGCGTGCTGACTTCTGTGAGCTAGCTAAAAAGTATCTTCATCTGCCTGCCCGAGAGATTGCGGAGAAAGTATATAAACGCATTTATGAGCTTTCAGGTTATCAAATGTTAGATGATCAGACGATTATAGTCATCAAACGAGTGGGCAAAAACAAATTGTAAATTCAAAGCATGGTTTTGGAGGTTGAGTCTATGAATATAACAATTCGCGAGCATAGTGAACGAGAACATACAATTGATTTAACAGTATTTGGAGAGGTGGATGTGTACACGGCTCCTCAATTACGTGAAAAACTACTGACTCTTTGTCAGGGAGGTAGTAACATTCATCTTGATCTTGCTGGAGTCGATTACATTGATAGTACGGGTTTAGGCGTGCTAATCGGTGCATACAAGGCGCAAAAATCTTCAGGTGGGAAATTGATCATCTCTGGGATGAATTCCCGACTCACGCGCCTGTTTCGTATTACTGGGCTTCAAGAAATTATGGAATTTGGACCAGATAACCAGGAGGATGGGAAATCATGAGGGAGCAGCCGTTAGATTTGGTAAACTTGACGATTCCAGCGAAGCCAGATTACGTGGCAATTGCTCGATTGGCTGTTTCAGGAATAGCCAATCGGATGGGTTTTTCTTATGACGATATTGAAGATCTAAAACTCGCTGTATCGGAGGCCTGCACCAACTCTGTCGAACATGCTTACTCTGGTGAAAACGGTGAGATTGGATTGTCCTGTAACATTTTTGAAAATAGATTAGAAATAGAAGTAGTAGACCAAGGTCATAGCTTTGATGCCAGCGAAGTGGAATCTCGTACAGGTCCTATTCAATTTGAGGTATCAATGAGTCTAGTACGTGAACGAGGACTTGGATTATATCTAATGCGTAGTCTGATGGATCACGTTGACATTGATGGTGATGATGGCGTTATCGTACGTATGACCAAATACATTCGAAAAAATGAGGTGGGTTCTCATGTCGAGTCGCCCGCGTCCTACCCCACTCGATGACGAAACGATAAAATATTTAATTGAGCAGTACCAACAGAATGGGGATTCTGAAGCACAGGAACGTTTAGTTGGGCACTATAAAAGTTTAGTTGACACATTGGCATATAAATTTTCCAGAGGGATGGAACCATTTGAGGATCTAGCGCAGGTAGGAATGATTGGTTTACTTGCGGCCTTAAGACGGTTTGATCCTGACTTTGGACGTAGTTTTGAAGGGTTTGCCGTTCCTACGATCGTGGGGGAAATTAAAAGGCATATCCGCGATAAGACGTGGAGTGTTCATGTTCCGCGTCGAATCAAAGAATTAGGTCCACGAATCAAACGAGCTGTCGAAGAGCTTACGACAAAATTCCAGCGTTCTCCGCAAGTGTCGGAGATTGCGGATTATTTGGATGTTACTCCAGAGGAAGTGCTCGAAACGATGGAGATGGGACGAAGCTACCAAGCGGTTTCTGTCGATAGTCCGATTGAAGCGAGTTCGGACGGTAGCCAAGTTACATTGCTTGACTTAGTTGGAAACGAAGACAAAGGCTATGACCAAATTGATCAGAAGATGTTGTTACAAAAGGCATTCCACGTTTTAAACGAGCGTGAAAAGGAAATTTTGCAACTCACTTTCTTTGAAAACTTGAGTCAGAAACAGGTTGGGGATAAGCTAGGAATTTCTCAAATGCATGTTTCGCGATTGCAACGCCGGGCTCTTACGAAATTACGTCAAGCCATTCGGATGGAACCTTCTGAAGTAATGTAAAACTTAAAAGCACACAGTATTCTATTTGCGTGGAATATTCTGTGTGTTTTTCTTATGGTAAAATGTCTATATTCCTATATTTTGATAGCAGAAGAAAGTGTGGTGTGTTGTTTGGATCAGGTTCAGATGTGGAAGCAGATTGCGACAGAGTTGGAGATTGAGTCTCATCAAGTAAAGGTAACAGTAGGATTGTTAGAAGCGGGGAACACAGTTCCTTTTATTGCGCGTTATCGAAAAGAGATGACAGGTAGCTTAGATGAAGAGTTAATTCGTGCTGTAGAAGAGCGTTTTCGCTATCTAACCCAGATGAATCAACGACGTGAAGAGATTTTACGCACGATTGAAGAACAAGGAAAGTTAACGGCAGAATTACAAACGAAGATTGAAGCCGTTACCAAGTTGCAAGAGTTAGAAGACTTATATCTACCTTATCGGCCGAAGCGTAAAACACGTGCGTCAGTGGCGAGAGAGCGTGGTTTAGAACCGCTAACACGGGTTTTGGCATCGACTGGGGATCTACATAAAATAGAGCAAGAAGCAGTGGCATTTGTAAACCCGGAGCAAGGGATTGAGTCTGCTGAGGAAGCGATTCAAGGGGCTATGGATATCCTAGCAGAAGAACTTTCAGAGGATGCTGAGGTTCGTAAGTGGGTTCGGGAGTACACCTGGAACCACGGAGTGCTTACTTCTAAAGGGAAAGATCTAGAAGCTCGTTCGGTTTATGAGATGTATTATGAGTATACAGAGCCTGTACGTAGTATGCCCTCTCATCGTATTCTAGCTGTGAATCGGGGCGAGAGAGAGGAATTTTTAAAAGTAAAAATTTCAGTAGAAGAGGAGCGGATTTTTGCGCATCTACGAAATTGGTTCTCTATCTCTATCCATACGTACCTAGAAGCAGTCGTCCAAGATGCATATAAGCGCTTAATTGCCCCTTCGATTGAGCGTGAAGCGCATGCGAGGATGACCGAACAAGCGGAAGAGCAAGCAATCCACATTTTTTCCGAAAACTTGCGTCATCTGTTACTTCAGCCACCGATTGCAGGGAAAATTGTACTCGGAGTGGATCCAGCTTTTCGAACAGGTTGTAAGCTAGCGGTTATTGATGAGACGGGGAAAGTGCTACATATTGATGTGATTTATCCGACTGCTCCCCATAACGATGTAGAAGGAGCGAAAAAAGTCGTCTTGGCATTAATCAAGAAATACCATATTAATATGGTTGCGATTGGAAATGGTACTGCTTCTCGGGAGACGGAGCAGTTTATTGTCGATGTGCTGAAAGAAGTAAAACAAAAATTGTACTACTTGATTGTGAATGAGGCAGGTGCCAGTGTCTATTCAGCCTCTAAAATTGCGAAAGACGAGTTTCCAGATCTTGATGCTGCGCGTCGTTCAGCGGTTTCCATTGCCCGTCGTGTTCAAGATCCATTGGCCGAATTGGTGAAAATTGATCCGAAATCAGTAGGAGTGGGTCAGTATCAACACGATGTATCACAAAAGCAGTTGACTGAAAGCCTGACTCATGTGGTCGAATCGGCTGTAAACTATGTAGGAGTAAATGTGAACACTGCCTCCGCTTCTCTCTTGCAATATGTATCAGGTGTGAGTGGAGCAGTAGCGAAAAATATTGTCAAAAAGCGTGAAGAATTAGGCCGCTTTTCTACTAGACGAGAATTACAGTCCGTTCCGCGCTTAGGTGCGAAAACATATGAACAATGTATTGGCTTTTTACGCGTGACAGATGGTGGAAACCCTCTTGATAAGACACCGATTCACCCAGAGTCCTATCATATTACGGAATCCTTATTGTCGAAACTACAGATTCAGCCAGTGGAGATTGGTTCAGATGATGTTAAACAGAGGTTAAGTGCGGTTGATGTAGAAGTGATGGCGGGAGAACTAGGTTGCGGAGTGCCAACGCTTCAGGATATCTTAGAAGCTCTCATCCGCCCAGGTCGGGACCCTCGTGATGAGATGCCTACACCCCTTCTTCGTTCCGATGTGCTGAAAGTGGAGGATCTTCAGGTCGGGATGAAATTGCAAGGAACGGTTCGCAATGTAGTGGACTTTGGAGCCTTCGTTGATATCGGTTTGAAAAATGATGGGCTTGTCCATGTTTCAAAACTAAGCGAGCGCTTTGTACGAAATCCAATGGATGTTGTGACAGTAGGGGATATTGTGGATGTATGGGTGTTACAGGTAGATCAAGATCGTGAGCGGGTAGGTCTTACGATGGTGGAATCAGCTTTACCGAAACAGGCAGGCTAAATACGGAAGAAAACCAACTGGGCAGATGTTTCTAAGAATCGCTGCCCAGTTGTGTACGTGAGGAAGGTTTTTTATCTCGCTCCTTCTTGGTGTAACCAAACCAGCATTTATTCAAAAAGAGAATTTGTTTGCGATCTCGTTGTCGAAAAGCATTCATAAGCTGTTTCGTCAGCCATTTTGGCACAGGTTCATCCTCCCTTGAGAAAAATCTTGGTGCTTATACCTATGTCAAGAGAGAGCCAAGTGTGCAGGAATTGATAAAATAAGTTTATTCTACAATCATATTTGTATGCCAAAAAAGAAAAAGAGGCGGATCATATGTCATTACAGTCTTGGTTTGAAAAAGGGATATCTTTTGAGGAATATGTAGCGTCCATGAAAGCGAATAAAGAAGGATTTCTCACTATTTATCAAGGATTTTCATTAACTAGTGAAGATAAGGACTTTTTTTCAAAGCTGGCGGACCAAAAGCTACGAGTTATTGGTTTGACGGCGGATTGGTGTGGGGATGCTATGCTTAACGTTCCCGTCATAGAGCGTATAGCTGAAGTATGTCAGTCCCCGCTGAGTCTTCTCAATCGAGATGAGAATTTAGAGTTAATGGACCAATACTTAACGAATGGAACTGCGCGAGCGATTCCGATTTTTATTTGGATTGATCAAGAGGGGAACGAGAAAGCAGTCTGGGGCCCTAGAGCGGATGCGGTTCAAACCCTTATCATTAATCTCCGCTCCAGCCTCCCGGAAAAAGAGGACCCTACGTTTGCTATTAAGCAGGCAGAAGTGTATCGGCAATTTCGCGCACGTCTGGTAGCTGATCAAGAGCTGTGGTTGTCTGTTAAAAATAGTGTACAAGCATGTTTAGCTAAACTACATGCATAAATCATAGGAGGACGTAATATGACTAAGTTGCGAGTAGGTTTTATAGGTCTTGGAATTATGGGGCGTGCGATGGCACGTAATATTTATCAAGCTGGTTTCCCGGTTACGGTTTGGAATCGAACTCGCTCCAAGATGGAAGAAGCAACAGCGTGGGGTGCAAATCTTGCTGATTCCCCTAAGCAAGTGGCAGAGCAAAGTGATGTGGTTATCACAGTGGTCGGAGATACACCTGATGTAAAAGCTGTATTAACAGGCGAACAAGGTGTGTTTCAGGGTGCTAAGAATGGGGTAGTAGTAATCGATATGAGTACCATTGCTGCTGAGGCGGAGCGTGAACTAGCATCTCAGGCTAACGCATTGGGGATCGCTTATTTAGATGCACCTGTAAGCGGTGGAGATATCGGAGCTCAAAACGGTACCCTCTCTGTTATGGTTGGGGGAGAGGCGAAGATTCTTGAAAAAGTGAAGCCTATTCTGGGAGCAATGGGGCAACGAATTGTTCATTGTGGAGGGATTGGTGCGGGACAAACTGTGAAAGCTTGTAACCAAATCTTATGTGGTCTTAATTTGCTTGCTGTAGTAGAGGCACTTAGTTATGCCAAAAAAGCAGGGGTAGATGTCGAGAAAATGATTGAGGTTACAACGCAAGGAGCAGGTGGTTCTTGGGCCTTAGCAAATTACGCCCCTCGTATCATCCAAGGGGATTTGGATCCAGGCTTTTCGGTAGAGTTTATCCAAAAAGATCTACGGATTGTCCTACAAGAAGCAGAGCAGATGCAACTTCCACTGATGGGTACAGCTCTTGTACAACAGCTTCTTCGTTCACTACAAGCACATGGAGGCAATCCCGATGGTTCACATGCTCTCATTCAAGTGATGGAACAACTGGGAAATGTAGAGATTGTACCAAATAAGTAAATTTTGTTACAAAACCTATTGCTCTAGAAAACATCTAAGAATATACTAAATTTAAATGATTATAGGGAGGATTACTCTGTGAATCAAGGTTTCTCAAATAACGTGACAAGTTCACAACGATTTACACAGCGCATGATGCCAGCTGTTTTTGGTTGGATGTTTGCTGGTTTATTGATGACTGCCATTATCGCAGGTGTATTACTGCAAAATAGTGAAGCCATTACGATGCTCCGAACACCGATTATTTTTTATGCGGTTGTTGCAGCTGAGATCATTACGGTTATCTTTTTATCGAAACGCCTTGGGAAAATGTCGGCTACGGCTGCTTCCTTCTGCTTCTTTCTCTATGCAGCACTGAATGGTTTAACAATAGCGGCTTTCATGTCCAGATTTGAAATTGGCACGATCGCATCCGCATTTGGAGTTGCAGCAGCTATGTTTGGAGTCTTTGCTATTTTTGGTGCTGTAACCAAAAAAGACCTGACCAAACTAGGTTCTTTACTGTTCATGTTGTTGATTGGAATCATTATTGCTACTCTAGCAAATGCCTTTTTCATTAAGAGTGGCGCAATGGGACTTATTATCTCTTATGTTGCTGTTTTGGTTTTCTGTGGTCTAACGGCATACGACATGCAAAAGATTAAGGAAATGGGTGCTTATTCATCACAGTTTGGTGAAGAAGGTGCTACCAAAATCGCGATCTATGGTGCATTAATGTTGTACATGGATTTCGTCATGATTTTCTGGCATTTGCTTAATATTTTCGGAAGCGACGACTAAACAATCGTTGTACTACAATGAAACCCCCTCGCAAATCACATTGCGAAGGGGTTTTTTATGGTGCTATAGAGGTGATGGGATGCACTTGTTGGTAATCTTCTGGTGAGATAATAGTAGGGAGTTTGTGAATTTCGGTGATTAAAAGCGTCGTCACCTCAGGTAAATAATTTTGGTTACTATCCCTCAGACTCATACCTGTTAAATGTTTGAGAGAAGTCAGCACTACTTCGGTTACGGGTAGAGGGATTTTTTCAGTACGAATGTAGATATCTGCGGAGCGCAAGACCTTTAACAACCAAAATGGAGTATTCGATTTATGTAGCCATTGTTCCCATAATTGTGATAACACAATGGGGCGATGTTCACCCATATCTGAGAAGGTTTGATATGCATCCCAAGCGTATGAGTTTATCTTTTCTTGATATTGTTGATAGTACCATGCTGTTTCCTGGATAGACTTCCATATGGGGTCATGGTAGCGATGTGTTGTATAGTCCCAATTCATCTCTAGCTCATGCCAATCGTTTTGGTCATGTGATTTGGTGTGGACTTCGATTAATCGAATCCTATCAGTAGGGATCTTCCAATGAGGTTTTGTAAGCCATAGGTTTCGGACCATAGAAAACATAGGTGCGACATGATTTGGATCGGCATGCGATGAAAACGCAATAATAGTAGCCTCTTTCCCAACAAGCAGATCATCGTGGCGGCCGACATGGAGTTCGACGTCCACTGTGGAAACGGGATGATTTGCCGCATGCACTTTTGTGTAAGAAGGAGTAGAAAGGTAGGGGAGAGAGAATTGATATGCTCCTGCCTGCAATGGCTTCATGAAGATTCCTCCTGCTTATAAGAGAGATACTCTGTAAGTTAGTTTTTGTTCCTATCTTAACAAAAGAAGATAGAGTCGTGCTATAAGAAAAAAGTAGTTTTTGAATTCCTGACAAAAGAAGACGAGAAACCCTTCTAAATCTTAGGGATCTCGTCATTCTAAGAAGATCTTCTTATATACACAATGCTTACTTACTAGTTAATCGCTGTTTCTTCGCTTTCCTAAAGTACAATAACTCATAAACGATTGGAATGATAATCAGAGTTAGTACGGTGGCTATGGTTAAGCCTCCGATAACAACTACTGCTAGTCCTTTTGACACTAGGCTTCCCATTGCTTCTTTTGCAAAGAGTAGCGGGATCATAGCAAATGGTGGCAATAGCTGTCATCAGAATCGGACGCATGCGAGTACTTCCAGCTTCTAGCAAGGCTTCACGTATTTCCATGTGTTCTTCGTTTTGCTTCACCCGATCAATTAATACGATGGCATTTGTGACCACAATACCAATCAACACCAGTGCTCCGATCATGGCTCCAATATCAATCGACATTTGTGCAAGAAACAATCCACCCACTGCCCCAATTGTGGCTAGTGGCAATGTAACTAAAATCGCTAATGGTGCCCGTAATGTTTTAAATGTCATGACCATAATTAAATATACGACACCAATGGAAACAAGCATAACTTTAAACAGTTCAGTAAACTGCTCTGTCTGGACATCGCTTGCTCCACCAGTGGCAAAGGAAACGTCTTTCGGTAGTTTAAGATCTTTGACTTTCGTCTGGATTTCTAGATTGATTTCGTTGAGTTTTGTCCTTTTGCCCACTTCTCCATTTCGAAAGCGCGTTTTTTCATCATTTTCTTATATGAAGAGGTGTTTTGGTTTCGCTTCATGTTGCTTCGTAAGAGCCCTGTACTCATAAGAGGAACAACGATTAAAGCGACAAGTAGAGAAGCAAGTAGAGAATAGGTGACAGTCAAAGCAAATGGTAGTAAAAGCTCTTTCATGGATTGTATAAGCCCCATAGGGAGAAATACTGCGATGGTTGTCAACGTAGAGGAAGTAATAGCGGGTGCGACTTCCTTAGTAGCACTGATAATCATCTGCTTACTTAATACTTCTTTTTCGGCGCGACGGTAAATATTTTCAATTACTACGATCGAATCATCTACCAGCCTAAGAATTATATCTCAAGTATCTATTCAAAATTAGATGTTAAAAATAGACTACATGCGGCTAAGAAAGCTCATTCGGAGAGGGTCCTGTAACCTGAAAAAAGACGAAAAGAAAATTGGAATTAAGTGCTTGACTACAGGATTTGATCGTGATAAATTATAGAAGTCGCTAAAACGAAGCACACAAAGCACCTTGTTTTAACAAGTACTTTTTTAAAAAAGTGTTGCATGAACGAGAGTTATGTGATAGAATAGCAAGAGTCGCCGAAGGAAACGAAGCGATATGGATTAGGACAATATTCCTCAATAGCTCAATGGTAGAGCGCCCGACTGTTAATCGGTAGGTTGTAGGTTCGAGTCCTACTTGAGGAGCCAATTCGGGGAGATACTCAAGAGGCCGAAGAGGAAGCATTGCTAATGCTTTAGGACGTAATTACGCGTCGCGAGGGTTCGAATCCCTCTCTCTCCGCCAGACATTTTTTTGGCCCGTTGGTGAAGCGGTTCAACACACCAGCCTTTCACGCTGGCATGCAGGGGTTCGAATCCCCTACGGGTCACCATTTTTGGACGCTTAGCTCAGCTGGGAGAGCACCTGCCTTACAAGCAGGGGGTCGGCGGTTCGATCCCGTCAGCGTCCACCAGTATTACACTTTTTTAACGCGGAGCTGTGGTGTAGAGGCCTAACATGCCTGCCTGTCACGCAGGAGATCGCGGGTTCGAATCCCGTCAGCTCCGCCATATTTTAGGTCTACTTTTTGGCGGTCGTGGCGAAGTGGTTAACGCACCGGATTGTGATTCCGGCACTCGAGGGTTCAATTCCCTCCGGTCGCCCCATGTTTTTTAATGGGAAGTAGCCAAGCGGTAAGGCAACGGACTTTGACTCCGTCATGCGAAGGTTCGATCCCTTCCTTCCCAGCCATTTTATTTAGACATCTTAGTAAGAGCCATTAGCTCAGTTGGTAGAGCATCTGACTTTTAATCAGAGGGTCGAAGGTTCGAGCCCTTCATGGCTCACCATTAGTTTCGTATATGCGGGTGTGGCGGAATTGGCAGACGCACCAGATTTAGGTTCTGGCGCTTCACGGCGTGGGGGTTCAAGTCCCTCCACCCGCACCATATACTTTTACAATTAAATGAATTAAGTACGCGGTCGTGGTGGAATTGGCAGACACGCTATCTTGAGGGGGTAGTGTCCTACGGATGTGCGAGTTCGAGTCTCGCCGACCGCACCATATTGACCTAACATGCGGGTGTAGTTCAATGGTAGAACATCAGCCTTCCAAGCTGATTGCGAGGGTTCGATTCCCTTCACCCGCTCCAAACTAAAGGTTCGTGGCTTATGCTACGAGCTTTTTTGTTTGTCTTGAACATGATGTTTGCGTTTCGATCGTAGGTCTTGCATAATGAGTTCAGATAGATGAGTAGGTGAGATTGATGAAAAAGCAAATATGGCGTACCACATCTGGAGAAGAGACACAACTTCTGGCAGGGAAGATTGCTTCCTTTGTGCAGGAAGGAGATGTTTTTGCTTTAGAAGGTGGACTTGGAGCAGGAAAAACGACTTTTTGTCAGGGATTAGCGAAGGGTTTAGAGATAGCACGGTATGTGGATAGTCCGACGTTTACCGTGGTGAAAGAGTATCAAGGGCGTTTGCCACTTTATCATATGGATGTGTATCGCTTAGATGGTGTGGAGAGTGATCTAGGTCTGGAAGAATATTTCTATGGTGATGGGGTCTGTGTTGTTGAGTGGGCATCGATTATTCAGGAAATATTGCCAGATGATACGATTTCGTTTTCATTTGAGGTGCAAGAAGACGGGACAAGGAGTATTTCGTTTCCGATTAATAGTGAACGTGCACAGCGTTTGGCAAAGGATGTGTCATGGGGTTGAAAATCTTAGCAATCGATACCTCCACTTTAGTTCTCGGTGTCGCAGTAGTAGAAGAAGGAAAAGTATTGGGAGAGGTAACGAACAATCTATATAAAACTCATTCGGAGCGTCTTATGCCAACGGTAGCTGGATTATTGAAAGATCTCTCCATTAAACTACAAGAGATCACGGCTATTAGCGTTACATCGGGGCCGGGATCTTATACGGGGATCCGAATTGGTGTGACGACAGCCAAAACATTGGCTTGGACTCATGATATACCGCTTTATGCAGAATCTAGTTTGACAGTATTGGCGATGAATGGAAAACGGTTCCCGGGTTTGGTCGTTCCTCTGCTCGATGCACGCCGAAATCGTGTTTATACAGGAGTCTACCGTTCGAATGCTTCAGGAGTTAACGAAGTGCTAGGACAACAAGTATTGGAGATAACAGACCTACTGGAACAATGCAATCGATGGAAAGAGCCGATCTTATTCTTAGGGGATGATGTGAGCAAATTTCGGAGTGTCATTGAAGAAACGCTAGGCGAGGAGGCTCATTTCGGAAGTCCAGCCGAAAATCTCCCTCGAGCTTCTGAATTGGGTGAAATGAGCTTGCAACGAATCATGCGTGGAGAAGAGCCACTTAGTCAACAATTTACATTAAATTATCTTCAAGTAACAGAAGCAGAAGCAAATTGGCTAAAAAAGCAAAAACAGGGGACAGGAAACGATGTCAATTGAGCAGGAGATCCAGATCCAATTTCGTTCGATGGAAGTGAACGATATCCCTCAAGTGTTAGAAGTGGAGCAAGATGCTTTTTCGCATCCATGGACAGCGCAAGCTTTTCAAGAAGAATTGACGACGAATCCTTTTGCACGGTATCTCGTGTTAGAAGTGGAGGGAGCCGTAGCAGGATATTGTGGGATGTGGGTGATTATCGACGAGGCTCATATTACCAATATTGCCGTTCACTCTAGATATCGTGGGAAGGGATTTGGAGAGTTGTTGCTACGCTACGCGATGGAGTTTTCTATGCTGTATGGAGCGGAGAAAATGACGTTAGAAGTACGAGCCTCGAATCAGATTGCTCAGCAGTTGTACAAAAAGTTAGATTTCGAGGTAACAGGGTTACGACCTAATTACTATTCCGATAATAAAGAAGATGCCTTAATAATGTGGGTGACATACAAATGAGTCATAAAAATAGCTTGGTTTTAGGAATTGAGACGAGTTGTGATGAAACGTCTGTGGCTGTTGTCAAAAATGGGACTAAGGTCCTATCAAATGTGATTTCTTCGCAGATGGATGTACATCGGCGCTTTGGAGGAGTTGTACCAGAAGTCGCTTCTAGACGTCATGTGGAGCGAATTACGGTTATTATTGAACAGGCACTAGCCGAAGCAAATGTAACCAAGGATAGATTGGATGCGATTGCTGTAACGCAAGGCCCAGGATTAGTGGGAGCCTTATTAATTGGTGTCGCGAGTGCAAAGGCCTTGGCGTATGCTTTGAATTTACCTCTTGTACCCGTTCATCATATTGCGGGACATATTTACGCAAATCATCTCGTAACACCGCTAGAATTTCCGTTGATAGCGCTAGTAGTGTCGGGTGGGCATACGGAGTTAATTTACATGGAGAGCCATCTTCATTTTGTAAGACTTGGACAAACACGCGATGATGCCGCAGGGGAAGCTTTTGATAAGGTAGCTAGATTTATGGGCTTACCGTACCCAGGAGGTCCGCAAATTGATCGCTTGTCGGCGCAAGGAAAGGTTATCTACGATTTACCCCGTGCATGGTTGGAGCCAGAATCATTGGACTTTAGCTTTAGTGGTCTCAAATCATCCGTGATGCAATTGATGCAGAAGGCAGAGCGGAAAGGGGAAACGATTGGTCAAGCCGATCTATCAGCTAGCTTCCAGGCGGCTGTTTTAGATGTGCTGGTAGAAAAGGCGTTCCGTGCTGTGAAACAGAAGGGTGTAAAACAATTACTTCTTGCAGGCGGAGTGTCGGCCAATAGTGGACTACGTGTCAGGCTCATGAAGCGAGCGGAGGAGGAAGGGATTACATTGCGGATCCCACCACTTGAGCTTTGCACAGATAATGCGGCTATGATTGCTGCGGCAGGCACTTATTTATATTACGAGGGAAAATTTGCAGATTTAACCCTTAATGCTAATCCGGGATTGTCATTAATAGAATAGATTTGGTTTCAATTAAAACAGCATACAAGCTAGGATGTACGCTGTTTTTGTATCTATGTGGATAAAGTGAATAACCTGTGGATAACTTTGTGGATAACTAAGTGCAATCAGCTAATTCAGCCCATTCATCGGTTTTGACAAGGAGTTGTTCCTCTAAGGATTGTAACTCTTTCTGCAGAGGGCTACTTCTCTGAGGATCCGAAAAAACTTCTTCCATGCACATTTCTGCTTGAATCTCCGCAATTCTCGACTCCAGTGTCGTAATGGCTTGCTCCAGTTCTTGTAATTCACGCTGATGCTGTTTCAGACGCCGTTGTTCTTCTTTGCTCTGCTTACGATGTTGGTAGGCGTCTCCTTTTGGTAGGCGTTCTTCGTTTTTGGGTGAAAGAGTTTCTTCAAATTGTTCGAGTGCTTTTTTCTCTAGGTACCAATCGTAGTCTCCATCATAAGCAGTGATTCCATCAGGTGCTAATTCCCATACTCGGTTGGATAATCGTTGGATGAAATAGCGGTCATGAGAGACAAAGAGAATCGTTCCAGGGTATTCTTCGAGTGCTGATTCGAGGCGCTCTTTGGTGGCCAGGTCTAGGTGGTTCGTTGGTTCATCCATTAGCAGGAAATTGGATTGATTAAGTAATAATTTAACCAAAGAGAGTCTAGCGCGTTCGCCACCACTTAGGTCTTTGACGAGTTTATATACATCGTCTCCCTGAAATAAAAATTGACCAAGATGAGAACGGATCACCGTTTGATCGAGTGTAGGATAATCGTCCCAGATTTCATCTAAAACGGTTTTATCATAGGTAAGCAGTTTTTGTTCTTGATCATAGTAATCAACTTCTACATTGGTACCAAACTGAAGATTTCCGGTTAGAGGAGACAGTTGACTTGCGATCGTTTTCAGCAGGGTAGACTTTCCTGTCCCATTTGGCCCAAGTAGGGCGATCCGTTCTCCTCGGCTTACACGAAAAGAGAGATCTTGAATGAGAGGTTGTTCATACCCAACAGAGAGATTTTTGGCTAGGAGGACTTCCTTTCCGCTGGTAACAGAGGTCTCAAACCGGATTGATGCTTGCTTTAGAGAGGATTCAGGTGTATCAAGTCGTTCCATCTTCTCTAATGTTCTTCTGCGACTTTGTGCCCGTTTCGTCGTAGTAGCTCGAGCAATATTTTTCTGAACAAACTCTTCTAGTTTTTTGATCTCTTTTTGTTGCTGTTCATACAGTTTTTCATGCGATAAGGCTCGTTCTTCTTTTTGAATCACATATTGTGAATAGTTGCCCACGTAACGGGTAGCTTTACTCCGCTCGATTTCATAGATCACTTGTACGAGTTGATCTATGAAAAAACGATCGTGGGAGACAATAAGAAGTGCTCCTGGATAATTTTTTAACGCCTGCTCCAGCCATTCGGTAGCTTGTAGGTCAAGGTAGTTGGTAGGCTCGTCTAAAATCAATAAATCAGGTTCCTCTAACAGCATCTTAGCTAAGGCAACCCGTGTTTTTTGCCCACCACTAATCTCACTGATCTTCGTTTGATGAACATCTAAATGGCCTAAGCCCAACCCGTGTAAAGCACCACGCATTTTTGCCTCGTATGAATAACCGCCAACTTGTTCGAATTCTTCTTGATAACTCGCATATTGACGTAGATAGCGTTGATATTGCTCTTCATTTGAGTAGATTTCTTCTTTGCTTATCTCCGCTTCGAGTGTGCGAATTTTTTGTTCGATCGCAAGTACGGGAGTGAATACTTGTAACACTTCATCCCAGATAGAACGATCAGATTGAAGCCCCGTCTGTTGTGCTAGATAGCCAATTTGCGCTTTTCTACCGACGATCATTTCACCTTGGTCGGGGAGTAGTTGGCCGATCATAATTTTTAATAAGGTTGATTTGCCAGCTCCATTTGCACCGATCAATCCTACTTTTTCTTGTGGATTAATCTGCAATTGAATGTCATGTAAGACTTCGTTTTCACCAAATGATTTATATATGTTCTTTGCTTGTATTAACATGCTCTCCACCTCATCTTCTCTTAGTGTAATGGAGGAGAAAACGAAGGGCAAACCGATTTCGGATTTTTCGTGTACAATGTGGGTACGAGCAAGAGAGTAGGAGGGAAAATCTTGTCGGACTCTTATTCCAATAAACAAACACTCAGAACCGAACTATTGAAAAAAAGAATGTACCGTTCTGAAGAGGATTCTAATCAGATGGCACAGAAGATTTGTGCACAGATCGTACACTGGAATGGTTATATGAATAGCGATATCATTGCGGTGTATGCTTCATTCCGAAATGAGGTAAATGTGGGGCAGATTGTCGAAAATGCGTGGGAAAACGGGAAAAAAGTGGTTTTTCCTAAGTCATACCCTGAGACGAAAGATATGAAGTTCTTCGAAGTTCGACATGGTCGTGAGTTAAGGAAAGGCGCTTATGGGATTATGGAACCTGTTGAAGAATTAAGTAGTGGGGTTGATCCGCAAATGATTCAGCTAGCTTTGGTCCCAGGGGTTGGATTTGATCAGAATGGATATCGCCTTGGATATGGTGCGGGTTATTACGATCGATTCTTTGCGAAATTCCCTCATATTGTCCGAGTGGGGATTTCGGATAGGGAACATTTGTTAGAAACGGTATATCCAGAGTCCCATGATTGTAAAATGAATTATGTCTGCACTTTTACAAGTCAATATCCAAAGAGTACAGTCATCATTAAATTTTAATTACTGTACTTTTACAAAACTGTTTTCACTTTGATGTATTAGAATTTGGTATAGTTAAAATAAGATGTTATAAATATACAGGATCAGTAACGAAATGAGCCGGGAGGGGTCTTATGTCAGATCAAAAAATTCCGCAGGTGACGGCGAAACGGTTACCGCTCTATTATCGGTATCTTGAAAAGCTACATGCCATCGGAAAACAACGGATCTCTTCTGCTGATCTCAGCGAAGCTTTGCAGATTGATCCAGCCACGATTCGTCGTGATTTTTCTTATCTAGGGGAATTAGGTAAGAAGGGATATGGATATAATGTCACATATCTATTACAATTTTTACGGGATTTTCTAAAACAAGATGAAGTAACCAATGTAGTATTAGTAGGAGTAGGAAATCTAGGGACTGCCTTATTGAGATATAATTTTTATCGAAGCCATAATACCAAGATTGTCGCTGGATTTGATGAAGATGAGGCCAAAATTGGGAAGGACATCGATGGAATCACGGTATTTGGAATGGATCGCTTATCGGAGATTATCTCTCTGCATCATGTGGAAGTTGCGATTCTTACGGTTCCTGTCAATGTGGCTCAGGCAACCACCGATTATCTAGTTAAAAAAGGTGTAAGAGGGATTTTGAACTTTACCCCAGCACGAATTACGGCACCCCCACCTGTTCGCATACACCACATCGATTTAACCTCTGAATTGCAGACATTAATCTACTTCTTGAAGAAATATCCAGCTGATGAAGATGCGGAAGAAAACTTGGAAGAGGTAGCAAATAAACGAAGCTAATTGCCTTCGCGGTCATAGTGAGAAGGGAATATATATGAACGAAGAAACACAACCACTTACCGAACATTTGACAGAGCTACGGCGGCGGATTATCTGGGTGCTGCTTACATTTCTTGTATCGCTCATTGTAAGCTTTGTTTATGCTACGGATCTATTTGAATTTATAAAAAATGATGCGATTGGTTCGAATGTGAAGATCTATGCATTTAATCCAGGTGATCCGTTAATGGTATATGTACAGATCGCTATGATTTGTTCGATGATCTTTACCTTACCTGTGGTTTTATATCACATATGGCAATTCGTGAAGCCAGGATTACGTTCACATGAACAGAAAAATGCGGGTCTTTATATACCTGCGTCTTTTTTCTTGTTTTTAGGTGGGCTTGCTTTTGGATATTATGTAGTCTTTCCGATGTTATATCAGTTCATGGTGAATTTAGCTAAACAAATGAATGTCATCGAGCAGTATGGGGTTTATCAATACTTTGATTTTATGGTAAATGTGATTGTCCCAATGGCATTGTTGTTTGAACTACCAGTGGTCGTGCTGTTTTTAACCCGACTTAAGCTGATTACCCCGAGTCTACTACACAAGATTCGCCGCGTTGCGTACTTTGCTATGGTGGTGATATCCACCTTAATCGCCCCACCAACGATTATCGCCAACATTGTCATTGCGATCCCGCTAATTGTTCTGTATGAGATAAGTGTTTTTATTTCGATATGGCAATATAGACGTTTAGAAGCGGAAGAGAAGAGCTGGGAAGGCGAAGAGATTCAAGATGATCATAGTGAGAGCAGTTCCTGATTCAAGGAAATTGCTCTTATTTTTTTCGTCAGAAATGCTTGCAAAATTGGTTCAAACTTACTATCATTAGAAGTGTTATTAGCACTCGCTTAGGGTGAGTGCTAATTAAGAAAAAAGGACTTATTTGAAGGAGGTTATTGCCCATGATTAAGCCATTAGGTGATCGTGTCGTGTTAGAAGCAGTAGCTCGTGAGGAAAAAACTGTAAGTGGTCTTGTTCTTCCTGAGTCTGCAAAAGAGAAGCCACAAGAGGGCCTCATCGTAGCAGTAGGTTCTGGTCGTGTTGACGAAAAAGGAAATCGTTTTCCACTCGAAGTAGGAGTAGGTAATACGGTTATTTTCTCCAAGTACGCTGGCACAGAAGTGAAGTACGGTGAAAAAGAATACTTGATCCTTCGTGAAAGTGATATTCTTGCAATCGTTGATTAATAGATTATATAAGTAAGACTACTAACTGTTTATTTACATAACGAGAGGGGATAAAAAAGAATGGCTAAAGACATTCAGTTCAGTGAAGACGCTCGCCGTGCAATGCTACGTGGTGTAGATGCATTGGCTGACGCAGTGAAAGTAACCCTTGGACCAAAAGGTCGTAACGTAGTACTCGAAAGAAAATTTGGTTCTCCGCTCATCACAAATGACGGTGTAACCATTGCGAAAGAAATCGAATTAGAAGACCCAATCGAAAACTTGGGTGCACAACTTGTAAAAGAAGTAGCAACTAAAACCAACGATGTAGCAGGTGACGGTACGACTACTGCAACAGTACTAGCTCAAGCGATCATTCGTGAAGGTTTGAAAAACGTTACTTCTGGTGCAAACCCAATGATTGTTCGTAAAGGGATTGATAAAGCGGTTCGCAAAGCAGTAGAAGAAATCGGTCGTATTTCTCAACCAATCGAAGGAAAAGAATCTATTGCACAAGTAGCTGCTATTTCTGCAAATGATGATGAAGTAGGTCAGTTGATCGCAGAGGCAATGGAGCGTGTAGGTAAAGACGGCGTTATTACCGTTGAAGAATCCAAAGGCTTTAACACAGAGCTTGAAGTAGTAGAAGGTATGCAATTTGACCGTGGATATATTTCTCCATACATGGTTACAGATGCAGACAAAATGGAAGCGGTATTGGAAGAGCCAGTTATCTTGATTACAGATAAGAAAATCAGCTCTGTTCAAGACATCCTACCAATCCTTGAAAAAGTAGCACAACAAGGCCGTCAACTACTCATCATTGCTGAAGATGTAGAAGGCGAAGCGTTGGCAATGCTCGTAGTAAACAAACTACGCGGAACTTTCACTGCAGTAGCTGTAAAAGCTCCTGGTTTCGGTGACCGTCGTAAAGCAATGCTACAAGACATCGCGGCATTGACAGGTGCTCAAGTTGTTACGGAAGAGATCGGTCTAGATCTTAAATCCGTAGGGCCTGAAGTTCTCGGTCGTGCACGTCAAGTACGTGTAAACAAAGAAGATACCATTATCGTAGATGGTTCTGGTGATCAAGGTGAAATCAAAGCACGCGTTGGCCAAATCCGTCAACAAATCGAAGACACCTCTTCTGAGTTTGACAAAGAAAAACTTCAAGAGCGTCTTGCGAAACTAGCTGGTGGCGTTGCGGTAATTAAAGTAGGTGCAGCAACAGAAACCGAGTTGAAAGAGAAAAAACTTCGTATCGAGGACGCATTGAATGCAACTCGTGCAGCAGTAGAAGAAGGAATCGTAGCAGGTGGTGGTACAGCACTTGTAAATGCGATTCGTGCTGTAGAAGAACTTGAAGCTTCCTATGTAGTTGGCGATGAGAAAACAGGTGTAAGCATCATCAAACGTGCCCTTGAAGAACCAATTCGTCAAATCGCTGACAATGCAGGTCTAGAAGGCTCTGTGATCGTAGAGCGTCTCAAACGCGAAGAAGTAGGTATTGGTTTCAATGCACTTTCTGGTGAATGGGTAAACATGATCCAAGCGGGTGTCGTAGATCCTGCTAAAGTAACTCGCTCTGCACTACAAAATGCAGCATCCGTAGCATCGGTTGTACTTACAACCGAAGCAGTTGTAGTAGACAAACCGGATGAAAACAAAGGTCCAGACATGGCAGCCGGAATGGGTGGCATGGGCGGAATGGGCGGCATGATGTAAGTTTGCTCTTCCGATGTAATATTGATTTACCAAGAGGCTCCTCATCTAATGAGGAGTCTCTTTTAGTGTGCGCCCGGCATGGGCGTAGTCTATAGGGTGAAAGTCCCGAATGGTGAAGGTAGCAGTAGCCATTAGCTTAAGGCAAGGGTGTCCACCGTGAG
>NZ_SLXV01000035.1 GCF_004341445.1 Baia soyae
GGGGGACTCTAGGAGGGTAGAGTAAGGAATGGTACAAATAGAACGGAGCGTTCACGAGGAAGGTTATATCGATGTTAATGAAACGGCTACTCTCATGAGAAAATCTCTTGAAGGCACTCAAACAAGTGGAAAAGAATAAGGGTAAGCCATGGGATGGATGGAATGTCAGTAGAATTCCTACGAGAACACATCCAGGAACATTGGACTTCTATCCGTTCTTTCATCGAAGATGGAACCTACAAACCGTTGCCCGTCCGTCGAATCGAAATCCTGAAACCGAACGGGGGCGTTTGGTTATTAGGTATACCTACTGTGTTTGACCGTTTTGTACAACAAGCAATCGCCCAAATTCTAACACCTTTATTTGATCCGTGTTTTTCAGATTGTAGCTATGGGTTCCGTCCCGGGAAACGTGGACATGACGACAAACAAATATTGAAACTGATTCGTAGGTATTTGCAGTCTGGAATTATGGTCAATGGATTAAGAGTTTCCAATGAACAAGGTGTCTCACAAGGTGTCTCACAAGGTGGTCCATTAAGCTCATTATTATCTAACATCATGCTAGACGTGTTAGATAAAGAGCTGGAAAAGCGTGGTCATAGATTCGTCCGCTATTTGGAAACGAAAGTTTCCAGGATTCAGTTTTACTCACCACTTCCAACCTAGAATACGTGTTGCTAAGGAGAGTATTAGAAGGGCAAAGGAAAAAATTAGAGAAATCACCTCCCGCTCAAAATCACTCCCGATAGAGCAAGGAATCGAGCGATTGAATGAGTTTCTGGTTGGCTGGGTGAATTATTTCTCCCTAAGACAAAAGTTAAAAGGCTTATTTCGTTGGGAGTTTCTAACGAAATAAGCCTATGAATGGGGTAACACTCGTAAGAGATATTGGCGTATTGCTCGTAGCCCGATACTCCAGAGGACGCTTGATCTCGCCTATTGGCGAGGTCTCGGATTAAAGAGTATAAAGGCAAGATATGGCCGGATTCGTCAGACTTAAGTGAACCGCCTAGTGCGGAACCGCATGCTAGGTGGTGTGAGAGGTCGGGGGTTATCACCCCCTCCTACTCAATTTTTTGTTTGCTTGCTAAAATGAAGGTTTTAATAATTGGTGAAGCAGGGAACAAAGATAAGGGAAAAGGGGAGGGGATTTCGTTTGAGACGATGCTCATGGATGATGACGGCAAGCACCCTTTTTTTGATTGCCATGATTCCGAATCAAGTCTGGGCAGCTGGTAGCACGGATAGTGGAATGGCGATTGGTAGCTCCTCGTGGCTTCTATGGACGTTAGTGAGCATAGGACTACTGGGGTTGGTGCTAGAAGTGATGATACCAGGTCACTTCGTATCAGGTGTAATAAGTGTTTTTGCATTTGCCACCTATTTTTGGCTACGATTTGGTCAAAACGAAACCAATTGGATGATCGTTTGGGCCTTTGTAGTAGGATTTGTCTTACTATTCATTGAAATTTTTATCCCTGGATTTGGTTTGTTTGGTGCTTTAGGGATTGTAGGTATTTTTTATGCCATTATTATGGCAGCTCCGTCTATGATGGAAGGAATTTTTGCATTATGCCTCGGCTTAATTATTACGTTTATCGCTTTGTGGATCCTGTACCGGTTCTTTGGATTACGGACCAAATGGAAAAAACTAGTCCTAACAAGTACTCAAGACGGGAACAATGGCTTTAACGCTAGCAAGGACCGTCGCTATTTGCTAGGGCAACGCGGAGTCACTGTTACACCACTTCGGACATCAGGTTGGGTTCTATTTGAACAAGGCCGTGAAGATGTAGTAAGCGATGGAGAGATGATTCCCAACAATACTGTGGTAGAAGTAACCTTGGTTGAAGGAAATCGTGTCGTGGTTTCCAGAGTCCGAGAAGATGACAAATCGGAAGAGTAAGAGAACTAAGAGGAGTGAATCATATGGATATGGCTCAAATTATGCCTGTCATTGTAGGAGTTTTGATTGTAATTGGTATTTTATTGTTCTTTAACATGGTCCCTGTCATGTTATGGATTAGCGCATGGGCATCTGGCGCTTATATCGGGTTAGTTAAATTGGTTGCAATGCGTTTACGTCGAATCACACCAAGTCGAGTTGTGAACCCCTACATTAAAGCTAGAAAAGCTGGCTTAGATGTGACGATTGATCAACTAGAAACTCACTTGCTTGCTGGGGGGAATGTGGACCGAGTCGTGGATGCGCTAATTGCCGCAGAACGTGCCAATATTAACCTCGAATTTGTAAAAGCTGTCGCGATTGACCTCGCGGGTCGTGATGTACTAGAAGCCGTACAGATGAGTGTAAATCCAAAAGTGATCACGACACCGATTGTGTCCGCAGTAGCAAAAGACGGAATCGAAGTAAAAGTATTGGCTCGGGTAACGGTTCGTGCTAATATCGATCGCCTTGTAGGTGGTGCTGGTGAAGAAACCATTCTGGCACGTGTAGGTGAAGGAATTGTTACCACAAACGGTGGCGCTGAGAGTCATAAAGAGATTTTAAAGCATCCTGACATGATTTCTGAAACGGTTCTTAGAAAGGGTCTAGATGCAGGGACTGCTTTTGAAATTCTATCGATTGACATCGCTGAGATTGATATCGGGAAGAATATCGGTGCACAGCTTCAAACGGATCAAGCGGAAGCAGATAAGCGAATTGCCCAAGCAAAGGCAGAAGAACGCCGTGCGATGGCTGTCGCGACAGAACAAGAGAATCGTGCACGTGTCGAAGAAATGCGTGCAAATGTTGTAAAAGCAGAAGCAGAAGTTCCATTAGCATTGGCAGATGCCCTTCGCAATGGAAAGATCGGCTATATGGATTACTTGCAAATGCAAAACATTGAAGCGGATACGAAGATGCGTAAAAATATTAGTGGTTCCGATGGAGCAGAGAATGAATAACCTCCCTTACAGAACAGGAGGGGACAGCAATGGGTAGTATTGCGATTATTATTGCGATCTTCGCAGGTCTCTTCAAATTGTTTGATTACATCCTTAGGGCAAATAATAAGAAACCTGTTTTTACGCCTGCGATTAATCGACTTGAGGATTTTATGGACTTTATAGATGACGATGATGAAGACCGCCCAAAAAAGAAGAAGCGCCCTAAGTCGTCATCTAAACCGGCTAAAGTCCAAGAAGCAGAGCCAGTGAACTTCGAACAAGCGTTTCCAAGAGCCTCCGAGCAATATCGTCCAAATCTCAGCGGTGTAAGTCAAGGAGTGCAGCGTAGAAAAGTCTCTGTTAAACCAAAACCAACCTTTTCATCTAGCGAGGTACAAAAGGCGTTTGTTTACAGGGAAATATTAGGACCTCCAAGGGCTCTAGAACCATATAAATCGAGACGTTATCCGCGTTAACTGCTTAGGTTTCCTAGGCAGTTTTTTATGCTTATTTTCCTTGGTAACATATGTGCATACTACGATTCTGCAAAAGCTCCATACTATCGATAAGGAGGTGGTAGTAGTGGAACAGTTTTCTCGTAGTTCAAATCGTTTATTAGTTCCTGGAGCGTCATCCGTACTGAACCAATTCAAAGAAGAAATCGCAGCTGAGTTGGGTGTAACATTAGGATCAGAGACATCGGCACGCTCCAATGGATCGGTAGGCGGAGAAATCACAAAGCGCTTGATTGCTCAATCAGCGCAACAAATGAACTAAGTAAGTTAGACAGCTATTTACGGTCAGAGGTAGATAGCTGTTTTACTTTGTTCATAAATAGGCATCTTTAGTCATATGGTACAACAAGGAGATGGAGGGGCGCCTTATGCAGAAAAAATGGAATGGTCACATGCGAGACTGGGCTTCAAAATGGCTAGACCTACCACCAGACGTAGCAAGCGAAGTCCCTCGAATTGAATGGATCGGTAACTACCGATTACGTGTAGAGAATTATAAGAAGATTGAGGAATTAACAGAGAAGTCAATCTCCCTGTCCACCAAATTGGGGGTTCTCGATATACAAGGTTCCCGTATCGTAGTAAAAGTAATCGACTCAGAAGTAGTGATCGTTGAGGGTGAAATTGAGAATGTTCGATATAGAAAGTAAGGAATAAGGGGCGAGGAGCATTGTTAGGAGTCAAAATGCCAAATAAGGTTGAAGGAGAAGTAACAATAGAATGTCGTGGGGCGGATCTTACCCCCTTTTTAAATGATGTGGTACAAGCAGGAATTGTCCTAAACCAGATCGGGTGGAAAGGAAACGAACTCGTTCAGATTACAATCCTTATTCCAGATTTTAAACGGGTTATTTCTCTTTTAAGGCAGCACGGTTGTAAAATGAAGATTGTAAAAAAATCAGGATTTCCGTTTTTGGTAGCAAAAGCGATGCGTAGAAAATTTTTTTCCATCGGGGCTATTTTATTTATTTCGTTTCTCTATATGTTAAGCTCATTGGTTTGGAAAATAGATATATTAGGCAATGATAAGATACCGACACAACTTGTTCAAAATTTATTGCAAAAAGAAGGGGTTTATCCGGGACAATGGAAGGGGAAAATCCCTTCTCAAGAGGAGTTAAAACAGCATCTTTTAGCACAACTTCCTCAGGCGACATGGATTGGAATCCAAATGGAGGGAACCCGCGTTGTAGTGACAGTGGTAGAGAAAAAAGGGATCGATCAAGCGACGGAACCGCAGAAAGTGGGTCCTGTTAATTTAGTAGCCAAGAAAGATGCCTTTATTGTCGATCTAACAGTGGAAAAGGGTAATCCGTTGGTGAAAGTAAATGACACTGTTCAAAAGGACCAGGTATTAGTCTCTGGTAAATATGGAGATCCTACCATGCAAGAAGGCGGCCAAATCGTTGGAGCTAAAGGAACGGTAATGGGTGAAGTGTGGTATGAGTCTAATATCGTGGTTCCACTTAAAATGGAGTATCAGAAATTTACTGGAAATCGGGTAACGAAAACGGTTCCTATGATTGGAACTTGGCAAATTCGTAATCCATTTAGCAAGGATCATCCGTATCAGACATTTGAAATCGTTCCCAAAGAGAGTTTTTTACAGGTTGGAAAATGGCGCTTTCCAATTGGTTGGATCAAGGAAGAATATATGGAGACGGAGCTTGAAAAGAGGGTCTTAACTCCTGCTCAAGCTGTTGAGGCAGGAATGAGCCAGGCCAAAGCAGAAATTCTAAATGTTGTAGGAAAAGATGGCAAGATTATCAGCCAAAAAATTTTGCAACAGTCTATAAAGAATGGTAGAGTTTATTTGAAAATTAACTTTGATGTAGTGGAAAACATTGCGGTTTCTAAGCCGCTTCTTCAAGGAGAATAAAAACATTGAATCTCGAAGAACATACTAAAAAAATTCAACTTTCAAGTCCAGAAGAAGCATTAAGCTTATTCGGACCCCAAGACCATTATCTAAAGCAAATCGAAGCAAGCACAAAAGCCAAAATCCATACTCGTAGTTCTGCTATTACGATTACCGGGTCACACGAGGATTTAGAGATAGTAAGCCATTTATTTCGTGTGCTATTAACGTTAATTCGTCAAGGATTTCAATTGACGGAGCGAGATATCGTGTATGCAACCCGTTTGGCACAGCAAGGCACAGTGGATGAGTTATTGGAGCTATATGGCGAAGAGATTGGAGTCTCCCATAAAAATCAAAAGGTACGAGTAAAGACATTAGGGCAACGCCACTACGTAAGTGCGATGAAGAAACATGATATTGTTTTCGGTATTGGTCCTGCTGGGACAGGTAAAACATTTCTGGCAGTCGTCATGGCCGTTACGGCATTAAAAAATCATCATGTGAAGAAGATCGTCTTAACTAGGCCTGCAGTTGAGGCCGGAGAGAGCCTTGGTTTTTTGCCAGGTGATCTACAGGAAAAGGTGGATCCGTACCTACGCCCATTATATGATGCATTGTACTTTATGTTAGGAAATGAACAAGTAACGAAGATGATGGAACGCGGGTTGATCGAAGTGGCACCTCTGGCTTACATGCGTGGGCGAACGTTAGAAGACTCATTTATTATTTTAGATGAGGCCCAAAACACGACACCTGAGCAGATGAAGATGTTTTTAACAAGACTCGGCTTTGGTTCGAAGATGGTTGTGACAGGGGATGCTACACAAGTTGATTTACCAAAAGGAAAAAAATCTGGATTACGGGAATCAGAACGCATCTTAAAGAAGATACCAGACCTAAAGTTTGTCTACCTTGGTCAAGAGGATGTCGTCCGCCATTCATTGGTTCAGAAGGTAATTGAAGCGTATGAGCAAGACGAGATGGATATCTAAGATATCTAGTGTTCAATGACTTGACAAGGAGCCGATCTAGGATGAAAGGTAAAGAAGTAGAACCATCTTTGTGGCTCGAACGTTTACGAGAGACAGAGTTTTGGAAGACAAATAAAAAAGTAACCATTCTTTTATACGCGATCTTTGGGGTCGCGTTCTATTTATTGCTTATTGGAAATGTACTCCCGATGCAGTACGAATTAAAAGAAGGAAGCATTAGCCCGAATACGATTACCGCTCCTGCAACGATTATCGACGAAGTTGCCACGGAAAAGGCGAAAGAACGGGCGAAGCAAGGGGTTTCTCCAGTATTTACCAAAGATGATAAGGTGACAAATGATCAAATCGATCAGATCGAACGTTTTTTTAGTGAAGCAAAATCTACCTTATCTGAGAAATCGTTAAACGAAACAGAGAAAAAGAATAGAATTAAAGAAGTAATGGGGGGAAAGGAAGAAAAACTTAGCGAAGAGTTCTTTGGAAAATTAGTTCGTACCCCTGTCGATGATTTAACAGAGATCCGAGTGGGGACACGGGAAATTGTCGCGGAAATTATGGGGGACGGTGTTAAGGAGACCGAATTAGCAGAGAAGACGCGGGCTGTGGATCAAAAATTTTCTACCCTTTCTCCAAACTCCCGTTATTTAGTTCAGAGGCTAGCTAAGTTTTATATCATTCCAAATGAATTTTCCGACGCTCCTAAGACAAAAGCTCTGCAAGAGGCGGCGATGAATAATGCTGATCTTGTTAAAATTGAGCAGGGACAAAATATAGTGACCAAAGGTCAAAAAATTACAGCTGATCAATATGAGAAGCTAATGAAGTTTAAGCTTCTTCGTTCAACGAATCTTTGGGGCTCTTATATAGGACTAGCTCTATTACTAATCGTAGTGCTTATCTTTTTCTATCTCTATATTCAACGATTTCATCCGTCTGTGGCACATGATAATTTTAAAATCATCATGTTCTTTCTAGTACTCACGATTTGTATGACGGGCATGAAAGTCATTGCAATTGGACAAAATTTGGATGAATGGAGCACTTTAGGTTACTTAAGCCCGGTTGCACTAGGCGGGATGCTAGTAACGTTACTACTAAACGTGGAGCTAGGTTTTTTATGTATTGTGTACCTCAGTATTGTTACCAGTATGTTTTTTAGTGGTGAAGGTCACCAACTATTTGATTTCCGCTTCGGTTTAGTTGCACTCATGGGTGGGGTGGTGAGTGCTTTTGCTCTATCAGGGGTCAAGCGTCGGAGTTCTGTGTTATATGCAGGAATCTATGGGTCGATTGCCTCTGTCGTTACGATCATGGCTTTATTTTTCATCTTTCCAGCGGAGGGATGGAGTACTATTTGGAGATCTCTCTCTTTGGGCTTGGCAGGAGGCATTTTCTGCTCTATTTTAACGATTGGATTCTTACCTGGTTTCGAATCTCTCTTCGGGATTTTGTCCCCTCTCCGCTTACTAGAGCTGAGTAACCCAAATCATCCATTGCTAAAGAAACTACTCTACGATGCTCCTGGCACCTATCATCATAGTGTTATTGTAGGGAATTTAGCAGAGGCGGGAGCAGAGGCGATCGGGGCAAATGGGCTTTTAGCTCGGGTAGGTGCTTATTATCATGACTTAGGGAAAACCAAACGGCCTCAATTTTTTATTGAAAATCAAATTGGGAAAGAAAACCCTCATGATAAAATTTCGCCGAACTTGAGTAAGACCATCATTATCTCCCATACGCGTGATGGGATTGAGATGTTAAAAAAATATCGAATCCCAGAGCCGATTCAAGATATTGCCGCCCAGCATCACGGTACAACTCTAATCAAATATTTTTATTTCAGGGCGCTCGAAGCAACGGACGGGATGAATGTGCTTGAGGAAGACTATCGTTATCCGGGTCCTAAACCCCAGTTTAAAGAGGCTGCGATTGTGGGGATTGCAGACTGTGTGGAAGCGGCCGTTCGGTCAGTAGCTAAGCCAACGCCATCACGGATTGAAGGGGTCATCAAAAAAATTATTCAACAAAGACTGGAAGATGGCCAATTTGATGAATGTGACTTAACGATTAAGGAATTAGACCTCATTGCTCAGGCGATGTGTGCTACTTTGCAGGGAATCTTTCATAATCGAATCGAATATCCAGAGAGTCCAACTCTAACTGGCAAAGGAGCGAGACAACATTGAGCGTAGTCATCGATCTTACAGTTGAAATTGAAGTAACGAAAGAGCAACAGGAAGCTATCAATATTATCGATTCTTGTCTGCAACAAGCAGCCAAAGTGGAAGAGCTACCGGATGTTCAAGTATCCGTTACGATTACCAATAACCAAGAAATTCAAGAGATTAATGCAGAGCATAGAGGGATGGATCGCCCTACTGACGTCTTATCTTTCCCGCTATATGAAGCGGATGAAGAATGGATGCTCGAAGAAGGAGAAGAAGCAGTCGCCATAGGGGATATCGTGATTTCGCTCGACCGTGCCATCGAACAGGCAACCGATTATGGGCACTCATTATCCAGGGAAATGGGCTTTCTAGCTGTACATGGCTTTCTGCACTTACTGGGATATGACCATGAAACGCCCGAGCAAGAGAAGGAAATGTTTCGTAGTCAAGAGCTTATCTTAGACCAAATTGGTTTAAGGAGGTAACCTTTCATCTTATGAAATGGATGACCAAGGTATTAAATAGCTTTCGATACGCATTAGAGGGGCTTCGTTATACTGCGGTTACACAGCGCAATATGCGAATTCATTTTGTGGTGGCGCTTGCAGTATTAGTCGTTAGTCTTTATCTTCCGTTAAGTAAATTTGAAGTGCTGGTACTGTTCGTCTCGATTGTGCTAGTATTATTTGCTGAGCTACTAAATACGGTGATTGAAGTGATTGTGGATATGGTGACCGAAGAGTATCATCCACTAGCTAAAATAGCAAAAGATGTGGCCGCAGGAGCTGTTTTATTAACGGCAGGTCTTGCTGTCATCGTAGGAATTAGTGTATTTTATCCTTACCTCAACATGTTGTTTCATAAAGTGTATAGCACTCAAAAGGTCTTATATCCTGCGAACATCGGCTTGGCGGCACTCATTGCATTTGATTTCTTTTTGACTTTGATGGTGAAGGCATGGGTTCATCGTATGCGAAGGCCAGACTTAGAGCCTAGCATGACGACTTCATTATCTGTGTGTGTAGCAACGTTAATTGTGGCGGTCATCGGAAACTTAACGATTACCCTCATGGTCCTATGTTTAATTCTCCTATTTTTAGGGACAAGGGCCCGTGTGCAAAAACCGACACCTATTTTCTTTGGAGCGGTCCTCGGACTTGTCGTGGCTCTGATGGGTGTACAACTTTTATAAGTGAATATAAGGAAGGTAATAAGATGAAAAAATTAATAGAATTAGCGATTGAAGCAAGGAAAAATGCATATGTACCTTATTCAAAATTTCCAGTTGGAGCGGCCCTTTTGGCTTCGGATGGTTCTATCTTTAAAGGTTGTAATATCGAAAATGCTTCCTTTGGCTTAACCAACTGTGCAGAGCGAACTGCGATCTTTAAAGCTGTTTCGGAAGGAACTCGTGGCTTTGAAGGAATTGCGATTGTAGCAGATACAGAGGGACCTGTGTCACCGTGTGGAGCTTGTCGCCAAGTATTATCCGAGCATTGTGCCCCAGAGATGAAAGTATGGCTGACCAATTTACATGGAGAAGTACAAGAGACAACGGTTGGGGAACTGTTACCGGGTGCGTTTGTTAAGGGGGATCTGCACGTTGAGTAAAAAAGTACATAAATCAGGTTTTGTTGCCTTAATTGGTCGTCCCAATGTAGGCAAATCTACTTTAATGAATTACTTGATTGGTCAAAAAGTTGCGATTATGTCTGATAAGCCACAGACAACTCGTAACCAAATACGGGGAGTTTTAACCAATGAAGAAGGCCAAATTGTATTTTTGGATACGCCGGGGATTCATAAACCACAATCTCGTTTAGGCGAGTGGCTGGTGAAAACGGCACAAAATACATTAGCTGAAGTAGATTTGGTTTTGTTTTTGGTGGATGCAGGTGAAGGGCTAGGCGCGGGTGATCGTTATATTATGGAGAACCTAAAGGGTGTACGGACACCAGTATTTCTCGTGGTGAATAAGATAGATCAAGTCCATCCAGATAAGCTCTTTCCCATTATCGATGAATATAGAAAGATCCATGATTTCACAGAGATTGTCCCTATTTCCGCATTGAAAGGGAACAATACCAACACATTAACAAACGTTATCTTTGAACATCTACAAGAGGGACCAGCCTATTATCCAGCGGATCAAGTAACCGACCATCCTGAGAGATTCATTGTCGGGGAGCTGGTCCGTGAAAAAGTATTAGAGCTGACGAAAGAAGAAATCCCTCATTCTGTTGCTGTGGTCGTAGAGGAAATGAGTATCCGTGAAAATCAGCAGACGATCTATATTCGAGCTGAGATCTATACGGAACGTACTTCCCAAAAAGGGATTTTGATCGGGAAACAAGGTGCGTTGTTAAAAGAAGTAGGAAAACGGGCACGTGCTGAGATCGAACCGTTACTCGGATATAAAGTCTTTCTTGATTTATGGGTGAAAGTAAAAAAAGACTGGAGAAATGCAGATTTCTATATACGGCAATTTGGTTATCGGGATGAAGATTATTCATAATAAAACTTGCCAATTTTTCCATCTCATATGAATCCCCTTCTTCGGTCATCTTAAGAATGTACAGGTACATCAAGCAGAAAGGACGATGCTAGATGCGTAATTTCTCGTGGCATTGCTTCTCTACGACTGGCGATATCGAAGCCTATTTACTTTATAAAGAGTGTGAGGTGTTGGCTGGTGGATGTGACCAGAGACTGATTGAAGATGAGGAAGAAGAAGGGTAGAAAGGGCTAGCCAATGTTAGTAAAGATTGAGGGAATTGTCATCAGGGCGCGTTCATTTGGTGAAAGCAATCAAGTGGTGCAAGTCTACTCTGAGCATCTTGGAAAGCTTTCTTTTGTAGCGCGAGGTGCTAAGAAAACAAGAAGCCGATTTAGTGCGTTGACACAACCTTTTACGATTGCCAACTTCCTTTGCTTTTCAAGTGGAAACGGTCTGCCCACATTAAACCAAGCAGATCTCGTCCATTCTCATCAAGCAATCAGACAAGATTTACTACGAACTTCCTATGGCGCGTACTGGTTAGACTTAGTAGACCATCTCTTCGAGGAGAAGGAACCGAACCCGGGTTTATATCGCTTTCTAAAAACAGCTTTTGATTGGTTAGAACAAGAAAAGGATCCAGATATACTCACACGTATGGTTGAATGTAAAATGATGGCTGCTGGTGGCTATCGACCTATTTTACACGCGTGTGCTCAATGTGGATCCGAAGAACGCCGTCCTGTTACCTTTAGCATTTATCAGGGCGGTTTTCTATGTGAAACATGTAAACATACCGATTCCCACGCGATTCCTTTATCTGATGCAACAATTCGCATTCTTCCTGTTCTGGTGAATCTTCCGATCGATCGACTTGGAGAGATTACGATCAAAGAAGAGACGAAGCAACAACTTGAAAGAGTGATACGATCTTTTTTGATGGAGCATGTAGATATCCGTCTCAAGTCATGGGATATTCTTGAGCAGATGCGTAAAGTGTGGGCGGCTTCTGATGATTCTACTTCTACTTAAACGTAGTTGGCTTGAAATAGAATAGATAAGTGAAAAAGACCCAGTGACTAAGGACAGCTAGTATTGGATCAGGGCTCGGGGCAATGTATTTGCTCACTAACCTCGCTATGAGCAGATACATATGCCTCCTATCTCATTTTCATTTACTGTTTGGCACTTGAAACTAGTTTTCTACATACGATATCTTTCGATTAATGGAAAATTCGAATGAGGGGAGGGAGAGTCTGTTTGATACCATGCGATGTTAGCGATCCTATTTAGCATAGTGATCCGTAGTATGGGGCGCTTTTGGTGCAACATGTTTGAGCGTTCTTTGCGAGTTTTGCACCTGCCCTAACGGAGGATCACGAAGCGGACTTGCTTTTCCACATCTCTGCTGGATCGGTATTTGAGCAGGTATCGAATAGACTCTCCTTGACACCGTAAGATATTTCCACTACATTTAAACTTATAATCGAATGACCGTGCTACGAAGGAAAAGAGTACCTAGGAAGAGTTGCTTAGCGAATCAGGAATAGTGAAAGCCTGATCAATCAACCTAGCGAAGGGCAGTCTGGAGCGCGAAACGGAATGAAGGCGGATAGTAAACCACGTTGTTGCTATCAATTAGGGTGGAACCGCGGGAGTAAGCCTCTCGTCCCTATGACCAAGATCTTGACGATCTTGGTCATAGGGACGAGAGGCTTTTTGCTTGTCCGCGAATCTTACGGAGGTGACCATGATAGATGAATTTTCAAGAAATCGTGAAGACACTACAAGACTTCTGGTCTGAAAAGGGATGTATTTTAAGCAATTCGTATGACGTCGAGAAAGGAGCGGGAACGCTTAATCCGATGACGTTTCTACGTACACTCGGACCGGAGCCTTGGAATGTAGCATATGTAGAGCCTTCCCGTCGTCCCAATGATGGTCGTTACGGAGAGAACCCAAACCGTCTGTACCAGCACCATCAATTTCAAGTCATCATGAAACCAGCTCCAAACGATATTCAAGAGATTTATCTGGATAGCTTGCGAGCACTCGGAATTGATCCATTGCAACATGATATCCGATTTGTAGAGGATAACTGGGAAAACCCCACATTTGGTGCCGCGGGACTTGGCTGGGAAGTATGGCTCGATGGCATGGAGATCACGCAGTTCACATATTTCCAACAAGTAGGTGGAATTGAGACCAATCCTATTTCGGTAGAACTAACATACGGACTGGAGCGTCTTGCTCTTTATATTCAAGAGAAAGAAAACGTATATGAGCTTGAGTATACGGATGGAGTCTTATACGGAGACATCTTTAAGCATCCAGAATATGAACACTCTAAGTATACATTTGAAATATCGGATGCAGACCTGTTGTTCCGTTTGTTCGATAGCTATGAAAAAGAGGCCCTTCGCATCTTAGAAGAAAATCTCGTCTTCCCCGCTTATGATTACATCTTAAAGTGTTCGCACACGTTTAACTTGCTTGATGCCCGTGGTGTGATTAGTGTTACGGAACGAGCCGGTTATATTGGCCGGGTGAGAAATATGGCTCGCCGCTGTGCGAAAGCCTTCATCGAAGAGCGTGAGAAGCTTGAATTCCCGTTATTAAAAACTTCTGGAGGTGAGCAAGGTGAGTAAACAGGATTTCTTACTTGAAGTGGGTGTCGAAGAAATGCCAGCCCGCTATGTTTCTGAGTTGATTAGCCAATTGGAACAAAATACGCAGAAATGGTTTGAGAAATATCGAATTTCATTTGAGCAAGTAACCACTTTTTCTACCCCACGACGTCTTGCTGTTCTTGTCAGTGGAGTAGCGGACCGACAAGCAGATCTTCATGAAGAGGTAAAGGGTCCACCAGCTCGTATTGCGAAAACGCCAGAGGGTGAGTGGAGTAAAGCGGCAGAAGGATTTGCACGTAAAAATGGAGTTTCGGTAGATCAGTTGGAACTTCGGGAATTAAAGGGTGAAAGCTATCTATTTGCCAATGTTCATCAACCAGGTGGTGAAACGTTTGATATCTTGTCTTCGGCCTTTCATGAGGCATTACAAGCTTTTCAACCACCTAAAACGATGCGCTGGGATCAATATCGCTTTGTTCGTCCTGTGCGTTGGCTCGTTGCATTATTAGGTGCATCTAGTGTTCCTATTTCATGGTCGGGTGTAACGGCAGGGAACCTCACTCGCGGCCATCGCTTTTTGGGAGAAGAAGTAATGATTTCAGAGCCTGCTTTGTATGAAGATGTTCTTCGTGGCCAATACGTGATCGTGAATGCGGAGGCACGCAAACAAGCGATCGTTCAACAAATCCGCTATCTAGAAGAGGAAAACAACTGGACGATTCCGATTCACGAGGGATTATTGGAAGAAGTAACGAATTTGGTGGAGTATCCAACAGCGTTATCTGGAACGTTTGATGAGGCGTTTTTGCAAGTACCTGATCCTGTGTTGACTATTACGATGCGAGAACACCAGCGTTATTTCCCTGTGCAAGACTTGGAAGGGAAGCTCCTCCCATTTTTTATTACCATTCGCAATGGAGATCATCAGCATCTTGCACTAGTAGCGAAAGGGAACGAGAAAGTGTTATCAGCACGGTTAGCAGATGCTCGTTTCTTCTATGAAGAAGATTTAAAAACAGACTTGTCCGCATTTCAAGCGAAACTAGAGCAGATTGTTTTCTTTGAAGGACTTGGAACCATGGCAGATCGAGTGCGTCGGATTCAATGTATTGCGGGGCAGATGGGCCGATTATTACAGTTAGATGAGAAAATGCTGCAAGATTTAGATCGCGCCGCATCTCTTTGTAAGTTTGATCTAGCTACCCAAATGGTAGGCGAATTACCTGAGTTAGAAGGCTTTATGGGTAGCGTCTATGCACAAGCGGCAGGCGAGTCGCAAGAAGTAGCTTACGTAATCGATGACCACCACAAGCCGCGCTTTGCAGGGGACGAGATGCCTGATACTCTTCTCGGTACGATTCTTTCTGTAGCAGATAAGATGGACACACTATGCGCAACGTTTGGCATCGGGGTTCAACCGACTGGTTCCCAAGATCCGTATGGCTTGCGTCGTCGTGCAACTGGATTAATCCAGCTTTTCTTAAGTGAGCATTTACGTGGAGTGGAGATGGTCGATGTTATCCAGATCGTGGAGCAAACACTGCGGCTTCATAATCTGGTTAAGCTGTCGCCAGAACAATTCTCCGATGAACTATATCCGTTTTTGATTCTTCGTTTCCGAAATATCTTACAAGATGCTGACTTACGTTATGATGTGGTGGAAGCCATCGCTGAATCTGGGTTTTCTCGTCCTGCTCTTGCTGTGGAGAGAGCACATGTCTTACAAGCGAAGCTGGAGCGAGAGGAATTCAAGCTAGAGGTTGAAGGCTTTACCCGAGTAGCTAATTTAGCGGCAAAAGCAGATGATACGCATGTTCAACCAGATTTGCTTGTTGAAACATCGGAAAAACAACTTGCCAAATCACTTGAACTTGCTAATGAAGCGTACCGCTCTGCGTATGAATCCGAAAATGCGTTAGGTATGTATGATGCCATCGCAGGTTTGACCCCTGAGATCCACCATTTCTTTGATCATGTGATGGTCATGGTGGAAGATGAGGAGATTCGAAAAAATCGTCTGGCACTACTCAGAGAAATTACCAATACGACTCGTACGTTTGCCGCATTTGAACAAATCGTGTTTCCCTCTTAGAAATAAAATAAAAACCTTCAAGTGATGCAAACAAGTATCACTTGAAGGTTTTTTATGTCCAAATCGTATTTGAGTAGAGGCGTACTATCTAGTATTTTTATGCTACTAATACATTTTTTCATTTAAGCAAAGGAGGTCATTTTCCCTATATGTATTTTAATATTCTAAATAAAATTACTTTTAGCTAAATTAAATCATTAATAGAATGTTTAAGTCGATATGATTCTGAGTAAAATCAGATGGATTTAATGTTCAATATTCAAAAATCTAAGGTAACATCAGTACATAAACTTAGTAAAGTGATGATATAAAAAAGAATCATTCTGTATTAAGAAACGAAAAAGCCGGTAAATGGGCTAATAAATAGTATAAATCTTGTATTGTTTTTTTGTTTAGTTTGTATTATTCTTTACTAAAGCTAAATAGTCTTGCTACTATTCCCAGTTTAAAATACATTTAATATATTCAGGATATTCTATCATTTATCACATTAAATGTATTAAGTTTATTAAATGTAATTTTATTTTTCTGACTTTATAACAAATGAGGAGGACTAGACATGTCCGTGAAAAAAGGTGTTTCGATCGCTACTGCTTCTATACTGACTTTAAGTGTAGCAAGCGTCAGTGCATGGGCAACTAATGATGCCCAAGTAAAGCTTGATCAACAAGAGACGTTACAAAAAATATCGAAAGAGACAGGCTCCCAATTTTCTGTAGCTTGGGATTCAGAAACCAAAGCCCCTTCCTTTGTTAGAGGTAAAATTTCGAATAAAAAGTTAAAATCAAAAGAGGATGCCTTAGCTGTGTTGGAAGAGAATAAGGCGTTATACCAGATCAAACAAGCATCGTCTGACCTGACATTGGACAAGCAAGGTTCAGATCAATTCGGTAGTTTTTATAAGTTCCAGCAAGTATATAAAGGAATTCCTGTATTTGGTCATCAATTAGTGGTCCATGGAGATCAAAAACAAACAAGTAATTCGATAAGTGGTACATTTGATGGACAAGTATTCTCGAAAGAGGTTAGCACCAAAGCGAAGCTGACAGAAGCACAAGCGACTGAGAAGGCAAAGGCAGCCAATGGACTAGCTGAAGTCAAAACATTTGATATCCAGAAAGCAAATCTATACATCTATGAGGCAAGTGAAGGAAAACATACCCTTGTTTATCGTGTCACCTTATCTACACTAGAAAAGAGCGAACTTTTCTATTCTGATATATTTGTCGATGCTCAAACAGGTACGATTGTCGATCAGATTGATAAGGTTCACCATGCGGCGGCTGTTGGGCAAGGCAAGGGTGTTCTAAATGATAACAAGTCCATAAACACAGATTCATACCCAGGTGGGTACTACTTACGTGATATCACGAAGCCTATGTACTCACAAAGTGGTGGAGCGATCGAGACATATACAGCAAAAAATAAGATGGTGTCACCAGGTACACTTCTTACAGATTCAGATAATATATGGAATGACCCAGCTGCTGTTGATGCCCATGTGTATGCTGGAAAAGTATACGACTACTACTACACCAAGCTAGGTCGTAACTCTTTTGATGACGAGGGTGGAACGTTGAAGTCTACCGTTCACTATAGAGAAAATTATGGTAACGCTGGTTGGACGGGAACCCAGATGGTGTATGGGGATGGAGATGGCAGTGATAAATACGCATACCTCTCAGGAGCATTGGATGTAGTTGCTCATGAAATAACGCACGGCGTTACAGAGAGGACTGCTGATTTAGTCTACGAAGGACAGTCGGGTGCTTTAAATGAATCATGGTCAGATGTATTTGGCAATTTAATTGAAAATAAATCAGATCCAGAATGGCTATGTGGTGAGGATATCACTACACCAAATATACCGGGAGATGCACTGCGCTCCATGTCTGATCCAACTAAATACGGAGATCCTGATCATATGAGGGATTATGTAGACACGACTGAGGATCATGGTGGTGTACATACAAACTCTGGAATTCCGAACAAAGCATTCTATAATTTCGTAACGACTTCTGGTGTTATTCGTGATAACGCGGCAAAAGTATGGTATCGTGCTCTTTCACAGTACCTAACTTCTAATTCCAAGTTTATCGATGCACGTAATGCGACGATTCAAGCGGCTACCGATTTATTTGGAGCAGGATCGACGGAAGTAAACGCTGTGACCAATGCATGGAGCAACGTTGGTGTGGGCGGTAGCACGAATCCAGGTCCAGGAAGCGATCCATATGAATCAAACGATACTCGTGCGACAGCATATAAAATTAGCTCTGGTACTACCTACAACGGCAAAATCAGTTCTAAAACGGATGAAGATTGGTTCCAGCTTACAAAAACAACCTCAGGAACAATTTCAGTAAGCTTGACGAATTTGCCAGAGGATTATGACCTCTACCTCTATAACTCTTCTGGAACGTTACTTACATCCTCTGAAGAGGGTGGGAAAACGAGTGAGTCAATCTCTTACCGAGGTTCTGCTAGAGGGACTTACTACGTGAAAGTAGTCGGCTACAATGGAAAGAACAGTTCATCAGCGTATGCATTGAAGGCTACTTATTAAAAAGAGCATGACGCACACATAAGAAACCCCTTGCTTCTCCAGTATTCTCTGGTATGAAGCAAGGGGTTTCTTACCTTAACCTCTTTTTAACGCATGTAGCGCATCCATCATATTTCGTAGATGAGGCTCAGACTGGGGTATTGCAATAGAGATCGGTGTTTCTGGGTTTACGGTTTCAGCAAATGTTAATAATTCTCCGTAAGCAGAAGTTGGGAAAGAGATGTGTGTTGTTTCGTTGGTATCTCCCCAACTCATCGCGTAAGAAAGCTGAATAAAGGCTACATGAGGTTGGATTTTCTCATAGAATTCGATCCAATTTGGAGAAGCATAAAGGATTTCTTTCTCGGTAGCTCCAGCAAACATACTTCTAGAGCGATGCATGTAGGTTAGTAAATGGGAGGTGATTCTGGCATTCGCTGTATCAAAGGATAACTTTACTCCTGTTTGTTCTACTATTTTCAGGAGATGATTCGGTGTACGAAGTGCTGGATAAAGCTCAGAATGTCCTGGTTCAAAATACCCCTCATCACCCATCGGAGCATTTTCTAAAAGTATTTCAATTTGATGCTGGTCTGCATGTTTCTTTAACTGTGTTAATTGATCGATGATCCGTTGTACATACTCGGTTTTATAATCCTGTAGCGCATAGAAATCGGTTGGACGGGCATCTAAATATTCAAAGATGGTTCCTAGAGCTACTTTCGTTCCATGAACGATTAAAAACGTAGGAGAAGAGGTAGCAGCATGTATAATGTTAAACCACTCTAACCATTCCGATAGAGAGAATTCTGTGTCTCCTAAAGTTAGGTTTTTAGGAGCACGATAAGCAATTGGCTTAATTCGGGCCAATTCCAACAGGCTTTGGAATTCCTGAGTGGTACATATCTCATTGGGAAGTTGTAGCATCATTTGATTAAAGCCAAATTGGATACTACGACGCAAGCCAGATAAATCTAATTCAGTATTTATTGCAAGGGAATTTGATAGTAACATGTTGTCTGCCTCCAAGTATCGTTAACTCACTTTCACATTGTATAAAAATCGTTGTCTGTTGGCTAGGATACATACAAAATATAAGTTTTCGTTCTTTATTTGTAGAGTTTCTATTTATGAACTCTTGTTGGAAAATGAAAACATATAGTATATACTTTATAAGGTAATTACTATAAAAGTATAACACATTTCGACAAGTCCTTACTGCTGGAGGTGCACAAACATCGAGCTGACGAAGCGCCAGGAGAAAATACTGGAAATCGTAAAAAGTGAAGGTCCCATTACAGGTGAACAAATTGCGGACCAATTGCATCTGACTCGCGCTACATTACGTCCTGATTTAGCTATTTTGACAATGTCTGGCTTTTTAGATGCAAGACCACGTGTTGGTTATTTTTATTCCGGCAAGACTGCCAACCAACTGATGGGGGAGCATATCCGTAATTTGCATGTGAAAGACTACAAGTCTGTACCCGTTGTCGTCACAGAGGCAACTTCTGTCTATGATGCGATTTGTACGATGTTTTTAGAGGATGTAGGTACAATTTTTGTGATTAAAAAAGAAGGTTATTTGATTGGTGTGGTATCGCGTAAAGATTTACTACAGACCGCTATGGGCAAGCAAGATCTAAGTTCGATTCCTGTAGGAGTCGTGATGTCTAGAATGCCGAATCTGATTACATGTACACCGGAGGATACGCTTCATTATGCCGCGCAACAAATGATGAGACATCAAGTTGATTCACTTCCTGTTGTCCGCCCTTTTCAAGGAGATGATCGGCACCTTGAGGTGATTGGACGTATTAGTAAAACGACTTTAGCTAAGGCATTTGTTGAACTCGGACAGCACATTTCTGTTTAGAGGAGGAACCCATCATACTACTATCTAATCATGCCGTGGTTTATGTCATTTCAGACTCTGTTGGTGAGACAGCTGAGTTTGTAGTGAGAGCTGCGGTCAGCCAGTTTGAATACACACACCTAGAAATCCGTCGCGTTCCCTATGTGATGGATCGAGAAACGATACTGGAAACTGTGCAGGCTGCTAAAGAAGAGAAAGCATTAATTGCTTTTACATTAATCTTACCCGAAATGCAACAATTCCTTACAGAAGAAGCGATCAAAGCGGAAGTTCCCTATGTAGATATTATGGGACCGATGATGGACGGACTCTCTAAGTTGATTCAGAGTGAGCCGAAACGAAAACCAGGGCTTATTCACAAACTAGATGAAGAGTACTTCCGTAAAGTAGAAGCGATCGAGTTTGCTGTGAAATATGATGATGGACGGGACCCTCGTGGTTTACTACGAGCAGATGTCGTATTAATTGGCGTATCTCGTACATCCAAAACCCCATTATCGATGTATTTGGCTCACAAACGACTCAAAGTGGCAAATGTACCACTTGTGCCTGAAGTGGAGCCACCAGATGAATTATATTTGATTCCATCGGAGCGTTGTGTGGGTCTGATTATCGATCCAAGCCAATTAAATAATATCCGTAAAGAACGTTTAAAAGCCTTAGGTCTTACATCGGGAGCTAATTATGCCAGTGAGACCCGTATTCTAGAAGAGCTCGAATATGCGGAAAGAATTATTCGTAGAGTAGGTTGTCCACGTATTGATGTTACCAATAAAGCGGTAGAAGAGACTGCCAATATTATTCTAGATATGAAAAAAGGAGGCTACACCAGATGAGCAAAAAATGGGTGTATTTATTTCATGAGGGGTCAGCTAAGCAGAAATCTTTACTTGGTGGAAAGGGAGCGAACCTAGCAGAAATGACGAACGCGGGGCTCCCCGTTCCTCATGGCTTTACGATTACCACAGAGGCATGTAACCAGTATTATCAGGATGGAAAAGTAATTAGCGATGAGATTATCAAGCAGATGCAGGAGTCCTTAAAAGAGTTGGAGGAGAAAACGGGGAAACAATTTGGCAATCCAGAAAACCCGCTTTTGGTTTCCGTTCGCTCGGGGGCGGTATTCTCTATGCCAGGGATGATGGATACGGTACTCAATCTCGGACTAAATGACGAAACAGTGGCAGGATTGGCAAAGTTAACAAATAACCCAAGATTTGCGTATGATTCGTACCGTCGTTTTATCCAGATGTTTGGTGATGTAGTGATGGGTGTGGAGCATTACCATTTTGAAAAGATTATTCAAGCAAAGAAAACGCAACTTGGTGTGAAAAGTGATCCTGAGTTGACGGCCGAAGATTGGCAAGATGTGATTACAAAGTTTAAAGCAGTCATCTTTCAGCAAACCCAGACGGTGTTTTCAGAGTCTCCTATGGAGCAATTGCTTCAAGCGGTTACGGCAGTGTTTGATTCGTGGCATAATCATCGGGCTAAAATTTATCGTAATATCCATAAGATTCCGGATCATCTAGGAACAGCAGTAAATGTGCAATTGATGGTATTTGGAAATATGGGCGATGATTGTGGGACAGGGGTAGCCTTTACTCGAAATCCTTCTACAGGGGAAAATACCTTATATGGTGAATTTCTGCTTAATGCACAAGGGGAGGATGTAGTTGCGGGGGTGCGTACGCCCGAACCCATTGCCCAGTTAGCAGAGAAAATGCCAGATATTTTTGGGCAGTTCCAGCAAATTTCGAAGAGATTGGAACTTCATTATTTAGATATGCAGGATATTGAATTTACAGTAGAGCGGGGAACACTATATATTCTTCAAACCCGAAACGGGAAGCGTACAGCAGAAGCAGCCGTAAAAATTGCCGTAGATATGGTAGGAGAGTCTCTCATTAGTAAAGAAGAGGCCATATTGCGCATTGACCCAGATCAGTTGGACCAGCTTCTTCACCCACGACTAGATCCAGATGCACAGTTAGAAGTGGTGACAAAAGGTCTACCTGCTTCTCCAGGAGCGGCTTCAGGTGAAATCATCTTTCATGCGGACGATGCCGAAAAATTAGCGAGTAAAGGCAAAGCGGTAATTTTGGTACGTCCGGAAACGACGCCAGAAGATATTCATGGGATCTTAGCGGCCAAAGGTATTTTGACCAGTCGGGGTGGCATGACTTCTCATGCAGCTGTCGTCGCACGTGGTATGGGTAAAGCATGTATCTGTGGTTGTGAACAGTTAAAGATTGATTTGCGTTCCAAGGAGGTAAAAGTAGGAGGTCACGTTTTCCATGAGGGTGATTTGATCACGATTGATGGGAGCACAGGCCGTGTCATTCAGGGAAAGGTCCCGCTTATTGATCCTGTTTTATCTCCAGAATTTACAGAACTACTTAGCTGGGCGGACGAGATTCGAAAGATGAAAGTACGAACAAATGCAGATAATCCAGAAGACTCTCGTAAAGCGAGGGAGTTTGGTGCAGAAGGAATCGGCTTATGTCGTACGGAGCATATGTTTATGGAATTAAGCCGAATCCCGATCGTACAGAAAATGATTTTGGCAGAGACTGGGGATGAACGAAATGAAGCGTTAGCTGAATTACTCCCGATGCAGAGAGAGGATTTTGTGGGTATTTTGGAAGCGATGGATGGCCTACCGGTCAATATCCGCTTGCTAGATCCGCCTCTTCACGAATTTCTGCCTAATTTAGAAGAGTTACTAGTGGAGTTAACCAAACTGCAAATGACACCTGATGCCGATCGGCTAGAGATGATTCGCAAAGAAGCGTTGATTCGCAAAGTACGAGCTCTGCAAGAATTTAATCCGATGTTAGGGCATCGAGGTTGTCGTTTGGGGTTAATCTATCCAGAAATATATGCGATGCAAACACAAGCTATTTTTGAGGCTGCGGTAGATTGTTTGCACAGAAGTGTTCCAGTGGAAATTGAGATTATGATTCCGCTAGTAGGTCATGTTAAGGAATTAACGGAGATGAGACGTCTTGTTGAACAAATCGGTTCGGAGATTGAAACATCTTCAGGGCTAAAGATTCCATACACAGTGGGAACGATGATTGAAGTGCCTCGTGCGGCACTCACGGCAGATCAGATAGCAGAAGAAGCGGACTTTTTCTCTTTTGGAACCAATGATTTAACTCAAACCACATTTGGGTTTAGCCGTGATGATGCAGAAGGGAAGTTCCTGCACGCATATGTAGATAATAAAATACTTCCTGAGAATCCATTTGTTTCGATTGATATGGATGGTGTCGGTAAATTAATTGAGATGGGTGTTACCTTAGGCAGAGGAAAGAAATCCGATTTAAAAACGGGAATCTGTGGAGAGCATGGTGGTGAAAAGAGATCCATCGAATTTTGTCACAAAATCGGGCTGGATTATGTAAGTTGTTCCCCGTTCCGTGTGCCGTTAGCTAGGCTGAGTGCGGCACAAGCCGTTATTAAACAAGAAAATAAGTGAAAAAACAGCTCATAAAAAATTTCGCCATGAATACCCGGTTGACCTCGGGTATTTTTTTATTACAATGATTCTAAGATATAGTGTAAAGCTTTTTCTAATATTAAGGATTGGAGCATTTTCTTTTTACGTCATTTTATATATAATCGGAAGAATGTAGAGATCTCATTTGTGGGAAGGAGAAGGCTTATTTTTTGTAGAATTAAGGTGATATGTCTCCTTTGTCACGGTAGGTATGACGAAATTCTTCTTGAAGAAAATATTACCATGTGAAATAGACACATATGATGAAGGACTTTTTTGCTAAATGGCGAATAAGTACCAGATGTGTATAGAGGACATATTTCACTACAAAAGTCTGCCAGTAGAAAGCAGTGGTGGGGATGGGGCGCAGAATTTCAGATGAAGTTATCAATCAAATCCGCAGACACTTCGACATCGTAGATGTAGTGGGAAAATATGTTCAGTTAAAGAAAAGTGGGCGTAATTATTTTGGATTATGTCCTTTTCACTCGGAGAAGACCCCTTCTTTCTCGGTAGCTGCTGATAAACAAATTTATCATTGTTTTGGCTGTGGTGCAGGTGGAGATTCGATTAAGTTTATTATGGATGTAGAGCAACTAACCTTTTTGGAAGCTGTAGAACGACTCGCTGAAGAAGCAGGGATTTCTCTGCCTAATGAAGTAAGAGAACTTACACCTGAAGAAGTGGAACGAGATACGTTGTACAAAATCCTTGATCTATCTGCCAAGCTGTATCATCATGTATTGATGAACACCTCTCAAGGAAATGATGGAAAAGCTTATCTAGCACGAAGAAGAGTTAATCCAGAGACTGCACAAGCATTTCAACTAGGATTTGCACCTAGGTCTTATGACTTTTTATTATCCTTTCTTACGAAACGTGGTTATGCAACTTCCCTAATTGAAAAAGCGGGTCTCATTAAAAAGAACGACTCTCAAGGAACGTATCGGGATCGCTTTTATGGACGATTAATGTTTCCGATTCATGATTCCAAGGGGCGTGTGATCGCATTTGGTGCGAGAAGCTTTGAGGAGAATGAGCAAGCCAAATACTTAAATAGTCCAGAGACTGGATTGTTTCATAAGCGAAAACAACTTTATAATCTTCATCGTGCAAAGTCTTCTATCCGTAAAGAACAAAATATCGTTCTTGCCGAGGGTTATATGGACGTCATCATGATGTGGCAGGAAGGTGTTCATGCAGGGGTTGCCACACTTGGAACTGCTTTAAGCGAAGATCAAGTAAAAGTGATCAAGCAACATACGAAGAGTATTATAATTTGCTATGATTCTGACAATGCGGGTCAAAATGCTGCCTTGAAAGCTCTAGAGTTGATGAGGCCCCATGAATTGATGGTAAGAGTAGTGCCACTTCCAATCGGCTTTGATCCAGATGATTACATTCGTCGATTTGGGGGAAATTCTTTTCAGAAGGAAATGATCGCTGGTGCTCTTTCATCTACTTCCTTTCAATTAGAACGGGCGAAAAAAGATTTCAGGCTTCAAGATGAGGTGGAACGCCTTTCGTATATTCGGAAAGCAGTTGAGATGATTTCTGATTTGCCAATCGCAATTGAACAGGATCACTATTTGCGAAAACTAGCTGAAGAATTTCAAATTTCAATGGAAGCTTTGAAAGAGGAACAAAGGCATATCAGATTTCGAAAGAAAAAGCAAGCCTGGGGGGATAAAGAGGCAGGGAAGTGGAATAATGGGTACAAAGAAGATTCAAGAATGGTACCTAGAAAGTTGCGTTCCTACCACCCGATCGAACGAGCGGAGATGCACTTACTCGCACATATGATGCGGGATCGCTCTGTTTGTGATTGGGTACAGGATCATTTAGGAGCGGATTTTCAGACTGAGGTCCATACTGCATTAGTAGCGCACTTGTATTCGTATTATGCAGAAGGCCATCCAGCAAATCTAGGGCAGTTTTTGCACAGTCTTACGGAACCTTCCTTTATTCATAAAGCGACGGAAATTGCGATGATGGATATCCCCGAAGAAGTGTCAGAAGAAGCTCTGAAAGATTATATAAATCAAGTAAAGCAAGTTCCATTAGAACGTGAATGGAATAAAAACCAAAAGCTCGTGAAGCAAATCGAACGTGCTGGAGAGCCTATGAAAGCCGCCCAGCTGGGACAAGAGTTAATTGAACAGCTGAGACAAAAGAAAAAAATGCGGTAATCATGCGATCCAGGAAGGAGGAAACCTACTTTGGCGAAAGAACAAAATGTCGATACGGAATTAGAATTTACTCTTGAACAATTAAAAAGCCAACTTACAGAGTTAGGAAAAAAACAAGGCTTTTTAAGCTATAAGACCATTATGGAAAAGTTATCTAGTTACGAACAAGATTCGCAACAGGTAGATGAGTTCTTTGAAACACTAAATGAGCAAGGGATTGATGTAATTAACGAAGGTCAAGATGATGAAGATCCCTTTAAATTTAATGCTTCAAATAATACAGAGGATCCATATGTCGATGATCTGAGTGTCCCACCAGGGGTTAAGATCAATGACCCTGTTCGCATGTACTTAAAAGAGATTGGCCGTGTTCCTCTCTTATCCGCTGAAGAGGAAGTCAAACTCGCTACTCGTATAGAAGAGGGCGATGAAGAAGCAAAACGCCGTCTCGCAGAAGCTAACTTACGCTTAGTTGTGAGTATTGCGAAAAGATATGTTGGACGTGGGATGCTCTTTCTTGATTTAATCCAAGAAGGAAACATGGGACTTATTAAAGCAGTTGAGAAATTTGACTACCGAAAGGGATTCAAATTTAGTACTTACGCAACATGGTGGATCCGCCAAGCGATTACACGTGCGATTGCGGACCAAGCACGTACCATTCGGATCCCTGTGCATATGGTTGAAACCATTAATAAATTAATACGTGTCAATCGCCAGTTACTTCAAGAATTAGGTCGCGAGCCTTCTCCAGAAGAGATTGCAAACGAGATGGGGCTTACTCCAGAGAAAGTCCGTGAGATTCAAAAGATTGCCCAAGAGCCAGTATCGCTGGAAACACCGATTGGGGAAGAAGATGACTCACACTTAGGCGACTTTATCCCAGATGATGATGCACAAGCACCAGCAGAGGCAGCAGCCTATGAGTTATTAAAAGAGCAGTTAAAAGATGTATTAGATACTCTTTCTGAGAGAGAAGAGAATGTACTTCGACTTCGTTTTGGTCTTGACGATGGAAGAACTCGCACACTAGAAGAGGTTGGTAAGGTTTTCGGTGTTACTCGGGAACGTATTCGTCAGATTGAAGCAAAGGCCTTACGCAAGCTTCGCCACCCAAGCAGAAGCAAGCGTTTGAAGGATTTCCTAGAATAAAGATTCCGTCTCTTTTCTTGAGTTCAGATAAATAGCGCCCTTAGGGGTGCTTTTTATTTGGATTGATCTAATTTTATCTTTTTTCATTCCCCAATGCAAATCGGAATCAAGACCAAAATAAGAAGATATGCTAATAATATTGAAAATTATTGAAGTAAACAAACTTATCTGGCTATAATGGACTTGAAAGCGCATACATTCCTTTTTTGGAGGGGACAGCATGAACTATGATTTAACAGCAGAGCAACTTATGATTCGTAATATGATGCGTGACTTTGCAGATGGCGAAGTAGCTCCAGAAGCAGACGAGCGAGATCGCAATAAGGAGTTCCCGCTAGAGATTATGAAGAAGCTAGGGAAATTAGGGATGATGGGACTGCCATTTGAGGAAGAGTATGGAGGTGCAGGTGCAGATACCATTTCTTTTGCGATCGCAGTTGAGGAACTAAGCCGGGTATGTGCTTCTACAGGCATTACTTATTCGGCGCACATCTCCTTGGGTGGTGCTCCGTTGTCGCTATTTGGGACTAAGGAACAAAAAAGAGAGTTCCTCGTACCGATTTGTGAAGGGACGTCCTTAGGAGCGTTTGGATTGACAGAGCCAGGTGCAGGTTCCGATGCAGGAGGAACGATTACAAAAGGAACTCGCACAGAAAATGGTTGGAGCATTACAGGTTCAAAGTGCTTCATTACCAATGCAAGTTATGCGAAGTTTGTAGCCCTTACTGCTAAGACAGAGATGACTGGCTCTTCGAAAGAGATTACGGCGTTTATCGTACCGACAGACGCATCTGGGTTTGAAGTAATAAGCAACTATCATAAGATGGGATTGCATAGCTCCAATACAACAGAATTGGTTTTAGATCATGTAGAGATCGCCGAGGACGCTGTGCTTGGAAAAATAGGGGAAGGCTTTAAACAATTCTTAGTGACCCTTGATGGAGGAAGAATCGGCATTGGTGCTATGGCAGTTGGCATTGCTCAGGGGGCCTATGAATTAGCGCTCAAATATGCAAAAGAGCGTATGCAGTTCGGAAGATCGCTTTCGAAGTTCCAAGTGATTCAACACAAGTTGGCAGATATGGCGATGGAAATCGAGTTAGCGCGGACATATGTATATAAAGCAGCATGGCTAAAGGATCAAAATAGGAAGTATACGACAGAGGCTTCTATATGTAAGTTATACGCATCAGAGATGGCGATGCGCGTCTGTTCCCAGGCCGTTCAGATTCACGGAGGCTGGGGTTATATGCACGATTATAAAGTAGAGAGAATGTTCCGAGACTGCAAATTAGCGGAGATTGGTGAAGGAACGTCGGAAATACAGCGTAACATTATTTCAAGAGAGATTGGTTGTTAGACGTGCAGGCATCTTTGTTATTCACATCTGTCGAGCGATCGTTCGATCAATTCTATTTTCCTCAGTCTTGATAAAAAAATAATCTGTTATAATCCTTGTGATATCGGCTTCCTGTATAATAAATGGGAGACGATATCATTTTTTTGTTTAGATTTTATGAAAAGAGGAGCTAACTTGAGTAAATCCCCCATCCTAAAAGACTTTCCTCATTCATTTGAGACGGAGCGATTAATTATACGTGCTCCTTTGCCTGGTGATGGTTCGGAGATTTGTGAAGCCATGATGGAGACATTGGATATATTACAACTTTGGATGCCTTGGGCACAGCAAAATCCAACGGAAGACGCAGTGGAAGCAAGTGTGAGAAAAGCACACTGTGAGTTTCTAGAAAGAACGGATTTTCGCTTTCACCTATATGAAAAGGATACAAAGATTTTTGTGGGGAGTAGTGGATTACATCAGGTTAATTGGCAGATCCCCAAGTTTGAAATTGGATATTGGTGTAGAAAAAGCTTTATGGGAAAAGGGTACATAACGGAGTCGGTAAGGGGATTAACCGTATTTGCCTTCCAAGTTTTTCATGCAAATCGAATTGAGATTTGCTGTGAAGAGCGCAATATGAAAAGTCGAAAAGTGGCGGAGAGACTTAACTATCAGTTAGAGGGCGTTTTACGGGATGCTAGCATGGATATGCAGGGGAACCTTACAAATAAATGTATATATAGTATGATAGCTGATGATTTTCGTAAGCTTTCATTGCGCAAAAGCGATTGAGCGGCAATGTAATCGCTTGCATAAATAGTTTTATTCAAAGTAAACTGAAAGAGTAGTTGTAAATTTCCGATTAAAGGAGAGATTCAAATGACATCTGATGTACATAAAGACCATCTGCCTATTATCGATGTTGATTATTTGGAGATTTACGCTGGAAACGCAAAGCAGACAGCCTACTTTTTCTGCCAGACCTTTGGTTTCCGCTTAGTCGCTTATAGAGGACTTGAGACAGGAAGTCGTGATAAAGTATCGTACCTATTAGAGCAAGGAAATATCCGCTTACTGGTAAGTGGAGCATACCTTCCAGAGCATGAGATTACGAAGTTTGTAAACCTCCATGGTGATGGAGTTAAAGATATTGCATTTAGTGTAGAGGACGCTGAACTTGCCTTTGAAGAAGCAGTCAAACGTGGCGCTCTAGCGATCCAGTCACCGACGATTGAAGAAGACGACTTCGGGGTTGTGAAGCGTGCCATCATTGGAACATACGGGGATGCGGTTCATTCATTAGTTGAACGGAAAGAGTATAAAGGTGTATTTGCACCAGGCTTTATAGAAGCACCGATGCAGATTCCGAGCAATCCGGCTGATTTAGTAGCCCTCGACCACGTAGTTGGTAACGTGGAAAGTATGGAAGAATGGGTTTCGTACTATGAGCAAGTGCTCGGCTTTAAACAGATGATTCATTTTGATGATGACGATATCAGTACTGAATACTCCGCACTCATGTCGAAAGTGATGACAAGTGGAACAGGTCGTATTAAGTTTCCGATTAATGAGCCTGCAAACGGGAAACGCAAGTCCCAAATTCAGGAATATTTAGATTTTTATCGCGGTGCAGGAGTGCAACACGTTGCTCTCATTACCAATGATATTGTGCATACAGTGGAAGCATTGCGCAAAAATGGCGTGGAGTTTCTCGATACCCCGGGCTCCTATTATGATGAATTAACGGAGCGGGTCGGAAAAATTGATGAGCCACTTGATGAATTACGCCGTCTTAGTATCTTAGTAGACCGTGATGACGAGGGCTATCTATTGCAAATCTTCACGAAGCCTTTAGTCGACCGCCCAACCTTATTTTTCGAGATCATTCAACGTAAAGGTGCTCGTGGTTTTGGAGAAGGGAACTTTAAAGCATTGTTTGAAGCGATCGAACGTGAGCAAGAGCGTCGTGGAAATTTATAGGGCACTTTCTGGAAACAGACTCTGAGGTAGAGTCTGTTTTTATGTATAAACTTTATACGCTTGGGTCACTCTAAGCACAAATATGCCAAAGTTTGAGGTGACCCATCTTTATGAAATTACCCAATCAGAAGATTTTTTCTGTTAGTATATCGGCGATTCTGGTTGCTTTTGCGATGAGTAGTACGTTTCTAAAGTTCAACACAACGGAGTCAAATAAGAATTACGCCGTAGTGGATCGCCCGCATTACCAAATTGATGCTACCTATGATGACCAAAATCAAGTAGTGAAAGGGAAAATGAGGGTTGATTTACCAGAGTTGCGAACGGAGCCTCAGAAAGAAGTTTATTTTCACCTATATCCAAATGTCTTTCAAAATTGGAAGTACAACAAAGAATCGAAACCCGAAAAGCCTGGTTTCATTAAGATACAAAATGTGAAAGTAGATGGAAATGCGGTAAAGCAAGAGGTGCAAAATGAGATCATGAAAGTCTCCTTACCTCAGGAGTTAGGAAAAGGGAAGTCTGCTCGGATTGAGATGGATTACACCTTACAGCTACCAAAAGGGGGGACAAGGCTTAATACCTTTAAACATACAGCCTTCCTTGCACAATGGTACCCTATGCTTTCTGTGAAAGACAAAGAAGGATGGCATAATGAACCTTATACAACCGTTGGTGACCCTTTTTATACGAACATGTCCGATTTTGACGTTACGTTCCATGTGCCAGAGGGATATCAAGTAATCTCGACTGCTAAGGATTCGATTACTAAGAAGGGCGGGGAAATCAAGCTGACGCAACATCAAGTTCGCGATTTTGCCGCTGTCATTACGAAGGATTATCAAGTGGTTCAAGGAAAATCGGGAAATATTCAAGTGAATCTATGGTATCTAGCGGGTATGGATGATGTCAAAGATGAGTTGCATAAAGCAGCGGTTGATGGAATGAAGTTTTTTGGCGAGCGATTTGGTTCGTATCCGTATGAGGAGATCGATGTAGTTCTCGGCGAAACGGGTTATGGGATCGCAGGGATGGAGTATCCGGGATTGGTTACCTCTGTGCCCAAAGCTCCGAGTCTAAAAGGAGAAGTGCCTGCTGTAAATGTGGTGGCGCATGAGCTAGCGCACCAGTGGTGGTACGGTGTGGTTGGTAATAATCAAGCCAAAGAGCCATGGCTAGATGAGGGATTAACGAGTTTCTCTGAATTTCTCTACATGAAAAAACAAAAGGGTGAAAATGGAGAAGAATGGTTAAAAAAAGCGGTGACACGCACAAATCAGATCCACGATTCCCTGCATGTTCATAGTGCTCAGAAGCTTTATGATTACCCTGATGCGGTTTATGGCTTAATGGTTTATCTTCGTCCAACAGCCATGATGTTTGATCTGGTCCGACAGATTGGTGAGGATAAAGTGATGAAAATCATGAGCACGTATTATCAGAAGTTCCAATACCGGACTGCTACAACGAAAGATTTTATCCAAGTTGCCAGCGAGGTATCTGGAAAGGATTTAACATCTTTCTTTGATCAGTGGTTGTACTTTAAAGCAAATGATTCAAAAACCAAAAAATCTGCTTCGTGATGAAGCAGATTCAGACTGCAGACAAACCTCTTCTGAACAACAAGTTTAGAAGAGGTTTTTGTGTGAATTGACTCAAATATCGTTTATGGCGATGGTTTCTCCAT
>NZ_SLXV01000036.1 GCF_004341445.1 Baia soyae
GCTCATAGCGTCGTGGGGCCATTGGGAAATCTCCTTCGCATGTCATCTTACTGAATAAGATAACACATTAGAAGTTTTCAGACACTACCTAGTCTGTAAGAGGGGCCTAGGTTCCTGCTTTCTGTTTTTGAATGAAAAAAGATTTTATTTTATATAGTTGACTTATATAGTTGAACTATATATTATATAACTATACAGTTAAACTATACAGTTAGGCGGAATGATAATGAAGCGAAATAAGTTATTGCCGTTAACGGAGACTATGAGTTATATCATGTTGGCATTGCAAGAGCCGGCTCACGGTTATGTGATTATGCAAAAGGTTGAGGAAATGAGTGATGGTGCTGTCCGAATTGCAGCTGGAACGTTATATGGTGCGATTGAAAATTTGATGAAACATAAGCTGATTGAACGAGTGGAGACAGAGGATGCTCGAAGAAAGGTATATGTGCTGACAGACCAAGGAAGAGACATTTTGCAGTTAGATATAGACAGAATGCAACATATCATCCATGTATACAAAGGGGAATTATAAAATGAAAAAGTTTAAAATGTTTATCGATATCCATAAGGAAGAAGCTTGGTTAAATGAGCAGTTGGAAAAAGGCTATGAGTTAGTAAAGAGAAGTTCCTTTAGCGGTGCTTATCACTTCAAAAAAACAACGAATATGAATCAGGTTATTAAGTTGGATGTTCAAAATGGCATGTCGAAAGAAAAGCATGATACATATGTTGATTTACACGAAGAGTGTGGCTGGCGACGTGTTGCAAACAGCCGATATAGCTATATTCATTACTGGATTAAAGAGAAAGACGGTCATGATGAGCTATTTTCAGATGTACAATCTGCAGGTGCGATGTTACAACGAATGGCACAATTTTATCTACTATGGCTTGGCGTATTTTTGGCTGTCACTACACTCTTACATGGGAAAGTTTACTTGAACCCAATGGATGCCTATTTGACACCTGGAATTTGGGATAAACAAGGTAGTACTTTTATGAAAGCCTTCCTATTTGAAACCCCCTTTGCACTTATGCGGTGTGCGCCCGTTTGGTTTGGAATCATCATGACCATGGTTTTCACATTCAAATACAAAAAATGTTTAAAACGAGAGAATACATTTGCTGAATAAATAAAAAATAGACCCTACAATGAAAAGTAGAGTCTATTTTGTTATATATATTGCATTTATAGCTAGTCCATTTTCACTGATTAATAAATGTAGGCAGTTATCACGATAGTTGGGCTATATGCATAAGCTGAACCATAAGTTAAGTGTGAACTAAAAGGAGAATTAGTATGCCAGTGTCTGTGATTATGAATCAAATTAATGTAAATTCGGTTCAGGGGAACGGTGCGGTTTCGACGGGGCAAAATAATTTGTCTGATTGGACCTGTCAGGGTAAGGCGAACATAGCAAATGGTATACAGGTTGGTATCTTTTTATCGACTGCACCTATAAACTTCCAAATGGATAGTGACCTGCTCGATACTGCCATTACTCAGCCTGAATTGTTTGCACCCAATACGAGTATGCAGATATAGGATGCGATATGGGAGAGAAATAGATGGATGTTACGGTTGGAACGATCCAAGTTCAGTTAATCACCCAAAATGCAGGGGTTTTTGTAGGGGAGAATTTTCCGATTCAGTGGAGCACGCAGTTAAAGATTAATTCTGCTGGTGGGACTGTTGCGGGAGATGGCAATATCTTATACCGAGCTATAAATGTAATTGATGATCCTGATATGATCGATTCGAATTGGGTCAATATTGAGAAGGGTGAATCAAAGGAAGAAGGGCCAGTGGGTCCTCGCTCAAGTTGTGGATGAGGGTTATCCGTTTTGCTCGTTTTCATCCGGCTTCATTTTTTCCGTTATCAACTTTTGTAGCCAGTCCGGAATATCTTTTGAGTCGGCACATTGTGTAAAAGTGTCAATGAGATCAGAATCCTGTAAAACCGAGTAAAGATCGTGAATCTGGTTCTGGTCCCCATGGAATGATCCCAAGCCCTGATTATGCTTCTTAACACTCTCGAAATCACTCAGCCAGTTGTTCCCCATATTGACAGAGGAAGCGCCTTCCATGACCCCAATCCGGATGGTTCCAAGTAAAAACGTGGGAGATTTCATCGATATCACGACTCCCTTTTTGTGTTTGATGATGGAGATATTGATTAGCCAATCTGGTAGCGGGGCCGGGGCAATGTATCTGATCCCAGCTCAATAGTGAGCCCGCGAAGATGTGGAGAAGTCAGCGCAGTCCATCGAAGCAAGGGCAAGTGGCAAAAACTCGCAAAGAACGCTCAAACATTTGCCACAAAACGCCCTAGCTACGAAGGACTGCGCTAAGTAGGCTCACTAACATCGCTTGTGATCAGACACATATGCCCCTATTCCACTATCACTTACTGGTTATTCAATAGGATTGGTTTTTGGGATAAGTGTTGATCAATCTACCGATTTGTTTGGATAGCGAATGGAGAAGCCACTGTTATTGGAACTCACTTTCATCTCGGATGAACTGCCGGAAGATGATGGTGGGGAACGTTTGGAAACCAATTTTTTAGGAGACTGGATACCTAAATTATTTCCAATGTTTAGCGAGCCGCTTAGTTCATCGATATCCAATTGGTCCAATCGAAAGGTGAGTTGCTCGAGTACGGGTTGGTGAATGTCTAGTTGGTGAATGTGGATGTGGACTTCAGAGGATCGATTTAGTAGCTCTTTAACACTAGATTCTAAGTGGTCGATTTTATCGGATAATTGTTTGGCTTCATGAGGAGATTTGTTATATTTTCGGAACCAAGAGATCATGTAGCTCATCCTTTATGATTCATGACTAATTCGAGTTTGGATGATGAAAGTCGAAATGGTCTTGATCATGAATTTGTTGGATCGAACGGATTATATAGTTCTGATCTCCTACAACGCTAGAGCCTTCGTTCTTTTTGATCGTGGATCGGATTTGGGTATGAATGTTTTTTCCAGAGAAAATACCAGCCGATTGTGTCATGGAGTCTACTTTTAGAGAGTCTAATTTAAATTTTATGTGAAAAACCTCCTAATGAGATGATAAGGAAGGTGTGGACGAGATGAACGATATTTGGAATGCGATTCGATCAATCCCTTGGCAGGGTGGAGAAAATATCTCTCCTGGCAATTTGAATCCTACTCAAATCCAATCCTTTATTCAAAAAAGTATTCAACAATCGTTGGGTGAGGTATTTCAAAGTAATCCGATTGCCGCTTCTTTTAGTGGGAATGATTCGGGAATTCAATGGGATTTAGTAGAATTAATGGATTACGTTATTATTAAAGGTGAGCTGCCTAATAGCGTCCGCCCCAGTGAGATTCGATTTTTTTGTACAAAGTCAGAACTCATTATCGAGACGAGTTCGAAGGGAAGTAGAACCACCGTTTCGTTACCTTGTTTAGTGAGAGAAAAAGGAATTCGTGCCAAATGTAAAGAAGGTATTTTTGAAGTACGGCTCCCAAAAGAGCGTGGGGGGAAGGAAACACTAATTGCTGTAGAATGGGAATAGCCTTCATAATCGTTCCATTTCTTTTTTATATGATTCATTGTGTCTATATATGAATGGAAGAATAAAAAAACTGCCATGTCTAGTAGACATAGCAGTTGGTTCAAGAAACGATTAACGAGAGTAGAACTCTACGATTAGGGTTTCATTGATTTCGGATGGTAGTTCACTACGGTCTGGAAGACGAGTGAGGGAACCTTCCATTTTGCTCTCATCAAAAGTGAGATATTCTGGTAAGAAAGAGCGCTCTGCAAGAGCTTCTTTTACGATTGTTAGGTTTTGGCTACGCTCGCGAAGACCGATTACATCACCGATTGAAACAGTGAAAGCTGGACGGTCTACTTTTTTGCCGTTCACAGTAACGTGACCATGAACCACTAATTGACGTGCTTGAGAACGAGTGCGTGTTAGACCAAGACGGTATACGAGATTGTCTAGACGTACTTCAAGAGCTTTCATGAAGTTTTCACCATGAATCCCTTGGGTTTTACCAGACTTGTCGAATAGGTTGCGGAACTGACGCTCGTTCAAGCCGTACATGAGACGTAGTTTTTGTTTTTCTTGCAATTGGATTCCGTACTCGCTCAATTTTTTACGAGCTTGTCCGTGTTGTCCTGGAGCGTAAGGACGTTTTGCCAACTCTTTACCAGTACCGGAAAGAGAAATGCCAAGACGACGACTAAGTTTCCAGCGTGGGCCAGTATAACGTGCCATAGTGTTAACTCTCCTTTTGTGATCATTTGCGATCAATTGTGTTGTTATCGCACAAACGACAGGGACTATTTCGCTGTAATGGATCTGCTCGCTTCCGGATAGCGACGAAAGCAAGAGATTCCTATCTATATACGATAGGGCGAAGTAGTGAGGGTGATCCCTTCACCTTTTGTGAGCTATCCTCATCTCCCTAAGGAGGGATACATTTGAGCCATACAAGGATGAATTATATCATTCTACTAAAAAAAGTCAATGGTGAGCTTTTGGACCAGCTACCTTTCCCGAGGTGGGTAGGCGCGTACATAGTTGATCGTAAATCCCCGTCCGGAGAATTTTTCCTCGTATTCCGTGGTGATATTGGTGTTTGCCCATTCGCTTTGATGTAGATCGCGTGACATTTCAACTATCTTCCAGCCGTGTGCTTCTAGCTCCTCTAATGAGAAGTCGAACAGAGAGACACTATCCGTTTTTAAAATGAGATCGCCGCCCTGTTTTAATACGTTGCGATATTTGTCTAGAAATGTGTGGTGAGTGAGGCGGCGTTTGGCATGACGGGTTTTCGGCCATGGGTCGCTAAAATGAAGATAAATTCGATCCACTTCTGCCTCTGGAGCAAAAACTTCTTCTAACTTGGTAATATCCATCCAGATATAGCGGAGATTGGTACATTCTGTTGCTTCTCCTTTTTGGACTGCGTGCATGAGAGGCTCTTCGATCTTTTCTACACCAATCCAATTGATATGGGGATGAAGTGTAGCTGCTTTGGCTAAAAATTGTCCTTTTCCGGTTCCGAGTTCGATATATAACGGTTGTTTGGAAGGAAAGAGAGTCTCCCATTGACCTTTGCTTTCTTCGGGTTGTTGCACGACGAGTGGATGAGTCGATAAAATCTGCCGTGCTAATGGATGTCTTCGTAAACGCATAGATATATGTCCCTCATTTGTTCAGAATTAGCTATATTATTATAGCCTAGACTTAGCTTGTCGACAAAATAAGATTGTAAGATTGTCATAGATTGCACTCGTTTCAATCGTGCGCTAAGATGGAGGTGAAGTGGGGGATTATGTATATGATGAAGCCATATAAAGTTGTGGCAAAAGCGATTATCTTCGATCAAAATCGTGTGTTGATTTTGCGTAAGTCATTGCAAGAGCGGCTCGCAAAGGATTCTCATGGTTGGGATTTTCCGGGGGGGACACTCGAACCGGATGAATCATTAATGGATGGACTCTCTCGGGAGTTACAAGAGGAAGTGCGTCTATCCGTAAAAGTGGTGGCCCCTGCATATATTTATGATGAAGTTCAAGAAGAGAAACATATGATGATCATTAAGTTTGCCTGTCACCAACCGAGCGGAGAGGTTATCATCAGCGAGGAGCATGAGTCCTATCATTGGTTTGATCTTGATAGCCTGCATCATACCTCGATTCCAGAGTGGATGAAAGAAGAAATTCGTCGAGCTGAACGTATCTATAAAGAATTTCAAAAATAAGTGTATTTGCCTTGGAGAGCATCCGTTTTCCAGGGCTTTTCGAGCACAAAATTGCCATAAGACTGCCTCATTTTGTAAGTAGTCTCGTGATATACTACGGATATGTTAGAATGTTTGTTTAAATAATTTAGAAATCAGGTGTTATTCCCATGACTAGGAGAAGTGTTATTAAATCCATTGCTCTACTGTTTCTGTCCGTTATAGCCTGGCAGTGGAAATGGCTTCTTTCGAAGATACAAGGACTTTTTCCAAATACCACCTCAGCGTCCTCCATTGCGATGCCTACTACACCTGAGTCATTGCCTAGCTTTCAGGCAAAACAATTATTATATCAATTTAAGGTGAAGGGTCAGGCACCAACCCAGAGTTTGATTGAGTTACGAAATAGAAATGACATTTTGTTTTCCAATACGATTAAGTTAAGCAAAGATAAAAAAGCGGACTATCCACACGTTGCGTATTCGAAGGAACAAGATGTTTCGATTGTAACCATTGCACTGTCGCCAGAGTATGACTCCTATCCAGATTTAAAGGTGGAGGCCAAAGGGATCACGATTCACGATCAGAGAGTGATCCGGCAGACAGAATTAAAAATGCTTGAGAATACTCATCCCATAGAAGGATATACACCTAAGATTAGTTATCAACCTGGAGAAAAAGTAGAATTTAAAGTTCATACACAGAAAAAAGAATTTAATCTAGTGATTAGTCGGTTTGGATTGGAAGAGAAAGTTCTATATCAAAAAACAGGAATAAAAGGAGCGACGCAAAATTACCCAGCTTACGCTTATCGGGAAGGATGTAATTGGCAAACCAGCTTTGAATTTACGATCCCAGAAGATTGGGAGTCGGGGATGTATGCGGCGAAGGTATGGGATGAAAGTAAAAGAGAATTTTATATCACTTGGATTGTTCGTCCAAAACCAATAAAAGAAAAGCCAACCATGGAAGAGAAGAAAAAGCGTATCGCGATGCTTTCTGCTACTAATACATGGCAAGCTTATAATCCTTGGGGTGGAGCTTCGTTATATACGTATAAGCGAAATCCACGGTTCCAACGATATCTACCCGATCAAATTGGCCCAAGGTTTGCGCAGTATGTAAGCACACAACGCCCGAATCCAGAAGGCCGTCCAGTTCCGATGCTAGGACAAGAGCCTACGCATTTGGCGAGTGGGGAGAGGTATGTGTTTGCTTGGTTTGAACGTGAGAAGATTCCATTTGATTTATATAGTGATATGGATTTCCATCAAAACCCCCATCTACTAGACTCATATGGCACTCTTTGTATTCAGACCCATAATGAGTATTGGACCAAAGAAATGTATGATCACCTCGAAAAATTTGTAGACCGTGGCGGCAACCTGATCTATCTATGTGGGAATGGTGTCTACTGGAAGATGGTTATCAATAACGATCTGATGGAAGTTCGTAAGGATAAAGAAATGCATATGTTGAACGGTGAAATGGGCGGTACTTGGAGAAGCTTGAAACGGCCAGAATCGCGATTATTAGGAGTACGTTATACAACGCCTGGTATCTCTACGTTTGCTCCATATCGAGTGTTAAATCCAGAGCATTGGATTTTTGAAGGAACGGGAGTAAAAAAGGGAGATATCATGGGGAAAGAAGGTCCAAGGGGACCCGCTTCCGGACACGAAACGGATAAGCGCGATGCGAATTCTCCTAAAAATGTGATCCTCCTTGCCAAAGGTCTCAATCCAGATGAAGACCCCCTTCAACAGAGTGACGGAAGTCTTCCTGTCCAAACAGAAAAGGGCATGGAAGTGGGTAAAGGTGGCGGAGAAATTGTTTATTACGACCATGCTAAAGGCGGAGGCGTGTACTCAGTAGGCTCGACCACTTATGGAAGTTCGATGTGGGTAGATCCCGTTTTATCGAAAATGTTGCGTAATGTACTAAGACGTTTTACTGGATTGTAAAGGATAAAGCCATTGATTTAGGTTCGATACCTAAGTCAATGGCTTCTTTTTTTGGGTATATTAGTGGAAACGACTCCAATCGGTATGGTTGATCAGATATTCTACATATTGCTCCAAATAAGCTTGATCTTCTTCGTTGAACCGCTCTAACTCAGGACTATCGAGATCCAAAACTCCTATGATTTCTCCTTGAGCTCGCAGGGGAATCACAATTTCTGAGTTCGTCTCAGAGTCACAAGCGATATGTCCTGGGAATTGGTGTACGTCTGGCACGAGGATCGTTTTGTTTTCAGCTACTGTTGTACCACACACTCCTTTTCCAACTGGGATTCGTACACAAGCTGGTTTCCCCTGAAAAGGACCTAGCACGAGTTGATCTTGCTTTAGTAAGTAGAATCCGACCCAGTTGACTTGTCCAAGTGTATGAAAGAGATGAGCCGCGCTATTGGAGAGATTGGCTAACCAATCGGTCTCCCCTTCGATCAGATGTTGAAGCTGTTTTAGTATAAGGGGATACTGATCTTTTCGATTATGGGTTGTGATTTCAAAGGAAAACATCTTCTATTCCTCCGTTTCGAGTTAGTTATTCGAAAATATTTTATCTTGACAGAAAAAAATTAATCTGTTCCCTTGTGAATGCAAGGAATGATCGTTACAATATCTTTATCATATAGGACTTATTAAAACAATAGAGAAGGGGATTACGATGCGCGACGAACGTATTACAAAACTAGCTGACATTTTAGTAAATCACTCTTGTCGAGTGAAGAAGGGCGATAACGTCTTTATCGATATTTTTGGAGACGATCGCAACCTGATCCGAGAAATTATCCGGAAAGTGTATGAAGCAGGTGGGTTTCCACATGTTCAATTAAACGACCACACGGTTACACGTGCGATGCTAATGGGCACAAGTCACGATCATATGACGCAAGTGACTGAGATCCAGAAGACGATCATGAGTAAGATGGACTGTTACATAGGAATTCGCGGTGCTAATAACATCAATGAATTAAGTGATGTGCCAGCAGAAAACATGTCTTTGTATATGCGTTTATTTAACCACCAAGTTCACTCTGAAATTCGTGTGAAGCAGACTCGCTGGGTAGTGCTTCGTTATCCAAATGAATCCATGGCACAGCTTGCGGGTATGAGTACAGAGCAATTTGAAGACTTCTACTTCGAAGTGTGTAATGTGGACTATAAGAAGATGGATGAGGCGATGAATCCACTTCAAAAACGTATGGAAGACGCAGATTTAGTTAAAATCAAAGGGCAAGGCACTGATCTACGCTTCTCCATTAAAGGGATTCCGGTTATCAAATGTGCTGGTGAATGCAATGTTCCAGACGGCGAAGTATACACTGCTCCGATCAAAGATTCGATCAATGGATACATCACTTATACAGCGCCTACTCTCTATCAAGGCACGGTATTCGAAAATGTACGCCTTGAATTTGAGAATGGAAAAATTGTACAAGCGACAGCTAATTCTGATGCAAATACGCTAAAGCTTAATGAAATTTTAGACACAGACGAAGGTTCCCGTTACATCGGAGAATTCGCGATCGGAGTAAATCCAGCGATCTCCCATCCAATGAAAGATATCTTGTTTGATGAGAAGATCAACGGTAGCTTCCACTTTACCCCAGGTCAAGCTTATGAAGAGGCAGATAACTCTAACCGTTCTGCGATTCACTGGGATATGGTTTGTATCCAACGTCCAGAATATGGCGGAGGAGAAATCTATTTTGATGGTGAGTTAATCCGAAAAGATGGATTGTTTGTGGTCGAAGATCTAGAAGGTCTAAATCCAAACAACCTAAAGTAAATTGGTAATGACGACAAAGAGAATCTCTCCAATAGAGGATTCTCTTTGTCGTATCTATTTTTATAAGGAGAGAGACAAATGACCGCTCCAATCGATCAAATCGTATCTACGATAAAAGACCTCGTACATATCCCAAGCCCAACAGGGTGGTCTACTTCTGCAATCGATTATGTAGAGAAACGATGGACTGAAACCCATTGGGAGATGAAAATAAATGCGAAAGGTGCACTTACCTTAACCATCCCCGGAAAGGATCAAGAGATCCATCGATTCGTAACGGCACATGTGGACACCCTTGGCGCAATGGTGAAAGAAATCAAAAGCGATGGCAAGCTCTCTTTTATGAAAATTGGTGGCTTTGGATGGTTCGCCATCGATGGAGTCTATTGCACCGTTCATACAGAAGATGGAAAAGAAATACGCGGAACGATTTTGGCAACCAATCCTTCCGTGCATGTAAATCCAGAAGCGGATACGAAGAGAGAACAGCACACGATGGCCGTTCGTCTGGATGCGAAGGTTCAGAGTAAAGAGGAAGTTGAACAATTAGGCATTCAAGTAGGAGACTTTATTTCATTTGATCCCAATTATGAGGAATTGGAGACTGGATTTATCAAAACGAGGCATTTAGATGATAAAGCGAGCGTGGCGGTGCTAATTGAATTAGTGCTCGAGATGAAGAAACAAGGAATCATTTTGCCTCATACGACTCATATTCAAATCGGTACCTTTGAAGAAGTTGGCTTTGGTGCTAATTCCAATATACCTCCTCAGGTGAGAGAGTTCTTGGCTGTTGATATGGGGGCTATTGGAGAAGGACAGAGTACAGACGAGTTTACGGTTTCGATTTGTGCGATGGATGGCGTAGGTCCGTATAACTATGAACTTCGGAAGAAATTAGTGCAGATAGCAAAAGAGCATACGATTCCGTATCAGATTGATCTGTATCCATTTTATGGTTCGGATGCAGGGGCAGCTTTAAAAGCGGGAGAGGATGTTATGCATGCTCTCATAGGCCCTGGTGTTGATGCTTCCCATGCCTTTGAGCGTACGCATCGAGACTCTCTGCAAGCTACGTATCAACTATTAAACAAGTATCTAGAAACAGAGTCATTGTAAAAAAGAGAGCGGTTTTTTTAGGAAGCATTAATAACTCGAATTTGGTTTAGCTGCGCATTTGTAAGAGGGCGAGTACAGTCAGGGCGATTCATTCTCCCTTTTACTACTCCAGCACGAAACCCTCCGTCTGGAGTAGGTACGGCTACTCTGACTCCAAAGACTTGGCTTACCCAATGGAACGGGAAGCAGACGGAGATTCTACCATCTGTCGTTCCGGCATATTCTACAGCGGCAGCAAAATGATCCTGATCTTGTAGCCAGACAGAGCCCGAATCTCCAGATCTTCCAACCACTTTTCGATGTCTGGTTACAACGATTTGATCCAAGAATACCTCTTCACCATCGACGAGTACATCTGTATGGACAGATCGGATGTTGCCTCTTCTAAAACCAGTTGTCCGCCCTGTTTTTATCAAATTCATCCCCACACAACAAGAAATGAGATGCCCAGGTACAATGATTTTTTGACCTGTATTTCCTAACAGATATCGTGGGTCTAGGAGCTGATTTCGTCTAGGTTTTGCAAGCGCAGCATCTATATAGTTAATATCTGCTACAGGTTCTGCATATTGGAATAATTTTCCGATTCTGTTGATTCTAGCTCTTCCTCGATCTAGCACTCCCGGTTGAAAGGTGGAGTTAGTCGCCCCTGGTCTTTCGGGTACGAGTACATGCTTATTGCTGAAAACATATAAATGTTTGGGTTGAGGGAAGTTGGTCACGATAATCCCGGCCGTTCCAGCAATAGGCGCATCTGAGCTAATGCTCACTCCTCCAGGAACGGGGCGGATTCTCGTTTGATTTAGTGGCTTGGCAGCATGATGTTGAAATCTCCCAACTCGTTCAAAGATCACAGGAATACGAGCTGGCACACCTAGTCTTGCTCTGATGGAGGATGCCATCGAGGATTGTTTCCGTGTGGTGACGCTCTTGTCAATATAGGTGATAATGCAAGCCCCTTGGGATGGCTTTTGAGGGTTAGCGTACCCTACTCCAATCGCATGCACGCCCTCACTCCGTAAAATGGCAGGGGAAATCTGTTTCTTGTGCTTGATGCATTCCATAAAAGTGGCCATGTAGCATTCTCCCTTCTAAAAACACTAAGAATGCTACAGCCTATGCGGTATCGCCTTCTCCGCCTGTGCGTTTGCCTACGCTTTCGTAAATTGTTACGAGCTTACAATCTCAATGGTCTGTATAGAGTCGATCGGTTGGCTTTTCTGATCTTGGTTTTTTAGATAGAGAAGTGCAGGGCCACCTTGACTTTCGTGGAGTGGCTTCCCATCGAGAGCAAAACAGAAATAAGAATTAAGGATTTCTTCATATGAAAGGCTGATATTTTCGCCGTCTCTGCGATGAATAATAGCCGTATGTGCGCCTTCTTTTGGTTCGGAGTTTAGAAGAAATGGGCGCAGGAACATCCCTAAGCCATTCGGTTCGATCGGAAATCGGCGTTCGTCAAAGATCCATACTCCTGGATCTATGTTAATAGTAAAGTGAGTATCTCCCTTTATTTGTATAATCATCATCTCATCATCATCCAATCTCTATGTAAAGTCTCCTTATTATATATATAAATTCTTTCTTTCTTCCAACTCCATTTTGCAAATCTACCTCTTTTCATGATAAACTAGTTCTAGCATGCACGTTGAAGAAGTACCGTACCCCGTGTGGAACGGTCGATGGGGGGCGTAGAAATGACCACACCGACACAGACCGATTTAAATGCAAAAGCGCTTGAAATTCTTAGGGGTGATGCTTCTAAGATTGAGCAGCTGATTGCGGTTCAGTTAGAACATCTAGCTCTGCCTAAGTGTCCACTTTACGAAGAAGTGATGAATATGCAGATGTTCGGACTTTCTCGTCAAATCGATTTTGCGGTTCGCGCTGGTATGATCAATCGTGAACAAGGTCAGCAAATCATTAATGATTTAGAACGGAAATTAGCGGATTTATTTAGTCTCATTATGCCGTAATTATATTCAAGTATAGAAAATATCAGCCTTTGAGTTTGAATACTCAGAGGCTGTTTTTTTATTGAATTTGTTCCATTTGTTGTGCTTTCCATAATGCCCGTTCGGTTTGGATTAACTCACTTTTCAAATGCCGAATCTGATCATTTAGACGCAATTGTTCTTGGCGGGTCTGCCTAGCTAACGGCTCATCTCCGCGACGAGTGGCCATTTGGAAATCGTTTTGTTTTTCTCGTTCTTGTTTTTCGAGTCGTTCGATTTCGATGTGAAGGTCTTCGATTTGTCGTTGATAGATCCAAATTGTCATGTTCGTTAACTCCTTTCCAAATTCTGTATTTTATATGATTGTCTATGGGAGGCATTATTTCCTGCCAAGTTCTATAGAAAAGAAAAAGGAACCATTTCACACGACATGATGTGTGGGACGGTTCCTTTTTGGTAATCGGTTGATTTGCTTTCCTTCTAAACAATAAAAAATACGGTTCCTAAAATTACATATACCAGTAACAACAAGATGCCTTCGTACCAGTTGGTAGAGCCGTCTCGCGATACAGATGAAGCGATGAGAGCAGATACGGCAACGGCGGCAACTTCATAGTTGGTAAAGACGAGATCCATGGGACGATTAAATAATAAGCTGACGAATACGAGCATAGGAGCGACAAATAGGGCAATTTGTAAGCTACTGCCGATGGCGATTTCTACAGCGGCACCCATACGGTTTTTCATCGCTAAAAAGATAGCGGCACTATGTTCAGCAGCATTTCCGATGATGGCAATTAAGAATGCACCGACAAACATTTCGGTCCATCCTAGCGTATGTGCGACAGATTGAACGCTATGTACCAACCACTCGGATTGAATGGCAACAAAGGTAGTGGAGATGACCAGTACTAAGATCGAACCCCACTTGGACCAAATCGCATGCTCTTCGTTTTCGATCCCATCGACCATGCCATCAACCGATGCACCCATCTCTTTTCGATGAGTAACTAAGGAGAAGATGAGCCACAAAATATAGGCAAGAATGAGAGCTACGGCGATGATCACACTGACGGTTATATCTTCTTGTGCTGTGACACGCGTAGGATCGGTTAAAAAAGCCGCTGGTACAAAGAGTGCGATGACGGAGAGCATCATGAGAGAAGCATTATGACCAGCTAAGACAGGATTGAAATTTTGCGTTTTGTATTTTACCCCACCTACAAACATAGACAAGCCGAGTACAAGTAGTAAGTTTCCTATGATAGAGCCCGTGATACTCGCCTTTACCATATCAAATAGGCCCTCTTTTACGAGGAAGATGGCGATAATCAGTTCGGCGGCATTTCCAAACGTCGCATTGAGAAAGCCTCCGATTCTTTCACCAGCATAGTGTGCGACACTTTCGGTCGCTTTTCCAAGAAGAGCAGCCCAGAAAAGCAATGACAAACAAGCTGTACCAAATTGTAATGGTTGAATGGAGGTATAAAAATGCGCCCAAGCACTCAATAATGTAGATACAGCCAGTAATGGGTACCAAATTTTTTTGTTCACAAAATCCACACCTTTCTATGTTAGAATGAACGATTTATATACAAATTAGACATGTATGAATCTGGATTTTGTCATAATTTGTTGAAGTTAGTTCAAACTAAGGATACGGATGATAGAAAATTTGTCAAACATACAAGAAGGCTGTAGGCTTGATTTCCCTAGCATTTAAGAAGGAAAATACAATTTTTAAGCGAAATATTGCATCATGCTAAAATTTGGAAAGGAGGGGGACAAATGGATTTTACGAGGGATACCGCCATATTTATAGATTTAGAGAATGTGTACTATGGATTAAAGAAATATCACATGGATCCAGATCATCCTGAGACACATCATAATTTATTTTTGCGCCTACAAGAGTATTATGGGAAAGATTCCATTCGTATGATGGAAGCATATGCCGACTTTGAACAGATGGATCTATCGATGATGAGCTTGCAAAAGAAACGAGTACACGTTAACCAAGTTTATGGAAATGGTCGTGAGGGCAAGGAAAGAAAAAATGCAGCTGATATCCAACTTTGTTTAGATGCGATGGAGGTACTGTATCAAATTCCAGAGATCACCACCTTTGTAATCGTAAGTGCCGATCAGGATATGATTCCACTATTAGATCGTTTATGGTCAAAAGGGAAAAAAGTGGAGTTGTTTAGCTTGTGGGATGAGAGTTTATCGAAATCATCACAGATTCAAGAGTTCTGTGATCAGTCACACAATATCCTTGAGTTCATTAATATTGAAAAGATGAATGACTATGCGCAAATTGATCGCATTATGCACAATGCCGTCCTGCAGATTTACGAGTGGTATCGAGATCCAAATAATATCGGTAAGAGTTATGGTAGTACTTGGATTAAGAATGACTTAGCACGAAAGTTTAGTCTAAGTGAATTAGAATCGAACCACCTATTCACTCGATTAGTAAAGGGGAAATACCTTCTTCCTTATGAAATTGAGATTGATGAAAAGATCTTTTATGGGTATAAAGTAAACCTTACGCATCCACAGGTTCAGATGATTGTAAAAATCGCAGGATATAAAGTTAGTTAAGAAGACTTCTGTAGAAAGTACATGAAATGATTCTCTCTTCTTTTCAAAGACCCTGTATGCTAAAATGAAAGGAACGAGAGTGAAAACTCTAACTTGTTATGGTTACTATCTATGTATTATCACAGGGGTGTCTTTTTATGACTGAAGCTAACGGTGGAATGATTCGTATCGCCGATGATGTAGTGGCGGTCATAGCTGGGATGACAGCTAGTAAAGTGCCTGGAATTTCCAGTATGTCCGCAGGTATGACAGAGGGGCTTGCCAAACGAGTAAGCGGCAAAAACCTTACCAAAGGGGTACATGTGGAAGTTGGAGAGCAAGAAACAGTAGTCGACTTACGCGTAATTGTTGAATATGGAAGAGAAATTCCCGCTGTATGTCGAGAGCTACAATATGAAGTAAAAGAAGCGGTAGAAAATATGACAGGTCTCCATGTTGTTCAGGTAAATGTAAAAGTAGAGGGCGTTGATTATCAAAGCAACACTGCCTTATAAGTGCCTTAGCAAATGGACTATGAAACGGGTAATAGTAAAGGAGATGCCTTTTAATAGGTCATCTCCTTTGTTTTGTGCTCTAAATGTGGATATGTAGAAGTCTACGCACTCGCAAGAGCATTTTCGAGTTCGGCTATCTTTTGATGAACTTCTTCTGTTAACTCGGCTGGAATCTCGGAATTTTCATCCATTCCATGTGGGAAGAAGTGACGCACGAAGTAGGGAACATCTAGTTCTAGACGGGCCTTCGGGCTTTCTAACTGTTTTTTACCTACCACGACTGCACGAAGACGTAGGTAGTAATCCACCTCACCAACCGTATACTTTATATCATACGTTGCTTTCGTGTAATCCCAAGCTCCGCGGAAGAATCCGAGCCCAGACATGATGGCTTCTAGGTCTTGGAAATCCTTTTGGACTCCTTTTGTTTTCGAATCATGAAAAAACATGGGTGTATGCCTCCTTTGCAATGCACTACTGCTGACATCCTCATAATGATAATATGAAGAAGATAATCGTGCAACCAAATACCTTTTTGAGCTGGAAAATATATGGGAGGGAAAATGGATCATGAAACAGATGATAGAGAAAGTATATCCAAAAATCGTAGGAATACGTAGACATTTACATCAACATCCTGAGCTTTCCTACCAAGAGGAACAAACAGCGGCACTTGTAGCACATCATTTAGAAGAGCTGGGCTTAGAAGTGAAGATGCGAGTGGGTGGATTACATGGAGTGACAGGCCTTTTACGAGGGGTAAAGTCAGGACCCACTGTGGCGCTTCGAGCGGATATGGATGCATTACCGATTGAAGATGCAAAAGATTCCGTGTATCGATCGACAGTTCCTGGAGTGATGCATGCTTGTGGTCATGATGGGCATACCGCTACCTTACTGGGAGTAGCTGAGATTTTGTCCGAGATGAGAGACGAGATAGAGGGACAAGTCTTATTCATTTTCCAACCAGCTGAGGAAGTTCCACCAGGCGGGGCGGTAGCGATGGTGCAAGAAGGGGTTGTGGACGGGGTGGACGGTATATTTGGTCTACACCTCTGGGCGACGTCCTCAACGGGAACGATCGCAACGCGGTCAGGTGAGTTGATGGCGGCGGCTGATAATTTTACCATCGAAATTCAGGGGAAAGGTGGGCACGCTGGAATTCCTCATGAATGTGTAGATCCAATTGTGATTGCCTCTCATCTTGTGATTCAGTTACAGAGTATTGTAAGTAGACAGATTGATCCGCAAAAAGCAGCTGTGATTTCGGTTTGTAAGATAGAGGCTGGGGATTCTCATAATGTGATCCCCAATACTTGCCGGATCCTAGGCACGGTTCGGACGTTTGACGTGGCTATTCGTGATTCAATCGTCGAAAGAATGGATCATATGTGCCAAGGGATTGGAAAATCATTTGGAGCAGAGTGCAAACTTACTTATGAACATGGTTACCCAGCCGTTATCAATCATCCAGAACCGACAGAGTTGGTCCGAAGCGTAGCAGTGGATGTAGTGGGGGAACAAGGAGTAATCGAAATGGAGCCAATCGCTCCGGGCGAAGACTTCTCCTATTTCCTGCAAAAGGTACCGGGTGCCTTTTGCTTTGTGGGATGTGGTAATCCTGAACAATACCTAGGCTCCCATCACCATCCTCATTTTGATATCGATGAAGAAAGCATGAAAATCGGCATGGAATTACTCGCAACCGTAGCGCTTCGATTTTTACAGAAGGAAGCTAGGAACGGGGCTGAGCTTGCCCAGTGCATGGAATGAATAGGGACTGGAGAGACTATTTGGGAATATTCCAATGATAAAAGGAGTTTTTCCTATGAGTAGTCCAGTTCGAGGCATTATGTCAACGGATCTTCAAGTTCTTTCACCTGATGATAATCTTTATGAAGCAGCTCTCATGATGAGGCAAAACGATGTGGGAATCATCCCCGTCTGTGAGAATGGAAAAATCCGTGGAGTGGTTACCGACCGAGATTTAGTCATTCGTGGTATTGCAGAGAAACGTCCGAATTCAAGCCAAATTGGAGAAGTGATGTCGGACGAGCTTGTAACAGGAAGCCCTGATATGTCGGTCGATGATGTCGCATTGTTAATGGCTGATTATCAAGTAAGACGGCTACCTATTGTGGAGAATGGGCAACTGGTTGGAGTGGTTTCATTGGGTGACTTGGCCGTTCATATGCCGTATATGAATGAGGCAAGTGAAGCGCTAAACGAGATCTCGCATAATACAGATCATGGCTATATGCAATAAAGAAAAAGCGATTCCCGTAAAAAGGAATCACTTTTTTTATTTGTGTAAAAACTACGGATGATGATAGATAAGAAGGGTTGATTTCGATGATTTTCACAACCACTGGGCAACAATTGGTTCACCAACACGTGGTGTACGAAGTATTTTTATTTACCATTCAATCAGATCAACGGAAGATGACGAGATTTCCACTAAAATTAAGAGATGTATACCATGGATGGTTAAAGCGATTAGAGGAACATGCTTTTCAGCAGAAGGTCCGCGTAGAGCAGGAGCTAGAGCAATGTGGAGTACGAATTCTAGCTACCAGACCGAAGCTAGGATATCGAGAAGTACGATATCTCCATCAAGATGATACGCATACCGATAAGCTTCTGAACGAGTGGTTGAAGAAAGAATGTGAGCAGTTATTTTGTTCGTACACATCTTTGATGTAGGAATAAAATTGTGTTACTGGCGCAGGATAAAGAAGATGGAGGGAGTGTACATACATGGATAAACAATCACAGAAGAAAAAGAAGAAACTAGAAAATGAATATCAACAAATAGCTGATAAATATAGACCAAAACCAAAGGTATTTATGAATTGCTTAAAAGCGTTTTTAGTAGGTGGATTTATCTGCTTGATCGGTCAGGGTCTCTCCAAATTCTATGCTTATTTAGGTATGGATCCAGCTACTGCATCTAATACGACTGTGGCCACCTTGGTATTCCTATCCTGTTTATTAACAGGGCTTGGTGTATATGACACCATTGGCCAATGGGCGGGGGCGGGGACTGCCGTTCCTGTAACTGGATTTGCCAATTCGATGGCATCTGCGGCATTGGAACATAAATCAGAGGGCTGGGTACTGGGAGTCGGAGGCAATATGTTTAAGCTAGCAGGGGCTGTTATTACGTTTGGAGTGGTTTCTGCGTTTTTAGTTAGTCTCATTCAGTTGATCGTAAAGATGTTTATCTAGGAATCGGAAGGAGGGAGTATGGTGCAACAACGATATATGGGATCAAGCACATTTCATTTTCTCAATGATGTACGTTTACAATCAAGTGCCGCAGTAGTAGGACCTAAAGAGGGATCAGGTCTCCTAGGCAAGGAATTTGACCTGATTCACAATGATTTATATGCCGGACAAGAGACGTGGGAAAAAGCAGAGCGGAAAATATTAGAGGATGCCGTAAATACAGCGATTGAGAAGGCGGGTCTGAGTACAAAGCAAATCGGAGCGTATCTCGCAGGAGACTTATTGAATCAAAATATTACTGCTTCCTTTTCGGCTCAGACGACACAAATTCCCTTTATGGGTGTGTACGGGGCATGTTCGACTTCGATGTTATCTTTGCTTCTAGCAACCTCTTTAGTAGATGCAGGATTCGTACAGTACGCAGTAGCTGGGGTAAGTAGCCATAATTGTACAGCAGAGAAACAGTATCGTTTCCCAACGGAGTTTGGTGGTCAGAAGCCAGATACGGCTCAGTGGACGGTAACCGGTGCTGGAGCAGGAGTGGTGGGGATCGGAGGAAATGGTCCTTGTATCACACATGCTACAGTAGGTAAGGTAATGGACTTGGGTGTGAAGAATCCGTTTGATATGGGATCAGCCATGGCTCCAGCCGCCGCCGATACCATTGCGACTCACTTTCGAGATACGGGAAGAAAACCAAGTGATTACGACCTCATCGTAACAGGCGATTTGGCCTCTGTGGGCCATCCGATTGCTAGGGAATTACTGATGAATGAAGGATATCAAATGGGTGAACGATTTCAGGATTGTGGCATGATGATTTACAGCGAGGAACAAGAGCAGTTTTCCGGAGCAAGTGGATGTGCCTCCAGCGCTTGTGTAACTTACGGACACCTCATGAAAGAGATGGACAGGGGCAACCTCCACCGCATCCTAGTAGTAGCCACTGGTGCTCTATTATCACCTATCTCGTATCAACAAGGAGAGCCGATTCCTTGTGTGGCTCATGCTGTTGCGTTTGAATCGGATACACTACGTTTTTAATAGGTCTGTTCATTAAGTAGTGATGATCAATAGATGAATCAAGCTAATTTGATGCTTTTTTGAGTCAATAGCTTAGATTTATAGGAAAGTAAACGATAAAAGGGATGTACTAGGGGCAATGTGTCTGATCTCAGCGATGTTAGTGAGCCTGCTTAGCGAAGAAGGATGGAGCGGACTTTGCTTTTCACATCTTCGTGGCTCACTATTTGAGCTGTGATCAGATACATGCCCCGGGTATATCCAATAACTCTGTTTTTTAAATTTTTAATATACATAACTATCTATTACAAACCCCTACAGGAAATCGCCCCTTCATCACGAACATATCTCTTAACCAAGTACATCACAACTCAGACTTGAAGGAGAATAACCGATGAACGCGATTTTATCCTATTTACCGCAAATGGAAGAAAAGCGAATTCAACAAATCTGGGTTGAAGCGACTGACCAATGTCACATTACAGACTCTGGTGCGTTTCCACCTCAACTAGTCTACCAAGTTGCCAATGGATACGAAGTGAACGGTCTGCAGGGTGCCTTAGAGAGAGTGATCCCGCAGCAAGAATCATTTCGTATCCATTGCTGTGGAGTGGGGATGACGGAAGTAAGAAGCCCTCGCTTTTACATTCCCATCGTAAAGAGCTACCCCCTTATACAACTTCAGCAAGCGATTTGGGAGGAGACGAGATCGATTCGCATGGGGATCTGTCCTACATACCAACCTGATGAATGGATCCCGCGCATCTATTTCCCATTTGTTCAGGTGACCCCAGATCAAGCATCTAGTCTGTACAAAAAGTTAAAACAGATGCTCACACAAGACCATATTTCCATTCAACAAGTATCTTGGGTCTCTTCTAGAGACAGGGGAACAGGGCAGAAGAGACATTTTTCATTTTCATCATAAAGGAACCAAGGTACAGCTTCATCCCTTCTAGTTTAAACCCTCACAACTTTCTAATCATACTCATAAATATACAGTGTTACGATTCACTAATACGTTTGCACAAGTGAGGGGAGGAAGCCATGTCTAAGTCATGTAATTGCAAGCGGGACCAATGTGAGTGTTGTAAGCGCCTTGAGCGGCAAATAGAACGTTTGCGTCGTAGGCTCAACAATCGTCGTCTAGGGCCACCAGGACCACCGGGACCACAAGGGCCTGCAGGACCAGTAGGGCCACAAGGACCAGTAGGCCCTACTGGATCAGGGGGAGGGGTAGTAGTAGGATAAGCAGACAGTAAAATGCTCTCTCTGAGTACACTAAGCATGAAATAGTAGAAGAACCCGATTTTTCACTATACTAAGTGTAAAGTCAGGTTCTTCTACTATTTCATGCTTAATGCACGAGAGGCATTTTTTATTTTTATCATAAAATGAGGTTTCACATTGAGGATGTGAGGTAGTATACTAATAACAAAGTGATATCACTTTGATACCAAATTTGAAATGAGTGATGAGAATGGAGCGGATGAAAGAGCAACAGGTTTGGCATAAAAATGGCTTCCTTGCTATGGCGATTCAAGTGCTTTTATTGTTTGTGGGTGCAGTGGTGCTAAGCAATTCGGATGATGGAGTTCAGGTGCTAGGCATTATTGTATTTGTTATGGGTCTCCTGCTATCTGGTGGGTACGTCGTGATCCAGCCAAATGAATCGCGTGTATTTACGTTTGTTGGTAAGTATATAGGTGAGCTACGAGAAGAAGGTTTCCATTTCGTAAACCCATTCTCTCAACGTACAAAAATTAGCTTACGGGTACGAAATTTTCATACTGATCGCATAAAAGTGAATGATGCGGACGGGAACCCAATTGAGGTTGCGGCTGTGATCGTCTGGAGAGTAAAGAATCCAACTCAATCGACGTTTCATGTGGATGACTATAAAAAGTTTGCCGATATTCAGAGCGAAACGGCTCTTCGCTCTCTAGCAAGTCATTTTCCCTACGATGCTCCACAAGAAGGATTGTCCTTACGTGGGAATCCAACTGAAATTATGAACACGTTTGAGAAAGAGCTTCATGAGCGTTTAGAGATCGCTGGAATCGAAGTAATAGAGGCTAGAATTAGCCACCTCGCCTATGCGCCTGAGATTGCGCAAGTGATGTTGCGTAGACAGCAAGCTTCCGCTGTCATCGCCGCTCGTAGGCAAATTGTAGAAGGGGCTATGGGCATGGTGGAGACGGTATTAGCTAAATTAGAAAGACAGGGCTTTGAACTAGATGATGAGAAGAAGGCAGCGATGGTGAATAATTTACTCGTTGCCCTTGTCTCAGAAGGCAATGTAAGCCCTGTGATTAATACGGGTACCCTTTATCAATAATGAGCTCGAAAAAGAAATTTTTACTTCGTCTGGATCCAGATCTCTATCAAGACCTTGAAAAATGGGCCGCGGATGAATTTCGGAGTGTGAACGCTCAAATCGAATTCATCCTTCGCTCGTCTGTTTCAAAACATCGGAATCTGAGGCAATCAAAGGATAAAAAAAAGACAGAAGGGAATCTCGAAGATCCCCTGTAGAGTAAGTATATTTTTATAGAAGTCCAAGCCATAACACCTCTTTCTTCATATCTAGGAGAAAGAGGTGATTTTTTATGGGAAGTCATCAAGGGGGGCAACGTTTTACCTTTCTGTATCAACATGGATCCAGAGTAGAGCGTCTCTTAGAGCTAGGATGTCAGGTAGAGTATGTCGGACGCTACACACCGTTCATGACAGCAACTGTGTCATCTTGGAAACAAATGAAACAAATAGAGAGGGACTCAGAATTAGTTCATGTAGAGTCGGACAGATCCCTTCAGCTCTTTCCATATGAATTACAGAAAGTGTATCCGAAGAAGCGCTCTGTAAAAACAAAACAAAAAGGTGAAGTATTACCTTGGAATATTCGTAGAGTCTTGCGAGGGCAAAATCGAGCTTTTACGGGAAAAGGTGTTAAAGTTGGAATTATTGATACCGGAATTGATTTTAGTCACCCTGATCTCAGCCCAAACATCCAAGGTGGAGTGAATATTATTGAACCAGGAAAACCACCTCATGATTTAAATGGCCATGGAACACATGTATCGGGAGTGATTGGGGCAGCGATCAATCAGTATGGCATTATCGGGGTGGCTCCGGAGGTTTCTCTTTATGCGATTAAGGTGTTAAATAAAAAAGGTGTAGGGTCTCTATCCGATCTCGTGCGCGGGATTGAATGGGGAATTGCCAATAATATGGATATCTTAAATATTAGTATTAGTGGTGGTAAGGTGAGTCCGATGGTATTAGAAAAAGCGATTCAAACCGCTACGCGCAGAGGGATTTTCGTTGTGGCGGCTGCTGGAAATGCAGGACAGCTATCAGGAAGAGGGGATACGGTAGAAGTCCCTGCGAGAGTGCCGAATGCGATTGCAGTGGCGGCGCTTAGTAAAAGTAATAAACGAGCCTCTTTTTCGGCGACAGGCTCTACGGTAGATGTGGCCGCTCCAGGAGTGAAAGTGGTTAGCACATATCCGGGTATGAAGTATGCATCTTTAAGTGGGACCTCGATGGCAGCCGCTCATGTATCGGGAGTGTTGGCGTTATTTAAGCAGAAGCATCCAAAAGTGGGTCATGCAGCGATTCTGAAGCGATTATTTGCTTCAACCAAAGTGCTTCATTCATCCGGACGAAATTCATTGACTGGGCATGGTTTGGTGCAATTTTAATCATAAAAAACACGCTTTTCTCAGGAGGAAAGGCGTGTTTTTTTATTTTTATGTATGTAGGAGTGTATCGTCGTAATCCTGTAATGGATCTGCTTTATCGGGTTTCCGAACGAGTAAACGGGTGATGCTTCGAGAGTCCATCTCTTGTACGGTAAAAGTAAAATCTAGATAATGAACGGAAACTCCGACTTTGGGTAGAGCTTGTAGTTGAGAGAAAACCCAACCACCAATGGTGTCATTGTTTTCATCTTCAATTTCAATGTTAAAGTATTCGTTTACCTCTTCGATTAGCAATCTCGCATCAATCGAGGTTCCGCTAGATTTCTCTTGGAAGAAAGGACGCTCATCGTCGAACTCATCTTGGATTTCCCCGACGATTTCTTCAATGATATCTTCTAAGGTTACGATTCCAGAAGTACCGCCATATTCGTCGATTACAATGGCCATTTCGGTTCTGTTTTTTTGGAGGGTCCGTAAAATATCTTTGATCTCCATCGTCTCAGGAACTTGGACAGATGGACGAGCAATTTCAATTAAATTGGGAGTACCGCCCTCAATCAGGCATTCATAAAGGTCCCTGATATGTATTACACCTAGAATTTCATCTTTATCTTTTCCACATAGCGGGAAACGTGTAAATTGACTTTTTTTCGCAACGTCTATGTTTTCTTCTATCGAGTCCGTCGCATAAAGACATACCATATTGATCCGGGGAACCATTACCTCACGGCCTACCCGGTCGGCGAATTCAAAGATGTTATCGAATAGAGAAAGCTCTGTTTGATCAATGATTCCACTCTTGTGGCTTTGTTCGACCAGCATGCGGATCTCTTCTTCTGTATGGGCGGCTTGGTGCTCTGCGTCTATGCCGACTCCTAGCCACTGTAAGAGTTTATTTGCTGAAGAGTTAAGCAACCAGATGGGAGCACGGAAGAGCATAAAGAACCAGTGCAGGGGCCTGGATATGACAAGTGTAACTCGTTCAGCTTGACGAATAGCCAGCGATTTGGGTGCCATTTCACCAATAACAATATGTAGAAACGTAATAATGGAAAATCCTATAGCAAACGAGATGATATGGACTACATTTTCGGGCAAATGAAAGTATTGAATGAGCGGTGTAATCAGTCTTGCAACAAACGGTTCACCCACCCAACCAAGTCCTAGTGATGCCAGAGTAATTCCAAGTTGTGTAGCGGATAGATATGCATCTAGATTAGCAATTAGTTTTTGTGCTGCTAGAGCGCGGAAATTGCCTTCTTCGGTTAATTGAGCGATCCGTGTGGAGCGCACCTTTACTAAGGCAAACTCTGAAGCTACGAAAAAACCATTTAGAAGCACAAGAAATACAACTAATCCAAAATTCCAAAACGTACTTACCAGATCGCTATCCAACGATTGAGACCCCCTATGTGTAGAAAATGTTACCTATTTTGAACAACATTATACCTTAGGAACTGCCTTGTTATAAAGGAATATTAGTCCTTGGAAAATTGTATGACAGTCAACTGCTGATTAATTGGACGAAGAGGGTGGCCAAACCAAAATAAATCATCAGCGAGACGACATCGTTAATCGTAGTAATGAGGGGCCCGGATGCAACGGTCGGATCGATCTTAAAAGCTTGTAGGACCATCGGGATCATCGTCCCGACAATTGTTCCGATAATGAGAGTGAAAAATAGGCAGACCGCCACTAAAATCCCGAGACGCCCATCATAAGAAAGGCTGATAAAACCTAAAATAAACAAGCTACAAAAAAGCCCAATCAGCATGGCAATGGTACTTTCTTGGCGTAGTAGTTTTCCGTAATTCTCTTTCGTTAATTCTCCATTTGAGATAAAGCGAATTACGGTTGCCAAGGATTGCGTAGCTGCGTTCCCTGTCATACCCGCGATCATCGGCATAAAGATTAATAAAATCGGTAGTTTTTGAGTGGTTGGTTTAAACAGATTTATCAGATTCGCTGTGATGAGTCCTATGAGAAGAAGTAAGATTAGCCAAGGAATCCGTTTGCGGACGGCTTGTATAGGAGAGATAAATAGACCTTGGTCTCCTCCGCCTCCAGAGAAGTTAGCAAAGTCTTCCTGTGCCTCCTCGATTAATACATCCATCACATCATCCACTGTCACAATCCCGCGTAAATAATGATTGTGATCCACGACGGGAACAGCCAGCAGGTCATATCTCGTAAAGACTTTCGCCACTTCTTCTTGATCCAAGTCCACAGGTACCGAAATAATTCGCTCATACATGATGTCATGGATCTTTACTTCAGGCTTTGCGATTAATAATTCTCGTAGGGAGACAACGCCTAGCAGGTGCCCAGAATCATCGACTACATAAAGATAATAGATGGTTTCAGCATCAGGAGCTTTTCGACGTAGTTGATCGATCGCTTCGGAAGCGGTGATCTCGCTCATAATATGAACGTACTCTGTCGTCATTAGTCCGCCTGCTGTATCTTCCGGATAATGAAGAAGGTCACGAACATTTTCTGCTTCTGGTTGGTCTAATTTGGTCAGAATCGTTTCTGCTTCTTTCTGACTAATCTCTCCGAGAAAATCGGCGAGGTCATCAGAAGAGATTTCGCGAAAGATCTCCGACTTTAGCGCAGCTGGAACCAGACTCATAAATTGCTTTTTTTGATCGAGGTGCTCCATCTCTTCAAACAGGTGAGCCGTCTTGGAGATCGATAAGTAGGAGAGCAACTCTTTCTGCTGTTCTTCATCGATAAAGAAGAAAAATTGACGTAGATCGTAGGGTGGAAGTTCTTCTAGTATTTCTCGAATGGCATCAGGGTCATTCATTTCTAATTTAGACCGTAATTCAGCTAATTCTGTAAGAGAGATCATGTTTCTCTCCTTTCTGACTGAACCACTACGTGGGTGTTAGCATACAATAGACCATCTAAGTTGGCGTAAGCGGAGGGAAGTACATGGAAAAATCGACCATGCATGATGAAATCCATACAAACCTTGTCTCGATCCAATCATGGATGCAATTTCGAAGCCAATATCTCTATAATTGGCGTCCATCCCAGTTTGGTTCACCTGTTAGTATGCACCGAAGCGGGGAACGTTATCATAGCTTGTGGGAATCACCTGAATCACCACAGTCCCCTTGGATTGACGTGAAAGACGAGTAAGATGAATGAGAAGAATGCTTCTTACAAAAGAGGCATACATAGTAGGGGAAGCAGTTTTGCTTCCACCCTTCCTTACCATTTCCCTCCAGATCAATCCTTGGAGGGATTTTTTCGTACATCTTCCAGAACAAAGGTGGGGAAAAGTTTGTTAAAATATATAGGGAGGGTGAGATCGGAATGAAAACGATTGATATGACGGAATTACTATCAGATGCCTATGATTTGGCTGATGAAATTAATAAATCGCATGAAGTACAAAGCTACCTTAGTAGTCAAGCGGAGTTACAAGAGGATGTCGAGGCTCAGAAATTAATCAGTGAGTTTCAAAAGAAAAAAGAGTTATACGAAGAAACAAAGAGATTTGGTATTTTTCACCCAAATTATCATGAAGCCAAGCAAGAGATAGAAGTAGTACAGGCACAATTACGAAACAATGCGGCTATTCGCCAGTTCCTTGAGGCAGAGGAGAGATTGGATCAACTCTTATACCAAATCTCGTCTACGATTGCAAAGTCAGTCTCACACCAAATTCATATTCCGATTCCCGATTCAAGCGCACCACGGAAACAGAGAAAAGGAATGTGTCAATCGTAAGATGTACTGTTACTTAAGTGGAGCGTAAACGGACACAATCGGGGCATCCGTTGCCGCAGCAAAAACTTTTTTCCATGGGCGCGACAAATTGGGCACGATATACATAGGCATGTGTTGAGGATCGGATAAAAAGGAATGTGAAGTTCCAGATGGTTCCCAGAATCAGTTCTTGAGCTATGTCACGCAACTCATTTTCAAAAGACTCTCTTGCCGCATAGTGCTCTTTATTTGCATATAGGAAAGCGACTCCGGCATAGGGACGCATGGTTAGTGCTAGGTCGGTATGCTTTTTTTGGTTCATTTGTTCTTGTAGTTTTTGATAGAGTGGGTTTCTCAATCCAGTTCTCCTTCTTTCTGTAGAGTTGAATGAAGTATCTTCACATGGTACGATAAAGGTAGTTCTCCCCCCGTTTCCTAACCAAATATGAAAGGAAAGCTACGGGATATCGTAGTGGTACCTTGTTATGAATATGGTCGAACGTTTAGGGCTCGTAGTGTGGGTGAAAGATCTAAAATCAGCTAAATCCCTTTCACGTATGGGGAACATTCATTATATCTCCAAACGATTTAAGTATGTGATTCTATATATTGATCGAAAATCAGCAGATCAATGGATAAAGCGAATTGAACGCCTTCCGTATGTAGTGCGAGTTGAACGTTCTTATCGGAGCAGCATTTCACTTGATTTTGGAAAAAAAGTAGATCTTCCTACGACCTAACGAATTTTGTACAAACAATAATCAGATCTGTCGCTATCATTCTAGTGGCGGATCTTTTTTAGTTCCCGTACAATTAGAATAGAAAACTTTATATAAGAAAGGATGTCGTGTTTTGAATAACTTTTTACAAGATATCAAGCAAAAAATAGGAAAAGGTGTCGAACATGTTAGTAAATCTTCTCAGAGAATGCTTGAGATGAATCGCCTAAACCAAAAATTGACTGGAAAGAAACAGGAACTCAGTCAACTGATGAGTCAACTTGGACAAGTCACCCTTCAGCAGTGGGAACAAACTCAAACGATCCAGATGAATCCAGAACTAGAAGCTCAGTTTCAGATAGCAGCTACCATGAAAGAGGAAATCCAATCAATTGAGAAGATGATCCAATCACTAAAAGAAGAGACAAAGCAAACCGAAACGAACTATTTCCAAAATAAACCGAATCAAGCACCACAAGCAGGCCAAATGCCAATCGCACCGATGTCGATGGCTGTCGTTTATATTTGTCCTTCTTGCGCCCATCAAATACCCAATCAATCGAATCAATGTTCTACTTGTGGTCAAAGATTTCATTAGAAAAATAAATAATTGTAATAGTGTTAAATATTTCCTTTTTTTATGTAGTCATTTTTGCTACAATATGGAGGAAACTTGTAGAAAAAACGGAAATGAATATGAGACATGTCTTCCTTCTAGTTGAATATGGAGAAAGGGGTGCTTGACATTGAATCATCGTTCTGTCGCAATTACGATTACCAGCGGAAAAGGTGGGGTAGGAAAATCAACTACTGTGGCCTCCGCTGGCTTAGGGTTGGCTCAGTTAGGCTACCGGGTTTGTTTGGTGGATACGGATATTGGCCTTCGTAAGTTAGATCTGATGCTAGGGTTAGAGAACCGGATTGTGTATGACTTGGTAGATGTTGTAGAAGGACAATGTAAGATCAGACAAGCCTTAGTACGCCATAAGGAGTACCCAGAGTTGGCGTTGTTACCAGCGGCCCAAACTCGTTATAAAGAAGAAGTCGTTCCACAACAGATGGAGCAGTTGATTCATGAGCTTCGAAAAGAATTTGATTATATTTTAATTGATTCACCAGCAGGAATTGAAGGTGGATTCCGTAACGCCATCGTGGCTGCTGATCGTGCTATTATTGTTGTAAATCCAGAAATCCCATCTGTACGGGATTCTGACCGGGTTATTGGGCTTTTGGAATCAGCCAATATTGGACAGATTGACCTCATTATTAATCGTGTCCAAGCGGAGATGATAAAGGACGGAGATATGCTTAGTGTAGAACGAGTCCAAAACCATTTAGCCATCAATTTACTAGGAATCGTACCAGAAGACAAACGGATTATTCGTTCTTCCAATACAGGGGAGCCGGTCATTTTAGATGATAAATCAATGGCTGGAAAAGCATATGCCAACATTGCTCGTCGTCTATCTGGTCATGACGTTCCATTCCTAGAGTTAGAGTCGGATACGTTGATCTCAAAAATCAAACGCTTGTTTCATATAGCATAGGAGGCGAGAGTGGAATATGACATTTTTAAATATGTTTGGTAGTAAAGAAGAGCCGACCGCTACCAAGGCAGATGATCGTTTATCCTTAGTTTTAAGCTACCAGCGTTCTGATATAGATGAGAGAAAGCTAAAGTTCTTTCAAGCACGATTGATTGAACTTTGTGACGAATTTGACTTTGATGTTGTGGGACAAGTTACTATCATTCCTCAATCCAAAGAACGAACTACGATTATTAATGCCAGTATTCCCGTTCGCAAAAAAGAAAATGGGTAAAAAGCACGATCCATTGGGTTCGTGCTTTTTTATCGTGCGCCCGGCATGGGCGTAGTCTATAGGGTGAAAGTCCCGAATGGTGAAGGTAGCAGTAGCCATTAGCTTAAGGCAAGGGTGTCCACCGTGA
>NZ_SLXV01000037.1 GCF_004341445.1 Baia soyae
ACAAGTTAGCCACCTCTTTTTTGGCGTTTGTATATCTGGCTTCCATTTTTAGACTGGCTCAGTGAGATAGAAAATAGTTTTAAGACACACCCTAGATTCCTGCTTTAAAAACAATCTATATTTGATCAGACCTGTCATTAACAAAGAAGTGACTAGCTAATTATTTTACCTTGATCATCTACACCAACTTAATTTGAGCAAACTTCCTCTTCCCAACCTGAATCACAAGCCCATCTTCCAACTGAATCCTCGCCTGCACATCTAGCAACTTGTCCTGATTCACACGTACACCGCCATTTTGAATCATCCGTCGCGCTTCTCCATTTGACGGACAAAGCTTCAACTGAGTCAACAAAGGTACAATCCAAGTACCTTCCGTCTCTAGATCAACCTGTGCTACTTCTACTACTGGAATATCATCCGGTAGGGCATTTTGCTGAAAGACGGTACGGAAGCGATCTTCTGCTTCTTTTGCCGCATTCTCCCCATGGTACATATCGACAAAGGTATAAGCGAGACGCATCTTCGCATCACGTGGATGAATCGAACCCGCCTCGATACCTGTTTTCAGATTCATTAATTCCTCATTCGGCAGATCCGTCGCCAGCTGGAAGTACTTGTACATCAATTCATCTGGAATCGACATCGACTTCCCGTACATATCACTTGGTTCATCGTCCACGCCAATGTAGTTGCCCAAGCTTTTACTCATCTTCTTCACGCCATCGAGACCTTCTAAAAGAGGCATCGTCAAAATGACTTGTTCCTCTTGGCCAAATTCTTTTTGCAGCTGACGTCCCATGAGCAAGTTAAATGTTTGGTCCGTACCACCTAGTTCCACATCTGATTGCAACGCAACCGAATCGTATCCTTGCATCAATGGGTAGAAGAATTCGTGAATACTAATCGCCTGACCACTTTGGTAACGTTTCGAGAAATCATCACGCTCTAACATCCGAGCAACGGTTACTTTTGCCGCTAAATTGGTTACATCCGCAAATGTCAACGGAGCTAGCCACTTACTATTAAAAGAAATCTCTGTCTTAGCTGGATCGAGTCTCTTAAATAATTGAGTGGTATACGTCTTCGCATTATGAAGTACTTCTTCTTCCGTCAATTGTTTTCGAGTCTCCGATTTCCCTGTTGGATCACCCACACGAGCCGTGAAATCCCCGATCACCAACTGAACCATATGGCCTAGATCCTGAAATTGCTTTAATTTATTAAACACAACGGTATGTCCGATATGAATATCTGGAGCAGTTGGATCGAGTCCTAATTTTACTTTTAGCGGCTTCTTTTGTTCAATCGAACGGCGTAACTTACGATGAAAGGCATCTGGTGGTAGGATCTCCACTGCCCCTCTCTCTAACATAGCTAACTGTCGTTCTAACTCTTGCTCAACCTCTGGCGTCATTGGCTTTTTTTCATCTTGATGCTTCAACATTCTCTCTCCTTTTCTGAGCAAATAAAAAAACTCCACTCCCTGTAAGGGACGAAGTTATTCCGCGGTACCACCCTTGTTGAAGATCCACTTTACCAAATGAATCTCCCACTCGATCATGATATCGGTTTGAAACCGTGCAGACCCGTGTCCACATAAGCTCCCAAGCGTAATTCACCAAAAAGGCTCGACTGGTTCGCACCTACCACCAGCTCTCTGAATTCGAAAAAACTTATTGGTTACTGTACTTGTTCGTCACTTTCAAATATATGGTATAATATTACCCGAAACCAAGGAGGCTATCAAGTACATGGAGAAACGGGTCGATAAATACAAGAATCCCCATTCAACCACCCAAAGAATACTAAGAAAATTCCTTTATATCGGAATGATCGTAGTCACGATTTGTCTTACGGGTGTGATGTTGGGAGTCGGTGTTGCAGCTGGCGTTGTTCAGTCGATCGTAAAAGACGAAAAAGTTCGATCGAAAAGTGATTTAGACAAGGATTTAAAGAAACTATTTGAAACGAGTTATGCTTATTTTCAGAATAAAGATAAAGATGGGAATCCCGTTCTCATCGGATCTCTACGTGCTGAAAATCAGGACCGTACCCTATTAAGCGATATCAAAGAGGTGAGTCCTAACTTAACCAATGCCTTTATTTCAATCGAAGATCGAGACTTCTACAAACATCAAGGCATTGTTCCACGTTCCATTATACGTGCTGCCTACCAATCTGCCACACACGCCTCTTCTCAAACGGGTGGCAGTACGATCACACAACAACTAGTCAAGAACCTCATTCTAAACGATCGATCCAAAGATTTAGAACGAAAATCAAAAGAAATCATTTTAGCTCTGCGCCTAGAACAAGTATACAACAAGGATGAAATTTTCCGTAACTATATGAATGTCGTCCATTTTGGTCCGGGTGCGCATGGCCAACAAATGTATGGAGTGAAATCAGCGGCAAATGGACTATTTAAAAAAGATGTAAAGGACCTAAATCCAGCCCAAGCAGCGTACATCGCTGGCATGGTCCAACGTCCCAATGCACTTAGTCCATTCTACAGCGATTCCGCCAATAAAGAAGATACAAAAGATGTAAATGAGGGGCTACAACGCGGATTAAAACGAATGAAACTGGTTCTCTCTAAGATGAAAGAATATGGGTATTTAAATGAAAAAGAGTACCAAGACGCCCTTGCTTTTAAGCTAGAAGAGTCCCTAGCCAAACCAGAACAATTTCAAAATGCCTACAGCAAATATCCCTTTATCATGTTTACGATTGAAGATGAAGCTGCCAGAACTCTAATGGAAAAAGACGGGCTAAACTTGGCGGAGTTGAACAAACAAGGAAAATATCGCTCTACACTGGAACAGTACAAAAAACTTGCCTCTACTAAAGGATATCGCTTCTACACGACTTTAAACGAGCAATTATACACTGAAATTAATAATGACGTTTTAAAAGGGATATCGCTTCGTTCCAGAGTGTATCCCAAATCAGGCAAAAAGTACGAAGAAGAGCTTGGCGCTTGTGTAATCGAAAATCAAACAGGAGCCGTCCTTGCATTTGTCCCAAGCACGCACAAGTTTGATAAGAACCAAAAAGATCACTGCTTCGATGTCCAAAATCAACCAGGTTCGGCCATCAAGCCAGTCCTTGATTATGGCCCTGCACTCGAACTGGGTCTTCTCTCCCCTCAAGCCAAAATTGTGGATGAAGTGATTAAAAAAGGCGGCGGTGGCGGCGATTATAAAAATGCGAACGAAAAGTTCCAAGGGCCTGTCACAGTTGAGCACGCTTTAAAATTCTCATTGAATACCCCTGCCATCAAAACATTTAGAGCCGTTGGACAGGAGCGAGCATTTAACTTTATCCGCCAGATGGGGCTAAATCCGCATCCCAATGATACAGAGTCCGCTGCCATCGGAGGAAATACATACGGATTTACTGTAGAGAAGATGACCGCATCATTTGCGACATTTGCCAATGGTGGAACCCATCATCCTCCGTATGTAATCAGTAAAATCGAAGATGCTGATGGAAATGTCATTTTTGAACATAAAAACAAACCAGTAGAAGTCTTCTCCCCCCAGACTTCCTACAAGATCACCAAGATGTTGCGTGGTGTGGTAAAAGGGGGTACCGCCTCCATCATCGGAAGAAAGATCAATGCCAAATATGATATAGCAGGTAAAACAGGAACCAGTAGTGACTATGACGATCTATGGTTTGTCGGATACACCCCTAAGATCAGTATCGGCGTATGGGCTGGTTATGATTACAACATGTCCATGACCAATAAGGACATGGCCAAAAATGCATGGGTCAATATCTTTAAAGCGATTGAACGAATCAATCCTCAATTGCTTGCAGGCAAATTTTCTATTCCTGGAAACTTAGGGTTTGAGATGGCAGTAGCCTCCTTTGATCGGGCCCGCTTCTCTGCATGGCAAGATGCGAAGAAAAAAGAAGAAGAAGAGAAAAAGAAAGAGGAGGAAGAAAAGGAAAAAGAAGAAGGCGAAATCACCATACCTGTTATTACGCCTCCGGGGAAACCACCAGGGCCAGGTAAGCCATCCGAGCCGGGCGATGTTCATCATCAAAACATCCCATTCCCTTTTGATTCACAAAGAGAACGGAAATTTCCTTAGTCATACAAATTCCACAGATTGCCATAAATCACTACCAAATGACCATATCTTGCACTAGGGACTTCTGATACAATACAGAAGTCCCTTTTTTATGCTCTATAACAAACGTAGTACCACGGAATTGTCACAAGAAAATCGCCCATGAAATGATATAATTTCTTACATTAGGAGGTAGCAAGATGGAAACAGAAAAACAACCTAAAAAAGGTAAACGCATACTAAAAAAGCTAGGTAAGACTACTTTTGTCATAGCTGTATCCCTATTAACCATATCCGTAGCAGCTGCTGGAGTAGGTTTAGGAGCAGTTCGAGCTTATACCAAAGACGAAAAAATTCGTACCAAAGCGGATTTTGAGGAAACGCTCGCTAATTTCAGCGCAGACTCTTATGTTTATTTCGGTGACAAAGATAAAACAGAAGTGGGAAAAATGCACCGCAAAGATTCACGTGAATTAATTAAAAGCTCAAAAGAGGTAAGCCCTCACTTATTAGACGCATTGTTTGCTACAGAAGATAGAGAGTTTTATCAACATAGCGGATTTGTTCCTAAAGCAATCCTACGTGCCACAATGGAAAGAGCAATGGGGAATGAAGACGGGAGTGGTGGTAGTACCCTCACACAACAATTAGTCAAACGGGAAATCCTAAAAAAATCCGAGAAATCATATGAGCGTAAGGCAAAAGAACTAATCGATGCAAACCGAATAGAAAAATACTACAGCAAAGAAGAAATTCTCGTAAGCTACTTAAACAGTGTATTCCTAGGTAATGGTGCTAACAGTAAACTTCTTTATGGTTTCAAGGTAGCAGCCTATGGGCTTTTTAAGAAAGAAGTAGATAAACTAACTCTTCCAGAAGCTGCTTATCTCGTAGGGATGGTACAGAGTCCAAATAGGTACAATCCCAATAATCCAGCCAAAGAAGCTGAGGAAACAATTAAATTAGGGACAAAGCGAATGAAGCAAGTCCTCGCAAACATGCTTACTGTAAAAAAGATCACCCAAAAAGAGTATGACGAAGCTATTAAGGTTGATATCTCCGAATCATTTGCTTCTGAGGACGACTTAAAGGAAGAAAGTGGACTTGAAAAATATCCTTATATCATGACTGCTGTTCAAAAAGAGGCTGTCGATCTTCTTAAGAAGATTGACGAGGAAAAAAACCCCGAACGCGGATGGAAAGATGATCAATATAACAGGTACGTAAACAGTGGCGGCTTAAAAATCTACACTACCATCGACAAGACAATGTACGATGCAATGGACACAGCTGCCTCTAAAATCAAATACAATAGCAAATCAGTCAAAGGCCGTAAAGGAAAGCTTATCGAGCAAATCGGAGCCGTTATGGTAAATCAAAAAAACGGTGAAGTCCTCTCCTTCGTGGGTGGTGCAGACTTTAAGAAAAACCAGAAGGACCATGCATTTACTGCCAAAAACCAACCTGGTTCATCAATGAAGCCTATCTTAGCTTATGGTCCAGCGCTAGATAAAGGAATTATCAGTCCAAGCTCTACTGTCGTCGATGAGCCCCTCAACAAGCCCGGCGGCGGAACCTACGATGGAAGTAAGGGACCTGTTAGTACAACAGAAGCTCTTGAGTGGTCTAGAAACGTACCTGCTGTCAAAATCTATCGTAGTGTCCTACGAAAACTCGGACAGGGCGGTCTATTTGATGGATATGTGAAGAAAATGGGCATCGATATTATCAAGCAAGATCGATCTGTAGATAGTTTGGTTCTAGGCGGAGCATCCATTGGGTACACCGTAGAAGAAATGACTGGCGCTTACTCCATGTTTGCCAACGATGGCGTATATAACGAAACACATATCATTCGTGAAATTCGTGATAAGGATAACAAAATCATCTATCAGTACAAACCAAATCCAGTAAAAGTATTTGACACGAATACAGCAAGGCAACTTACTTCTATGTTGCGTGGAGTTGTTACAACTGGTACCGCTAAATCTACCATTGGAGCAGGTACAGGTGGATATAATGTTGCAGGTAAAACAGGGACAACTACGAGCTACTTTGACCTCTGGTTCGTAGGCTATACACCCGAAGTGACAATGGGCGTATGGTCTGGTTATGACTACAACGCAATCGGAGATCAACATTTAGCCAAAGACGCATGGGTAAAATTGTTCAAAGCCGCTGCTACCGCTAGACCTGATTTGATCAAGAAAGGTTCGAGCTTCCCAAGTGGATCTTCAAGATATGTTCAATATGAATCAGGAACACCTGTTGAATCGGATGATTCTTCAGGAACACAGACGAATACAAACACCAATACAAACACAAACACCAATACAAATACCCAAAAGAAAGAAAAACAACCGCAACAACCAAGCCATAATAACAATCAACAGCCTCCACCAAACAAGGGACCGACACCTCCTCGTGGTAACCAAGGTAACCCAGATGACCCTGGCAAACAAACTGGCGGCGGCAACCCATTTGATAATGGAGACAACAACTAATTTTAATCCCGAGATTTGCTCTCGGGATTATTTTTTATCATTTTTTCATAGATTTCTCACCATTTCACTTTGCCCTGCTCTAGTAAATCGTTTAAAATTATAATAAGATATCCTGACAAATAAGCAGAAAAAGTTGAAGAAAGGTGAGAAGCTATGTCTACCCTACGTGAAGAAGTGCGCCTAGAAGAAGTAGTAGATGGAGACACCATTATTGTCCTATGGCGCGGACAGAAAGAAAAAGTACGACTTCTTCTCATTGATACTCCCGAAATGAATTATGCTCCGTTTGGAGCCACGCCGGAACCATTTGCAAGAGATGCCAAGAGCTATATCTATGACGAATTGATCTTCGCTAACAAACTTGAAATCGAATTAGACCACCCTTTACGAGATCAGCATGGACGAATTTTAGCTCACATCTGGATTAACACGGATCGTCTGTTAAATGAAGAACTCCTTCGCAAAGGATACGCTCGCTACGCTTATGACTTTGCACGTCACAAACACAAAGCACGCTATCGGAAAGCGGAGCAACTAGCAAAGACAGAAAAATTAAGAATTTGGTCCCAACCGAATTACGTCAAAAAGAGTGGTTTCCGCTCCGATAAGAGATTTAAAACACTTGCCGAGCACGTGCCCCAATCTAGGCACAAATATAACTAAGAATATAGACACAAATGAAAGAGGAAAGCGCTACTACGTAACAAGTAAGCGCTTTCCTCTTTCATTGTAAGAAACTATTTATTGATAGAAATTTATTGTGAATTCACATGTAAAGTGGATGCACAATAAATCGCTTACTCTTCCATGGTCGATAAATCACCCGTAGGCAACCCTAATTCTCGGGCTTTTAACACACGTCGCATGATTTTACCACTCCGTGTCTTCGGAAGTTTGTCGATAAACTCAATCTCACGTGGAGCGGCGTGGGCAGCCATGTGATCTTTTACAAACTGGCGAATCTCTTCTTTCAGCTCAGCAGATGCTTCATATCCCTGCCTTAGAGCAATAAAGGCTTTAATAATCTCTCCCCGTACTGCATCAGGTTTCCCGATTACTCCAGCTTCGGCTACGGCTGGATGCTCGACTAAAGCGCTCTCCACTTCAAAAGGACCTACTCGCTTCCCTGCCGTATTAATCACATCATCAATTCGGCCTTGGAACCAAAAGTAGCCGTCCTCATCTTGGTATGCTGTGTCTCCAGAGAGATACCATCCGGCAATTCGGAAGTACTCTTGATACTTCGCTTCATTTTTCCAGACCTGTCTCATCATCGAAGGCCAACCGGCTCGAATCGCTAAATGCCCCATCGAATACGGAGGAAGTTCATTTCCATTATCATCGATGATCGCAGCGTAGATTCCAGGAAAAGGACGCCCCATAGAGCCTGGTTTCACATCCATCTGTGGATAGTTAGCAATCATGGTTCCACCCGTTTCCGTCATCCACCAGTTATCATGAATTCGTTTCCCGTAGACCTTTAATCCCCAACGCACCACTTCCGGATTTAAAGGTTCTCCTACACTCAAAATATGTCGCACGGATGATAGATCATGCTTAGCGACCTCTTCGTCTCCCGCACTCATCAGCATTCGAAATGCGGTAGGTGCACTATACCAAACTGTTACTTTACACTTCTCAATCGTCTGATACCAATCTGTAGGGGTAAATCTGCCACCACGAACTACACTGGTAACCCCATGTAACCATGGTCCAAATATCCCATACGAAGTACCTGTTACCCATCCTGGATCAGCTGTGCACCAATACACATCATCTTCCTGTAAATCCACAACCCATTTTCCTGTTTGGTAGTGGAGGATCATCGCATTATGGACATGGACTACCCCTTTTGGCTTCCCAGTTGATCCCGATGTATAATGGATCAGCATCGGATCTTCTCGATCCACCCATTCGATCTCTAAATCCGTGGAAGCGGATGCCATCTCTTTTTCAAACGAGATTGTATTTGCGGTATTGGCATCATCGCCTACTAGGATGACATGTTTGAGATGTGGGAGTTCATCAAGAGGTACACGTGACAATAACGAAGGCGTGGTCACAAGTGCTACTGCTTCACTATCTTCCAAACGGTCTTTTACGGCTACTGTCATAAATGCTTCAAACAAAGGTCCGATAATCGAGCCTACTTTTAAAGCTCCTAAAAAGCTTATGTATAACTCAGGTGTTCGTGGCAAGAAGATGAAAACTCGGTCTCCTTTGCCAATTCCATATTTTCTAAGTATATTTCCAAATTGATTTGATTTTGTTTTTAAATCGCCAAACGTATACTTCTCATCTCTCGATTCATCACTGTACCAGAGAGCTGTTTTATGCCCTTTTCCTTCCATCACATGCCGATCAATCGCCTCATAGGCAGCATTCACTTTCCCCGTCTCGCTCCATGTAAACGCTTTCTCAACATCGACCCAAGAAAAATCTTTATACGCTGCCTCATAGTTTTCTAAATTATTTTCTTTTGTTTGAATCCCTACTGATTTTGAGTGATCTAGCATATGATTCTCCCCCTAAGAAATATAACAATTTTCTTTTATGTATGATTATAACATAGAATGTTTTACTCATTCATACCAAATCTAGTTTTATGTATAAGAAATCATTCTTTTGAAAACACAAAAAATCTGACCCTTTTATAGGTCAGATTCTCTCAATCATTTCGTTCAAATAAGCTTAGTGCTTCGCTTTCCGTTCAAAGGTATGGCAATCGGTTTCCTTCTGATCTTCCGCTTCTCTACCTGTATTGCTCACTACATAGATAGCATCGGCCTCACACTTGTCGCCAGATCCCCAATACGTACAGTTGTTTACCTCACAACGAACATCACGTGCCATGTAGAAAACCCCCTTTCATATTGTGACTTTATTTTGCTCTGAAAAAGGGATTTTAAACGCACAGAAACAGGGATCATTTGCTACGTATATGCATATTTTTACGCTATTTTATGCAAAAGGTAGCTCACCATCGTATAGGAATGATCTGCCGCTAAAATCGTAAACTCCTCAAAGTTCACATGGGCAGAATGGTCCGCTCGATCCGACATAGAGCGGATCACGACAAATGGAGTCTGGAGCATAAAGCAGACATGAGCAACTGCCGCTCCTTCCATCTCCACACAAGCGCCTTGTAGCTCCTCACGAAGCATATGTACCGCATCCACACTCGATATAAACTGATCTCCGGATAAAACCTTTCCTACCTTCACTTGGACCCCTTCCATCTCCTGCCCCGCTTCTTCTGCCCACCTTACTAAAGCTGGATCAGCTTGAAAGATCGAAGTTTCTTGAAATGGAATCTGACCCCGTGCAAAGCCCAGAGCCGTTACGTCTACATCGTGATATTGACACTCACTGGAGACTACGATATCCCCAATCTCTAAACCTGGATGGACAGCCCCTGCAACTCCGGTAAATAGGACCGATTTCACTTGAAAATGGCTAATTAATGTCGTTGCACAGATGGCGGCATTTACTTTCCCAACACCTGACTTGGTAATCACCACTTCACGACCTGCCATAACCCCTTCATAGTAGGAAAAACCATGTATATCATGTACTTGTTTCTCTGTTAAATCCTCTAAAAAGCGAGCGATCTCGCTATCCATTGCTCCTATGATTCCGATCTTCATCCGATTGGTTCCTCCTCTCTCTATTCTGGCCACTGCTTCAGATTCGTTGAGTTCCGTAATTCCAAACTAAAAGGTAACCAAACTTGCTCTGCTTCAATTTCTTCATGTAACATGTATTTGGTCAATAATCGCATCGATACGGCACCCACATCGTACATTGGATAACTTACCGTACTGAGCAACGGGCGTACTTGCGAAGCCAGAGGAATGTTATGGAAACCGATGACGGAAAACGCCTCTGGAACCTTTTTATCTGCATCTTGTAACGCATGCAATGCCCCCACTGCCATCTCATCGCTTGCACATGCCACTGCGGTCATCTCAGGCTCAGCTTTGAGCAATTCCTGCATCGCCTGATATCCGGATCGATACCCGTTATCCCCATAACGAACGATCGAATCATCGTATTCCATCCCTGTCTCACGAAGAGCTTGTTTATAACCTTCTAAGCGCGGCACTCCTTGTACCATATCTTCATTTGGATTAGAGATATAACCGACTTTCTTATGCCCTTCCGCTAGTAAAACCATTACCGCTTCCTTAGACGCCTCCTTCTGATCAATATGAACAAATGGAAGCTTTTTCTCTAGATCTTCTGTCGCCACCAACACAACCGGAACAGAGGATGCCGCGAAAATTTCTTGGTGAGCAGGCGTAATCGTTCCACCTAAAAATAATAATCCATCTACTTGCTTTTCCATTAATGTTTCAATCAGTCGAAGCTCTCGTTCTTGTCGTAAGTCTGAGTTACTCAAGATAATATTGTAATTATACATCGTCGCGATATCCTCAATTCCCCTTGCCACCTCTGCATAAAAGGCATTTGAGATGTCTGGGATCACGACTCCTACTGTAGTAGTCTTTTTACTGGCAAGACCACGCGCTACCGCATTTGGACGGTAACCTAGGTTCCGAATCACTTCTAATACCTTTTTACGTGTAGCTGGCTTTACATTGGGATTGCCATTTACAACCCGGGAAACAGTAGCCATCGATACATTGGCTTCTCGTGCAACATCATAAATAGTGATCGTTTCTTTTTTCTTCATGTTGTTTTCCCACATCCATTACCGTTATTCATTATTAGTATAGCAAAGATTATTCTTTCCATTGTACCAAAAAAGAACCAACCTAATTAGGTTAGTTCTGATTGCGTTCATTTTGTGCCATTAATTGCAGGATATAGGGAATCGTATCTCCCATCACACTGGTCCAAGCAACCGGTGTTCCTCTGTTAATCCACACGACTGGCTGGCGACTAGCGAGCGCACGGAAAAGTTTCTTCGTCGATACAAGCCGCGGCATCATATCTGGAAGGCTGGAGTTCTGTTTCTTCGCTTCTTGTATTAACTGCTCTGCATGAGCGTCAGAGGTAAAGAAATCCACGATTGGACTTTGATCTTGACCCGCAAGGATCACCATATTCCCATTATGGTCTGTAATCACCCAGATCCGGCGGCTATCTGCTAAAAGTCGGCATACTTCCCAACCGTTGGCAACACCTTGTCCAGACATCGTAGCCCGTTCTAGTTGTTCTAACTGAGCTTTTAATTCTGGCGGAATTGAAAGGTTTCCAGGAACAATATGCTCTTTAGCGGGATTCGGTGTGGGTGTTGGTTCTGGGATTGAAGCGAGTGGAGTTACGTCCATTTCATTTAATGATGAATGATTTTCAGCAGTAAGTGGTTCTTTCGGTTCTTTGTCCTTTACGATCGCTTCAGCTTGAGCCACTTCTACAGAAGGCTCTTCCACTCTATTTTCATCTGGAACCATATTACGAGCAGGGTTTAAATCAATCTCTTCTTTGCTATTTTGTGGCATATTCACATCTGCTGTAGTAGTAGTCGCAACCTCTTCAAACGGTGACACACTTTCGTCTGGCTTCACTTCTTGAGCTAGACCTGCGTCCTCATACTGCTCTACGATTGGATTGCTTACAGCGATAAATGGATGTTGAATCATTTCAGGTTCAACAAAACCTGACTTTGGCCCCTGTTGAATAGCTACTACTTGATTTTGCGTTAATAACATCTGCTCTGGTAGCCCCGAATGAAACAGAGGCGCTGGTGCACCTAATTTCTCCACACGCGCAAAAATATCTTCCCATGGAGCCAGTCTCACTTCTCCACCCTGTTGTGCACTTACATGACGAGCATCTTTTTCTGTCACGTAGATGACCACGGTAAATTTACCTGGTTCATAAGGTGCTAATAATAATTCGTTTCCTCTCGAAGGGAGCCATGCACCGGTCGAGTGAGATAATCTATGTACCGCATATGCACTAATGAGCGCCATCAGACGTCCTTTGTCTATATATAACCTGGAAGGCAACCCTGGATTAAATAAAATACCTTCTGCATCCGAACGAAATGCCTTTAGCAAAAAGGGTAAAGCCGGCTCTTCTTGAATCACCAGATATTCCGGATTCGTCGCTCTTACATATCGCGCAACATCCACATCCGTAAACGCAATCACACTTTTTCCATTTGGGTGATTACTCTTTGCTAATAAAGGCTTTCTACCCGCTTCTGAATTTTGATATACAACAGTTAGTCTTGGTACATTCTGCGTAAAAAAATCATACAGACGCTCCGGACTAATCTGATTTTGACTAGCAAGTTCTAAGCATTCCCTTGCATTCATAGGGAACTCCTCCCATCAACTTCTCTATATTTTATCATCATAACAAACTTTTTCGTAGAAAAGCGAACAGATTCGAATCTGTTCGCTTTTCTGTAATGATTTTATCTAGTTCCCAGCAATTCTGGAAGAAAACGTGATTCGCGTAACTGGGTCATAAATTGCTCAAACGTTGGTAAATCAATCTGTTGGCGTGAGTCCGATAAAGCAACGCTTGGGTTGGGATGAGTCTCTACCATCACTGCATCCGCCCCTGCTGCAAAAGCCGCTTTCGCAAGTGGCAGAAGCAGGTCCTTACGTCCAGCTGAATGCGTTACATCCACCATAACCGGCAGGTGGCTCTCTTGTTTTATTAACGGAACTGCAGAGATATCGAGCGTATTCCTCGTCCATTTCTCATATGTGCGAATCCCGCGCTCACACAGAACCACTTGATCATTTCCACTTGAGACAATATACTCAGCGGCAAACAAGAACTCCTCCATTGTGGCCGCGAGTCCTCGTTTTAAGAGAACCGGAGTAGAAGCAGAACCTACAGCTCGAAGTAGATCGAAATTCTGCATATTTCGAGCCCCTACTTGAATAACATCCACGTATCGAGTAGCCATTTCTACATCAGCTGGGCTCATAATTTCACTAATTACTTTTAGTCCAAAATGATCTGCCACACGCCGTAAAATTTGGAGACCTTCCAGCCCTAAACCTTGGAAATCATAAGGAGATGTACGCGGTTTAAAGGCTCCACCACGAATCATCTTTACTCCCTGTCTGGCCATTACCTCAGCCACTTGGAATACTTGTTCCTCCGACTCCACCGAACAAGGACCAGCCACAATCTTAGGTATCCCGTCACCAATTTGAACCGTTCCTAGATCGATTACGGTATCCTTCGACTTCCTCTTTCGACTAACGAGTAAGCCTTTATTATGATTATCTTCAATTAGCGTTAGGGACGCTTGAAAAATCTGTTTAAAGAGATGTTGAATCGTCTGATCGTCAAAAGGACCGTTGTTATGAGTAACAATTTTATGCAACATATCGGTTTCACGCTCAGGATCAAACTTTTTTGTCCCTTGCTTCTGTTTCATCTCACCGATCTCTTGTACGTACCTGGCACGCTCATTTAGAAGTTCTAAAATCTGTAAGTTGATTTGATCTAATTGCACTCGAATTTCATCTACTCTCCCACTCAACTCTGCTTCCTCCCCTCTCTAAGATGTGTATATGAGAGCCGTTAGTGCTTGTCCATTACACGGAATCTTTGCCCATCGAATCTTTGATTTCAATCCACTTACTTTGAACTTTCGTTCCTGCTTCGCCCATTTTTTCAATCGCATCACCCGTTTGGGACTTTACAACATGAACAAGCCCACAACTTTTATCTTTCGCTACTTCAAAGCCTTCCTTTAAATCTTCTCTCATCTCTTTGCCCGTCTTAGGTGTTGTTAGTAAGGCTACAGTTGCTCCAATGATGCCACCGATTACTGCACCGACTACAAACTCGCCTACATTCATTCCTTTTTTCTCGCTCATCTTTGCACGCCTCCAACTATGATTGATTTCGATTTTTCCATTTACGTACTAATTCTAATCCCAATCCCATATACGATACTGCATTTCCGATCGTACCCCTATGGCTTTGTACACTTTCCACGATCGTATGCGAAACACGATCTATCGATTTTCCGAGGTTTTGAATGTTGTCAAATACTTCTTGGGTTTGTGCTGCTTTATGTTGGACATCTGCTACAAGCTCATTGGCCCCATGAAGAGCTTTCTCTGTTTCGGTAAGCACTGCCTGAACCTGAGGTTGTAAATCCTGGATCGTTTTTTGTATGGTTTGCAAGGACGATGTCGCCTCTTCCAAACTAGATGAAGCACTTCGTAATGTTCGATTCATGGTAATCAGTGTGCGGATTATGTAAATCACTAGGAGTAAGAAGGAAAATGTTGCTACACCCGCACAAATTTGATAAATCATCGTGAATCCTCCCCATTTTACATACCTTAAAGATGGTTGGAACAGACTAAATATAGGACATATGTTCAATCTTGATCATACCACAGTTCGCGTAAATCTATGCAAGGCTCTTTAATATTCTTAATTTTCTTTGTCTAGTTTGTGAAATTATCTACGAGTATAATAAGGAAGTGGCATTTTTAAAATGGGGTGAATGATGTTGAGTGATCAAAAAGTGATCGTTGTAATGAAAGGAGACCAGACGGGTCAAGAGCTTTTAGATGAAGCTCTTCGCGTACTGGATCCAAACGTAATTGGTCTAGACTTAGAATTCCAAGAGTTTGATCTGAGTTTAGAAAATAGACGGGCAACCAATAACCAAGTCGTCCACGATGCGGCAAAAGCGATGAAACGAACTGGTTATGGAATAAAGGCAGCTACCGTTACTCCTGAGATAAAAGGAGACGTGGGCTCCCCGAATGCGATTTTACGCCGAGAAATTGACGGCAAAGTAATCATCCGTACGGGTCGTCGTATTCCTGGAGTTCGTCCAGTAGCAGGTACGTACTCTCCAATCTCTGTTATTCGTATGGCAGTCGGAGATGCATACGGCGCGAAAGAATGGCGTGAAGGAAGCGGTTTAGACGAAGTCGCTTGTCGTACTGAAACAATTGATCGTAAAACCTGCCGTGCTGTAGCTGAGTTCGCTTTTATGCATGCAAAGAAAACCAAAGCAAAAGTATTTGGTGGTCCTAAGTATACAGTTAGCCCTGTGTATGAAGGCATGTTGAAAGAAGAGATGGATGAAGCAGCAAAACGTTATCCTGGCGTTCGCTACGAGCCCCAATTAATTGATGCAACCTATGCATTATTGTTGAACAATTCGGGTGATCCGATGGTAATTCCTGCTTTAAACCGTGATGGGGATTGCTTGAGTGACTTGGTTCTTCAAATGTTTGGAACCATCGCTGGCTCTGAATCGATCCTCATGAGCTTTAATGACAACTTTGAACCTGATATTGTGATGGCGGAAGCTCCTCATGGAACAGCTCCATCCTTATTTGGAAAAAACCTTGCCAATCCGATGGCTATGATTTTGGCAGGAGCAGCAATGCTTACTTATATGGATGACCCACGCGCGACAAATGCTTCACGTGCGATCTATGAAGCCACGATTGAAACGGTAAAAGAAGGCATCCGCACCTCAGATTTAGGCGGAAGTGCTACGACAACTGAGTTTACTAATGAAGTAATTCGTAAAGTACAAACGAAAATTGAAGTGTGGAAGACGTTAACTGGTTTTTAAGTGATGATTCCACTTTTCATAGAAAAACAGGCCTAGCTGTGTGTAGCAGTAGGCCTGTTTCTTTGTTGTCTAATCTATTGAGCTGTGAGTAGATACATTGCCCCTAGTCAGTTTCCATTACTGATTAGATCCTTGTGGGTGCTTTGGTTTCTGTTCTGGTTCCTGCTTCTGTTGCTTTTTTTCAGCACGTAGCTTTGTAAATAATTCTTTTTTCGCTTCCTTTAGTTTTTGTTGATCGACGTTTAGTTTGGTGGCTACGTCTTTCCATTTGTTATCACTTGTTTTTAGCTTGAGTACATCTTCTAGTTTCTTGCCACTCACTTTGGAGAGAACGGAAGCTTTCATTAACCCTTTTGGATGAACTTTGTATTTCTCGTTTAATCCTTTTAGGGTGCTGGTGCTTTCTCCTGTGTATTTGGATAGTACTTCATACACCATGGTTGGATTTTTGAAGAAACCAAGCTTTTTACCGAAATGGGGAGCGATTTTCTTCATTTCGGGATGAATGTCTTTCCATTCTAGCTTATGAGCTGTCATGACTTGTTTCCAATGGCCTAGCTTGTCCTTCTCAGCTATTACTTGGGCCAAGGTTTGATTCGTTTTCTTGGCAATGACTGCACCCAAGACTACGTTTTTTACACCGATTTTGGAATCTTGGGCGAGCTTTTGTACTTCTGCCTTCGGAATTCCTAAGTAGGTACTAACCTTACTCGAAATCTGTTCTACACGCTGTTCTTTGGACATCTTCTCTTTCTTCTCAAGTCCTTGGTGCTCTCCAGTTTTCGCGCCTGGCTCATCGGCAAACGCCCTCTGGTTGGATATAAATACCCCGCCTACTAGTAAACCCATGGATAAAGTAACAACTAAAAGCTTCTTTTTTAACATTGTTTTCTCCACCTTTCATTTTGCTTGCTACATAGTGTAACCAAAATAGTTGGCATTAATTGGTTCTGTTTTTGGTCTTTTTTTGATCTCTTAGACAACAAAAAGAAGCAAACAGCAGATGTGCTGATTGCTTCTTTTTGTTGTTGATTATCTCTTCTTTTTTTGTGGTCGAATGCTTTTTTTACCTTCTAAGATGTCCATTCCGATCTGTGGGTTGTTTTTGACATTCTCTGCAAATTGGGTAAGTTCCTGAGCATCGACATCTGCTTGTGTGACTTTCATTAGGTATTGAATAACAGCTGGCATGCCGCCTTTATCGTATATCTTCTTCGCACCTTCTAAGATCTTATTTAATTGTTGCTCACTGAGAACATTGTGCCCCATGATGTTGTTGATCATTTTTACTAAGCTTTGCATCGATGGTCCCTGACTCATAGGTCCCCCTCCTATCATGATTCTTCTTTACTGTATGAATCCGCTCATTGCTCGGTCACACTCTATTTCCTATCTCCAGCCTATTTTTCTATCGAATCGATAAATGGACATTCCTGATATCGAATTCTTACATATGGTAAAAAAGGATCTATCTATCAAAGGCAGGAGCGATTATACATGGATAGCTGGCGTGCTCTTCTCTTATTTCTATTACTGGTGCCGACAATCTTCGTATTTGTCCTCTCTCTCTGAGCTTCTACCTAATTTCTCGTATACAGGCTCATGCCTGTACACGAGAACCTCGAGGCGCATACAGTAAATTAGCTCAAGAGATCACGAGAAACCAAAAACTTGTCAAGCCGATCGAGTACAACTGCAAACTGTTCTCTTCAGCAATCTAAACAAATAGGAGGGTGTTACATGGGTGCATATGCAGGTGGATTTGGCTGGAGAAGCCTTCTCATCTTCTTATTAGTTACAGCTACGATCTTCGTATTTGTTTGCGGTGGATTTGACTGCTAACTAAATAAATAAAGAAAACAACATTACTAGTTTAGGGAGGTGAGATCTATGAGCGGCTGTGGAAGCTATGGTGGCGGAGGATTCGGTTGGAGAAGTCTTCTTATCTTCTTGCTCGTCGTTGCTACCATCTTCGTCTTTGCATGTGGATGGGGCGGTGGTTACAGAGGTTGCTAATTAACTAAGAAAGATTACCTCTTAGATCGGAGGTGAAATCTATGGGCGGCTGCGGAAACTATGGCGGCGGAGGATTTGGTTGGAGAAGCCTTCTCATCTTCTTGCTTGTCGTTGCTACCATCTTCGTATTCGTTTGCGGATGGGGTTACGGTGATGATTATAAATGCTAACTAATTCTTATAATCATCGACAACCTTTAAGGGAGGTGAGATCTATGAGCGGCTGTGGAAGTTACTATGGCGGTGGTGGATTCGGCTGGAGAAGCCTTCTCATCTTCTTGCTTGTCATTGCTACTATCTTCGTATTCGTTTGCGGATGGGGTTGCTAATAACGAATAACATCTAAAAAGGATGCGTCCTCTCTGGCAGAGGGCGCTTTTTCATATGCAATAGTCTATGTTGCACAAATAAAATAAGACACCGATAACAGTGTCTTATTTCGTATGAATTCGTAATGTACCTTGTTTCCGATCCATAATTTGTAGCAGCATATGATATTCTTCTAATAACATTAACTCCAAAAAACGTAAGTCTTGTTTCATCTTCTCGTGGGAGTGGTTTAAACGTGTAATCTCAGACTGTACCAATCCGACACGTTTTTCAAGTTGTTCCATATACTCTAGCATCTCTTGTTTATTCAACCGTTTGGATGGACCTTGTTCTGCGATAGTTCTCACCTCACCCTGCGATCACTGATATATCTTATGATGAGGTGTCCCTATCTGACTTCCCATCTGTCACGGGAAAATCAAATTTCATCTCCGAAAAAAACTTTGCAAATGCAGGCTGTTGTTGAATCTCACCCACTAAATGTAACAAATCCTGATACCGCTCCTGCAATTCTTTTTGCGTAAGTTGTTCAGACTGTTTCTCTAAATCAGCCGAGGATCTGTTATCACGTTCTAATGCTTGAATCTCTTGATCTAGATACTGAATTTGTTTCTTTAATTGTTCAACATGGTTCTTCTTATAAAACCATTGTCTCTCCACTTCCACTAACGACTCTCCAATACGAGACAATGATTCAAATCGAGGACGTCTCTTCCGCTGGAGCTGTGTATATACTCGTTGCTTCTTCGCATCCGAATAGGACTCTGGATCTTGTTGGCGCAGTACTGCGTTCCAACGGAACCCACACGCACCCGCCGTACGACCCATTTTCTTGCCCACTTCATCAAATGCATCTAATTGACTACCACCACTACTTATAGACTGCAATACTCTCTCTCTCAAATAATGATCTTCTTCTTCCGTCCAACGTCTCCCTTTCATTTCAGTCCTCTCCTTCTATAAAACATCATCCACCTAGGCTTATCACTTTTCTAGGCTCTTATATATGTATTTAGTCGGAAAGTGATTCAATTATGTAAGAAAACAATAAAAAAAAGCCCAAAATAGGACTTGTTATATCGAAAGTCGTTGAGCTATCTTATTTCTGTCTCTTGTAACTCTTTTGAAGTAGGCAATGAGCAAATCGGAATGGCAAATTGGGCCATCTCTTCCACAGATATTTGCTGTATATCATCAGGTAAACGGTCTAAGCACATCTGCAACCATTCTAAAATACACGTAATCTGTACTCTATCATTTTCTGGGGCATAAGGCGTTAAATAGCGTAATGCCGAAGTGGAAAGCTTTCGTACTCCGCGAACTTTTCCACGCTCTAACTGATGGTGAATCGCCGCAATTTGAATCAATCCGTGATAAAAATCATTGGATCTCTGCGTTTGCCATAAATCCTCTAACGCTTCATGGGCTTCCCAATACTCTTTGGCATGATATAAGTCAAAAAATCGGAGATAGAGTGGATCAAAAGACATCCGTACCCCCTCCTTTTTCTATAGTTAGCAAATTTCCCCCCGTTATTGTAACAAATAAAAGAGACCAGGTACAGACTTCCATCCTGGTCACATGAAAGAGGGTCAAGATTAAGGAGTTAAAAGAAGCATGGTAAGTAACGTAAGCAAGAAGGTCAACCTTACCTACGGGGAACATCTTAACATAACTATCGAATTTTGTCGATATTTCAGATATTTAGCATCATCATTTATGATAAAATTCACAACCCAGTTCATTCTAGAACTGGGTTGTTTTCATCTATGTCGTTTTCTGCTTTAATAACCACTCTACTCTTTGCAATTGATGCTTTATATAAATATTCTTCTTATCCTCTTTCAAGGCTTGTTTATAGTGATGAATCGATTCAGCAAATCGCCCTAATTCGGCTAAGATCGAAGCACGTCGCTGATGGATCCAGGGTTCGTCTTGTAAGTAGCGTAAACCGATTTCTAAGTGTAGCTCTGCTTGGCTCTTTTGACTTAGCTTCCAATAAATCTCTGCCAAGATGGTATGAGCGTAGGAGTCTTTTGGATCGAGCTCTAATCCTTTTAGGACTAGTGATCGTATATGAGGAATCGAATCATCATGGTCCATGCTCAGTAAAAATCGTCCATACTCGCGATACCCTTGAGCAGAGACGGGGTGAAGCATGATATTGGTACGATAAACGGATTTTGCTCGATCCCATTCACCCGTAAGCTCTAGGATATTAGCATATAATAATTGACTCTCTGCATCCGTAGGGTCCAATTGTAATGCTTCCTCTACTGCTTCCATCGCAAGTCCATAATTCTGCTTCCGTAATTCTAATTGAGCTAGTTCTAGATAATCTGTACGAGATGGTTCGCCTTGGAGATTCTGTTCCAATCTCGATTTAATGCGTTTGTATTGACTTGCAGGAATCCGAATGCCACGAATCCATAACAGTGATGAATCTACAACCGAATTTGTCATCACGTATTCCCCCTCGTCTCGTCTGTAACATTTACAAGCCGCTCGTATCATCGTCCCTTTTATTGTATCATTTCATCGATTCAATAGAAAAAAGAAAAACGAAACTCCTTTTCGTTTTTCTCTTACCGATCATTATGCACTAAACAACCGAAACAATCTTTTTCCAAATTCGGATACAGAGAAAGATTTCTTTTTGCCGTTTTGATCAAGATATAGTTTTTTTACGTATTCAATCATCCACTTGGGAATTTTCATCCCCCGAATCAATGGATAAAATTGCCGATATCCTTCTACCAAGTGATCCCACCGATAATCATTTCCAGGAATCACATACTCTGATATATCGATCAGCTTTGCGCGACCTTCTTGGAGAAACACATTTTTCAAGTGGATATCCCTTGGATTTAATCCAACAGATCGCGCATAGGAACGGGCTTCGTCTACATCCTCAAGCACTTGCTCTGGGATTTCAACACCTTGTTCCAAGCATTCTAATAAGGTCAATCCAGATTCATAACTTAAGATAAGATAGTTATCTTCACTTCCATAGCATTTAGCGAAATAGGATGATTCACCTAATTGTTGATAAGATTTCCATTCGTTTTCTTTTTTCCATAACCGATCGGGATGAAACAATTTATAAACTACAGAAGTATCCCGAGGATCTTGCACCACAATCGCGTCTGTTCCGGTACCGATCAGACGAAGTTCGGGTGGAATACTAATATCTGTAACGGGTAGGTTTTTTGGGAAAACGCGAAACGATACTTTTTTTAATAAGGCCACGGTCGTCGTAATGGACATGGTCCCTCCCTAACGATGTACTCCCATGCAAACTTACTCGCTTTGATTTGCTTGCTGGAGTAGAGTAACTTCCTCCTGGGTCAACTCTCGATATTCTCCCAAATCAAGAGAGGGATCTAACTCAAGAGGCCCCATGGAAATCCGCTTAAGATACGTTACCTTTTTCCCTACTGCTTCAAACATCCGCTTTACTTGGTGAAACTTTCCTTCTGTAATCGTAAGCTCAATCTCGGATAACATTCCACTGGTTAAAATCACTAATTTCCCAGGCAGTGTCTGATATCCATCTTCTAACGTAACTCCCTTCGAAAACGCCTCAATATCTTCCTCTGTAACCACCCCGTCTATCTCAGCATAGTACGTTTTCGCCACATGCTTTTTAGGCGATAACAAGTGGTGAGCCAGTTTTCCATCGTTCGTTAGTAGTAGAAAACCTTCCGTATCTTTATCCAGACGCCCCACAGGGAACGGATCAAAACGCCGGTATTTTTCATCGATTAAGTCGATGACCGTCTCATGTTGATGATCCTCCGTAGCCGAGATCACACCTGCTGGCTTATTCATCAGTAGGTAGACCCACTCACTATAAAAAACCCGTTCATTTCCCACAAAGATTTCGTCTTGATACGGATTCACATGGGTTGAGGGATCCTTCGTTGTTTGCCCATTTACGCGGACTAGCTCCTGTTTACAAAGCTTTTTTATCTCCTTGCGTGTTCCAAATCCACTATTAGCAAGGATTTTATCTAAACGGGATGTTTTTGTTTTACTCATATTGTTCTCCTAACTACTTGTTGACTTCATTTTAGCCTAGCTTGTATATCTGATTGTAACAGAGAAAAAGCCAACTAGAAAATATATTCTAGTTGGCTTGTAGTATTTGCTTCCGTAGATCGATTGATTAATACTGGCTAAACCTATAACTGCTATAAAGCCTGTCCCGGGGCATGTATCTGACCACACATCTAAGGTTTTGATTAATGACTAATTACCAACTAACCAATCGCCTTATTACTCTGCTTCCCATTACCCTGTATCAAACCAGGAATCGCATTATACACACCTAAACTAATCACCGTACCAACAACCGCCTTGATCACATCCCCCGGTATAAAAACAAGCAACCCCAGAACCAGATTTTTCCCATAAGGCACATTCATATAACTACAAAACCAGACAAATCCGACCAAGTGAACAACCACGACCCCGCCCAAAAGATAGGCACCTAAAACATGCCAATACTTCGGCTTCTGATCTCGTCTAAGCTTTTCGATAAAGAGTCCAATCAGATACGTTGCGAGAGGAAAACACCAGATATACCCACCCGTTGGTCCAAATAGAGTGCCTATGCCACCTTTGAAACCGGCTAAAAGAGGTGCCCCCACAGCAACAAGTGCAATAAAAACAAACATACTAATCGTGCCTAAACGCTTCCCTAATAAAGAGCCAGCCAACATGACAATCAAGGTTTGTAGAGTAAAAGGAACCCCTGTAAAATCAAGCTTAATCTGTCCCCCAATCGTCATAAGCGCTACAAACATAGCGCATAAAGTCATCTCTCGAATCGTTAAAAAAAATTTATAAGCCATGATGATTTCTCCTCTTCTGATGAACTTTTCTATAAAATCATAATAAGAGAACGAGGCATTGTCAACTTAGCATAAAATATAGTTGACAATGCCTCGTTCTCTTATATTCAAACTTACAAAAGCACCCTTTTTAATCCCCTTGTTCCATATTCACAATCTGTTTCTTCCATTCCCCAACTCCTTCAGAAGCGTGAAGCACGACTACGGGGACAATGTCATCTTTGGTTGGATCTGATAAGCTTAAGGAAACTAGCTTAGCATCTTGATATAAATAGGCAAAGTCGAGTTTCTGAGATTCCGTTTTCGTATTTAGTTGGTTTTCTACTTGCTGAAGCTTTTTCGTTAATAATTGGAGACGATCGACTATTTTCTTTTTTGTGTCTCGGTTCAATTTATAGTTAGAATATTGCTCCATGATTTGGGAGTAGGACTCTGTCATCTCGTTTACGATCTGGCTACCACCTAGTTGGGTATAGGTTTCAACATACGTTTTTGCCTCTTTATCCTCGATATAGTTCATATATAGAACTGTGCCTAAAATCGAAACGGCTATTAATGCTAGGGCTGTTCCGCTTTTACGAATGAATTGTTTCATCCCCATTCCTCCCGTATCATCTTCCTCTACTTCAATATATGGACAAACGTTGCAAGTTATGATGAATCCCTCATTTTCTAGTTATCAGCCTGTACCGGTAATGATTTTCAATCATAAAATGATTGGAGGAGTAGGATTAGAGAAACGGGAGTGATCATCGAGATGCCATCTAAAAAAATGCAACGATCATATACAAATCGACTAGCTGCTCATCATCCTTCTAACTATTTTGTGCGACTCATTCGCTCTGTACGAAAAGGAGTTGTTGCGATCCAGACGGAAGATGCCCCTACTACTAACCATCGATTTAACATGATGATGGAGCAACCGAGACGACAGCAACAACAACCAGAACAGCAATTTGGAAGTGGCTTCATTATTTCACGTAAGGGATACATTCTAACAAACTACCATGTCATCCAAAACGCAAACCGAATTCATATCAAACTAGATGGCATTCGTAGTCCAGTAACAGCACAAGTCGTTTGGTCAGAACCGAAAAAGGATCTCGCCGTACTACAAATCAAAACATCTCATCCGCTCCATGCGTTAAAACTAGGCGATTCCACCCAAACGCAAGTCGGAGAATGGGTACTAGCAGTCGGCAATCCTTTTGGCCTAGAGCAAACCGCCACCACGGGGATCATCAGTGGAAAAAATCGTCCCCTCCAATTATCGAATCGATACTATCATAGTGTGATTCAGACCGATGCTCCGATCAATCCCGGCAACAGCGGCGGTCCACTTATCAACCTTCACGGTCACGTAATCGGCGTAAATACACTTATTATCTATCCATCTCAATGCCTTGGTTTTGCAATCCCGACAGAAAATATAAAACCATTGATTAAACGCTATCTCGCTGCTTAACCAGAAAAAGACTAGTGATCACACTGGATCCTAGTCTTTCAGCCTGCTTATTTCATTTTTAATTAGTCTTGATCATACCCATCTGCTATCGTAGCTGGTGCATCATCAAATACGATATAGTCGACATTTATATTTAGATACATTTGATCTTTCCCGGTTTGACGATCCTTAACAAGGATAAAGTCTCTTCCTACTTCACGTAATTTTCCGGTTACTTGCCGCGCATTCCACTGTTTATTATTTTCAAATGTGAGATACACCGTCACTGTCTTACCTATATTTTTTTGCAGTAAGTCCTCAGAATAATAACGCTCTGTTCTTTGTTGAATATTCCCTGCTTGCGAAACATTACCACCATACTGATACTGTTGATATGGATATTGCCAGTACATAACCTCCTACCCCTTTTCCCTTTGCTAAGTAAATACTCTAGGACAATCAGCTTCTGTAGGAACAAAGAAGCAATGAGCCTTAAAGCGACCACTACCTGCTTGGTTATACCACGTTGGTGGGCATGCTCCAACTGGCCTAAAAAACCACAAAGCATTTCGAGCAGGATCGATCCGCCTTCCATTTACCACATCTTGGGCTAGGCGAATATCGCGGTCTCTAGCTGCTTGATAGAAATATGGTTTCTGGGTAGATTCGAATCCTCCAGGATTTTGGAACACCATCTGTTGAATGGTACGGATATTTTTGAAGTCCAAGCAATTACTTCGAATTCGATTAACTCCTACATTTCCTACCATCAACATACCTTGTTCGCCTTCTCCTTCAGCTTCTGCTCGTAATAATCTAGCTAATAATTTAACTTGTTCCGAGTTGGTGCGAATCACGGCCATGTGATCACCTCATGCATAGCCTATGATTCCATTCAATCAGATAGAACATAAAAAAGATGACTCCATCATAGAAGTCATCGGGTTCATGTAATAGACGAGTCCGTATAGGCAATCTTTCCATTCACAATCGTAGCTAATACATTTGCATCTCGAATTTGCTCAGGTGTACATCGAGTGAGATCACGATCTAGAATCGTAAAATCTGCATACTTCTGGGGCGTAATCGATCCGCGTTCATGTTCTTCACCTGCTAAGTAAGCACTTCCGAGTGTGTATAATCGGAGGGCTTGTTCAGCCGTTAGTTTTTGGGATTCGTGGTAATCTGAGTGATCCGCTGGATGATGATTTCGTGTCATAGCAGCGTACATGCCAAGAAGCGGCGATAATGGCTCTATAGGCGCATCACTGCCCCCAGCACACGGGATTCCTGCTTCAATCAATGTTTTCCAAGCATAGGAAGTAGTTAATCGTTGTTCCCCAACCCGCCCCACTACCCATGGAAAATCGCCTTGTACGAATATAGGTTGTAAATCGAGGGCAATCTTCGCATTTTTGATTCTTTCTATCATAGAGGATTGCAAAATTTGGGCATGGATTAGACGATGCCGAGGTGGTTCTTCCGTTCCGTATTTTCGCTGGAGTTGTTCAATGGTACGGATTACTTGGTCGGCCGCGGCATCTCCGATCGCGTGAACGGCGATGGGATAGCCTCTTTTTCTGGCATGTTCTGCGAAGTGAAGAAGCTGTTCATCTGTATGGATGGAGATTCCGTTTGTCTCTGGATTATCTGCATACGGCTCCTGTAACCAAGCCGTCCAGCTTCCCAGTGACCCATCAGAAAATAATTTCATCGCTCCGATGCGCATCCATTCATCCCCACCCTGAAAATGCAATCCCAGTTCTTCTAGTTGGTCAAAGTGTGGCTGGTAAATGAGCTGGTGCGTTCGTAGATAGGTTCCTTCTTGGCAACATTCACGATGAATCTGAATTAAGTCGGATACACTTTCGATAAAACGTAAATCCTCTGTGTGGACCGCTGTGAGTCCATATTGTAACGCCAGTTCCATCGCTTGTCGTATCGTGGATTTCTTCTGTTCATAGGTTGGTTTAGGCTGTGCTTGGTGAAATGGGAGTGATGCCTCTTCGTAAATTCTCCCATTCCATCGTCCTTCTGTGTTTCGTCCGTAGGCTCCTTTTTCTGGTTCTTCTTGATGGGGACGCACTCCTGCCAACTCTGCTGCCCGCCCGTTAGCGAGGTAGCTATGGAAGCAGATTCGACTGAGTAATAAGGGTCTGCCTAGTGAGGATTCGTCTAATTCTTCGAGTCTAGGGAGTTCATCCAGCATCGATTCCTGCCACCCTTGCCCTACGATCCATTCATCCATTGGGATCGTCTCTGCTCGCTCCCGGATCAATCGAAGCATCTCACCCTTTGAACGAACCTCTCGGAAGTCGATCATCTGTAGCTTTTGTCCTACTAGTGAAAGGTGCATGTGACTATCAACGAATCCGGGGTATATGTAGGCTCCTTTGCAGTCTATTCTTTGTACCCCAGCTCTGTCGTACATATGGCGGATATCTTTCTTAGTTCCGACTGCAATGATTTTCCCATTTTCTATGTAGATGGATTCGGCTTGGGGGATGTTTGGATCGAGTGTGGTAATGATGCCGTTTTCTAGGATTATGTGTTCCATTTGTATCCGCTACCTCCTACTTTGAATAAATGAGTTTATAAACAATGTGTTAATAGCAAACCCGGGGCATGTATCTATTCTACTTTCACTTATTGGTTAATTGGGAGGCTGACTGACTAATCTGTGTCAGGGAAAATTTTTTATACCAGTTCTCAGTTCTGATTCATCAAATCTGCCTCTAAGATATCACAATATCAGCCGGTTCTTTAGGCCGGACATGTTCTAAGTAATAATCTTCTGCTGGCCAATATCGCCGTATGTACTTGGCACGTCTGTCATCGAGATCGCCAATATAAGTGTCTCGCTCCAATACCCTATCATTACGAATATCACGGTCCATATCTAAATAAATCACATAGTCAAAAAAGGAGCGCCATTCTTCTCGTTGTAAGAAAATCCCTTCCACAATCACAAAATTTTGTGGAGATAGTCGAACATTTCGAATTACGTACTCGTCCAACTCCTTTTGGTAGTACTCGAGTTGAATAGTCTGCTCGATTGGTTTACGAAGCTCTTGTAATAAATGCATCCATCGTAAGCGATCCCATTGTAGATAATAGTACTCACGCCACTCTGCCTCTCCGGTATCATATCGCTGTTCTCTTGGTACGATGTGATCGTCCATGTGAATAATGGTAACAAGGATGTTTCGAAGCCGACACAGATCTTGCAATTGTGCTGTAAGAGTTGTTTTTCCTGATCCGCTCAAACCATCGATTCCTAATAAAAATGGTTGGCTCGAATGATATTTCTCGAGACATCGATCCAAGATTTGTGATGCTCTTTGAGTTAGCGTCAATGTTGTTCTCCTTCCGTTTTTCCAATCACATCTTCTAAAATAGCACGCTCCACTTCCGAATAAATAATGGGTTCTGTAAATCGTTTCTTATCCACTTTGTTATAAGTATCTCGTAATCCTTCTAGCAAAGAGAATCGAGGTTGAATTCTCAGCTGCTGTTTCAGTTTATCGCAACTCCCAAAGAGAGAAGCATCACGAAACGGGAACCATTGCCTTGCTTCAAATCCAATATTTCCATCTATCAACTCCATTTGAGGCTCTATCCCTACCGCTTCCGCACAAGCCTCAACCCATTCCTTTAATGTCACAATCTCGTTCCCAGCGATATTATAAATCTGACCAAAGCTTTTTTCTTGTAACATGCATCGTTGCAATCCTTCTACTAAGTCATCAATGTGGCCAAATTGGATGAACGAGGAACCGTTTCCAGGGATGATAATGGGTGTTCTTTTCAGTAAACGGTGAAACACATACGTCTCTCGATCCAGATTATTCCCAGGTCCATAGATATAAAAAGGGCGGAATATCGTCATTGAAGTGAACCCAAAAAGTTAGACACGAAGTTTTAAGCAATCTGCAGGGTATGTGTTCGGTATTGAACCGGACTCATGCCCTTTAGTTTTATCT
>NZ_SLXV01000038.1 GCF_004341445.1 Baia soyae
CGTTCCCATCCCGAACACGACCGTTAAGCCCTCCAGCGCCGATGGTACTTGGACCGCAGGGTCCTGGAAGAGTAGGACGTCGCCAGGCATACATAGTAAAAGAAGCATCTAGTCTATTTGGATAAACTAGATGCTTCTTTTATTTCTTAAACGATTATGTAGTGAATTAAATGTTGATTATCTATTTCCCCGGATGGGGAGTGAAATAGAATCTGAAGCGGGGTGCTTACAACCAGATAAAAGTCCTTATTGTTACTCTGGATTTGGTTGTAGGGTCGATGGCTCAGTCGGATGAGAAGTTCCCTCTACGGCATTAGCACGGTTGCGTGAAATAAAAAGTAGGCGTAATATGGTTAAAATCGGAATAAATATACAAAAAACGAATGGAATCGCTTGTTTTACAGATATCATAACGATCATACCTCCTATAAGAGGTACGATGTCACAATTACGGCTTTTTTATTCAACTAAAAAGGTAATTTATCGAAAAAATTGGCTGAGTGATAAGGAGTTACATTTCAATAGATTGATAATAGAATGTATAATCTGAACGGTATGGTTATAAAAAAGGAACATTTGGTCAATTATAGAAGATAAGGAAAAAGGTTCGGAATAAGGGGGAAAAGAGATGAGTGAAGGAATGACTAAAATAGAGTACCTTCAAGAACCATGTCTTATATGTCATACCATCCAAGAAGATATGTTACACTTGTTGGAAAAGCCTATATGTACCTGTTGTGAGCAGGTAATCATAAATACAGATTGTGATCAGCCAGAAATGTATTTGTTCCATGTTTCAAGATTGAAAAAGATATGGTTAAATGAGATTGATATACGAGAGGAAGGGACTTTCTAAAGTCCTTTTATTTTTTGTACGGAAGGTTTGTTAGCCAAATGGAAAATCAGCAAGAAACCCCGATTTATGAGGCGTTGCTACATCATAGAAACAAGAAGACAGATAGCTATCACGTTCCTGGGCATAAGCAGGGCGAGAATTTTATGGATCACAAAGATGATTTGTTTCGATCTATTCTTCGAATAGATCAAACAGAAATAACAGGCTTAGATGACCTTCATCATCCATGCGGAGTGATTGCTAAGGCTGAGCATCTTGCAGCAGAGGCTTTTGGAGCTAAGAAAACATTTTATCTGGTCGGTGGAAGTACAGCTGGAAATATAGCGAGTATCCTTACAATGTGCCTGCCTGGAGACAAAGTGATTCTCCAACGAAGCTGTCATCAGTCCGTATTTCATGGATGCATGTTAGCAGGTGTTTCACCTATCTACTGGAAAGATACATATCATTCGGATACAGGGTTCGAAAAGCCGCTAGATCTGGGTTGGTTGGAGGAAAAGTGCAAGCAAAGTGAGGTTAAATTAGTAGTGATTACAAGCCCAAGCTACTATGGTATGATCCAGCCTATAAGAGAAATTGCTGATATTTGCCATCAATTTGATGTAGTGCTATTGGTAGATGAGGCTCATGGAGCTCATTTCGGTTTTTATCCGGGTCTTCCAAATTCTGCGTTGTCACAAGGAGCGGATCTCGTTGTACAATCGACTCATAAAATGCTTGGTTCGATGACAATGAGTTCGATGTTACATATAGGGAGCAAGCGGATTAAAGTAGATGATCTGGAGCGCCAATTACGAGTTGTTCAATCGAGTAGTCCCTCATATCCGCTGCTTGCTTCATTAGATTTGGCACGAAAACAGGTTGCGGTAGATGGATACCATTTATTTGAACGATTGCTGAATGAATTAGACCAGTTTAAAAAAGATACATTTCCGCAATGTAAATGGGTTCAAGAGCTATCGTGCCATCATTTAAGATGTCAGGACCCGTGTAAAATGGTCATCACGAGCCGTGGACAAACCTCAGGGATTGAAATGCAAACTTTTCTAGAAGATAAGGGAGTTTATACAGAATTAGCGGATCATCGTCGGGTGTTATTTTGCTTCTCGCTAGCTCATCCTGATAGGTCTTTGATCCGATTGAAGGAAGCGTTATGGGATTTGGACCGCTGGCTAGAGATTCAGGAAAGCAATATTCAGGAAAGTAATATAATGGTGGGGAATCCCGATGCTCTTCACTTACCAAGTAAAACGGAACTTGTGTTGTCTTTCCAAGAAATCAGGAAACACCCATGTGATCGGGTGAGATTAGAAGAAGCCGTAGACGGGATTATTACAGAACCGATCGTACCCTATCCGCCAGGTATCCCAGTACTTTTGCCGGGTGAACGTTTAACAGAGGAATGGATGGAGTATCTAAAAGATGCCGATCGGGCTGGCTATCGAATTAGAGGATTATATCAAGATCAACTAACAGTAGGAGTTAGTGTTAATATAGTTAAAAACAGATTGTGGGATCGATGAATTGGAGTGAATCAATGGACGGCTTATTTATATCCTTTGAAGGACCAGAAGGAGCAGGAAAAACGACTCAGATACGCAGAATATGTGAATGGTTGGATCATCAGGGAATTTCATACATTCATGTACGTGAACCAGGTGGAACTCGTATTGGAAATGAGATTCGAGAATTGGTGCTACGTCCAGATTTTGATGAGATGTCGATGTTAACAGAGGTGCTAATGTATGCCTCATCAAGAGCACAACTGGTGGGTGAAGTGATTATGCCTGCTTTGGCAGAAGGGAAAATGGTTCTTTGTGATCGCTATGTGGACTCAAGTGTCGCCTATCAAAGTTATGGAGCAGGTGTTTCGTTAGAGACTGTGCTTACGATTAATGAGAAAGCAACTTCTGGGCTTACACCGAATCGAACGTACTTATTGGACATTTCTCCCGAAGTGAGCGAAAGCAGGGTACGTGCGCGTGGAGGAGATAAGGATCGGATGGAACAGCGGGATTCCTCGTTTCATCGACGTGTGCGTGAGGGATATCTTGAGTTATCCACAAGATATCCACATAGATATATGGTGATACAAGGCGATCAAGAGTTGGAGGATATTAACTGGCAAATCAAACAGGATATATTACGGCTTATGTCATAAGGGGATTCTGCTTCATGAATTAAGTTGTTTCCAGAAGAAGAGTTTGCCGAAGTTTATGAACAGGTGATAGAATGAGTAGAGGGAGTATCCGCTGTCTGATTGCTACGGTATATACCATATGATATAGATGTTTTTCTATTTTCATTTTTGAAGATTGTTTCAAAACAGGCGTGAATGTGAGACAGATCCCGAGCAAGTTGGGGATGGAGACATCATCTTTTGAATAGGGTGAAAGTTGCTGACCCCATGCAGAAGAACCCCCATCAGGTGAATTGGGCGGCATGCAGGAGGGATCCTTGAGTGTTTAAGATTATTGGTGTCCGTTTTAGACAAGCGGGCAAGATTTATTTTTTTGATCCAGGGGATCTACAAATCCAGCAAGGGGATGCTGTGGTTGTAGAGACGGTAAGAGGAATTGAGTATGGTCAGGTGGTAGTAGGTGTACGCTATGTTTCAAAGGACGAAGTAGTCCTTCCGTTGAAACAGGTGATCCGAATTGCTACTAGCGACGATACGAGGCAGATGATGGAAAATGAGCAGGCTGCGATGGAAGCTCTCAAAATCTGCAAAGAGAAGGTCCTCTTCCATTCCTTAGTGATGAAATTGGTTGATGCAGAATATACGTTTGATCGCAATAAGATCATTTTTTATTTCACTGCAGACGGACGGGTGGACTTTCGTGAACTCGTTCGGGATCTAGCAGCGGCTTTTCGGACTCGCATTGAACTGAGGCAGATCGGAGTTAGGGATGAAGCGAAGATGCTGGGTGGACTGGGGCCTTGTGGTCGTGTGTTATGTTGCTCTTCGTTTCTAGGAGATTTCGAACCTGTCTCTATTAAGATGGCAAAAGATCAAAACCTATCGCTGAATCCAACGAAGATCTCAGGTCTATGTGGTAGATTGATGTGCTGTTTAAAGTATGAAAATGATCACTACGAAGGAAATGCAGTACCTTTGCCAGACCTTGGTGAACATGTACATACACCAGAGGGTGAAGGTGAAGTTGTGTTGCTTGATTTGTTAGAGAGACGAGTGCAAGTACAATTGGCCGGCTCTGGTAAGACAGTAGAGCATTCTTTAGACGAAGTTACACTTGAAGCCTAAGATGGATCTGGAAAACGTGTCTGGAAGTAACGAGGTGGTAGCTTGGATAAACAAGCAATTTTCAAGCAGGTTGCTCAGGTGGAAGAACGGATTGACGAGTTATATGAAGAAATAGGCAACTTAAAAGCACAGGTTATAGAATTGATAGAAGAAAATACACGCTTGGTATTGGAAAAACAACGTTACCAAGAACATTTTCAAGCAGCATCGAATGGTATGAAATCAAATTCGACAACCTCAGTCATATCAGAGCATACAGATGCGGATGTACCAGAAACCAAAGAGGGTTATAATAATCTAACCAAGTTATATGAAGAAGGCTTTCATATTTGTAATGTCCATTATGGTCGAATGCGGACGGAAGGTGATTGTCTGTTCTGTCTCGCTTTTTTAAACAAAACCATATCTGATGAATAACGTCTGGGAAGAAAGTCTCCCAGCGTTTTTTTCATAAATGGGGTGAGGAATTGAAGGAGATTCCCTATTATGTATACATTGTGCGTTGCAAAGATGAAACTCTTTATACGGGATGTACAACGAATCTTAGTAGGCGATTGGATGTTCATAATTCGGGTAAAGGGGCACATTATACAAGAGCGAGAACCCCTGTTAGGTATGTCTATCAAGAGGAAGGAATAGGGAGATCTTGGGCACAACGGCGCGAATACGAAATTAAGCAAATGACACGGTCGCAGAAATTAAGGCTTATTCAAGAAAGAGGGTTAACATGAAGGTTCAGAAGAGCTTTGATGAATCGAGCAAAACAGGAATCCTATATGTAGTGGGGACTCCGATTGGGAATTTACAAGACTTTTCTCCAAGGGCCCGGGAGGTTTTAGCCAACGTTGATTTAATTGCGGCAGAAGATACGAGACATACCAAAAAGCTCCTTTCTGCTTTTCAGTTTTCGACTCCTCTGACGAGTTATCATGAGCATAATGAACAATCAAAAGGGAAATTTTTGATTCAACAGCTTCTAGAGGGAAAGTCGATTGCATTGGTAAGTGATGCGGGGATGCCAGGAATCTCGGATCCAGGAGAGGTGGTCATTCGAGAGGCAGTAGAAGAGGGGATTACGGTAGTGCCGATTCCGGGTCCGAATGCTGCTCTAACAGCGTTAGTCGCTTCAGGGTTGGTCCCGCAACCATTTTTATTTCTAGGTTTTTTTCCACGAGACAAAAAAGATCGCAGAAAAGAGTTAAAGAAATGGGCGACGATGCCTGTCACATTGATTAGTTATGAGGCGCCCCATCGATTGGTTGACTTACTTTCGGATGCGATGGATGCTTGGGGGGATCGTCAAGTAGCGATTGCGAGGGAATTAACGAAGAAACATGAAGAGTGGCTACGAGGCTCTATTTCAGAATGTTTGTCGTATATAAAGGAGAATGGAGTCCGAGGAGAGTATGTATGTATCTTTGAAGGGGCCGATGAATCTGAATTTAATCAGGCGCATCCAGCTTGGTGGGCTGATTTAGAGGTTATTGAACATGTGGAGCACTACCGAAGCCAAGGGATGAGTACAAAAGATGCGATACTACAAACTTCTAAGGATCGCGATGTGGGAAAAAGAGAGGTATATAATCTTTATCATACATAAGATCGAAAAAACCAGCTGAATCTCTATGACTTGTCTCGAGATTTAACTGGTTTTTTTCTTCTTAATCAAAATATACTATGTGTTCTGGAATTGAAAATCTTATGTGATTCATAACATCTACCAATATTGTTATGATATGGTATATAAGAGCGGCATAAATTACTCAGCGACTACGGAATCATTTGCTTCGATGAGAGAATACATTTCTTCGATGCACTTTCTGCTAACTACTTTATTTTTGTAACGAACGGTTTCGTCAACTTCACCAGTAAAGATGCAGGCAGGCTCATATTTTTTAAGAACGATGCGCTCACCGTCTACATAGATCTCCAATGCATCCTTTTCGCCAATGCCTAGCGTACGACGAAGCTCGATAGGGATTACGACACGACCTAGCTCGTCTACCTTACGTACAATACCAGTTGATTTTAGCATTTGAAATCTCCCCTCAATTCTGGCGGTTCATTGGTTTCGATCATCTCTTTTTAAAATATACGTCAAATTTCGACATATTTGATGTCAAAATCATCATACCAGCGATTACCATGTCAGTCAATAATTCTTTAGGAGTTTTATAGAAAATTTCTTGATTTAGACAAAAGTAGATGAAATTGGCTATAAAAGGTTTTCAGAAGAGGGTTAGATCTATGTGAGAGGATGATTAATATATTTAAAGTATCGGAAGAACTTCAATTTAAATTAAAGCGATTGAATCTAAAATTGAGAGAAACTTATCCCCAGGACTTGTTGCATCCACAACGGATTCGTGAGCATCTCTCTGAGATCGGGAAGTTTGTGCGGATTGAGCGATTTAGCGATTTTGAGCTACAGGATTGGGCAAAAGGAAAGAGTGTCGTTGGAGTAGATGGCTCGGTAAACTCAACCAAAGGAATCGAGATGAGGACGCTTTCTGTATTTCAAGCACTAGCGAAAGGGACACAAGGAGAGGAAGCTTGGGAAGCCGATGTGTATACTCCTTTGATCCAAGATGAGTGGGAGGCAGAGGGTTTATTGGCTCGTGAAGCGCAGAAGCGTGGTGCGAGATTGTCTCGTCTAGAGCTAAAGGTAGCGAAAAAAGCGATTCGAGATTGGCAACCACATGTGGTGATGATGGATGGCTCTTTGCTTCATTATCATTTTGACGATGCGGATGAATGGGACAAGGTAGCGGAATTGGCAGAGGGAAGTGGCGTGTTAATAGTAGGAATTGCTGAGGAAGTAGGGTCACGTGGCTTAGCAAAGCAGGTATTTCCTGAGCATCCAGCATGGTCGGATCGTGATTTGCTATATGGCTTGCTAGATGTGGGAGAAGCGTATGAATGGTCAGAGTGGAGTCCTGCGGGAACGAAGATGTGGAAGATGGTGTTTCGACCTTCCTATAGTCCAGCCCCCATCGGAGTGGATGGTTTATTGCTTCAGAAGCAAGATCGCATTTCACTACTTCGTTTGATTTATTCGCTGACTCCTATGCAGGGGCGCGGGATTCCTTATTGGTTGGATATAGTGGATCAAGAGGTGCGAGTGACGAATCCACTAGTACAGACAATGGTAGATCAGTATATTGACCCTGATTTACGGCATCGTTTATTAAGTCCAAAGAGAAGCGAGCGAGTTATTTAATGTGATTGGTTCATTTGACTTGATTATAAGAGGGAAGGAAGTTTTTTATGCAGGTAGTAGGGATTACATCACAGCAGGAAGTACATGTGGTATCCAAAGATCGTAAATTTCGAATGAACGAGATTTTGGTGATTGAAGATGCAGCTCTTTATCATCCAAAGGGCGAAGTCGTTGAGACGCTTTCTTATAATCGTTTAATCCCAATGGGATATGATAAATCGATGGTGGATCAACAGGTCTTACATACGCTTGAACAGATTGGATATAACATCGATGCGGATGAGATTAATATTGCTAAGGTACGGCTGTTTGAAGAGGCAGCTCATCCGATTCGTACGGGCTGTCAAGTTCGCTTGCCTCAATTTTATGAGGTTCGTCATTTGCTGGTTAAGTCAACTCCTAGAGCAGGAATGATCCTTGGGGAGATCCGGGGAACGGAGCCGATGGGGCACGATATGGACCTAGAACTGCAAAATCAAATGATGATGATGGAGCAGGGAGTCCTCAGGGGGCAGAGAGGGGTTCCGTTTATCTTTGATATTCGAACGATGCAACAGTATCCGCATATTGGCGTCTTCGGGGGGTCTGGATCGGGGAAATCGTTTGGGCTCAGGGTGATGTTAGAAGAAGTTATGAAGTTGCGAGTTCCGACGGTTGTCTTTGACCCTCATTTTGAGATGGATTTTCGTCATATTGGAGAGGAGACCGCACATCTATGTCCGGATTTGCAAGATCGTTCTGTTGTGGTTCAGATTGGCCGGGAGGTAGGGGTTTCGTTTAGCGAATTAAATACAAGGGATCTCGTTGAACTGCTTGGTGCTTCCGGTGGTGGGCTTTCGGAGCCGATGGTGAATGCGATTCAGATGCTTCATAAGCGAAGAGATACCTATAATAGTTTTAGTGATCGGGTGAGTAATCTGGTACAGGCACTGGAAGAAGGAAAAGCGGGCTTAGAGAAGCAACTTCGCAGTGATGATTTGACTCCGATTCAAGTGCAGAGGATTCGGGACTTAAATCAGCTTCTGCAAGAATATGGTACGATGCCTCATTCTTCGGTGAAGGGGGTACATTGGCGGCTTCAGCGTTTGGAGAGAGCGGGGCTTTTCCAGCAAAATATTGATGCGATTCAGCGGGGCCTTGAGCAAGGGAAATTGGTAGTGATTCAAGGTTCCACTTGGATTTTGCAGGTGTTTGCTACCTATGTGATAGGCGCATTGTATCGAAAGCGCAGGGAGTATAAAGATGCGCGTATGAATGGGGAGGAAGGCCATTTTTTCCCGCCATTTGTCATCGTAACGGACGAAGCGCATAACTTTGCACCGAAAGCAGTGGAATCCCCGGCTAAGTCGATTTTAAAAGAAATTGCTCAGGAGGGCCGGAAGTATGGGGTTTTCTTGATTTTGGCCACTCAAAGGCCGACGTTATTAGATGAAACGATTACCGCTCAGCTAAATACGAAGCTGGTATTTCGGACGGTGCGTGGGACGGATATTGCTACATTAAAAGAAGAAACGGATTTGACGAATGAAGAGGGGAAGCGTCTTCCGTATTTGCGCTCAGGGGATACGTTTGTTTCTTCGGCGGCATTTGGGAGAACGGTTTTTATTCGGATTCGGACTGCGTATACACATAGTCCTCATCTATCTAATCCGTTTGATGAGTTGACCCAATTTCAGCAGGATAAGGATGATCAGGTTTTGGAGGCGCTTCAGGATCTGTTTCCATTTTTCGATAGTGATTTTCTGCCGACGTTGGAGAAGTTGAACTCTAAGACGGGTTTGGGTTGGGATTTGCATCGTTTGCGCCAGGAGTTGGAGCAGTGGGCGAGGGATGGGAAGGTTAAGAGGGTGGAGTCACCGTTTGCGACTCGATTTGAGTTGGTGTAGTGGGGCAGGTACATTGCCCTTCTACTACACTAAATTACTATTGTCTGAGTAGTGAGCTTGTGAGGATGAGGAAAAGCAAGTCTGCTTGGTAAGTGGCTACCTAGTAGACCTGCTTCATTATTTATTTATATATTCGTTTTTTCTATTACTTATCTATAAAGTTAGTTACTTTTAGTTACTTTCTACTACTCTATCTAACCACTCGTTGCAGAGATGGTGGAGGAGTGAGGATTGCTCGAGTTGTAGGTTGTGTCCGGCCCGATCTAGTACGGCGAAGGTGCTACGTGGGAAGTTCTCTAGTAGGCGCCAGGCATCTTGGTAGCCTACCATGGAATCTTGTCTGCCGGTCACTAGAAGGACGGGACTTTCAAAGGAAGAGATGGTCTGATCCACATCAAAGGAAAATGCATATTGACTCAGGAGCTTGTCTATAAAGTGGGAGTCAGCTATGGAGCGACCGGGCAGAATTTCTTCACAGTATCGGTTCCAATAGGCTTCATCTTGCACAATTGCGAGAGACTGGAAGGCCTCTTGTTCTTCTTGATTTAACTGGGATAGTAGTTTTTTGTCTTGATAGAGCACTTGATGGGAAGGGAGATCTCTCTCATTTTTATCAGGGATGATCATGGGACAGATGAAAGCGGCCCCGTCTACTTGTGCCCTTCTCTTCGAAATAATCCCTCTGGCGATATATCCGCCGTATGATTGTCCAGCCACTAGGAACGATTCTTCGTGTATAATCTGATCGATAAATTGGAGCACAACATCTAGCATCTCATCGGAACTGTTCATTTCTTGATATCCTTCGCTCTCTCCCATTCCAGGTAGGTCGATATAGATTCGTTTCCAAGATTCATTTCGTGCGGAAAAGATAGGTTCCATAAAACCAGTCATCGATCGATGGTCCAGTGTCAGGCCATGTATGATGAGAACGGGACGTCCTGAACCATAAATGTGATAAGGGATTTTTACATTGCCAATTGTACATTCCATCTTGTTTCATCCTTTCTTTCTATGAATGTGAAAAGCATACCAAAAAGCTAGTAGCCTTCACAAGTTTGGTAGCTTTCAGCGGGATTAGTTGCAAATTGAAAATAAGTTTGCATATAATATGCTTATTGACATCTTTACATCTATGTCTGTGATTGGAAGAGTAATCTAGGAAGCCTATCTCCAGAGAGCCGGGTCAGGTGAAAGCCGGTATAGGAAGAGTAGATGAACATGGCCCATGAGACTTCCCTTCTGAACACGAGTCGGAATGACTGGTTTAAGTAGGAGGGGGCGCACACCAGCGATAACGGGTTGACCAGAGCGTATGGAATCAGGTAATGGTTCTATACGAAAATTGGGTGGTACCGCGTGATTCCAATCTCGCCCCAAAATTGAGGGGTGAGATTTTTATTTTTTATGTACAGAAAGGAGTTTTTTATATGGATAAACAAAAAACATATTACATTACAACCCCGATTTATTATCCAAGTAGCAAATTGCATATCGGACATACCTATACAACGGTGGCCGGTGATGTGATGGCGCGATATAAGCGGCTTAGAGGCTATGATGTAATGTACCTCACAGGAACGGATGAGCATGGTCAGAAGATACAACGGAAAGCGGAGCAAATGGGCAAGACTCCGATTGAGTTTGTGGATGAGATTGTAGCGGGAATTAAAGAATTATGGAGCAAACTGGACATTTCCTATGATGATTACATCCGTACCACGGAAGATCGCCACAAGAAAGTGGTACAAAAGATTTTTCAACGCTTTTTAGACCAAGGGGATATCTATCTAGGTGAGTACGAAGGCTTCTATTGTGTGGATTGTGAAGCGTTTTTCACGGACCGCCAATTAAAGGATGGAAACTGCCCGGATTGTGGTCGCCCAGTTAACAAAATTAGAGAGAAAAGTTATTTCTTCCGTATGAATAAGTACGCAGATCGGCTTGTTCAATACTATGAAGAGCACCCAGAGTTTATTGAGCCCGTTTCGCGGAAAAACGAAATGATTCAAAACTTTATTAAGCCTGGTTTAGAAGATCTTTGTATTTCTAGATCGACCTTTAGCTGGGGGATTCCGTTGCCAAACGATCTAGAGCAAGTCATGTATGTTTGGTTGGATGCATTGTCGAACTATATTACGGCGATTGGATATGAAGCGGATGAGGAATCCTTACGACATAAATTTGCAAACTATTGGCCAGCAGATGTCCATTTAATCGGAAAAGATATTGTTCGTTTCCATAGCATTTATTGGCCTATTTTCCTCATGGCGCTTGATCTTCCACTACCTAAGAAAGTCTTTGCTCATGGCTTTTTCTTGGTAAATGGGGACAAGATGTCTAAGTCGAAGGGAAATGTGATTGATCCTGTTTCATTGATTGATCGATATGGTCTCGATGCATATCGCTATTTCCTCTTACGAGAGGTTCCGTTTGGACAAGATGGGGTCTTTACGCCAGAAGCATTTGTAGAGCGTGTGAATGCAGATCTCGCCAACGATCTCGGAAATCTACTACACAGGACTCTTACAATGGTAGAAAAGTACTTCGATGGTGTGATCCCGACTTATGTGGAAGGAGCAACCCCTTATGATGCCGAGTTACAAGCGCTTGTGCATCAAGTGGTGACGCGTTTTGAAAATGCGATGGAGAATCTCCAGTTTTCCGTGGCTCTATCTGCGGTGTGGGAAGTAGTGCGTGCAGGAAATAAATATATTGAGAATAATGCTCCGTGGAATCTAGCTAAAGATCCTGCTAATCATGCTGTTTTAGGCTCTGTTCTGTATTCTTTACTAGAAGTGGTACGGATCGTAAGTGTTTGTATTCAGCCGTTCTTAGTAAAGACACCTCTTTTGATTTGGGAGCAGATAGGCATTCAGACTGAGGAAGAGAAGAAGTGGGATAGCATTTATCAGTTTGGTGCGCTTTGCTCGGGTGTACCGATTTATAAACAAAATCCAATCTTTCCGCGTTTAGACGGCAAAGTGGAAGTGGAGGCAATCGTTCAAATGATGAAAGATACAGCCGCTCAGCATAAAGGAATTGATCAAGCGGAATCCGGAGCAGGAACGAAGCAAGAGGTAGTGGAAGTACAAGTACAAGATGACTTTATCAGCATTGATGAATTTATGAAGGTAGAGTTAAAAGTGGGCGAGATTCTCGAGGCAGAGCCAGTAAAAGGCGCGAATCGTCTTCTTAAGTTGCAACTGGATCTCGGAACGCAGAAACGTCAGGTTGTCTCTGGCATTGCTGAGTTTTATCAACCACAGGAGATTGTGGGGACGAAGGTGATTGTAGTCACCAACTTAAAACCAGTAAAATTACGGGGCGAGCAATCGGAAGGTATGATCCTAGCAGCGAAAGAAGGAGAGAAATTAGTACTGTCTACTGTCTCTGCTGATATTCCAAATGGTACACGTGTAAAATAAAAGAGCGTAAGAGCAGGAGGACAATAGATGGCGGGGGAGAATAGGACACTTCGTGAATGGATCATGGCGGCTTTAGTGGCTACGGCGATTTTACTGATCTGTCGATATATATTTTTCGCACCTTATCAAGTAAAGGGTGAATCGATGTATCCGACATTGAAGGGGAATGAGCTTTTGATCGTCAACAAGTTTATTTATAAGATCAAGGAGCCCAAATATGGAGAAATCGTCGTTTTCCACTCGAAGGAAGGGAAGGACTTTATTAAGCGGGTGATTGGTCTACCTGGTGATCATATTAAGATTACCAATGGGAAGCTATTTCGTAATGATAAAGAAGTAGGCGAGTCGTACATTGCTAATAAAATAGATCCTAGTACCTCTTTTGAAGAAGTGGTCGTGCCCGCAGGAGATATCTATGTGTTAGGTGATAATCGCCCTCACAGTGAGGATAGTCGTGCCATTGGTCCGGTTGATGAAAAAGAGGTTGTCGGCCGAGCCGAGCTTGTTCTAATGCCATTTAGCCAAATGCAACAACTCGAACCATAACAGTCCATCGAGGGCTGTTTTTCCTTTAGAGAGGATGTCGAATATGATTTTTGACACACATACACACCTGAATGATAAACAGTTTGATCAAGACCTGGAAGAAGTGATCCGTCGTGCTAGAGAAGAGTACGGAGTTAGCTGGATGTTAAATGTAGGCTTTAACAGAGAGACCATCAAGTCTTCTATCGAGCTAGCGGAGAAGTATGATTTCATTTATAGTGCAGTAGGCTGGCATCCGACAGATGCAATCTACTACCAAGAAGAGGATCTTGCCTACCTACGCGAACTAACTGCGCATCCAAAAGTAATAGCATTGGGTGAGATGGGGTTAGACTATCACTGGGATACTTCTCCGAAAGACGTGCAGGAACATGTTTTTAAAGAGCAGATTCGGCTGGCACGTGAAGTAAAACTTCCTATTATCATTCACGATCGGGATGCTCATGAGGATGTGATTAGCATTCTGGGATCGGAACATGCTGAGGAAGTAGGAGGCGTGTTGCATTGTTTCGGAGGCGATGAGGCCATCATGGAAGCCGCTCTTGAGATGAATTTTTACATTGGACTCGGGGGCCCTGTTACCTTTAAAAATGCAAAGCTTCCTAAAGAGATCGCTCGTTTGGTGCCGGAAGATCGTCTGTTGTTAGAGACGGACTGTCCTTATTTGGCTCCGCATCCGTACCGAGGGAAAAGGAACGAAACTGGCTATGTGCGGCTCGTTGCGGAGCAAATTGCTGAGATTCGAGGGATTTCGGTGGAGGAACTTGCTCGGATTACAACAGATAATGCTATGCGGCTGTTTCGGGTTCCCAACTCTGCTAATTAGCTTAGGATAAAAGAATAGTTTTGCGTATCATTAGATCAGAGCTGGGAGAGTCTGTTCGACCACAGCTCAATACCGATCCTGCAGGGAAGCAGAACTGTCCGCTCCGCGATCCTCCGCTGGGGCAGGTGCAAAACTCGCAAAGAACGCTCAGACATGTTGCACCAAAAGCGCCCCATGCTACGGATCTCTATGCTAAGTAGGATCGCTAACATCGCAATGGTCGAACAGACTCTCCCTTCTCCTAATCAAATTTTGTTTTCAACCAGCTTTAAGAAAAGAAAAAGAAAAAACAGTTTGTGGATACTAGATAGAAGACTTTATCCATGTTTTTTGAAGAGGGACGGAGCGGACTTGCTTTTCCACATCCTCGCAGACTCACTATTTGAGCTGTGGTCAGATACATGACCCGGGACAAACTCCATGGTCTAATTTCTAACAAGCCCTTTCATTTCAGTGTTGTTAAATGGATTACCTAATTTCATTCATAAACGGATAATGATAGATCTAAAATCCCAACTTACAACGTTTGTAAAGGTTGTGTAAAAGACATTGTCAGAGGTTCAGATACATGAAATGATCGTAGTAGAAGGCAGAAATGATACCGTTACGATTAAACGCGCTGTAAAAGCAGATACCATCGAAACGAGAGGCTCCGCAATTGGAAAAGAAGTAATTGATCAAGTGCGCCGTGCCCAATCGAAGCGAGGCGTCATAATATTTACAGACCCTGATTATGCAGGGGAACGAATCCGTCGAGTGATTTCGCAAGAGGTGCCCGGGGTCAAACATGCTTTCTTACCGCAAGATAAGGCAAGAGGTCGGAAGAAGATCGGGATTGAACATGCAAAATGTGAGGATATTCGCGAAGCATTGCTCCATGTAAGAAGTGATGTGGGTTATGAGCAAGTAGAGTCCATTTCTTGGGAAGACTATATTGATATGGGATTCACAGGTTTTCCTGATTCGAGTTGGTTACGTCAAAAAGTAGCCGATCGCTTAGGAATTGGGTTTGCCAATGCCAAAAATTTTTATCAGCGACTTCATGCCCTACAGGTTTCAAAAGAAGAGCTGATTAGTGCCTGGTTACAGGTAAGAGAGGAACTAGAGGATGTCACATAGAACGATTTCACAAAATACAAAGCAAATCCTTGCCAAATACAAACTTGGCTTAAAAAAAAGCTTAGGACAAAACTTCTTAACTGATGATCGAGTGTTAGAACGAATTGTGGATGCGGCAGACTTGGATGAACAGGCGGGTGTCATTGAAATTGGCCCTGGAATTGGTGCTCTCACGGAACGTTTAAGTGAACGTGCTAAGAAAGTCGTTGCTGTGGAGCTAGATCAACGTCTCATCCCGGTACTACGAGAAATTTTTGAGAAGCAGTCGAATATAGAAGTGATTCATGGTGACGCTTTGAAAGTAGACTTTCATGAGATTATTTCGGAAAACTTTGGGGAATGTAATAGTATTCACGTTGTGGCAAATCTTCCTTACTACGTTACTTCACCGATTTTGATTCGTTTATTAGAAGAGAGGCTTCCTCTCCAAAATATTGTAATCATGATTCAAAAAGAGGTAGCGGATCGTCTAGTAGCGAAACCAGGGACCAAAGACTACGGATCGCTTAGTGTTTTGGTTCAGTATTACACAGAAACCTCCCTTGTTACGAAAGTCCCGAGCCATGTATTTGTGCCGAGGCCTAATGTGGATTCTGCTGTTGTTAAGTTATCGAGACGACCGGAGCCTGCTGTGAACGTATCGAATGAAGGTTTATTCTTTAAAATAGTAAGAGCATCCTTTGCCCAGCGTCGGAAAACACTATTAAACACACTCCATTCCCAGCTTTTCTCTCATTTGGCGAAAACAGATGTGGCAGAATTTCTGACTCAAGCGGGAATTGATCCACAGCGAAGAGGAGAAACCTTGCATCTAGCTGAATTTGCAGTTCTAACAGAAGCATGGGAGCGTTTTTCTCAAGGAAGGTAGTGTGATTCGAGTTCCTTGACTCAAATCTGGAGGGATACTTGTGCATTTTTATCATCCACGAAGGGGTAAATGTAGCTTCGAGGAAATGATGTCTGAGATTCAGAAGTATGTGCGGGAAGATCCTAACTCGGGATATAAGTTGATGATAGGGACCGACTCGATGACCCGTTATAAAGAGACTGTTTTTGTAACAGCGATCATCATACAAAGAGTTGGAAAAGGGGCGCTTTTCTTCTATACAAAGCGAACACATAGTCAGATGAAAGAGTTACGTTATCGAATCTATCGGGAAACCGAGTATAGTTTGACTTGTGTAGACCTATTAAAAGAGCATGGATTCTTCCGTATGTTTTCAGATATACCGATGGAAATTCATCTGGATATCGGGCAACAAGGAGAAACGCGTAAGGTGATTCAAGAGGTGGTTGGCTGGGTAACGGCAGTTGGATATGAAGCGAAAATTAAGCCCGAATCCTATGCGGCATCTGCTGTAGCGGATCGCTTTACACGATAAAAAATATGATTGACAAAAGGATTTGTTCACTGCTATAATACCTAATTTGACTTCAAGCCTCATTTGTTATATAATCTTCTACAAGTGAGGTGGTCGAATTTATGGGCAAAAATGCTCTATCTGAAATCAAGCTAACTCTGGACAGCTTTATTGGAGAAAGAATCCGATTAAAAGCGAACAGTGGACGCCGTAAGACCATTGAACGTACGGGTATATTAGAAGAAACATACCCTTCCGTTTTTATTGTGAAGTTAGATGAAGATCAACACGCCTTTGAACGCGTTTCATACAGTTATGCGGATATACTGACGGAATCAGTCGAGTTGAAAGTGTTTCAAAATGACCAACTTATTCCAGTTAAGTACATCAGTACTCAATAATCGGACAAGGCCCCTAGGGTCTTGTTTTTTTTACATAAATGGCAGTGACCCATCAGATACTATAGGTACCCTACATGTCTACTTGAAACAACGAGGAGGAATGGATCATGTCACGTCGTCGAGGTGTAATGTCCGAGTCCTTTAAGGTCGAATTAGCAAAAGAGCTAGGATTTTATGATGTTGTAGAGCGTGATGGTTGGGGTGGCATTAAAGCAAGTGACGCAGGAAACATGGTCAAACGCGCCATCCAGATCGCACAGGAACAACTAGTTCAGAAGCCGTAATCGAATATAAGCTAGGCTTAGGGTAGCTGGGGAGTAATCCTCGGCTTTTCTTTTTTCATTTCGAGTATGGGATTAGCGTGGTACAATAGGAACATCAGATACATTCGGAAGAGAAATGACAAGGTGCTGGGGGGAAGAGAAATGTACACATCAGAAAAAGCACCCGCTAAGATCAATTTAACCTTAGATGCACTCCGCAAACGCCCAGATGGCTATCACGATTTAGAGATGGTGATGACAACTGTTGATTTGGCTGACCGAATCGACCTTATGGATCTACCTTACTCAGGAATTACGCTTGAAAGTACATCAGGCCTCGTTCCGCAAGATGAGCGGAATCTGGCTTACCTTGCGGCGAAGTTACTACAACAAAAAACAGGTATTGATCGCGGTGTGAATATAAAAATTTATAAGCATATTCCAGTAGCAGCAGGACTCGCTGGAGGAAGTAGCGATGCGGCAGCGACTCTGCGAGGATGTAACCGTTTATGGAATCTAGGTTTATCATTAGAAGAATTAGCTGAGATCGGAGCTGAGATCGGTTCGGATGTACCGTTTTGTATCTATGGGGATACAGCGATTGCCGAAGGTAGAGGGGAGATCCTAACTCCGATCATATCTCCGCCTAGTTGTTGGGTGGTGCTTGCAAAACCAACGCATGGTGTTTCAACGGGAGATGTGTTTGGAAAGCTCCAAGTCGGTGAAATTACGACACATCCGGATACCAGAGCGATGATTGATGCGCTACAAACTGGCTCATATGAAAATGTAATTTCGAATCTAGGAAATGTACTAGAACCAGTTACAATCGGCTTATATCCTGAGGTTTATAAGATCAAACAAAAGATGGAGCAATTCGGTGCCGATGGGGTCTTAATGTCCGGGAGTGGTCCCACCGTATTTGGATTGGTGCGAAAGGAATCACGAGCGAAGAGAATTGTAAATGGTCTTCGAGGATTCTGCGATCAAGTTTTTGCAGTGCGAATGTTAGGGGTTTAATTTAAGTCTACACTTGATTAAACCCGTACATAATGGTATATTTCCGTCATGATATTCGGATTTTCGGAGGTATTTTGATGGAAAAAGAGAAATGGAAGCGGAGTGCGAGGCTAGTAGATCTAACGAATCAACTACTCTCCCAGCCTTATAAACTTATCCCACTGACAACATTTGCGAAGAGATATCAGTCTGCTAAGTCATCAATTAGTGAGGATCTAACGATTATTGATGAAGTTTTTCGGAACGAAGGTAGCGGTGAATTAGAGACAGTAGCAGGGGCGGCTGGTGGGGTTCGTTATATCCCAAAGCTGGATTTGACACGTACAGAAGAAATTTTAGCGGATCTATGTGTGCAGCTGGAAAAACCAGAACGGATTCTACCAGGTGGCTTCCTATATATGTCCGATCTGTTGGGGAATCCCACATTGCTTAGCGAAGTGGGCCGCATTTGGGCTACTTTATTTGCGGGTGTTAAGATCGATGCCATCTTGACAGTCGAGATCAAAGGAATCCCCTTAGCCTATGCCGTAGCGAACTATCTACGTGTTCCGGTCGTGATTGCTCGTTACGATTATCGAGTTACAGAGGGATCTGTTGTAACAGTTAACACTGTTTCGGGATCGAGTGGGAAGTTAAAGCCGCTTTCGTTATCAAAGCGAAGCCTTCCTCAGGGATCACGTGTGCTGGTGCTGATTATTGATGATTTTATGAAGGCTGGTGGAACAGTTCGCGGTCTGCAAGATCTATGTTTTGAGTTTGATGCGACTGTTGTTGGTGTAGGAGTCCTCGCCGAAGCTCATGTTCCAGGGCGGCTTGTCGATGATTTTGTTTCTTTGATAAGTGTGTCTGAGATACATGAACGAGATCGTACGCTTCGAGTGGGGATTGGGAATGTGTTTCAGGATAGGTTTGTTGAGTAATTAAATATTAGAAATAGTCTGGGGCGGCGTATCTACCCACAGCCCCTAGTCTATTCACCCCTAATATACTGATTATCAAAAAAACTTGGTAGAGAGTGAAAATCGTAAAGATCAAAACAACTCTGTACCATATATAACAATGTAGCAGAGAAAGGCGGAGAAAAATATGCAAAAAATTGCAACGAGTAATGCTCCTCAGGCCATTGGTCCGTATGTGCAAGGGATGGTTGTAGGAGATATGATCTTTACATCCGGACAGATTCCATTAACAGCTGAGGGAGCGCTAGTTACAGGTGGGATCGTGGAACAAACGCATCAGGTCTTGCGCAATGTGGAAGCAGTTCTGCAAGAAGCAGGGTCAACACTGGAGCAGGTAGTGAAGACTACACTATTCATTAAAGATATGAACCAGTTCCAAACGATTAATGAAATTTATGCAGAGTACTTCATGGACCATCGTCCTGCCCGCTCTTGTGTCGAAGTGGCACGTTTGCCTAAGGATGTCTTGATTGAGATGGAAGTAATCGCAGTTAAGAAATAGCATAGAATCATCTTTGCATCCGAATTATGAGAAAAAATTTTACCTGAATCCCATTTTTTAGCAGGAAATAAACAATCCATCTCGAAATGTAGAACTATGTCATCTTTGGAAATGGGTGGTGTATTAGGATGCAAATAACAGATGTGCGTCTCAGAAAAGTAAATCGAGAAGGTAGAATGCGTGCGATTGCTTCAATAACAATTGATAGTGAATTTGTAGTACATGATATCCGTGTGATTGATGGAAATAATGGAATGTTTGTGGCAATGCCGAGCAAACGTACTCCTGATGGGGATTTCCGTGATATTGCACATCCAATCTCACCTTCGAGCCGAGAAAAAATCGAAGCGGCTGTATTGGAAGTGTACAATCGAACGGAAGATCCAGTGGACATGGTAGCCGTTCCAAGCGCCATGATCATGGACGCATAAATTGTATAGATATGATCCAAAAAATCATCCTTATTTAGGATGATTTTTTGTCGTCTAGGCGGACAAGGATTCGTTGGTTGCAATCATGTATACTTTGGGATATATTCAGGAAGGAAGTTTGCTAGGAAACGGGGGCATAAATCGAGTATGCAGAATCTCTTTGCGGTGATTTTAGCAGCAGGGAAAGGTACAAGAATGAAGTCCAAAACACATAAAGTACTTCACCCTGTTTGCGGAAAGCCGATGGTACAGCACGTAATTGATCAATTACATGCGATCGGCACATCGAAAACCATTATGGTAGTTGGCTATTTAGGCGAAACAGTAAAAGCGAAATTATCTTCTGAAGTGTTATTTGTAGAACAAGAACAGCAACTTGGAACAGCTCATGCGGTGATGCAGGCAAAGCCGTTACTTCAAGACATACAAGGCACAACGATTGTTTTAAATGGAGATCATCCTCTGTTTACAAAAGAAACGCTACAAAGACTTGTTGAGACGCATCAAACATCGGGAGCTGCGGCAACGGTTTTAACGGCCCATATGCAGGATGCAACAGGCTATGGACGGGTTGTCCGCTATGAAGATGGAAGCGTAGAGCGTATCGTGGAGCATAAAGATGCTACCGATGATGAATTACTTATCCAAGAGATAAATACGGGTACTTTCTGTTTTGATAATCAAAAATTGTTTGCTGCCCTAGAAAAAGTAGATAATCATAATGCGCAAGGTGAATATTACCTTCCGGATGCCCTCTCGATCTTACGTGAAGGTGGAGAGCGCATTAGCGCAGAAGTGATTCAAGATGTAAATGAAGCGATGGGTGTAAACGATCGTTTGCAACTAGCGGAAGCTGAAAAGTTAATGCGTGAGCGAATTCTTCGCGGACATATGTTAAATGGGGTAACGATTGTTCATCCTGAGAATACCTATATCGAAGCGGATGTCGTCATTGGCGCGGACACTGTTATTGAGCCGGGTTGTTTTTTACGTGGACAAACGGTGATTGGGGAATCCTGCCAGATTGGGCCGAATGCGGACCTCCGAGACGTGTCTGTAGCTGACTCAAGTAACATATCCTATACAGTGATGCATGAGAGCTCAATTGAAAAGAATGCAGGTGTAGGGCCTTTTGTATACGTGCGTTCAGGTACAAAGCTAGCTGAGGATGTAAAAATCGGCTGTTTTGTGGATTTGAAAAAGGCTGAGCTAGGATCTGGAACGAAGGTGGCTCATTTAGCGTATGTAGGAGATGCCGAAGTTGGCGAAAATGTAAATATTGCTTGTGGTGTAGTAACGGTAAACTATGATGGGTTTAGAAAGCATAAAACAACGATTAAAGATGATTCATTTGTAGGTTGTAATGTGAATTTAGTGGCCCCTGTTATGCTTGAAAAAGGTTCTTATGTAGCAGCAGGCTCAACCATCACGGATCGTGTTCCAGAAGATTCATTTGCGATTGCAAGACAGCGTCAAGTAACGAAAGAAGGCTATGCCAAGCTCCTTATGGAAAAGATTAAAGATAGTAACAAGTAAGCACAAATTCGGAGGCATTCATCACATGTCAGTTAATCGCTCACGTTTACAGATATTTAGTTGTAATTCAAACCCAGATTTGGCGCAGAAAATTTGTGATCATATTGGTATTCCTCTTGGAGATGCTCAAGTTGGAAAGTTTAGCGATGGAGAAATCCATATTAAGTTGAATGAAAGTGTTCGAGGTTCGGATGTATATGTGATCCAATCTACATGTAACCCTGTCAATCAAAACCTTATGGAAATGTTAGTGATGGTAGATGCACTGAAACGGGCATCTGCGGGGACAATTAATGTTGTACTGCCTTACTATGGCTATGCAAGACAGGATCGTAAAGCGCGTGCTCGTGATCCGATTACGGCGAAGCTAGTGGCGAATTTAATTGAAACAGCAGGTGCAAATCGAGTCATCACGATGGATCTTCATGCCACCCAGATTCAGGGCTTTTTTAACATCCCTGTCGATCATTTGTTGGGTGTGCCAATTTTAGCAGAATATTTCCAGAGTAAAAATCTTGAGGATGTTGTCGTGGTTTCTCCAGATCATGGGGGCGTGATTCGTGCTCGTCGATTGGCAGAGCGTCTAGGAGCTCCGATCGCGATTATCGATAAGCGTCGCCCAGAGCCTAATGTGTCCGAAGTGATGAATATCGTGGGTGATGTTAGCGGGAAAACAGCGATTATTATCGACGATTTGATCGATACAGCAGGAACGATTACGTTGGCGGCAAATGCAATCTTAGATAAAGGTGCTAAAGAAGTATTTGCTTGCTGTACGCATCCTGTGTTCTCGGGTCCGGCGATTTCACGTATCCGTGAAGCGAATATTACCGAGATGGTGGTAACGGATACCATCCCGCTACCGGGTGATAAAATGTTAGATAAAACGAAAATCCTATCAGTCGCTCCGTTAATAGGCGAAGCAATCATGCGTGTTCATCATGAACAATCAGTAAGTAAGCTATTCGACTAAGTTTGTAGAGATGGCACAACTTCTCAAGAAGGGGTTGTGCCATTTTTTACATAGAGATGAGGCAGAGGAACATGAAGTTAATCGTAGGTTTAGGGAATCCAGGGAAGAAATATGAGTCTACACGCCATAATATTGGTTTCTGGGCGATTGACCGATTAAGTGAGCGGTGGGGAATCCCGCTAAATAGAGAAAAGTGGAAGGGAATCGTCGGGGAAGGGGTGGTACGTGGGGAGAAAGTCATCCTATTAAAGCCGATGACTTATATGAATTTATCAGGTGAATCGATTCGCCCTGCGATTGACTGGCTCAAGATGGATATAGAGGATCTGGTTATCATCTATGATGAGATGGATCTACCACTCGGAGAGGTGCGCCTACGTACGAAAGGGAGTGCGGGAGGTCATAACGGGATGAAGTCGACCATCGCGCATCTAGGAACAGATCAGTTTAAACGAATTCGTCTGGGAATTGGTAGACCAATTTCGCTTGCGGTGCCAGACTATGTGCTATCGCCGTTTTCGAAGGAAGAGATGCCCTTTGCTGAGGGTGCTGCCGATCGTGCATCCCAGGCCGTTGAGACATGGGTGGAGGAATCGTTTTTATTAGCCATGAATCGATTTAATGGATGAGATTAGAATACATCTTCTTCTAACGGCAATACTAAGACCAAATTGATTTCCTTAAGGAGGAGATCTACTTGGCTTGGGAATATGTTTGCCCCCATTGTCAATTGGTTCAAGGACGCTTTGAGCAGAGTCAAGTGTCCGATGTTCAACTGGGACTGGATCGGTTGACCCCAGAAGAATGGCAGGATATAATAACCAATGATGAAGATGGTACGAATCGGATTTGGGTAACCTGCGACACATGTCAGCAGGTTTTTGACCAATATCCAGAGCGAACCGTGTTACCCCACCTCTATTCGTAATGGCTGGCTGGGGTTATGGGTCATGAAATGATTTTCAGATAAATCCAAAAAAATAGCCTTAGCGATCGCAAGCTAAGGCTTCTTTTTTCTAGATATGATGGAATTTGAGGAGGAACAATGTGGGACCGCTCGTCTATCTGATGGAACAAGATCGAGATTTCCAGTCAACCTTAGTAGGACTGGAACAAGGCTTTAGAGAACAGCTGGTAACCGGATTAACGGGAACGGCGCGTTGTGTATATATAGCGGCGCTCTACCAAAAGACGAAACGCCCGCTTCTTTTGGTTGCGCATAATTTGAACCAAGCACAAAAAATGGTGGAAGACCTCCAAGAGCTACTACCAAAAGAAGAAGTTCTTCTTTATCCAGCAAATGAATTAGTGACAACGGAAATCGCATTGGCAAGTCATGATACATTGCCTGAACGGATTGATGTATTGTCAAAACTTTCAAAAGGATTTCGAGGGGTATTAGTGGTTCCTTTCTCTGGACTTCGAAAATTATTTCCCTCGAAGAAGATTTTTGAAAGAAGTCATATTGAAATTGAAGTGGGAGCAAACTTGCCGATTGATCCGTTAGTGGAGCAATTGGTGAATTTAGGTTATGAACGCGTTGAGCTGGTAGAAAAGCGTGGTGAATTTAGTGTTCGTGGTGGGATTGTGGACATCTATCCTGTACCTTTTGTAGATCCCGTTCGGATTGAGTGGTTTGATGATGATGTGGATTCGATTCGCACGTTCCACGTAACTTCACAACGATCTGTGGAGAAAGTGAATTCGATTACGGTTCCACCTGCTCGTGAGTTATTCGCCAGTCAAGATATGTTAAAGCAGTCCGCAGAGCGAGTAAATGAGATGTTACAAGCGCGATTAAAAAAAGTTCAAGATGAAACCTTGCGTGAGAAACTTAAGGAGCAGATCGGTTGGGATGTAGAGCAGCTTCGTCAAGGGATGATGGTGACGGGGATTTATAAGTATGTTTCTCAGATCTACCCAGATTATCATAGTTTAATTGATTATATGCCTGCGGATACATTTATTGTTTTAGATGAACCGATGAGAATTGGGGAAAGCGCTCGTCAGATGGAGCGTGAAGAAGGGGAATGGCAGACGGCTTTATTGCAACAAGGGGAGTTCCTGCCCCAGTTAAAAGTCTCGCTTTCGTTTGATGAAGTGGTTTCGCATACGGGGCATCCTCGCGTTTATCTCTCTTTATTTATGAGACAGATCCCAAGTGCACAACCTCAAAACATTGTCCAATTCATTTGTAAAGGAATGCAACAATTCCATGGTCAGATGCATGTTTTGAAAGCGGAATGGGACCGTTTCGTCAAAGCGAATTATCGGGTTATTTTTACGGCGAGTAGTGGAGAGCGGCTCGAGCGACTGGAAAGAGTTCTCTCTGATTATGGAATGGATGTGCATCGGGATAATTCAGAACAACCCCCTTTACCAGGTAAGCCGGTTGTCCGTTTGCATGCCCTTCAAAGTGGATTTGAACTGGGTTCGATGCGACTTGTCGTGATTACAGAAAGTGAAGTATTTACGCAAAAACAACGACGCCCTCGTCGATCTAGCAAACTAGATCACGCTGAAAAAATTAAGGATTACCAAGATTTAAAGCCTGGAGATTATGTGGTACATGTCAATCACGGAATTGGTCGCTATATAGGGATTGAAACGCTAAATGTGGGCGGATTGCATAAAGATTATCTACATATTCAATATGCGAGTAATGATAAGCTCTATGTACCTGTTGAACAGATTGATCTGGTTCAAAAGTATGTGGGGGCGGAAGAGAAAACACCTAAGGTATATAGTTTGGGTGGTAGTGAATGGAGCAAGGTAAAGAACAAAGTTCGTACCTCTGTGCAAGATATCGCGCAAGATTTAATCGAGTTATATGCACAACGCCAAGAAGCAAAAGGGTACTCTTTTCCAAGAGACTCATCGTTACAACGGGATTTTGAAGCGATGTTCCCGTATGAAGAGACCCCTGACCAATTACGTTCCATAGAAGAGATTAAGAAGGATATGCAGAGTAGTCAATCAATGGATCGGCTTTTGTGTGGGGATGTAGGTTATGGGAAGACAGAAGTGGCAGTGCGAGCAGCTTTTAAGGCGGCTATGGATGGTAAACAGGTGGCTTTACTCGTTCCGACGACGATTCTGGCACAACAGCATTATGAAACGTTTCGAGAGCGATTTGCTGATTTCCCTGTGCAAGTTCGGGTGATGAGTCGTTTTCGTTCACGAAAGGAACAGAAAGAGACATTGGACGGTTTGAAGAACGGGATCGTTGATATCGTCATTGGAACGCATCGACTGCTATCTAAAGAGATTCATTATAAAGATCTAGGACTACTTATTATCGATGAAGAGCAACGATTTGGTGTCAAACACAAAGAAAAGATCAAACAGCTCAAACATAATATTGATGTCTTAACCCTTACAGCTACCCCGATTCCGCGTACACTCCACATGGCGATGATGGGGGTAAGGGATCTCTCTGTCATTGAAACTCCGCCAGAGAATCGCTTCCCTGTTCAGACATATGTCTTGGAGTATTCAGGTGCCTTAGTGCGGGAAGCGATTGAACGTGAGATGGCGCGGGATGGACAGGTGTATTTCCTCTATAATCAAGTTCATAATATCGACCAGATGGCCGAACAGATTCGGATGTTGGTGCCCGAAGCACGGGTGGCGATCGCTCACGGCCAGATGAATGAAAATGAGTTAGAAAAGACGATGCTCGACTTCCTAGATGGTGAGTACGATGTCTTAGTCAGTACGACGATTATTGAGACAGGGGTCGATATTCCAAATGTGAATACACTTATCATCCATGACGCAGATAAGATGGGACTATCACAGTTGTATCAGCTACGAGGCCGTGTGGGTCGTTCGAATCGGATTGCGTATGCCTATTTCACGTACCAGAGGGATAAAATTTTATCGGAAACTGCTGAGAAACGTCTACAAGCGATTAAAGAGTTTACGGAGCTTGGATCTGGGTTTAAGATTGCGATGCGAGATCTATCCATCCGTGGAGCAGGAAATCTGCTCGGGGCCGAACAGCATGGACACATTGCTACGGTTGGATTTGAACTATATAGCCAGATGCTAAAAGAGGCTGTAGCTGAAATCCAAGGGAAGACACCAGTTGAAGAGAAAGAGATTCAAATTGAGATGAGTGTAGATGCGTATCTGCCTTCCGATTACATTCGTGATGAGAAACAAAAAATTGAGTTGTATAAAAAGATTCGTGCTGTTACAGAGCTGGACGCAGTGGTAGAGTTAGAAGAGGAGATGGAAGATCGCTTTGGTGATTTGCCTGAACCTGTACAAAACCTGCTTAAAGTTGCTAAAATCCGTGCTTATGCCATTCAGTATGGGATGGAGAGTATTGACCAAAAAGGCACAGAAATCACCTTGAGGTTACGGGAAGAAGAAAATCAACGGATAGATGGACAGAAGTTATTTAAGATTGCCCAAAACTTCCCAGGTCGAATTCGGCTTGCGGCGGGGCAAAAGATTGGGATAACATTTAAAATGGCAGGTCTGTCTACTCGTGCCGTCCTAGAAATGATTGAACAGTTTCTGATACAATATGAGACAGTACCGAAAATGAGAGGGGTCGAACCAAATGTCACAGTTCCGAAAGCGTAGATGGGTTGCAGGGATTATTGCTCTTGCACTTGTCTTATCATCTTTAGCCGCAGCATGTACGTCTAAAAAAGAAACGGAAAAGAAGCCGGATGCAGCGGATCAAGCAATGAAGCTTCCAGAGTTTAAACCTTTTGATACCAAGAGTACGAAAGTAATTGCTGAGTACGAGGGTGGTAAAGTAGAAGAAGGCAAGTTTAATGCTTTCTTAAACGTTGTTGCCTTCCTGCAACCTCAAACGGCTCCAGGACTTGCAGATCCGAAAGCAAAAGAAGAGATGATAAAAAATTATGCGAGCTTCCACTTTGTAGCAGATAAAGATCCGAGTAAAAAAGGCGATTTTGTGAAAAAGGCAGAAGAGACTTTTAAGAAAGATGAGCCAGAAGTCTTGAAGATGTATCAGGCATCAGGAAGTAAGGCGAAATCAGTGGATGAGGTTTTGAAAGAAAGAGGCACTACACGTGAGGACCTCAAAGAAATCCTTGGTTTACTCTCACAACGCGAAGAGTATATCTATAACAATTTCGACTATGAAGACGCTAAGTTAAATCACATCTTGATTGGTCTTGAGCTTCCAGACGGTAAGAAAAGAACGGATGAAGAAGCGAAGAAACGTGCTTTAGAAGTAAAGCAGAAGCTAGAAAAAGGTGGAGATTTCAAAGCGCTTGCTAAAGAATTCTCTGACGATCCGGGATCCAAAGAAAATGCAGGCTCTTATGAAGGAGCTACAGGCCAGTTTGTACCCGAATTTAAAAAAGCAGCCGAAACTCTTCCTTTAAATAAAATTAGTGACCCAGTCAAAACAGATTATGGTTACCATGTTATGAAAGTAACAGAGCGTGCTACCAAGAAGTTGAAAGATGTTAAAGATGAGCAAAAGCGTGCTCAGTACGCAGGACCTGCTTTTGAAAAGTTCTTGAAAGACTTTAAGGTAAAAATTTTATAATTTGACCTGCTCAAACAGCTAAAAAACACGCCTCCAGATGCTTCATTCTAGGGGGCGTGTTTCTATTTGTAACTAGGGTGTGTCTTAAAACTATTTTCTATCTCACTGAGCCAGTCTAAAAATGGAAGCCAGATATACAAACGCCAAAAAAGAGGTGGCTAACTT